>DATGIS010000032.1:0-43145 GCA_035295625.1 Candidatus Acidiferrum sp. | reverse complement strand
CCGCATTCGCCGTAAATCCCGACTGAAACACCACGCACGCTTCCACATTCTTGAACTTCGCAATCTGCTCTTCCAATTGCATGTGCAATTGCATCGTCCCCGCAATCGTCCGCACAGCTCCCGCGCCCACTCCCAATTTCTTCACCGCTTCGATCGAAGCCTTTCGCAGCCGCTTGTCTGTCGCCAATCCCAAATAATTATTTGACGCGAGATTGATCACTTCCTTCCCGTCAAAAATGCAAACTGGCTTCTGCTCGCCTTCCAACACGCGCAGCTTCGGCGCCACTCCCTTCGCCCTCAATTCGTTCAGTTGATCTGTGACGTACTGCAATGCATTTTGCTTCGTCGTTTGCGTTGCTGTGTCTGACATGATTTTCTCCGCACTTCCCGCTCCGGGAGCGCCGCTAGTTGTGACTGAGTCCGTTCGGATACAACAAAATCTTCCCCGCAAGCCCGCTCTGCAATTTCACAAACGCGCTCTCAAATTTCTCCAGGCTGATCCGCTCGTCAAACAACGCATCCAGATTCAGCCGCCCCGCCTTCAGCAGCGCCGTCATCTGTTCCCACGTATCGTACATACGCCGCCCATAGATTCCCTGCACCGTCGCGCCTTTGAAAATCACGTCGTTCACCAAATCCAGCGGCACGCTCTCCGTCGGAATCCCCAGCAATGACGCCCGCCCTCCTGCTCGCAACGCCTTAAATCCCTGCTGTATCGCGGTCGGATTCCCGCTCATCTCCAACAGCACATCCACGCCCGTCCCTGCCGTCTCGCCCAAAATTTTCCCAACCGCATCTTCCGCCACCGGATTGATCACCACGTCCGCGCCCATTTTCTTCGCCATCGCGCGCCGGTGTTCGTTCGT
Source organism: Candidatus Acidiferrum sp. (assembly GCA_035295625.1). GTDB lineage: Bacteria > Acidobacteriota > Terriglobia > Acidiferrales > UBA7541 > Acidiferrum. The sequence continues at coordinate 42,279 of DATGIS010000032.1, read as the reverse complement.
CTCCGTCGCAAACACGGTCGAACTCCCGCACGCCTTCGCCACGACGATCGACATCAACCCAATCGGGCCGCAGCCCGTCACCAAAACGCTCTGCCCCGCAATCGCCCCCGCCAGCACCGTGTGCACCGCATTCCCCAGCGGATCCAGAATCGCTCCATAGTGTTCCGGTATCGCCGCGTCCAACTTAATAATGTTCGCCGCCGGAATTTTCACAAAATCCGCAAATGCACCGTCCTGATCGATCCCGATAATCTTCACATTCGGGCAAATATGCGCTTCGCCCACGCGGCACTGATGGCAGTGCCCGCAATTCACATGCATTTCCGCGCTGACGAAATCGCCCGCCTTCAGCATCGCTACTTCATCGCCAACGCGTTCAATCACGCCGCAAAATTCATGCCCCAGCGTCACCGGCGGCTTGATTCGCCCCTGCGACCATCGGTCCCATCCATAAATATGCAAATCCGTCCCGCAAATCGACGCCGCCGCAACGCGCACCAGCACGTCCGTCGGCCCAATCGCCGGCACCTGCGCCGGCTCCATCGAAAGCCCTCGCGCCGCCTGCATCTTCCGCAACGCCTTCATTGTCGTCGTCATTCTGTCCGTTTACTTGCGTCGTGCTACCCACACGCGCAATTTCCGATGCTAGCACACCCACCCAGCTCCGTCCCGCAGCGCCGCCCGCACTCTCCAGCCTTTATTGTTTCCGGTACACAACCACATCATCGCCATACGAATGGCTCGCGCTAAACGCCACGCTCAACCGTCCCAAATATTTCAATTCCGGCGGATGCTGCGCCGGCAGCGCATTGTTGCAGAGGAAAATCCCTCCCGGATTCAACAACCTCGTAATCCCCGCCATCCCCACCGCCTGCCCAAACCGGTCGTAGTACACCAGCACATTCGTCGCGACAATCAGGTCGTAACCCGCGCCTTCCGCCAAATCCACCGTCTGCGCCACCACATTCAAGTCCAATGAACTCACTCGCGCCGCAATTTCCGGCCGAACCCGCACTGCTCGCGTCACCGCCTGCGGCAATGATTTCGGAATCGGTATCGCACGAACCTCCGCCCCAATCCCCTCTCCGAAATGCCGCCAATACTCAATCGCCTCCGGACTCCAATCCGCCGCCAGATCTCGCGGCAGTTGAATCGTGTAACCGCGCCCGCGCCGCGCAGCCCGTGCCAGCCGATCCACGTGGTCGAGCACGGTATGGTTCAAATCGAACGCAGTCAGCGCAACGCCCGTTTTGTCGCTTAATCCCAGCCGCGCCAGCGTATCCACCACCGCAAACGGTTGTATCGTCTGCAGCGGATAAAAATCGTACCCGCGGCGCTTGTCCGCGTAGTCCAACCCCGGCCCAATAATCGCCACGCGATGCATCGACCCTGCGCGGATCGCACCTTTTTTCAACATCGACGCCAGCGTTCGTTCCAACGCAAAATTCGGCAGCAGCGACGTATCCACGGACAATCCGCGATCCGCAAACAGCGTTCCTCGCACGCCGAGCGCCTCTCCCGCATCCGCCTGTCCCGCGCTGGCATCCACTTTCTTCTGATACTCCCGCTGCGCCTCCACAAATCGCTTCAGATTCTGCTCCAGATATTTTTCTGTTTCGCCGCTCGAAATTTTCTGCCGCGCCAAAAATGACTTCGCCAGCATCATCCTCTCGCCTGAGTTTGCCTGTGCCACCGCGCGAACGAACGCGATCAATCGCTGCCGCGCCAGCGGAACCAGCGCGTCGTCCTTCGCCGCTTCTTCATAACTCTCCACTCGCGGCAGGCTTGTAAACGACGTCCCGTACAAAATCAGGTTGCTGATCGAGTCGGCCACGCCCTCGTCAATCCGGCTTCGCGTCTCCGCGTCCTGCGCCGCAAGCCAGCGACTCCACGACTCCTCGCTATCCTCAAAGGGAAGCGTTTCGCCCAGCGCTCGAAATTCTCCAACCACTTCCCGCACTTCATCGAAATGTAGATAGCGGACTCGCGGAGACGACTGCGGAAGGCACGGAGCGCAGAAGCACAACGAGAACACGCCGGAAAGAACAGCAAATCCAATTCGTCCGCGGTGCGGGCTTCGCTTTCTCGAAAGCGATACCTCGCCAAAGGCGGCGGACACACACTCAGCTAGTTCCTTCACTTCACCGCCTCCACCACCCCAATCTTCTCCAGCGCCTTCAAATATTCCACCACCATCTCCAACGGTACCGGCCCATACTCCGCCGACACCGCATCCCGAATCTCCTGCGCACTCCTCTTCCCATCCGCAAAATTCAACACTTCATACGCGTACTCCTCCCCGCCACCCCACAATCCCTCATAACTCAACAGCTTCGGCGTCTCAATCCCCGCCGCCTTCGCACGCTCCGCAAAATAGTCGTACCCAAACACCGCGAGCGGTCCTTTGATTCCCTTCGCCCGAATAAACGCAAGCTTGCCTTCCGGAGATGCCGACCATGTGCAGTGCGCTCCGACCATCTCGTACTGCGGTTTAGGAAGCGTGGTCGCCAAAAAACCCTCAATCGACTTTCGTACATCTCTATAGTGGTTCCCGTACTGCTCGCCGACAATGCATTCGTCATGCTTTGATAGATTCAACGATCCCAGAACAATGCCGCGAGGATATGGCTTGCCTGTGAGAGCCTCAATAGAGCTGGCGTCTCGGAATCCCGCTAACGCCAAAAAATACCCGCTCGCCGCCCCAATAAACGCCGCCCTCTTCAATTTCGTCGCATCGATATTCGCCGCCGCATCGAAATTCGTATGAATGTACCGGTCCGGCCAATCATTCATATAAATCGTCGGTATCCCAAACGACGAATCCTGATACACATCGTGGTCGCTGCCCATCGTGTACGCCGAATACTCCGCCCGCAGCGGCTCTTTCCCGCCCTCCGGCGCCACCATCGGATACTCCGCCTTCCCCGTCGCCGCAAATTGGTACGACTCCTCATTCACCCAATCCGCAAACGCCCACGCCACGTCATGCACAAAACTCGGCAAACTCATCGGCCCGCGCGTCACGTGAAACACCGCCTTCGTCTCCGGCCCTCCTCCCACCATGTCCATGTGAATCACCGCCTTGATCCGCTTCGCCAATTCCGGTCCCGGAAGCAGCACAGGAGAATCCGCATCCGGAATCGGCGCTGCATCCGTCACGTGAATTCCTTCGCGTTCATCCTTATATTTAATTGGCTCGAACGAAGACCATTTCCCATTCAGCAGCGCCAGCGTCCCCTCAATCTCCGGCGGAAAGAAAAACTGGATGGTCCGCGCCGGCCGCGCTAGCTTTCCTTCTCCGATCAACTTCTGCAGCGTTCGCGCCACTTCCAGAATCGCCGCACATCCGCTCGCATTGTCATTCGCCCCCGGCCGCTGATGATCCAAGTGGCAACTGAACGCAATCACTTCGTTCTTCAGCTTCGCATCCGCCCCCGGTATCGTCGCCGTCACAACTTCATAATTCCCCGCATGCTGCCCCGCCTTAACGTGCGCCTGCAGCATGATTTTCTCTCCGCGTGCCAGCCGCTCCCTGAATCCGTGGGCCGTTTTCAGCGATACCATGAACGCAAATGTTTTGTTTGGAGAAAACGTGTTGAGATGCCCCCACCGAATCGCATCCTGATTTTCTCCCGACCATGCCGTTTTCTGGTTCTGCGCATAACTTACAATCCCCGCCGCGCCATACTTCCCCACCGCCAAATCCTGCACCGCCCCCGGCTGCGCACTCACCAGCACAATCATTCCTTTCACGTCTTTGCCGATGTAATCGCTTTCCTTCGTTCCTTCGCCGACATCAACAAGCTCAGACGTGAGATTAATATCGCTAATGCTGTCCTCAGCCAGCACAACGGGGTCTGTTTCGGAGCTGGCTACTGTGGCCTTAAGACCACAGCAGATATGCGACATGGTGTGAGCGTCCTTTTTGTAACCTCGAATCCACGAAACCTCCGACAAATTCGCATATTCCGTATCCCAGGCCGGTCGCGATCTCTGCGTTCCATAAAAAATCTTTCCATCTGCCGGAAACTCTAAAATCGCCACATCGCTCAATCCATACGCCCGCAACTGCTGCGCCACCAGCTCCGCCGCTTCATGAAATCCCTTCGACCCGCGCTGCCGGTGAAACCGCGCAATCCCTTCCAGATTCCGTTTCGCCGTCTCTCCGCTGATCTCATTCGCCAGAGCCGCCACATCCTTCTCCGGCAAGAGCGGCGGCTTCTGCCCCCGCGCTTCCGCTCCCACCATCAAACAAACCGCCGCCAACACTCCCATCGCTCTCTTCACGCTTTCCTCCAACGCAAAAACGGTGGCATAGACTTCAGTCTGTGCCAACGTCCAGCTTCTCCGCCGCGTAAACGACAGCATCTCATTCTTCCCTGTGCTCTCTGTTTTCCGCGCCTCTCGCTTTAACACCACCGCCAACTTAGTCACACCGCCGACGCCGTCGATTTTATTTTGTACCGCCGGCTTGTCCTGAGTGAAGTCGAAGGGCTTCCAGCCGGCGTTCTGCGCTCTACCAAATCCCCGCGCTTTCGGTTCACTTCCTTCATTCGCACTTCATTCACGTTCCCGACTGTTTTCAGCACCGTAGGTGCGCCATACTTTAGCCCAGCCCGTCAGGGCTGGGAACCTGTCCAAAAAAACGCCAAGTGCCGTAGGCGCGCCACACTCTCCCTCATTTAAATCCCATCTCCCGCCTCTTCTTCTCTGTGACCTCTGTGCCTCTGCAACCACCGCCCCCGCACCTCTCCACTCCCCAAAGTACAGCTGCTCCAAATCCGTCTCTTCGCTCAATTGTTTCGAATCTCTTTTCGTTCTAACGTTGTGCATGAGCTTCCGACTCACGTCGCTCCGCGCGGCCGCTTCCAAGAATTTTGGTCAGCCGCTGCCACTCGCCACGAGCCCGTCCTCTACGGGCTTTCGCCAAACGCAAAACGGTCAACGGTTCACCCAGGCCAATCACAACACGGGTGAACCATTCGCCAGCCTCCCAATCCCCGATTCCATTCCTTCGACCTTGCACCCTGCACTCCTAACTCGCTTCTTTTCATGCTCATCCAAACGCCTCCGCCCGCAACCTCCTTCGTTTGATACTCATACAAACTCCCCGGAGGCGGCGTGGCCCTCCCCGTCTCAAACTCCTTTGCTCTTTTGCTCTTTGCTTCACTCTTTCTTGCCCCGAGGGATTTCTGCGAGGGGTGCACGAACGGCACGCTCTTTTGCCGCACACGGCAACTCATCTCCTTATTTTTCAATCGCTTGCGCACTCTTTGCAAAAACACCCGGGGTGTACCCCCTGCCGCTGACACAACTTTCCGGCTCCAACGTAGTACTCTCTGAGCGCGCATCCAACATTCACATGACCACAACTCCTGGCCCAACCGATCCCATCGCCCTCCAGCTCGACCACGTCTCCCGCCACTATACCCTCGGCGCCTCCGCCATTCGCGCCGTAGACGATGTCTCCCTCACCATCCGCACCGGCGAATTCGTCGCACTCCTTGGCAGCTCCGGCTCCGGCAAATCCACTCTTCTCAATCTCATGGCTGGCCTCGATCGGCCTACCTCTGGCGCGATTCACGCCGACGGAAAAAATCTTGCCGCCCTGTCTTCCCTCGAACTCGCATGCTACCGCCGCAACACCATCGGCATGGTCTTTCAATCGTTCAATCTTCTCCCGCGCATGACCCTCGCAGAAAACGTCGAGCTTCCCCTTCGCCTCGCGGAAGTAGATCACGCTGAGCGTGACGCGCGCGTCACCGAAGCCTTGCAGCGCGTCAAACTCGATAAGCGCTCGGCCCACCGTCCCGCCGAACTTTCCGGCGGCGAACAGCAGCGCACCGCCATCGCCCGCGCGCTCGTCAATCGTCCGAAAATTCTTTTTGCCGATGAGCCCACCGGCAATCTCGATTCCGCCACCGGCGAAAACATCATGAACCTTCTCATCGAAATCAAGGAAACCCTCGGCATGACCATCGTCATGGTCACGCACGAGCGTCCTCTCGCTGAAAAATTCGCCTCCCGCCTCGCCATCATGGGCGACGGCAAACTCTTGAGCGACGGCGCAACCACCGGAGTCAAACAATGAAGCTCCGCGACATGACGGAACTCGCCGTCCGCAATCTTCGCGAAGCGATCTTTCGCAATTCCCTCACGACGCTTGGCGTCGCCGTTGGTGTCGCTTCTCTCGTTGCCATGCTTTCTCTCGGCGTCGGCCTGCAACAACTCGCCAGCAATCGCCTCACCAAGAGCGGCCTCTTTGACACCGTTTTCGTTACCCCGAAACTCAATTTGCGGGGCGGTGGCCCTCCCGCGGCCGCATCGCAAAAGCCGGAAACCCGTCTCCTCGACGAAGATGCGCGTCAGGAAATCACCAAACTTCCCAACGTCATCGAAGTTTTCCCGCAGATTCGCTTTCCCACTGAAGTTCGCTTCGATGGCAAGCCTTTTCCCACCGTTGTTGCCGGCATGCCGCTCTCTTCCAAACTCAGCGGCGCCTTCGACGGCATGAAAGGAAATTTCTTTTCGAGCGAAACTTCCGACGAAGCAATTCTTCAAATCGAATTCGCGAAGGAACTTTCCACCGACACCGCCTCTCTCGTCGGAAAAACGCTCGCCATTCGCTATGCCGAACGCCAGCAGCTTGACGACGGCACCGGCGGCTTCAGTATCGTTCCGAAAGAAAAGCAGCTAAATATCATCGGCATCGTTGAAACCGAACCCGCTTCCGGTTTCGGCGGCTACGGCAACGGCCGCCTTTTGATTCCGATCGGCGTCGCGCAATCGCTTCGCGCCGCTCAGGTCAATGACCTTCGCGACGTCGTTCGTGGCGGTCCGTCCAAGCCGACTTACGCCAGCCTCACCGTCCGCGCCAAATCCACATCGAACGTGGACGACATCGAAGCCGCCGTCAAAAAAATGGGCTTCGGCGCGTTCTCGCTTCTCGACGCATCCAAAAGTCTCAAAATCTTTTTCCGCGTTCTGGATCTTCTCCTCGGTCTTTTCGCCAGCCTCGCGCTCGCCGTCGCCACTCTCGGCATCGTCAATACGCTCGTCATGGCCATCCTTGAACGCCGCCGCGAAATCGGAGTCCTCAAAGCTCTCGGCGCAGCCGACAGCGATGTCAAAAGCCTCTTCTTCGTCGAAGCCGGCGTTATGGGTTTTGTCGGCGGAATCGCCGGAGTGATTCTCGGCTGGCTCATCGGCCGCGCTCTCACTCTCGCGACCAACATCTATTTAAAACGCCAGGATCTCCCGGGTGTTGAAATCTCCAGTGTGCCGCTCTGGCTCGTTCTTTTCGGAATCGGTTTCGCCGTCGCCGTCAGTTTGATCGCCGGCCTCTACCCCGCCTCCCGCGCCGCCAAACTCAATCCCGTCGAGGCCCTCCGCTATGAGTAGGTCTCACAATCTCCAAAGTTTCGTCATCGTTCGGCGAACCAAGAAGTTCGCCAATGGATTCCAGCGCGACACGTTGACGACGAAACGACTGCTGATCTGCGCTTTATTTTTTCTGCTGGTGCCGTGTCTTGCGAATGCGGCCACCGGCCGCGTCGCATGTAACACCTTCCTCAGCAAAATCCTCGCACACGCTGTGGACTACTGCGTTCTTCTTCCGCCCAGCTACGACTCCGACAAATCGCGGACCTATCCGATTCTCTATTTCTTTCACGGACTCGGCGATGACGAACAAATGTTCGTTCACACCGGCGGCTTTAATCTGGTCGAAGATCTTTGGGAAAGAAAGGAGCTCGGCGAATTCCTGATCGCCACTCCCGCCGCCGGCGCAACCTTCTACATCAACTCGCACGATGGAAAAGTCCGCTACGAGGATTTTCTCGTGCGGGAATTTTTGCCGGGCATCGAAAAGAAATTCCGCGTCAAGCCCGGCCGCGCCAATCGCGCCGTCTCCGGAGTTTCCATGGGCGGTTACGGAGCGCTCCATCTGGCATTTCGCCACCCGGAACTTTTTTCCGCTGCCAGCGCGCACAGCGCCGCGCTCATCGAAAGGTTTCCGTCGTTTCTCGGAAGCGGCGCCGCGCAAAACTCGCCGCGCGCACGCGTGTTCGGCGGAACGTTCGGCAATCCTCCCGACGCCGCATTCTGGGAACGCAATTCTCCCATCGCGATGTCCCGGACCGCGGCACTCGCAAATCTAAAAATCTATTTCGATTGCGGCGACGCGGACGATTTCGGTTTTGAAGCCGGTGCAACGGCGCTCGATCGCGCTCTCACGTCCCGAAAACTTCCGCACGAATTTCATCTCTACCCGGGCCGTCACGACTGGCAATATTTCGCGACACACCTTCCCGCTTCGCTCGAATTCCATTCGAGGCTTTTCGCAAAATGATGGGGGAAATTCCTACTGCTGTTGTTGATGCTGGCTCGCGAGTTCCGCCGCCGCTGCTCGCGCAGCATTATCTCGCGGCGAGCGGATGATCATCGCCGGCGGCAACTCTTCCGGCGCCGGCGCGTCCACTTCCATCACGAGAACGGAAACGCGCAACTCACTTTCCGCTTCGCCGCGATGCACACCGCGCGTCGGCGGAACATCCGCATAATCCCGCCCCACGGCCACTCGAATATGCCGCTCGCAACCCAACAAATTATTTGTCGGATCGAACGCCACCCATCCCAATTCGCCCAGATACGCTTCGACCCACGCGTGAGTGGCTCCGGCGGGAGAGCGGTCGTGCGCCGTGTCCGCGTGAAACAGATAGCCGCTCACGTAGCGGCACGGAATTTTCAGCGGACGCACCAGCGCAATCATGATATGCGCAAAGTCCTGGCACACACCGCTGCGCGAACGCAACGCATCATCGATCGGCGAATTCACGTTGGTTGTATTTGTGGCGTAATCAAACAATTCGTAGAGCCGCGCATTCAATTCCTGCAACAACGCAAAGGGCATATCGCGACGTTTCAATTCAAGTTCCGATTTCAATTTCTCCAGGAGTTCCGTCGGCGATGCAAACTGGCTCGGAACCAGCATTTCCCAGTAATCGCCTTCGGAAACGCGCTCGTCCAATTCCTCCCAATTACTTCCAGTTGCGCCGTCCAGATCCGTGCGAGGCGAAACGTCCACAATCGCCTGTGCGGTCACTTCGATTTCCTTATGGCGGCCGGGAATATCGAAATGATGCACGGCGTTGCCAAAAAAATCGCGATAGAGCATCACGTTTGCGCGTGGCCTTACGTCGAGCGAAAAGGTAAGACACCTTTGGCGGACGTCACTGCGCGGCTGCGTACGCACTTCCATGACGCTTTCGCCGACCGCGGGCTCGTAGCAAAAAGTTGTCGAATGGCGGATCGAGTAGGTCATGACGCGAGTTCCGTTTCGATCGGGTAGTCGAAATAAATGTCGTGAATCGCGGACTGAATTTCTCCGCACTCGTTGAGGACGCTTTGAAGATAAGCGGCCACGCCGCCTGACATAATTTCTTCGATCTGGCTGAAGCTGAGTTGCGCGCGCAAACGGCCGGCGATTCTCGTGGGGAGTTTCGCGCGGCGCTCGGTGAGATCGCCGATGATGTGAAGCGCGGCATTCACGCGATCGACGGAGAATCGCACGGAGTGAGGAAATTCCGGATTGAGCAGAAGAAATTCCGCGACGCGCAACGGACGAATTTCCGCGGTGTGCGCCTTGCAATACGCTTCAAACGCGGTGCAGCCGCGCAGCAAGCCGACCCACTCGAGGTATTCCGGATTTTCCACGGCGTGATCGGCCAGATGCGTGATACGCGCGAAGTGAGTTGTCATTAATTTCGCGAGCGTATCGGTGCGTTCGACATAGCGGCCCAGCTGAATGTACTGCCAGCCTTCTCCGTGGCTCATCGTTGCGTCGGTGACGCCTTGAAAGAGATGAGCGCCTTCCTGAACCAGTTGGAAGAACGCATGCGAGCGCAAAACCCAGCCTTCTTCCGGCTTCCAGTCCATCACTTCGAGATAAAGGCGGTTCATCTGTTCCCACATGCGAGTGCTGCATTGTTCGCGCACCTGGCGCAGATTTTCGCGCGCGGCTGCGATACACGAAACAATGGAAGATTGGTTCTTGCGGCTGAAGACCAGTGTATTGACGAGGTGCGTTGGATCGACGGCGCCCTGCACTCCCGGAGCGCGCAACGCTTCCAGCACGAATCTCCAGCGGCCTGCGCCAACGTCCGGCGACTGGTCGAGCCAAAGCTGAAGTTCGACATCGACGAGGCGGGCGGTAAATTCGGCGCGCTCGAGATAACGGCTCATCCAGTAGAGGCTGTCCGCAACGCGCGAAAGCATGCCGGCTTCGCGCTGGAAAGAGCCCGCATAGTAATTTCTAGGTGGGCGCATCGTTTACGCGAGCCTGCCTTCCTGCCGGGCAATTGTTTTCAATTTCGCAGCGTCGGCGGCGAGGTCTTCGCTGACTTCGCCTTCGCGCAAGACCCAGGTGTCTTTGCTGCCGCCGCCCTGCGAAGAATTGACGACGAGCGAACCTCTGCGAAGAGCGACGCGCGTAAGGCCGCCGGGCACAAGCGTGACTTTTTCGCCCATCAAAATGTAAGGACGCAAATCGATGTGGCGGGATTCGACGGCGCCGTCGATGAGGCAGGGAGCGCAGGAAAGCGAAAGAGTCGGTTGCGCGATGTAATTTCTAGGCTCGGCGAGGATTCGCGCACGAAATTCTTCGCGTTGCTGGAGCGTGCTTTGAGGACCGATCAGCATGCCGTAGCCGCCGGATTCGCCGACGGCTTTTACGACCATATCTTCGAGATTCTCCAGAACGTGCTGGCGCTCGGAAGGATTGGTCATCAAAAATGTGGGAACGTTCGAGAGAATCGGGTCTTCGTTGAGGTAGTACTTGATGAGCTGCGGCACGTACGCATAGATGGCTTTGTCGTCGGCGACGCCAGTGCCGATGGCGTTGGCGAGCGTGATGTTTCCGGCACGGTAGGCGTTGAAGAGGCCGGGCACGCCGAGCGTCGAATCGGTACGGAAACAGAGGGGATCGAGAAAATCGTCGTCGACGCGGCGGTAGATGACTTCGACGCGGCGGAGGCCGGCGGTCGTGCGCATATAAACAATGTTGTCGTGAACGAGCAGGTCGCGGCCCTCGACGAGCTCGATGCCCATCTGCTGGGCCAAAAAAGTGTGTTCGAAGTAGGCGGAGTTGGAAACGCCGGGCGTGAGGAGCACGGTGGTCGGATCTTGCGGGTAGGAACAATTTTCAGGTGCGAGAGAGCGCAACGTCGCGAGCAGCGCTTGCGGATAGTGATCGACGGGCCAGACGCCGTAGTCGCGAAACATCGAGGGGAAAACGCGCTTGAGGACTTTGCGATTGGCGAGCATGTAGCTGACGCCGCTGGGAACGCGCAGATTGTCTTCGAGGACGGCGAACGTACCGTCGGGAAGACGGACCAAGTCCGTGCCGCAGATGCTGACATAGATGTCGCGGGGCACGTTGAGGCCGCGCATTTCGCGGCGGAAGTGCTTGCAACTGTAAACGAGTTCGCGCGGGACGATACCTTCGGCGAGGATTCGGCCTTCGTGGTAAATATCGCGGAGGAAAAGATTGAGAGCGGTGACGCGCTGGGTCAGACCTTTTTCGATTTTTGCCCACTCTTTGGCGGGGATGATACGGGGCAAAAGATCGTTTGGAAAGATTTTTTCGGTACCTTCTTTGGCTCCGTAGACGGTGAAAGTGATTCCTTCATGAAGGAAGGTGAGATCGGCGGCTTGCTGGCTTTTACGCAGCTCTTCAGGAGGCAGACCGAGAAGTGTTTGATGCAAGGCGCGATAGTGCTCGCGGGGCAAACCGCTGGCTTCAAACATCTCGTCGTAAGCCGTGTCGAGCTGATAGTTCACGAACGAGGAGGGTACCTTAAAAAGCGTTGGTCTTGCTGCCGCGGTCATAGGTCTTACCAAAAACGGAGTGCGATGGCCTCTTTGGCGTTCGAAGTTGCAGACGCGACTTCCCAGAGGGTGCCGACCGGAACAGAGGGCGGTAACCCAGAGTGGCACTCTAGGCGCGCGGTGGGACGGCGTCCAATCGAATTTCTGGATGCAGCGGATTGCAGTTTTGCGTGGAAGCAGCGTCCGAAGCGGCGAGTCCAGCTATTTCTTGGTTTTTTCGAGGGTGATGGAGCCGTTAGTGAGAACCTGAAAAAGGAAGTGCTGCGTAGCCACCATTTCCGGCACGCGCGGATCCTGAGTAAGCACGTGGAAGACATCGGTGTCTTCGGGTAAGTCGCTCAGGATATGGGTGTGAAAGCCTGCTGCGAGCTTCTTACCGTTGCCGGGAGGTGGACCGGTTTCGAGGATGGATTTATGGAGTTGGCGCTTTCCGACGATTTTCGTGCCATCGGCGGAAATCAGATAACGGACATCGCCGCCGAGCGGATAGACGCGCGCCTTGGTTTGCGCTGGATAGACGTAGACGAAGAGCTGGTCTTGCGGGGCGGGCAGAACGGCCATGTTGTAGGGGCGATTTTCGCCGTGGAACTCATGTTGAGCGAGTTCGATGGCGCGGGCGGCGAAAAGATAGAAGCTGTTGTCGGCGCGTTGAGCATATTCCTGGGAAACGCGGAATTCGCGAGGTTGTTCCTGCTGGACGGCTTCGTAGTGAATTTCGAAGAGATTTTTGTCGGCAGTGAGTTTGCCGAAGACGACGGTCCAACGGCCATTTTCTTTTTTGGCGATGTAGTGCTGGCCTTCAACGGTTTTGGGATTGGCGGTTTGCACGGCGTCGGAAGCGTGCCATGCGGCCTGATCGTATTCGTTCAGCAGAATGCCGCGCTCGGTGATGGCGGCCAGGTCGGCAGGGGCCGGCGCTGTGGGAGTTTGCGCGGAAAGATGCGAGGCGCCGATGGCACAAAGCAAAATGTTTGCCGACAGCATTCCGGCAAGTTTTTTTGTCCGCAAAGCTTTCCGCTCCGAAAGAGTGCGACTTGGAGTAACACACTATTGTCTATTCAATGCGGGAGCGGCGTCCATGATTTCTCGATGTGAGGAAAATTCGGGCTCGGGGACGAGATTAGAAATGGATGAGGCGAAAAAAGGGCCAGCAAAACTGCCGGCCCCTTTTTGCTTGGGCGCTGCGGGGAAGGTTTCAGGCTTGTTCCTTGTTCGCACAGCAGTCGTGGATTTTGGCAGGTTCAACATACTGAGCCTTGGCGTCGACGACTTGATTGTTTTCATATTTGTCGTGATGACGGACCCAGGCCATCGAATGCTTCAAACCTTCTTCGTTGCGGCCTTTCGGGGCGATGTCGAGAAAGTTGTACGCACCGAGAAAAATGTCGAGCCCGCGAGCGTAGGTTGAGTAAGTGTGAAAGATGTTGCCGGCCTCGTCTTTGTAGAAAGCGCTTGCGCCGGGGCCTTCTTCACTGGGGAAGGTCGTTTCGGAATAGTTGTAATGGACTTTGCCTTTGGCGCGCTCTTCCGGCGTGAAGGAGACGTGATAGTCGTAGTTGAAATCGGTGCCGTTGGACGAGACCCAGTTGAACTTCCAGCCCATGCGTTTTTTGAAGGCGGCAATTTGCGGCATGGGGCCACGGGAGACGGCGGTGAAGCTGACGTCGCGCGCGTTGATGTGCGGCAACATCCCGTCGAAGTGATCGCCGAGATAGGAGCAGCTGGGGCACCCTTCCGCCCAGTTTGGGCCGAACATGAAGTGATAGACGATCAGCTGGCTGCGGCCGTCGAAAAGATCGGCCAGGGTAACTTTTCCGTTGGGGCCATCGAAGACATAGTTCTTTTCGATTTTTTCCCAGGGAAGATCGCAGCGCTGTTTGCTGAGTTCGTCGCGGAGGCGCGAGAATTCCTTTTCCTTTTTGAGGAATGCCGTTCGCGCTGCGATCCACTCGTTGTGAGATACGACTTTCCTGCTTGCTGCTGCGCTTGTTGCCATTTCTGATTCTCCTTAATCGAGTTTATTGCCGTGCCTTGATCGCGAAGCTGTCGTCGACCCGGATTACCACCACGGCCAACGGCGTTCCAGCATCGTCTGTGACGAACGGACCCAGAGCGCCGGGCTGGTTCCCGCCGAGCATTGAATTTTCGTAGTGTGGGGAAAAAACCATCATATGAGGATGCCAGTGGCCGACGGAGCCAAGAATCTGGTCCGCGGACCACATGTACGCGAAACTGACTCTGTCCCTTTTGGGCAAGGCGCCGGTGGAGTAAGCGTCCGAAACCGCCTTTGCGATCTCGTCCGGGGTTTTACCTTGCAGGCCGAGCTTATGGCGGAGTTCGTAGTAAGGCACTACCGTTTGCGCAGCTTGCGGGTCGAAGCAGATAGGCGCGCGGAGTTTGGAGTCATAGACGAGGTTGCGAAGGTCCGCGGGCGTAAAAGTTGGCGCCCCGAACCCGCGCATCACCAGGCAGACAAATCCATTGTCGCCTTCATGAACGACCTGAAAGCCGGAGGCAGTCAGGACTTTGATCGTGGCTTTGCCGGAGATGTTGTCAGGAGCAGCGCTCTTTGCCAGAGCAATTTCGGCGTCTTGCGGCATCAGGTACTCACTGACAGGCGCGTACTTCATTTCCTGTGCAGAAGTTCCCAACGCGGCAAAACCGGTCAGCAAGAAAAACAGCGAGAACTTGAGATATCTCATATCGATTTAGATTTCCTCTCTGTCACTTTAAAGTTTCGAGGTGGCGCTGAAGTTATGCCGCGACGGCTTTGCCGCCCTGCTTGGCTTCGCGCATTTGCGAAATGACTTTGCGGATGGCGGCGTTGGAGCCGGGGCTGGTCCTTTCACGCCAAGCTTCGAGGCGCGCGCAGTGAGCTTCAAGATTGCCGAGGAATTTTTTGCTGGCGAACATCTCGCGCCAGCCGGCGAGGACTGGCTTCACCTGCTGGAACACGGCCCACTCTTCACCACCGTTTTCGAAGAGGAGATCTTCGTTGACGAGGCCGCGATTGGACATGCTGGCGACCATTTCCCAGTAGGTGAGGACCTGGCGCATGTGGGCGTTTTCCCTGGTGCCTGGCGGACAGATTTGCATCACGTCGTCCAGGTTTTGCGGATGGAAATGATCGGAAAACCATTCCCTCGCTTCCCGCAGACGCGGCTCGCGCCGGAGGTCGTACAACTTGATTTGCAGATTGGCTTGCTCGAACGTTGCTTCACTCATGATTCCTCCTGAAATTTAACCGCTGAAAAATTAACCGCCGGAAAGTTTTTTGGTGTTGCGTTTGAAACGCAGCCTTGCAAGGAGCGCTGCCACGCCCCCGGTTGATACAAATCCGCCGAGCAGGAGAGCTGTAGTTGACATGCACGCGGGACACATTGGAATCCTCTTGAGGAACGGCTAGGCCGCCGACTGAGCCCGTTGCACAAACGGCGCCGGCTCATCGGCACTTGGGCCCCAACTCGCCGGCACGGGCACATTGAGGATACGGAGATAGACGCTGAACTGACCGCGATGCTGGTACCAGTGATTGAGCATGACGTCGCGAATAAATTGCTGGCGGGGCATGGCGAACAATTCCTTGTCGCCCTGGAGCAAGCGCCAGGTTTCCTGGAGCTTCTGGTCATCCATAGCCGACAGCAGGCTTTTGGCCGTCGTGACGCTTTCCTCGAACGCCTGCAGAACTTCCTGGCGGCTGGCAGGCTGCGGCATGTTGGCGAAGTCCGGAGCCTGCGCGGTGGTGTTTTGCAGGGCCCGGATGACGCCGCCGGGGGTGCGCGCAAGATGCAAAGCGAGTTGGCCCGCTGACAGAGATTTTTCATGCGGCTTCCAGGTCAAGCGGTCTTCCGGCAAACGCTCCAGGAATTTGCGGGTTACTGGAACTTGCCCTTCGAACTCCTTCAAAATAGCTTGTGCAATCGACATCGTGATTCTCCCTTTGATGGTGTGACTGGTACTTCTTTCCGCTGCGACAACTACGGACCCGTTTGGAGCCAGTTTCAATTCGGCTTGGCGCGTTCAGCGGCCGCTTTGACGCGGGCGTGAATCGTGGCCCAGCCCTTAACGACGCCTTTGCGGTGTTCGTCTTCGATGAGGCCCAAAGCCAGATGCCGGAACTTGATCAGGGTGCCGCCGGGTTCTTCGCTAAGGCGATATTGCAGATTGGAGCTGACGGGATAGGACATGAAGAGCGGGCCGCTGAATTCGAGAAGCGTGGGACGCTTGATGGCTTGCACGCTGGCCCAGAAGTGGCCGTTGCCATCGCCCAGATCGCGGTACCAGCGGCCGCCGGGCCAGGCTTCCAGGATCATCGGCATGGGGCGGCTTTCACCAGCTTCATTGAGAGGCCCGAGCTGTTCGAGAAGCGCTTCGAACGTCTTTTGAATGGACGCGCGCACGTGGATTTCTTCGGTGATGCTCAGCGTAAGGTCCTCGATGCTTGCGTGAGTTGCTTGTTTTGCCGTCGGCATTACTCTCTCCTTTTTTGTTTGCAAAAAAAATGAGGCGAACAACTACAAATCCGATTTCTTCTCCGCGTTCTCTTTCACCTTCGCCAACTGGTGCCGCCACATCCGTTCAAACGTACTCGTCCACTCCCACAGCGGGCGAATCGCCGATCCATTCACTCGATAGAGCATCTGGCGTCCCTCCCTGCGCGCTTCGACAAGACCGACTTCCTTCAGCACTTTAAGATGCTTCGAAACGGAGGGCTGCTCCAGTTCGAGCGCATCGACGATTTCGCTGACGGAGCGCTCCTGCATCGCGATGAAGTTAAGGATGTCGCGACGGCGAGGCTCGGCAACGGCGTTGAAGGCGTCGGAGGTTGTGGAAGCGCGTGCCATGGTCCAAATATATTCCCATATCGGAATATGTCAAGCATTATTTTTTGGGGCGCTTTCAGGGCAGGGCTGCTGCTCATTGCTCGCAGTTCGTGGCTATACTGTTGCGGCCAATTCATGACCCGACCATCGCTTGCTCGTGTTCTCTGTTTTCTGCTTCTAGGCCTCGCGTTTTCTTCCGCGACATATGCCGCCAACTCGTGGGTAGGAGTCTTGCTTGATGCAAGCGGCAAGCCTGTTGCCGGGGCGACGGTGCAGTTGCATGCGATAGCGGACGGGCGGGAGTACGAAGCAAAGACTTCCGCGGCGGGAGAATTTCATTTTGCGGCGCTGGAGCCGGGGGAATACCGGCTGTCAGTCGGGTTTGAAGGAAAGACGTGGTTGCTGGCGGCGCCTTATGCCGTGTCGGATGGATCGCCGCTGAACGCGTCGATTATTTTGTCATCGCAGGACCAGACTTTGGCTCTGCGAGGCGCTGCGACAGCACAAGGGAGCGGCGGGGAGCACCTTTCGTCGGGCGAAGTGTCAAGCTTGCCGCTGAACACGCGCGATTTCAGCAAATTGCTTTTGCTTGCCGCGGGGACGATGACGGACACGAACGGCGCGGCGAACTTCACGCAGCAGTTTGCGGTGAATGGGCAGCGCGGGACGGCTTCGGTGTTTGCGGTGGATGGCGGGGATACGAGCGATCCGGAGCTTGGCGGCGCGACGTTTTCAAATTTCAACGTGGATGCGATTCAGGAGGTGCAGTCAAGCTCCGGAGTGATGCCGGCGGAAATCGGGCATGGCGCGGCGGGGTTCACGAACGTGGTGACGAAGTCGGGGACGAATCAGATTCACGGCAGCGCGTTCGAATTTGTGAGGAACGCGGCGTTCGACGCGCGGAATTTTTTCGATCATCCGAATGCAGTCGATCCGCGGCGGATTCCTCCGTTTGCGCGGAATGAGTTTGGCGTGACGATTGGCGGGCCGGTGGCGCTTCCGCATGTTTATGAGGGGCGGGATAAAACGTTTTTCTTTGGGGAATATCAGGGATTCCGGCAAGTGCTTGGGACGACGCAAGTGCTTGCGGTTCCGACGGCATTGGAGCGCCAGGGCGTCGATACGCTGAAATTTTCTGACGGCACGACGGATACGCTGACGGTTCCGGTGAACGCGGCGATTGTGCCGATTTTGAACCGGTATCCACTGCCGAATCTTCCGAATGGGCCATTTGGAGACCGGACGTTTGCGACTTCATCGAAAGTTGTCACAAACACGGACCAGTTTTCAATTCGGGTGGACCATCGAATTTCGGATAAGGCGAACTTCTTTGCGCGATTCAGCTTGAATCAAGTGCGGGGGCCGACGACGAATCCGGACCAGACGGCGGTCGATCCGACGTTTGCCGTGAACTTTTTCGATCATCAACGGAGCGGGGCGATTCGTTACACGAGGACGGTGACTCCGAATTTGAGTTCGGCGACTTCTTTCGGATTCGTTCGAAGCACGCCTGTGTTTCCGGCAACGAATCATTCGGACGTCGCGCTGGGGTTCGGCGATGGATCGTTTCAGACGTTTAATAGCGCGGATGGGTCGATTTTCGGTTCGTACGGGCTCGTGTACCAATTCAAACAGGACATGACTTACGCGCGCGGCGCACATTCGTTCAAGTGGGGAGCGGAGATTCGCTGGAACAGGGACTCCACGGTATTCGGCACTAACCCAAGCGGCGAATACACTTTCGGCGGAGGCACGGCGTATTCGCCGGTGTTCATTCCGTCTGCGAGCGGAACGCATGACATCCAACCAGGCGGCGCGTTGCCGGATTCGCTGACGGGATTGCTGACGGCAACGCCGTTTTCGTACACGATTACAGCGCTTTACCGATTGACGCCGGGAGGCGACCGGTTCGACGTGGCGGCGGTGCGGCGAGAGGCGTACAACTTTTATTTTCAAGACACGTGGAAAGCGACGCCGAAGCTGACACTAACGTACGGGTTGCGCTACGAACTGAACAGCCGAATCAAAGAAGCAAAACACCGAACGTCGATTCTTGAGCCGCTGGACGCATCAGGAAAACAGACTTCTTTTTTTGCGCCGGGTGCGCGGCTTTCATTTCTCTACAATCCACAGCCGGTGTTCCCACTGGACAAGAAAGGATTCGGGCCGCGAGTTGCGGCGGATTACGCGTTGACGCAGACGGCGACGCTACACGCCGGCGGAGCGATTACGACAGTGCTCCCGAATTTGTGGCAGGACAATTTTGTGACGGGAGGAATTCCGCTGGCGTTTCAACCAAATGCCACGGCGCTGAAGAGCGTTCCGGTGCCCTTTTCCACGAGCGTCACGCAGCTTACGTTGCCAGAGCCGTACACGACGACGGGCGCGCTGCTTTTTGCGTCGGGTGATACAGCGAAAGTGGCGGCGAATACTCCGATAGATATTCAACGATTCCAGAATGACCTTGCTGCGCTGACGCCCGGGCACGAGGTGCAACCGCTCACGGCAGGAGTGATCTCGCGGAATTTCCGCAACGGGTACATCGGAACATGGACTGCGGGGCTGGATCGGGACTTTCACGTCTTCAAACTAAGCGCATCGTACGTCGGAACAGCGGGAGTGCACTTGCAATCCGTGCTTTTTCCCAATGGCTTTTTGGGAGCGAGCCCTGAGTTTGCGCCGTACACGCAATTCGATTCTTCCGGGAACATCACTGGCGGATACAGTTCGCTGTTGATCATGAGCAACAGCTCGCATTCGAGTTACCACTCGCTTCAGACGAGCGTGACGCAGAATAATGCGCGAATCGGATTGAGTTTTCAGGCGAGCTACACGCTGGCAAAGTCGATAGATGACGCGAGCGCCCTGCTGGGAGGACTGCCAGCGAATGCAGGCGCGATCATTCAAGCGCCGCCGCAGGATCCGTTTCAACCCGAGAAGGACAAAGGGCCGTCCACGTTTGATATCCGGCACGGACTTTCATTGAGTGCGTTTCAGGCGTTACCGTTCGATCGAGTTCATTTTCTGGATGGAATCAGCAAACGCGTGACATCCGGTTGGCAATTGCTGAACATCACGAGCATCTCGTCCGGGGCGCCGTTTTCCGTGTATTCAGGAGTGCAGCAAACGGGAGTCGGACTCAATGGCGCAGACCGGCCGGACTTGCTCACAATGCCGCAACTTTCGACGGGCCGCACTATTCGCGAGGATTATTTTGGGATGGGCGCGAACAACAAGGATTTCTTTTCGATTCCGATCGGCGTTGCAGGCGGCACAGGACCAAACCAGGGACGGTTCGGGACGCTGGGACGCAACACGTTTCGCGGGCCGGCGTTTCATCAATTCGACTTCGCGCTGATCAAGGACACGTCGTTCGGACGGCGCGGAAAAAATGAACTGGGAATTCTGGAATTTCGCGCGGAGTTTTTCAATCTTTTCAATATTGTGAATTTCGGCTTGCCATCCAACACGGTGCGCGGTTCCGGCTTCGGCTTTATCAGCCGGACTGCCGGCACTTCCCGACAAATTCAGTTTTCGCTGAAGCTGATCTACTGACACAAACAGATTCACCAGAGTTGCGCGACGGCTTCTTCGTCAAATGTCGGTTTGGGTCCATTCCAATTGGATAGATGAATCAGGCCAAGATAGGGCTTTGCTCCCGGATCGTACGCCACGCGAATGCTTCCGCCTCTACCGTTTGCGCCATCCCATCCATTTCGGCCGTCGTGGCCATCCAAACCGTTGCTGCCACTGGGAGTTCCCATGCCGCCGGATCCGCCTTTTCCGCCGCGGCCACCCTTTCCTCCCGAACCGCCGCGCCCGCCGTCGGCTTTGACCGTCAGCGAACCTCCTTGCGGATCGATCAGAAAGAGCTTCTCTTTATTTTCAGCAGTGACGCTGACTTCGAGCAGAGGATGATCGCCGGACCGCAGCGCGACGCGGATCAGCACATTCGGCGCGCTGCCGCCGGCGCCTCCATCTTTTCCGTCGGAACCATCCGTGCCGTTTCCGCCGTTGCCGCCCGGCGAAGGATTATTCGGATCCATGGAGCCGGTGCTGCCGCTTGTTCCGTTCGATCCATCGAGTCCATTCAATCCATCGGAGCCGCTGCGGCCGGAAAAATTTGCGACGTATGGAGCATTGTACTGAATGGGGATTTCGAGTTCAGCGTGCAAGTCGGGATGACTCGGAGCAGTGATGACCACGTGCCCCGATTTTCCTTCGGTGATTCTCGGATCGTCGTTCAAATAAAGAATTCCCTTGTCATTGACCTCAACGACCGTGGCGTAAACAGTCAAGTCGTTCCACATCACCTTGCCGCCGCCTTTGCCCTCGGTCAGCAAAACTTTGCCATCGGGCTGAGTTAGTGTTGCGACAAGAGCAACTCGCTGGCCGGGCGCGATGCCGGTTCCGGTGGCGAGCTTCGCGGACATGGAAGTGACAGGAGTTTTTTCGAGCCGGACGCGCGCACCAAGACCAACTTTGATGGCGGAGCATCCGAACGCGGCCAGAGCTGTGGCGAGACACACGGACCAAAGATACCGACTTCTCGCCGACGTTTGATGGTTGTGATTCCTCATCGCGTGCAGAACAGATGGATACATAAAGCCCTCGCGAGAGGCCGTTTGCTGCGGGTTCGCGGCCGGGAATAACTGAACTTCTTACTTACTTCACACTTATGAGACGTGCCGCGCGCGTTCCGCGTTTCCTTCTCGCGGAACGCCTTCTCAGCTCTCATGGGTGCGGGAAGACCTGTTATCATCCCCGCCGTGCTCGATTCGGGGGTTTGATGAACTTTTCACAGCGCCTGGAAGAGATCCGAACCGGTTTTGACCGGCCGTTCTGGGTTGCAAACGTCAGCGAGCTATTTGAACGGCTGAGTTATTACGCGGCGTTCGCGTCGCTGGCCAGGTATCTTCACGAAGCGCTTGCATTTCCGACGGAACGAGCAGCCGATCTTGCGGGACTTTTCGGCGGGCTGGTCTGGTTCCTTGCGATTTTCGGGGGCGCCATCGCGGACCGGCTTGGATTCAGGCGGGCGCTCTCGCTGGCGTATCTGATTCTGAGCGGCTCGTATTTCCTGCTCGGCTCGATTGGCGCTCCGTGGCTGGCGCCAGTGCGCGACGCCATACCATTGACGCTGCTGGTCACGTTCGTGGTGATGCTGCCGGCGCTGGGTGTTGCGCTGGTAAAGCCGTGCGTTGTTGGCACGACGGCACGCGCGTCGAAGGAAAACGTGCGCTCCGTCGGATATTCGATCTACTACACGCTGGTGAACATCGGCGGCGCCCTGGGACCGTTTGTTGCGTCCTGGGTTCACAAAACGATGAGCGTGGAGAACGTTTTTCGAGTGTCTGCGGCATGCGTTTTCGTGATGTTTTTCGGAGTACTGTTGTTTTTCAAAGAACCGCGCAAGACGGACGAAGCGCGGGTCACGTCGCTGGCCGAAACGGGCCGTAATTTTCTGAAAGTTCTCGGCAATCCGAAATTCATGATTTTCCTGCTGTTGTTTTCGGGCTACTGGATTGTCTACTGGCAGGAATTCATCACGTTGCCGATTTACGTGCATGACTATGTAAGTTCTACGGCCGACACAGAGAGGATGCTCGCGACCGGCCCGCTTATCGTCATTGCGCTCACAGTGGCCATCAGCGTCCTGACGCAAAAAACGGCGGCGTTCCGCGCGGTGCTTCTTGGAACGCTAATTTCGATGGTGGCATTCGCGGTGCTGGCGATCTGGCCGACCGTTATCGCCGTATACGTGACGCTTGCGATCGTCGCACTCGGCGAACTGACGCAGCAACCGCGGTACTACGATTACATCTCTCGGCTTGCGCCTTCAGGGCAGCAAGGGACGTACATGGGATTCGCGTTTTTACCGCTGGGAATTGGCGCGTTTCTTGCGGGCCGCATCGGAGGGAAGCTGCTGCGCTATTTTGGCGAAGTCCAACATCAGCCGTCGCGTTTCTGGTGTGCGATTACGGCGATTGGCGTGGCGACTACACTTCTTTTGTGGATTTATGATCGCATTGTGAAGCCGAGCGAAACGGCTTCCTGAACCGGCGCCTTCAGTTGACGAGGCGGCGCAGCGACTCGAGCGCATTCCGCGCGAGCGAATAGCGCGGCTCAATTTCCAGAGATTCCTTGAAGCAGCGAATCGCTTCCGTGTACATCTCTTTTGCAAGGTACGCGCGACCGAGATTGTAGTGGGGAAAGTGGCGCGGTTCGTAGCGCTTGGCGGCGACAGCCTGCTGCAACCAGGGAATCGCCTCATCAAAACGGCCCAGTTCGATCATATAAGCGCCAATGTCGTTGTAAGGATTGCCAAAATCGGGGTCAACCTCGATTGCCCGTCTACATTCGGCGATCGCGTCTTCCAGTTTGCCCTGGAAGTGATACGTCCAGCCCAAAAAGGTGTGGGCTTCGGCTGTGGGATGAAGATCCAACGAAGATTGATAGAGTTCAACAGCGCGATCGTAGTCGCCTTCCATTTGCGCCTGATACGCATCCTGCAAGACTTCCCACGCCTGGGTAATGGTCTCCTGATTCATGGTCCCATTCTTACCATTGGGCGCGCTTTGCGCCTACGGTACAAAAGTCCCATCGGTGCTCCAGCGGAACCTGTACTTTCTGTCGGGGCAAAAACTGGCAATTTGGGAGGCAAAAAGAGAAAATAAAGGAAGGGACGCATCCAAATCTTTCGGGGGAAAACTGTGAATCGCTCTCTTGCCATTTTGGGAATTGCTTCGCTGGCGTGCGCCGGAGCCTTGTTCGCACAGTCCGGAACGACAAAATCCAGCGGCACAAAGAAAGCCGCGGCCGCCGCTAAAGATCCGGCTGCGGTGAAACGTGGACATGACTTGTTTCAGGAAAAGTGCGGCATTTGCCACTTCGACACCAGCGACGCCAAGAAAATCGGCCCGGGATTGAAGGGGCTGAACAAGCGCGGGACCTTCAGCGTGAACGGGAATAAGGTTACGGACGAGAATCTGAAGACGTGGATCGAAAACGGCGACTCGCTCATGCCGCCCTTCAAAGACGTGCTGGAAGAGAATCAAATTAAGGACGTGATTGCGTACGTGCGGACGTTGTAGTTTTCAGAAGCAGCGAATAACTCCCGGCGAATTACGAGGCCGCCTTTTTCGGGGCGGCCTTTTCATTTTGAAGCGCGGAATTTCGCGCCAGAAAGAGAAAAGCCCCCGCTCGCCGGAAGAGCCCGGCCGCGGGGGCCTATAATCTCCAAGAAAAAAACTACTTCAGTATCGCGTCCTTCAACGCCTTCGCTGGACGCAGGCGTACGACTGTCTTGGCCTTGATCTTGATCGCTTCACCCGTTTGCGGGTTGCGGCCCATGCGTGCCTTGCGGTGCGCCTTCACAACGCGGCCGATACCCGGGATAACGAACTTGCCCGCGCCGCCCTTGGCTTCCTTCACCGCGAGCTTGTGGAGCTCTTCAAAGAAAAGAGCCGCTTGCTTCTTCGGAGTGCCGAGTTTCTCCGCGATGTGCGCAACAATCTTCGTCTTGCTGAGTGGCTTAGCTGCCATCTATTTTGCCTATCCTCCTGAATTTTCTTTCCATCCCGGCGCGCGCCGGGACCAGCCGCGGAATTTCTCCGTCTACCCCATTTTATTGGCGAAAAAACTCGGGCCGATGGGGAATATAGCCAAGTCATAAAAATAACGCAAGTCAAAATGCGCAAAAATCAGGGAAAAATGCAGGTTTTTTTGCGGGACTGTGGATTTTCCGGCCAAAAATGCTGGTTTTTGGCGCGTGCTATGCTGTCGTTTCACCTTTTTCAAGGGAGCCAGGCGCCATGACAGCAAGTTGGAGCGAATTGGAGCGGAAAATTGCAGCAGCCGCGAGAACGGAGCGGAGACCGGTCGCCGTGACTTTCTTGGACGCGGCGCCAGTGGGTGTGACGCGTTTTGAAGGCAGCGAACCGTCCGGCTGCAGCTTCTGGCGGCTGGCAGAGGCTGGAAAGACCTTTTACACACTGCCGGAGAATCACTTTAATTGCGCCGTCGGCGCATACACGCACAATATTCCACTTTCGCCCGAGCGCGAGAAGGAAACGGAGCAAACGCTGAAGATGATGTTCGAATTGGGCTATGTGAAGCCGGAAGAAGTGCCGCAGATTCCGCGACTTGCGAAGACGCCGAATGCGATTCTCTACTCGCCGCTCGGTGATTCCGCGGCGACTCCCGATGTGGTCTTGTTTGCGTGCAAGCCTGCGTCGGCGATGCTGCTGAATGAAGCAGCTGGCCGTGCTGGAGTTGCGAGCGGCGCTGCCGCGCTGGGTCGTCCAACCTGCATGGCGCTGCCGGCTTCGATGGCGCACGGCTCGATCACGAGTCTGGGGTGCATTGGAAATCGGGTCTATACCGGACTGAGCGAGAATGAGATGTACGTGGTGATTCGCGGCCAGGATCTGGGTTCCGTGGCGGAGGCGTTGTTCACCATTGTGAGCGCCAATGCAGCGTTGCAGAGCTATGCGCAAGAGCGGCGCAGTTCGCTGGCGACGATCTGACGTGGATACGAGCCATCCACGGATTCACCAGGGCTAGTCCGCTATCCTATTTGCAATTTCTTGGAATGAAACTGCGCGGATGCTCTTCCTGCAAGAGGGTAAGGACTTCGGAGCGCGAATCCTCGGTGAGGCGAGTAAACTCGAGGCCCACTCTCTGCGTCCCGTCGACCCGTTGGACCCAACGAACCGTTCCCGCGCCTTCAAGCATTCGCAATGGCCCAGAAGCGAACTGTAAAAAATATTCGACGCCGCGCTCCGGATCGAGAGCAGCATCCCACGGCAGGGAAAAGCCGCCCCGCCCGACGGCGACTTTTGAATCTGCGAGCGAAGCTGGAAATGAACGTTGCATTCGGTCAACAGCTCCGACGGCTGGTGAGGCGGCGGGAAGAAATTGAAGTTGTTGCCGGAGAAGGCTTGCTTGTACAGCTTGAATTAACTGCTTTCGTGGACACGGCTTGGAGAGAATCGTTTCGATGCCCAAGTCGTGAGCGTCCGCCGCGGAAAGATCGTGAAAACCGCTGACGAAGATGACAACCGGCGTGTATTCCAGGGATTCGCAAATCTTCCTTGCGAGACCGACGCCATCCAAGCGGGGCATACGGACATCGGTGATGATGACATCAACTTTAGTGTGCTGAAGTCTCTCAAGGGCTTCTGCTCCATCCCCAGCTTCTTCGACTAGACATCCGAGATTGCGGAGCCAAGTGGCGAAAACTTCGCGCATCTCGGGCTCGTCATCTGTAACCAGGACGCGAACATCTTGCAGCAAACCTTGAACTGTCGAGGCGCCGGGCATAACAAGGCCTTTCTTTTAGAAAACCGCTGCCCGCACGCGCCACTAGATTATCACATCGGTAAATTCAAAAGCATTATTGTCGCAACCTGTAGGCACTGCGATACAATGCCCTCAAGCGGCATTGCCGCTCCCCTTCGCGCGGATCTCTGAATCTGCGACCCCTCTCACTTTGATGGAATGCAGTGTCGCGTTGCGTCAGTTCTGCGCACGACTGTGAGTCGGAGGATCTCGCCGTGGCTTCGTTGGGCTCTCCATTGGAATCGGACAAGCTTCAAGGCCAGCTGTTGGCGTACGCAGCGATGCTCGGGTTGATCGTGGTCGCGCTGGTGCTCTCGATCCTCATCGAGCCCTGGGTCCCCAACGGATACATTTTGCTTCTCCTTGCGGCGACTTCGCTGGCGAGCTGGTACTGCCGGCGTGGGCCGGGAATCGCAGCTGTGGTTTTGGCAACTGCCGTTCTGGATTACCGCTTCGTTGAGCCGAAGTTCAGTTTCGCCATGGAGTGGCAGGCGCTGCCTTTTGTGGTGCTGTTCGCCGGCGGAGCACTGGCTGCGTCGCTGTGGCTAAGTTCGGAACGCCGTTCTTCCCTTGAAGCCGTACTTGAAGGTCAACGAAATTTTCGACTGTTGATCGAAGGGGTTCGCGATTACTCGATTGTATTGCTGGGTCCCGATGGCCGAATCGTCACTTGGAATTCGGGCGCCGAGAAATTGAAAGGCTACCAGGCAAAAGAGATCATCGGGCGGCACTATTCTTGTTTTTTTCCAAAGGGCCAGGAGAGTCACGCCGCAGAGATTCTGAGAGAAGCCATGCAGAAGGGCCGGCACGAGGAAGAGGGCATGCGCCTCCGCAAGGATGGTTCGACGTTTTGGGCCAACGCCGTCGTTGCGCCTCTTTACGACAACACCGGAAAACTGCAGGGGTTTTCAAAGATCACGCGGGACATTTCGGAAAAACACAGAACGGAAGAAGAACTGGAGAAACAATCACTGGTCAGCTCGATTGTGGAGTCCGCGCCGGATGCGGTGGTGATGGTAAGCGATGACGCGATCGTGTTGCTATTCAACGCGCAAGCGGAAAAGCTCTTCGGTTATTCGCGCGAGGAAATGCTGGGCCAGCCGATCGATAATCTCATTCCCATGCCGCAACGTTCCAGTCACGCGGCGCATCGGCGCGGCTTCACAGAACATCCGCAAACGCGGGCGATGGGTAGCGGGCTGGAACTGTTCGCGCAGAGGAAAGATGGCACAGTTGTGCCGGTGGAAGTAAGCCTGAGCCCCATCCGGCATTACGATCGCCTTTTTGTGATCAGCACGATCCGCGATGTTTCGGAACGGCGGCGCATCGAGGGACTCTTGAGTCAAAGCCGCGTCATCGAACTCGCGCAAGTGCTGGTGCGCGAACTGGACGGAACAATTCTTCACTGGACTGCCGGCGCAGAGCGTCTTTACGGCTACTCACGCACCGAGGCGATTGGGGCCGCGAGCCACAAGTTGTTAAATACGGTTTTTCCCGAAGAGCTGAGCACCATAGAGAAGAAACTCTTGGCACAGGGCCAATGGGAGGGAGAGTTGATTCACGAAAAGCGAGACGGAACAAAAATCCATGTGAGCAGTTATTGGATTCTTCATCGCGGAGAACGCGGTAATCCCGATCGGATTCTGGAATCGTCCACCGACATCACTACCTTGAAGGAAGCCGAACGCATGGTGATGGACTTGAACGAACAACTCGCTCTTCGCAACGACAAATTGGAAAAAGCGAATGCGTTAATTGCGAGCCAGACGCAACAAATTGCCAACGCCGCGAAAATGTCGGCCCTTGGAGAAATGGCTGGCGGCATAGCGCACGAGATCAACAATCCGATTGGTATCATTCACGCCCGCGTCAGCGACTTGAAGGAACTTGCGGAAGAGTCTGCCACGCTGTCCTCAGCAACTGTGATCGAAGTGATGGAAAAGGTCAGCAACCTGGTGATGCGTGTCGTCAAAATCACCAAGGGAATGAGAAAATTTTCTCGCGACGCACATGAAGACCCGTTTCACGTGGCGTGCGTCGGTGAAATCCTGGAAGACACACTGTCTTTCTGCAGCGAACGGTTCAAGCTGCGATCGGTCGCGCTACGTCTGCCGAAGGGAATCCAATCTTTAGACCTCGAGTGCAGGTCTACGGAGATCGCTCAGGTGTTGCTGAATTTGTTGAACAACGCCCTGGACGCAGTCGATTCAGCGTCCGAGAAGTGGGTGGAAATCGGCGTTGAGGATCGTGGCGACGAAATCCTATTTTCTGTCACAGATAGCGGGCCGGGCGTTCCTGCTGCACTTCGCGAAAAACTCGGGCAGCCGTTCTTCACGACAAAGGAGATCGGCAAGGGGACGGGGCTGGGGCTCAGCATCGCGCGGGGAATTATCGAATCGCACGGCGGGGCTTTTTGGTTCGATTCGGAATGTGCGCACACGCGATTTTGCATCCAATTGCCGAAAAGACAGAACTTGCGAACGGTCAAAGGCGCACCACAGGAAACCCGACCTGAAATCGTACCTCGCGGCGTGTAGCGGCGGCTCGCGGATCGCAAGAATTTGCAGCTTCATATCGGATAGTTGCGTCTTATGTTTTCTGCGAAACTTGCCACCGTACGAAATACGAAGAGGTGGCCATGAATTCCTTCAGAGCAGTAGCGATTCCCACGGAAATCGCCAATGCCGTTCGATCCACAATGAAATCTCCCAATTATGGGTTCCCCGCGCACCGGGAAGTTGCCGCAGGCCGTGCCCCGTGCCGGCATTGCCTCGAACTTGTCAAAATAAACGAGGAAGAAGTGATTCTGTTCACGCTGGATGCGTTTTGCGGCATTCCGAACGGGGAGATGGTTCCTCCTTCCCCTGGACCGGTCTACGTACACGCGGAAAGATGCGACCGCTATGCCGGAGTGGGTGAGATTCCTGAAACCTATCGCGGCAGATTGCTGACGCTCGAAGCGTTTGGCGGGGATCGCGAGCTGATTGCGGAAGTACGTGCGAAAGACTCGAACGAAGAAATTCTCGCAAGCGAACTGCTACGAGATCCCGAAGCGCGGTACATCCATGTGCGCAGCACGGAAGCCGGCTGCTTTTTGTTTCGGTTGGAGAGAAGTTAAAGCGACGCCAAATCGGCGTAAAAGTGTGCGATAGCTTTAATCCCGCCGAAATAATTTTCGAGGTAGATGTGTTCATCCGGCGCGTGCGCGTTTTCGTCCGGCAAACCGAATCCAATCAGGACGCAAGGCACTTTAAACGTATCGTGCATTTGCGTGACAAAGGGAATCGAGCCGCCTTCCCGGATGAACATGGCCTTTTTGCCGAAACCCTTTTCCAGCGCGGCCTGCGCTTTCTTGAAAATCGGCGCTTGGTAGGGTGCAACCCAAGGCTTCCCCGTGCTGAGCACGTCAAACTTGCACTTGACGGTTTTCGGCAGCAGTATGCGAATGTATTTTTCGACTTGCGCCGCGATTTTTTTCGGATCCTGGTTGGGCACGAGCCGCGTGGAGAACTTTGCCCATGCCTTTGAAGGAATCACGGTCTTGGCGCCTTCGCCGGTGTAGCCGCCCCATATGCCATTCAATTCAAGCGTCGGGCGCGTCCACAGTTGTTCGACGACTGAAAAACTCTTTTCGCCGCAATAGGCCGGCGCGCCGACCGCCGTCTGAAACGCCTTTTTGTTCCAGGGCAGCCCATTCAGCGCTTTTCGCTCGGCCTTCGAAAGCTTTGCAACCTTGTCGTAGAAGCCGGGGACGGTGACGTGAAAATTCTTGTCGTGCAGCTTGGCGAAAAGCTCCGTCAGAATTGTCAACGGGTTCGGCACTGCGCCGCCATAAACACCTGAATGTAAATCGCGCTCTGGCCCGGTCAATTCAATCTGGTAATAGTTCAGTCCGCGCAATCCGTAGGTGATGGATGGCACACCCTTGCCAAGCATCGAGGTGTCCGAAACCAGCAGCGCGTCGGCCTTCAGCTTCTCTTTGTTTTTTTGCACGAAGTCCCAGAGGCTAACACTTCCGACCTCCTCTTCGCCTTCGATCAGAACCTTTACATTGATTGGAAATTTTCCGTGCAGGTCATACAGTGCCTGCAGCGCTTTGAGATGGATATGCACCTGGCCCTTGTCGTCGGCTGTGCCGCGCCCGAAAAGGTTGCCATTGCGCTCCGCCGGTTCAAAAGCTGGAGTCGTCCAGAGTTCGAGAGGTTCGGCGGGCTGCACATCGTAATGGCCGTAAAAAAGAACCGTCGGTTTGCCGGGCGCCTCGAGCGACTCGGCATAGACCAACGGGTGCATCGCGGTTGGGACGATTTCAATCGACTTGAATCCCGCGCCTCGCAAATTGTCTGCGACCCACTTGCAGGCGCGCTCGATATCCGGCTTGTGTTCGCTTTTTGCGCTGACGCTGGGAATTCGGAGAAACTCTTTCAATTCCGCAAGGTGCTTTTGTTGGCGGCTGTCAATAAATTCGGCAAGATTCATGGTCTGGGGACGTAGATGTCCTTTCCGAAGGTTATACGCTCATTGTCGTCCGAATGTTGCAGCGGAGAGAAAATTCAGGCGAGGTAGAGACAGTTTCCGCCGCGACTTTGTTCATCATAGACTGGCGCTGCGTGGCGCACAAGTGAGCCGGCCGAAAAGCCGCAAGCAGTGGTCAATCCGATACAACCAATTTGCCCCTCAATTGACGCCCAACCATTGCAGTCCGACAATTAAGCTATGACTGAAGCCACCTTTACCTCCCCGCGCCGCAGTGCTCGCGTCTTCCGGCGAATGCCGGTGAAGGCGTCCGGTAAGGATCACAACGGCAAAAAGTTTAAGGAAGCGTGCGAAACCGTCGTCGTGAACGCACACGGTGGGTTGCTGCTCTTAAAGCACGAAATCAACGACGGCGAAATGTTGGTGCTGGAAAATCCGGTCACGCAGGAAGAACAGGAATGTCGCGTGGTTTTCCTGGGTGAACCAAGCGACCGGGGCCAGCGCGTGGGTGTGGAGTTCTTGACGCCGTCTCCCCACTTTTGGGGATTGGAATTTAACGAAGCCCCAACCAGCAATTTAACTCATTGATATTTCAGCTTGGACCCCTGCGAACTTCAACTTGCTGACCTGACGCTGGGTCGAACCGCCACAGGAGCGCTTCCTTTTCCTCGAAAATAAGAATCCCAAACGCGCCACAAAAGGAGAATTCCGACGAGTGCGCCGTAAAAGAGCGGCTTGCGAACGTCCGACTTCACCAGCCAATAATAATGAATCACGCCGAGAATTGCGGATACATAAACTAGACGATGCAGCGCCTGCCACCGCTTCCCGCCCAGACGCCGAATCATTCCGGAGGTCGAAGTTATGGCGAGTGGGATTAAAAGAAGGAACGCGGCAAAGCCGACCGTCACAAACTTGCGCTTCGCGACGTCGTCCCACATTCCGGACAAATTGAAACTCTGATCCGGGCCGAGATAAGTGATGAAGTGAAGCACGACGTAAAAAAACGCAAACAGCCCAAGCATGCGGCGATACCGGATGAGTTCCGGGAGTTGGAAGACCTTCCGCAGCGGTGTTATGGCGAGAGTGAAGACAAGAAATCGCAAGGTCCAGTCGCCGGTAGTATGTTGCAACGTCTCCACCGGATTGATGCCCAAATCGTTTCGCAACAATCCCACGCTGAGCAAAACGAATGGAATCGACGAAACAAGGAACACCGCTATTTTCGTCCATTTACTGGTCAGCAGCTTTCGCACTTTTCCTCGAGCCTTAGTGGAATTTCTTCAGGTCCATGCCGTTATACAACGAAGCGACCTGATCGGCGTAGCCGTTGAAGGGTAATGTCTTGCGGCTGAAGAGTTCGCCTAGCCGGTGTTCCGTCGCCTGGCTCCAGCGCGGATGATCGACTGCCGGATTCACATTCGAATAAAACCCGTACTCGTTGGGCGACGTGTTGTTCCAAGTTGTCGGCGGCTCTTTTTCCTGAAATTTTATTTTCACAATCGACTTGATGCTCTTGTAGCCATATTTCCACGGCACAATGATGCGCACAGGCGCTCCGTCTTGATTCGGAAGCGTTTCGCCGTACATGCCGACGCACAACAACGTGAGCGGATGCATCGCTTCATCCATCCTCAGGCCTTCGACATAAGGATATTCCAGGCCGGTGTACTTCGATTGCGGCATTTGACCGGCGTCGTAATAACTCTGGAATGCGACGTACTTCGCCTTCGCAGTCGGTTCGAACTGCTTCAGGATCGCGCTGAGCGAATAGCCGATCCATGGCACAACGATGGACCAACGCTCCACGCAGCGATGGCGATAGATCCGTTCTTCGAGCGGAGCCGCCTTTAGAAGCTCGTCCATCGAAAATTTGCGCGACGATTTCACTTCGCCTTCGACCGACACCGTCCATGATGTCGTCTTGAAGTTCTGCGCGTTTTTCGATGGATCGCTCTTATCGGTTCCAAACTCGTAGAAATTGTTGTAGTGCGTCACGTCGTTGATCGGAGTGATTTTTTCATCGGTGCTGAACGGGCCTTTGACGAAGTTCAGCTTGGACGTCGCGTAAGCCGTCAAATTTGGTGACGCGAGCGAATAAAGCTCCTTGCCGGCCAACGCGGCGGCTGCGCTGGCAATTCCCATATCGCACAGGAATTTCCGTCGATTTGAATAGACTTCCTTCGGAGTCACATCGCCGTATGTCAGTTCGGGCTTTTGCCGGATTAGCATGTTTCCTGCCTCGTTCCTTGGGTGGCCGGTTCTGCCGGCTCGACACGTATTGGGAGTTCTTAACTGTTCTTATTAACGATACGCGCTGCCACGTATTTTGGATGCCCAACTTGGCAAAAAGATTCAGAAACGGTACTGGACTTCCCAGTGGGGCAGACTCGCTTACAAAGCAAAAGCGAAAACGCTTTCGCTGCTCGTCGTCGCTTGCAGGCGCGTGTGACTGCTATTAATTTTGACGAGCCATCTGAATTTATCTGTGGCAAGCTGCCTGCCTGATATTTGAAGGGCTATGCCGAAAAAATGAACGAACCCGGTCAAAGATCGACCCACAGTGTGTTAAAACTCGATCCGCGCGACAACGTGATTGTCGCATTAACGCCGCTGCGCGCGGGAGAGGTTGTAACGCACGAAAGCCAGACTTACACGCTGCTCGAAGACATCCGGCCAAAACACAAATTCGCCGCACAGGACTTCGAAATCGGCAGTGAAATTATCATGTACGGCGTTCTCGTGGGAAAAGCGTCCCAACAAATTGCGCGCGGCCAGTTGCTATCGACGGCGAACATTCGCCACGACGCTGCGCACTACGCTCGTCGCAAAACAAATTGGCAATGGTCCGCGCCAGATGTTTCCCGCTGGAAGTCGCGCATTTTTCTAGGATATCGCCGTCCGGACAGCCAGGTTGGTACGCGCAATTACTGGATCGTTCTGCCGCTCGTCTTTTGCGAAAACCGTAATCTCGCTGTTATGAAGCGCGCTCTTGAGGAAGAACTCGGTTTTGCACGACCGCAGAGTTACCAGCAATTTGTCCGAGATCTCGCCGGAATGGTGCGCACGGGGCAGGCGGACAATATTGCCGCCGCACCATTTCAGGAATCTCCGCGCGCGGCTCAGCCCTCGCGGCTCTTTCCCAACGTTGACGGCATCAAATTCCTCACCCACGAAGGCGGCTGCGGCGGCACACGCGAGGATTCAAACAATCTTTGCGGATTGCTCGCCGGCTACATCAATCATCCAAACGTCGCAGGGGCGACGGTCCTGAGCCTTGGCTGCCAGCATGCGCAGATTTCAATTCTGCAAGAACAGTTGCGTTTGCGGAATCCCTCGCAGCAGAAGCCGGTCTACTTTTTCGAGCAGCAGAAAAGCGCTTCCGAGCCGGCGTTGATTTCCGAAGCCATTCGCAAAACGCTTATCGGGCTTGTCGAAGCGAACAAGCTTTCGCGCGAGCCCGCGCCGCTTTCGGCCCTCACGGTAGGATTGAAATGTGGCGGTTCGGATGGCTTTTCCGGCATCTCCGCGAATCCGGCTATTGGGCATCTAGCGGACATCGTCAACACGTTGGGCGGTCGCACGATTCTTTCCGAGTTTCCCGAACTCTGCGGCGTCGAGCAAAATCTCGTCGACCGTTGCGTCTCCGATGAAGTCGCGCAGCGTTTCATCCAACTCATGGGGGACTACGCGGCACGCGCCAAAGCGGTTCGTTCCGGCTTTGACATGAACCCATCGCCCGGCAATATAAAGGATGGCCTTCTCACTGACGCTATGAAATCCGCTGGCGCCGCAAAAAAAGGCGGCACTTCACCGGTGACCGGAGTCCTCGACTATCCCGAGTATGCTGCGAATCCCGGCCTGCACCTTCAATGCACACCGGGGAGTGACGTTGAGTGCGTCACCGCGCAAGTTGGTGCGGGCGCAAACATCGTTCTCTTCACAACGGGCCTGGGCACCCCGACCGGCAATCCCGTTACGCCCGTCATAAAACTTTCTACCAACACCGAACTCGCCGAGCGTATGGGCGACATTATCGATTTCGACGCTGGCTCCATCATTCGCGGATCGGCAACCGTTGAACAGGTCGGCGAGCAGATTCTCGACCGCGTCATCGAAATCGCAAGCGGAGGCGCTTCGACCAAAGCGGAAACGCTCTCCCAGGACGATTTCATTCCATGGAAACGAGGAGTATCGTTGTGACCATCGCACCATCTCCGCATCTCTTTCGCCTCGATGGAAAAACTGCGCTCGTCACCGGCGCGGCGAGCGGCATCGGCAACGCCATCTCCCGCGTCTTCGCCGCCGCAGGCGCTGAAGTCTTTATCGTCGACGTCGATCCCGCCGCGGCCGAGAAAGCAGCGCGAGAGATTGTCGCTGCCAACGGCAAAGCAACCAGTTTTCAATGTGACATCACAAACCAGCCGCAAGTAAATGAAGTCTTTCGTGCGATTGGAGCGGTTCGCCCGCTCGACATCCTCGTCAATAACGCGGGCGTCTCGCACATCGGCAACGTCGAATCCACGACTGGCGCCGATTTCGAACGGATCTTTCGGGTGAACGTTAAGGGAATGTACCACTGCCTGCAGGCTGGAGTCGCGGCGCTGAAATATCGCGGCGGAGTAATTCTGAATATGGCTTCGATCGCGGGTTCCGCTGCCCTTGCCGACCGCTTCGCCTATTCGATGAGCAAGGGCGCTGTCGTGGCCATGACTTATTCTGTCGCGCGCGACTGCCTGAAATACAACATTCGCTGCAATTGCATTTCGCCCGCGCGAGTTCATACGCCGTTTGTGGATGGCTATTTGAAGAACAATTATCCTGGCCGCGAAGAGGAAATGTTCCGGGTGCTCTCCGCCGCGCAACCTCTCGGCCGTATGGGTCAGCCCGAAGAAGTCGCGTATTTGGCGCTGTACTTGTGCTCCGAACAAGCCAGCTTCGTCACCGGCGTGGACTATCCGCTCGACGGCGGCTTTTTCAATTTGCACGGCTGATTTCGCGCGCCGGCCGAACGAATTCGATGGTCATCGACGCACATCAACATTTCTGGAATTACGATCCGCGTCGCCACTCGTGGATCAACGATTCGATGTCCGTCCTGAAACGCGATTTTCTCCCCGCGGACCTCGCTCCCATTCTCGATTCGAATCAGGTGGAAGGAACTATTGCAGTCCAAGCCGAAACTTCGTTGGCGGAAACCGAATTTCTCCTAAATGCCGCGAAATTCTCAAAAAACATTCTCGGCGTCGTCGGATGGATTGATCTGACTGGGCCGGACATCGAAGCACAACTGCAGTCCTACGTTGGCCGCCCGAAACTCTGTGGCTTCCGCCATGTCGTCCAGGATGAACCCGACGACAATTATTTGCTCCGCGAAGATGTCCACCGCTGCATGCGCGCCATCGGCATCCGCAACTTCACCTACGACTTACTGGTCTACCCACGCCAACTTCCGGCCGCGATTGAACTTGTCTCTCGTTGCCCAAACCAGAAATTTGTTCTCGATCATTGCGCCAAGCCGCTTATCAAGACGCGACAGTTCGAACCGTGGGCATCGCACATCCGCGAACTCGCCAAATTCCCACACGTCTGCTGCAAACTCTCGGGCCTCATCACGGAAGCCGACTGGCATTCCTGGCAACCTGCCGACCTTCGTCCCTATCTTGATTTAGTAGTGGAAGCCTTCGGCCCTTCTCGATTAATGTTTGGCTCCGACTGGCCCGTCTGTTTGCTCGCAGGAGACTATCGCGCCGTGAAAGCATCCATTGAGTCCTACGCCGAACAATTTTCGCAACGCGAACGCGACCTGCTTTTCGGCGGTGTCGCGGCACAGTTTTACGGCCTCAAGGATTCGGCCACATGAATCTGAGCATCGCCGGAAAAGTGGTTGTCATCAGCGGCGGTGCAAAAGGAATCGGCGAAGCCATCTCGCTTGGGTGCGCTGCCGAATCTGCAATTCCGGTCATGCTCGACCGCGATGCCGCGGCGCTCAACAAAATCGAGGAAAAGCTTTCCGCCGCAGGTCACCGTTATGGCGCTTTCCAGTGTGAACTGACCGATGCCGCGCAATGCGAGCGGGCAATCCAATCGGCGGTGGAGAACTTCGGAAAAATCGATGCGCTGGTCAACAACGCCGGCGTCAACGATGGCGTCGGCCTCGAAAACGGTTCGCCCGAACGATTCGCCCATTCCATTCAAAAAAATCTGTCGCACTATTACGCACTCGCACACTTTGCTTTTCCGGCGCTCAAGACGTCGCGAGGCTGCATCGTCAACATCGCCTCCAAAACCGCCGTTACCGGCCAGGGTGGCACCTCCGGCTATGTCGCGGCGAAAGGTGCGAT
This sequence comes from Candidatus Acidiferrum sp., assembly GCA_035295625.1. GTDB lineage: Bacteria > Acidobacteriota > Terriglobia > Acidiferrales > UBA7541 > Acidiferrum. The sequence goes on along the minus strand of DATGIS010000032.1, from coordinate 5,408 downwards.
TCTGGCGCTGACGCGCGAATGGGCCGTTGAATTTCTTCCACATTGTGTCCGCGTCAACGCGGTCGTTCCCGCGGAGGTTATGACGCCGCTTTACGAGCAGTGGCTCGCGACTTTTCCCGATCCCCAACAGAAGCTCGCCTCCATCGTTTCCAAAATTCCACTGGAAGGCCGCATGACGCGCGCTGAAGAAATCGCTTCCATGGTTGTTTATCTGATTTCCGATCAAGCGTCGCACATCACTGGCCAGCATCTCTTCGTCGACGGCGGCTACGTTCACCTCGATCGCGCGTATACTCCCACGGAGAAGAAATAGATGACGCCACCTCACGCGCCGCCATTGACTGATCGCCGCTACACAATTCCCTTTCTCCTCATCACTAGCCTCTTTTTTCTTTGGGCGCTCGGCGTCAACCTCAACGACATTCTGATTCCGCATTTCAAAAAGACATTCGCGCTGAACGATTTTCAATCTTCCTTCATCCAGGCTGCATTTTTCGGCGGCTACTTTCTTGCCGCGCTTCCCGCTGGCTGGCTCATGAGCCGCATAGGCTACAAACGCGGGATTCTCGGCGGACTGTTTCTTTGCGCGACCGGCGCCTTACTTTTCATTCCTTCCGCCAAAGCGGGTGTCTATTTTTACTTTCTCGGCGCTCTCTTCCTGATGGCTTGCGGCCAATCCTTCCTCGAAGTCGCTGCCAATCCCTACATCACAATTCTCGGCCCGCCGGAAACCGCCGTCCGCCGCCTTAATCTCGCGCAATCGTTCAACGCTGTCGGCGCCGTCATCACTCCCTTTCTCGGCGCGGCGTTCATCCTCACCGACACCGGCCACACTCCCGCCGAACTAGCCACGATGACTGCTCAACAAATCTCGGCGTATCGGATTAGCGAAGCCGGCGCCGTCCGGTTGCCTTACCTCATCATCGCCGGAATTTTTGCCATCGCCGCCGTCCTCATCGGGATCACGCATCTACCGGAAGCCCGCGAAGCAGAATCGTTGGGCGGTTCCGCAAAGCCTCACGCCACAGTGGCCGAAGTCTTGCGCGTCCGCCATTTGTCTCTCGGCGTACTGGCACAATTCTGCTACGTCGGAGCGCAGGTTGGCATCGCCAGCTTCATCATCCGTTTCGCCGAGCACACCCTCCCCGGCCTCTCGGAAAAATCCGCCGCTCACTACCTCCAAGCCCATCTCGTTGGCTTCATGCTCGGCCGCTTTTCTGGTTCGGCCATCATGAAAGTCTTTCCGGCGCCACGATTGTTGGCTCTATTCGCTTTTGCCTCCGTTGCCTGTCTTGCGATCGTTCTTTTGATGACGGGTCACATCGCTGTCTGGGCCATTGTCCTCGTCGGATTTTTTCACTCCATCATGTTTCCAACTATTTTCGCGCTCGGTATCGACGGCCTCGGCGATCTCACCAAAGTCGGCTCTTCCCTTCTCGTCATGGCGATTATCGGCGGCGCCCTGTTCCCTTCCATCATGGGACGCATCTCCGACGCGACGAACATTCGATTCGCCTTTATCGTGCCGCTCGTTTGTCATCTCGTCGTTTTGTATTTCGGTCTACGCGGTTACAAGCCGGCGCTGCCAATTCCGTCATCGCACCTGCACCCGCCGCCTAATTTCCTTGGGAGGACCTTCATGCTTCGCCGCCACTGTCTCGCGCTCGACCTTAAAAACGACCCGGCCGCCATCGCCGAATACGAACGCTACCACCGCGCCGTATGGCGGGAGATTCTGCAGTCTCTTCGCGACGCTGGAATCGACGACATGGAAATCTACCGCGTCGAAAATCGGCTTTTCATGATTATCGAAGTGACGGAAAGCTTTACGTTCGAAGCGAAACAAGCCGCCGACCTGAAAAGCGAGATCGTACAAAAGTGGGAAACGCTTATGGGAAATTTCCAGCAGCCGCTGCGTTCCGCGAAGCCCGGCGAGAAATGGCTGCGTATGACCCGAGTTTTCTCGCTAAAAGATTCCTAACTCCACGCCACTACTTCTTGCTGTTGCTCCCCAAGCCCATCGATTCCCAGCCGCATCACATTTCCCGGCCGCAAATACACCGGCGGCTTTTGTCCGAGCCCGACTCCCGGCGGCGTGCCCGTAGAAATAATGTCGCCCGGCTGCAAACTCATGAACCGGCTCAGATAACTCACCAGATGCGCCACGCCGAAAACCATCGTCTTCGTCGTTCCGTCCTGATAACGCTTTCCATCCACTTCCAACCACAAATGCAGATTCTGCGGATCCGGAACTTCGTCGTGCGTCACGAGCCACGGCCCAATCGGCCCAAACGTGTCGGCACTCTTTCCCTTCACCCATTGCCCCGTGCCTTCCAGCTGAAACGCGCGCTCCGACAAATCATTCACCACGCAGTATCCCGCCACGTGTGAAAGCGCATCGCGTTCATCCACGTACCTTGCCTCTTTCCCAATCACCACGCCAAGCTCCACTTCCCAATCGGCCTTTTCCGCACTGCGCGGAATCACCACCTTGTCATAAGGCCCGCAAATCGCCGAAGTCGCCTTCATAAAGACCACCGGTTCCGCGGGCACCTTCATCCCAGATTCCGCCGCGTGGTCCGAATAGTTCAAGCCGATGCAAACGAATTTCCCCACCGCGCCCACACATGGTCCTATCCGCGGCGTGCCTTCCGCCACGGGCAAACGGCTCGCATCTATCGAGCTCAATTTCTTCACCGAATCTGGCGAAAGCGTCTCCTTCGCGATGTCCGCCACCACGCCACTCAAGTCCCGTATGCGCCCCGTCCCATCGATCAGTCCCGGCCGCTCCGCCCCCGCATTTCCCCACCGTACCAGTTTCACGTCCGTCTCCTTGTCGCACACTCGCAGCGCGCCTATACACTGCTACAAACTCTGCGCAGTCGGCAACGCTTCAAATCATTCTATTTTAGAGTTTCGAGTCGCACCGCGCCGTTCGCAGCACTCTCCGTCAGAATTCGTACCGCAGCGCAAACTGCATCACGCGCGGTTGCGTCAGCAAGCTCGTGTACGCTCCGAAGCTCGCCGGCGATTGAGTCAATGACGTCAGCAACGACGAACCAACTCCCTGCGCGTTGAATCGCGTCAGGTTCGGCACGTTGAACACTTCCCAACGGAATTGCAGCGACTGGTTTTCGTGAAAGAGCTTCCACGATTTTCCCAGGCTCATGTCCAGGCTCGCATATCCGTCGCCTCGCAACACGTTGCGCGACCCGACGTCACCGGGCAGTGGGATCGTAAAGTCCGTTTGCGCCGCGGCCGGATCGGCAAACACGCTCACGCTTCCATTGCCCTTGAATACGCCGGTCTTCGGACGCGACGTCATCTCTGTAATCGCAGTGAGAAACCAGTTCGTCGGCCACCGCTGCCCGCCATCCACGCTGAATGGAAAGCCGCTCGTCCAACGCATCAATCCCGTCAGTTGCCATTCGCCGAAGAACGCATCCATCACACCGTGTGCATCTTTGCCATACGAGCGTCCTCTGCCATACGGCAAATCCACGATCCAATTCGCATTGAACTGGTGCGTCAAGTCGAAATCGGAAACCGCGTGCGCCTTGTTCGGGCTGAAGTCGTTCGCGAGCCGGCTTCCAACCAATCCGATATTCTGGTAGCCGTACACCGAAAATCCCACCCGCGATGCCGCCGAGGTGATGTCCATCGACTTCGAATAGGTGTAGTTCAAATCGAACTGCACGCCGTGGCTGAACTGCTTCCGAACGCTTGCCTGCAGAGCGTGATAGCTGGAATTTCCAATCGAGCTCCAGCCGTACATCGAAATCGCCTGGTTGCTCAGGAATTGCCCCGAGCCGTTACCTGCAAGTCCCGCGGGCCCGTTGAAGAAGTACGGCTGCGCGCTCCCGCTGTTATCGCCAAGCCCTCCGTACAAATCGATGTCCGCCAAGCCGACAATCTCATCCCCGATCACCGACAGCGCCGGGTTGTAGTAGAGGTCGAACACGCTTTGCAGCAATCCGTCCGTCGTGTTCGCCGTCGAAGGAACGAATCCAGTAAAAAGATCCGTGTACTTCGTGGCACCCGGCCGCAATTGCGGCAGCATATCCACCCAATATTGCGCCGTCGGTCCGAGCGTTGACGCCGTCACACTGGAGATTTGCGCCGGTGTAATCGTCGACTGATAGAAATTTGTCGGCTGGCCGCCATTATTCGCCAGCGCGAACTGCCGCGCCAGCTTCGATAGCGCTGACGCCGCTGCGTAATAATCGATTCCTGTCTTCGGGTCGACGATGTCGAGCGGCTGGTTCAAGTCGCGTTGCGTCAGCAAATTTCGCCCCAGCCGTCCGACATACGCCACCTGCACGGAAAAACGCCCAGGCAATTCGCGTCCAATCGAAAGATCGAACGTATATGCGTGCGGCGTGCGCAGAGTGTCGTCATTTCCCCAGAGGTTCGCCTGCGATAGCGTTCCCGGCGTTTGCGGGAAACCGTTCGGAGGCGGCGGCTGCAGAAACAGCGCGCCATTGATGTTCTTTTGCGGAATGTTGTTGATTCCGGAGATGCGCGGCAAATCTTCCGCGCCGGTTACTCCAAATGTGCAGCACGCATTCTGAATCGTCGCCGTCAGTCCTGCTCCACCGACTTGATCGAACGTATTTAGCAATGCAAATCCGGCGCGGTCATAGACGCTCGCAGCACCGGCGCGAATCACGGTCTTGTCTCCTCCGCCAAACATCTTGCGCAGCAGCCCACCTTCCGGCCGCGGAGAATATGCGATGGAAACGCGCGGCGAAAGATCGGTCTTTTCCAGGTTATAGAAACCTACTCCGTGATTTGCCGGCCCGCCCAACTGAAATTCAATCGGGGGCTCGCCGCCGTAGCCGATTCCCTGCTTCATGTTTGCCACATTTTTTCCAAACTGCGTCCCGAGTCCGAAGGTCGGCGCCGTCTGCAATCCATTTGTCTCCCACGGTGCCGGGAAGAGCGACCACCGCAACCCATACGTTAGGGTGAAGTTCGGTTTGATCCGCCAGGTGTCTTGCCCGTAGAACTCGTACCAATCTAGTCCGTAGTTGCGCTTCACCGGTGCGCCTTGCGGCATCACCGTTCCGCTGCGGTCGAGGTTGTAGTTCGCCACGACGTCCGAAATCATTCCGTAGAGAGCCAGCAGTGGCCGGTCGTATTGCGTTGCGTTCACCGGCTCGGGTGCAGCCCCACCAGAGCAGGGCACGGACGGAGCGCAATCCGCCGTGACGACAAGGCCCGGATGCGCGGAGCCATTCATCGGATCGAGCGTGCTCGTCGTCCCAGCAAAGCCGATCGGCGAAGTCCAGTTCGTCGTGCCCAGTCCGAGATGGTTCGAATGTAAGAAGCTTTCTCTTGGATCGCGTGCGATCCCGATCGAAGTGCCCAACTGAAATGTGTGATTGCCCTTCGTCCACGAAACATCG
>DATGIS010000031.1:0-11452 GCA_035295625.1 Candidatus Acidiferrum sp. | reverse complement strand
CACCCACAGGGGTTTTGGCGGGCGCCTGTTCGACGGGCGTCTCCACCCGTCGCCATCTCTTACGGCTTGCGGCCGCCGCGCTTCTGCGCGGTCAAGCCAGCCGCGGGCGAATCGCCTTCCGCGTCTTCCTCGCCCGAGGCCGATCCGTTCGTCGTTCCGTTGAATGCCGACCGGAACACGTCGTTCGCAAAGAAATTCTTCCCGTCGACCGGCACCATCATGATTTGCAGCTTGTCCGACAGCCGCTCCGCTATGATCTTTTGAATCAGCATCGGATTCTGCTTCAGGACGGCCGCTTCAAATTTCATCCGCTCCGAATCCGCCGCTGCCGTAACTCGAATGCGGTTAGCTTCCGCGTCCGCGGTCACACGAATCCGATTCGCCTCGGCGTCGGCCAAATTCTTTTGCCGCTCGATTTCCGCTCTGCTGTCGATGATCTTTGCCTGCGCCGCCGCTTCCGCGTTTTGCAGTGTCGCTTCCTTGCGTGCTTCGGCTTCGAGCTTCGATTGCTCAATCTGTTTCTGCTTCAACGGCAGTGTGTACTGCATCGCATCCGCTTCGGACTTCGCCTGCAGCACGTGTACTTGCGCCTGCGCTTCCGCCTGTTTCACGTCGCGCGATTTCTGCGCCTCCGCTTCCAACTCCGCAATTCGCACTTCCTTCTGCTTGATCTGTGTCTCGGTCTCCAACTGTTCGTTCTGCTGCTCCTTCAGGAGCAATCCTTCCAGCCCTTTTGCGTATTCCGCCGGCAACGAAATGTCGCGCAACAACACTTCGCGCACCACAATTCCATCCGACCCAAGCCGCGCCTTGATCTGTTCCGCTGCTTTCGTTCGCAGCTCTTCCCTCTTCAACGCAAACACCTCGCGCGTCTCGTAATTCGGAGCTAGCTGCCGGTAAATCGTCGACACCACCGGCGCCACCACTTCCTGCCCCACTGGTTGCGGCAAATTCGAATGAATCACCGTCAGCTTCGAAGGATCCAGCCGGTACCGCACGCTCACCGCAATTCCAATCACCAATCCTTCCCGCGCTTGCACCGTCAGCACGTCGCTTCCCGGTTTTGCCGGAGAACCCGCAGAAGTCGAGTACGTCTGCTCCCGCGTGTCATAGAGCGCCACGCTATCGATAAGCGGCGCGACCAGATGCACTCCCGGATACAACGTGCCGGGTCGCACTCCCCAGATTTGGCTCAGCCGCACGCCTGCCGCTCCATCCGGCACGACGAAGATGCTTTCGGAGATCAGCAGCGGCACGACGGCGAATCCCGCTAGCTGTAACGCCTTCTGCCACCGCACCGGCCCGAAAGGGCGCGGCACGAGTGCTGTGGCGCTCAGTGCTCCCTCCGTCGCTTCCGCCTTCCGGCGCAACAGTCTTCGCAGCTGCGCGGCCACCACTACGTCATAAACCACCAGGGCGCCCGCGCTTCCGAATAACCCGATCCCCAGAATCACCAGCAACAGCTTCAGTACGTTCATCGCAACATCCTTCCTCTCCCGCCTAGTCGGGAAGCTCCGGGAGTCGCAGCGAACCATCCATGTTCTTCGCTTGCGGCGCTGACCGGAGATAAATCCCTGCCTACCACCGCACAGCCGCCGGTCCGAGATGCCGCACCAGCTCCCGTGTTCCTTGCACGAGTTCCGCCCCAAATTTTTTGGGAGCCTGTTTCGCCGTCGCCGGGCGCATCAGTTGAAACATCGCCCGCAACAGCAGCCAGTCCAGAAATACCGCTGCCGCAGCTGCAAAAATTGTGGTGAGTACGAGTCCCGCGAAGTGTGCGATTGCGATCATGGCTGCCTCCTGTGCTACGCCAAACGGAATGGCACGCCCCGCACCAATTGGTACAGCATTGAAAAGAAAAGGCTTAATTACGAGGCCGGCCGGCGTCGCTGTGGCCCCATCCACACGCCGTGTCACTTCCCACGCGGACTTTCCTTATCCCTTAAGGGATCACTCTGTCGATCCTGGCCATCAGGCGTTTCCTGTATTCGCAGGTACGGTGTACCCCCATTGATAATTTGGAAAAACATAACTATTTTTTGCTCAAAATTGCTTTCTGCCACACGCGCAATGCTCTAAGCTCAACTTCCCAGGCCCCTCGAACCTATGAGCGCATCGGTTCCGGTATCCCAAACTCCTGACTTCAAAGCTCTGTTCGAGTCCATCCCCGGCCTTTATCTGGTTCTTTCCCCGGATCTGAAAATCATCGGTGCCAGCGACGCTTATCTCGCCGCCACGATGACCGTCCGCGAGCACATTCTCGGTCGGGGAATCTTCGAAGTATTTCCAGACAATCCCGCCGACCCCAGGGCCGACGGCGTCCGCAATCTCCGGACTTCCCTCGAACGCGTCCTCAGCAGCAGGAAACCCGACGCCATGGCCGTCCAGAAATACGATGTCCGAAGGCCGCCATCTGCAGGTGGTGAATTCGAAGAGCGCTACTGGAGCCCGGTCAATTCGCCCGTCCTCGGTGAGAACGGCGAACTGCTCTACATCATCCATCGCGTCGAAGACGTCACGGAATTCGTCCACCTCAAACGCGAGCGCCAACAGGAGCAGGAAGTCTCCGAAGAGCTTCGCCGTCACGTCGTGAAGGTAGAAGCCGAGATCTTCCAGCGTGCCAAGGAAATCCAGTCCGCGAACCGCCGCATTGAAGCTGCCAACCGCGATTTAGCCGAACAAAGCGACCGCCTGATTCATATCAATAAGGACCTCGAAGCATTCACGCACTCCGTTGCCCATGATTTGAAGGCGCCCCTGCGCACCATCTCGGCCTACGCTTCAATGCTCGAGGACGATTACGGCGGACGTCTCGATGACACCGGAAAGCGCCACATCCGCTCCGTGCGCGATAGCGTGCGTCATATGACCCGCATGGTCGAAGACTTACTCAATCTCGCAAAGGTGGAAAATCATCAGCTCTACCGTCGTCCGACTCCCCTGCGGCCTCTCGTCGAAATCGTCATTGGAGAATTGGAGCGGGCCGCCGGCCGCCGTGAAGTCGAATGGCGCGTCGGCTCTTTGCCCACCGTCGAATGCGATCCCGGCTTGATGAAGCAGGTCTTTTCGAATCTTCTTGAGAACTCCGTGAAGTACAGCCGCAAGCGCGACTTGCCGGTCATCGAAATCGACCTGATGCGAGATCGCGGTAATGAAATCGTTTTTGTCCGCGACAACGGTGTCGGCTTCCACATGGCCGATGCCGGCAAACTTTTTTCCGTTTTTCAACGGCTGCATCGCGACGACGAATTTGAAGGCACCGGCATCGGCCTCACCGTCGTTCAGCGCATCATCTCTAAACACGGCGGCCGCGTATGGGCCGAATCCGTCGAAGGCGTCGGCGCCACCTTTTACTTCACCATCGGCGAATCTGCCCCCACTCTCTGATTTCCAACTTTCCGGCGCTTCCCTGCTCAACTCAATCCATTCGCACCATCATCTTTTTCACGCGCCCTGGATTCTCGCTCCACGCCCGCAATGCTTCCGGTGCCTCTTCCAGCGTCACGATCGAACTTACCGCCCTCTCCACCGGAAATCGGCCTTCCTCCAGCATTCGAATCACTTCCCGAAAATCGTCCGGCATGGCGTTTCTCGAACCCAGAATGTCCAGTTCCTTCTGAACGAACCACCGCGTTTCATAGCTCACCGGAGTTTTTGCGTAGCCGATATACACGACGCGTCCGGAAAACGCCGCCTCCTCCACCGCAGCGCGGAAGGTTTGCTCCGTACCAACAGCCTCAACGACGACGTCCGGCCCGCGCCCTTCCGTCAACTCCAACAGCCGTTCGTGCAGCGATTCGGTTTTCCCGTTGATCGTGTACGCGGCGCCCGCTGCTCGCGCAACCGTCAGTTTTTCGTCGTCCATGTCCACGCCAATCGTTTTGGCTCCCCGAAAATGCGCGGCCGCCACCGCTCCCAAGCCGACCCCGCCGCACCCGAAGATGGCTACTGTGTCTTCCGCGGAAATCCGGCCGCGAGCCGCCGCGTGGAATCCGACCGTCAAAGGTTCGACCAGGCAGAGTTCCTTCAAGGAAAGCTTTGCTGGAAAAATCTTTTCTGCGGGAACCGCAATATATTCGGTCAGGGCGCCGTCGCGTTGCACACCCAACGTTTCATTGTGGCGGCACGCATTCGGCCGGCCGCGGCGACACGAAGCACATTTGCCGCAACTCGTGTAAGGTGACACCGAAACATTCGCGCCCGCCGCCATGCGTGGGTCCGCGTTGCTGCTCTCCACAATCGTCGCGGCAATCTCGTGCCCGGGAATTCGCGGAAACGTAACCAGCGGATTCAGTCCCCGAAAAGAATTCAGATCGCTGCCGCAAAAGCCCACCATTCGGACCTTCAGCAGCACCTCGCCCTTCCCCGGCGCAGGCTCCGCCACCGACCCGATTTCCGCTCGCCCTGGCTCCCTGATCACAAGCGCCTTCACTCGCTCGGCCTCCGGTTCTTCTGCGTTCCAACACGCCAGTTTTGTCTACAACTCGACTCTCTGCGCGCCAACTTCGGTACATCCTCGTCAAACATTGTCCTTAAGACTTCCGCCCGTCAACTGCTGGCGGACAAATATTGGCGGGCAAATTACTTCGCGCCGTGCGGAAGCCCCGCATGGCTCGCGCGCCGCGCCAACGGCACAATTGCAACCAAAACCAATGGCACCAGGATCGCCACTCCGATTGCTCCCCAGTTCAGCCCTTGCCCGCGCATGATCGTCGCACACGTCACAGCCGAAACCAGCCCATAACCGGCAGCCAAGATCCGCCGATATCTCTCGCGCTTCTGCGAATCCTCTCGCAACTCGCGCAGCACGCGCTCGTCGAAATTCGGCGGCAAGCTCGGCACAGGCGCGGCCATCGAACGCCGCAGCAAACTCTCGATTTCCGCCTCGCGAGTTTCCCTTTCACTCATGCGAATATCCTTTCTCTTTCAGCATGGCCTGCAAAAGCTGCCGCGCGCGGTGCAGATACGATTTCGCCGTATTCTCGGGAACGTCCAGCAACATCGCCACTTCGCCAACTCCCGCGTCCAGCCAATAGTAGAGTCGCAAAGCCGCCTGGTAGACCTCGGGCAGCGTCGCCATGCATTCTGCAATCGCCTGCTCTCGCTGCGCCGTTTCCACCAACCGGTCTGGCCCCGGCTCTAAAGTCGCCACTTGCTGCAAGACTGTCTCATCCGCGTGTGGATTGCGAAAGCGAACCCGCGATTTCAGATTGACAGCTTGATGGAACGTAATTCGGTAAATCCACGAGCTGAATTCAGCTTCCCCGCGAAACGAAGCAATCCCGTGGTGAACCTTCAGGAATACTTCCTGCGCCACATCTTCCGCTTCCGGCACAAACTCCCGCCCCAAAATCGAAACGGCAAGCCGAAATACGCGAGCGCTGTGCCGCCGAATCAATTCGGCAAAAGCTTCCTGATCACCGCTTTGCGCGCGGCCTACGAGTTGGGCATCGCTTTCCACCCGCGCTATCGCCCGCGCTTGCCATTCAGAAAGTGAAACCCAATCAGTCCCGCTCCCATAAAAGCGATGGGCAGCGGCGATACCCAAAAACCATGCGATTCAACCGGAAGATTTAGATAGAGCACAATCATCGCTCCAATGGAAAGAGTTAAGAGCACCATTCCCAGGATCGGCATCACGTTCGCATCGTGCGGACCTTCCTGCGCCGGCTCCAACGGGAACTCCGGCAACGGGATTCCCTTTTCCATCGCCGCCATCCGCTCTTCATGAATAATCTCAAGCCGCTTCTGCCGGCTCTGGTGCTTCACGTAAAGATATCCAACTATTCCCGCCGCTATCGCCAGTGTTGCCAGTCCATCCCCGATTGTCGTGCTCATGGTTCTCTCTCCTCTCCCTATAAGACAGGGTGTCCCCCACCCCGGTTGCAGTGTTTTATGAGAACGCAAACCGAAGCCAAATGACCAGTTCGCGGGCTCCGCGATAGAGGCACCTTTACCGCGCAACCGCAGCCTACTGCCATTCTTGCCTGACCGCCGGTATACGGGAGAATCCCGCGGCAATCGACAAATGAAGCCGATGCGCGCCATCAACTAATTCATATAGATACTCGGACGACGGATCAGCATTCTTGATAACGACAGGGGGAACCGCCTCGCCTACCAGAAACCCTTTGAGAATCCTGAGAACTCGCTCACGCGCACAAATACCCTCGTCTTCGTTGGTTCTGAACACGCCTATGGATCGTCGCAATTCGGAAAGTGGCGCGACGTCGGCAATTGAAATCTCGAATGCTTGAGAACAGTCGGTCTTATAGGCACTCGACCGCACCGCGAAGCTAATCATTCCAGCGGCCACCCACCACTCGTCTTCGAGAAACACTGAAAAGCCTTGGTGCTGAATCTCCATAGTGGGTCAGCGTAACAGTTTTGAGCAGGCCGGATGCCCCTCGATTGAGTTCCGCTTCGACGGGATCACGATTTTTCCTCAATTTGGTTCCAGTCCGAGAATCTACGGGATCGCTCCATGCCTAGTCCCAAGCACGCACTCACCACAACCGCCGAATCGCCTGCGTGGACCAGGCTCAGCTCAGCATTCACGCCCAAGGCTCAGTTCTTGTTTTCAAGGTGTCTTTTGGTGGATTGTGCTCGAAATATAGTAGAGGAGGGCAACCGCGACAATCGCAAAGCCAATTCGAAAAACAGGATCGTAACCTTCGAAAATGAGTGCTCCCTTGGAAAGCCAGTCTCTTTTCAGAGCGATTATCGTCGTGGCGACCGCGCTTATCGCGCCTAGGGGCACAACAAACCGGTGATACAAGGTTCCATCAACCATCCTCAAAGCAAGAATAATGCAGGCAACGGCGAAGAGCGCCAAGATCACGACGGCGGCCTCATAGCTCGCAATCCAGGAAAGGTCGCCGAGGTTAATAAACCAGTCGGCATAAACGCGACAAGGAAACCACACTGCCAATGCCCCCAAAACGAAAATCAGGTGATTGCAGATGTCGGCTCCAATTTTTCCAGCTACGGAAACGAGCAAGATGTAACAGAAAACCGAAACTCCGAAGCCAACGTTAAGGAAATTAGAGACCAGAAAAATCGCAAGCATTGCTCGCGACGGCCTCACGTTACCTTCCATCGATCGCTCTCTATACTCAGCGGTGCCTTGCCTTAGATCTTTCGTTCTTAAAGCTTGTTCGTGGAATAAATCGAGTTCTCGCATCTTGGAACGATCGGAATACATATACGGCTGGGGCAAACGATGAGCCTCAGTCTTCACGACATCAAAATTCCATTCGTCCATCCAAACCATTTTGGGCATCAGTAACATCATGGCCACAAACATGAAAACGGGGACGCTTAGTTTTGAAATATGCGTTGCTGATTCCTTAAGAAGTTTGGTATCCACGACGCAAGCAAATACCGCGACGGCAAATGGAAATACCAGCAGCATAAAGAATCCAAACGCGAGATCGTTCCACACCCATCGCCAACCTGCCGAACCCATTCTGAGAAGAATGCTAGTCGGAGCGATACATGCGTAGAGAAAAGCCAGGATGAGAGCTGGCAAAAACCGGGAACACTTAACCATCGGGTCCTCCTAACCGCCTCGAAGCGGCTTGCGCTGTGCTCCCGCTGACCAACGAGGGAATCACGCTCTCCTCGCACCACAGACCCAACTCCGTTATCAAGTACGTGTCTTAGCTACAACATACTAGCCTTGACGTTCGCGGTGAGCAAGCAGAAGCACTTGCGAGTCGTTTTCCATTCGTTTCTTCATCGCTACTCGTCGGAGCGCCGAGGGCCTAGGCTTATGTGAGCGGCTCGCAGAAGTGAAGTTTCCTTCCAGTTTTCACCTTTTCCACACGCATTCGAATTAGCTACTACATTATTTTATTGACTTGCTAATTTTTCTGTGCTACCATGGTTTGTGATCGGTTCGGCGCCTTCATCGACCGTTGCGGCCAAATCCCACCTCCTCGCTTCCTGGCTTGACTCCTCTAACTCCCGTGTAATCAGCAGTTGTGGACAACCTCCGCGTTTTGCCGTGTTTTGGCCGCAACTTTTCGCTCTAACCATCTTTAGAATGAGCACTTACAGATCTGCAACAAAACACGCCACTTTATCCCCTTTAGAATCAGCACTTACAAGAAAAGGGGGGAGGGGGTGGTGATTATGGTTAACCAAACTCCTCATCAACGAAATCTCACCGGAGCCTCTCTCTCTTGTGGCAAGAGAGCAAAAGCCATTCCGCCAGCAACTTTCGATCTCAGCTTTCCTGATTCTGCCTCCTCATTGGCACCGCGTTCGTTCCCCTGTACCTTAGAAAGAGACGCTTCGCGCCTCACCGACCCCATGATGCCCACTCGACCCGGATTCCGCATCTTCACCATCGCCGGAATCCCCATTTACGTTCACCCCACCTGGCTCGTCATCTTCGGCCTCATCACATGGACTCTTGTCGAACAGTACTCGACGCAGCATCCAGAGTGGTCCGCGCAACAGCACTGGCTGGTCGGCATTCTCACCAGTCTCTTGTTTTTCGGGTCGGTGATCTTTCACGAGATGGCCCACAGTCTCGTGGCGCAGCATTACAAAATCAAAGTCATCTCCATCACGCTCTTTATCTTTGGCGGCGTCGCCCGCATTGAACGCGACCCGAACAAGGCAATTCAGGAATTCAACATCGCTGTCGCCGGCCCGCTCGCCAGTCTTTTTTTGTATGGCGCGTTTATCGCAGTGGCAAAAATTTTTCCGTATAGCCACGTCACCGGTGCTCTCGCGTTCTGGCTCGCTTACATCAATCTTCGCCTCGCGCTTTTCAATATGCTGCCGGGTTTTCCGCTCGATGGCGGCCGCATCTTCCGCGCGATTGCATGGGGAGTCACCGGGAATTATTCCAAGGCAACTCGCCTCGCGGGCCTCAGCGGCAAGCTAGTCGCCTACGCCATCATCCTTTTCGGTGCGTGGATCGCCCTCGCAAAAAACATTACGATCGGACCGTGGATCAAAATCGAAGGCGACTTTGTCACCGGACTTTGGACCGCCTTCATCGGTTGGTTCATTTTGAATGCCGCGCAGGAAAGCGTCGCGCAAGTCGAAGTCCGCGAAACATTAATCGGCCTTCGCGCACAGGACGTCATGAGCCACGAAGTGCCCACGTTCCCCGGCGGCGACACGCTCGAGGATTACGCCGCAGAAGTCCTTCGCACCGGACGCCGCTTCCATCTTGTCCTCACGGACGACCGCCTCACCGGCATGATGAACGTGCACGTCCTCAACGCCGTCCCGCGCGAAGAATGGGCGCACACCTCCGTCCAGGGCGTGATGACGCCGCGTGACAGTATTTTGTTGGCGCAGCCGGACGAGCCGCTTCTCGGCCTGCTCGAACGCCTGCTTGCCAATGAAGTGAATCAAATGCCCGTCGTAACCAAGGGAGACGGCGAAGGCAACATGCAGATCATCGGAATGGTCACGCGCGATTCCATTCTTCGCGTGATTCAGACGCGCAGCGAACTCGGCGGCGATTCGTTTCCGCGAAAATGATTTTTTATGGCTTCACCGCGCTTCGAGCGTCGCGCGAATTCCATGCGCCGGCCGCAGCGTGATCGAAGCGAGCGGCTTCACCACATGTTCTTCGACCAATCGAAACCGGAACTTCTGCGCAATCGTCGCCAGAATCAGAGTCGCTTCCATCAGCGCGAACGAATTTCCGATACACTGCCTCGGCCCGCCGCCAAACGGAAAGTATGCAAATCTCGGTATCCGCTTCGCCAGATCTCCTTCCCATCGCTCCGGGAGAAATCGCTCCGGCTCGTCGAACCACCGCGGATCGCGATGCACCACCCACTGCGCGCATGCCACGCCGTTCCCCGGCACCAACTTGTACCCCGCCACCTCCACCGGCTCTTTCACCAGCCGCGCCATGCCCCACGCCGGGGGGTACAGCCGCATCGATTCCGTCAAAATATTCGCAGTGTAAATCAGGCGCGAAATATCTTCGACATTTGGCGCGCGGCCGGCGAGGACGGAGTGCAATTCTTCGTGAAATTTATTTTCGGCCTCCGGATTTTGTGCGAGAAGCCAAATCGTCCAGGAAAGTGCGTTGGCGGTGGTTTCGTGGCCTGCAAGAAAAAGCGTGATGGTCTCGTCGCGCAATTGTTTGTCGGTCATGCGCGAACCGTCTTCGTCCTGCACGGCGAGGAGCATGGAAAGTAAATCGCCGGTGTCGCGATTTTCCGCGCGTTTTTGCGCGATGATGCGGTAAATAATTTTTTCGAGACGGCGAATTCCCAAGCGCGCACGAAGATTGCGCGGAGTGGGAACCCAGAGCGGAATCAAAATCGATTTGCCGAAATCGGCAGCGAGCTTCAGCAAAATTTCGAGAGTGTCGCCGACTTCTTTTGCGTCGCGCGTCAAATCCGCGTTGAACAAAGTTTTTCCGACGATTTGCAGAGTGATCTGCATCATGTCTTCGTGAAGGTCGCGTGTTTCGCCGCTTTTCCATTCGCGCATCGAGCGTTCGGCGTATTCGACCATGGTCGCGCCATAAGCGGCGATTCGCGCGCGATGAAACGCCGGCTGCGCGAGGCGCCGCTGGCGCAGCCAGAAATCTCCTTCGCTGGTAAGCAGCCCTTCGCCGAAAAGGCGCATGTTCGCTTTCATGACGCGGCCTTTTTCAAAACTGCGCGCTTTGTTGACGAGAACGTCTTCGATGTCGTCGGGATGATTGATGAAGAGCGTGCGGAAATCGAAAAGCGTCAGTTGCGAGACGTCGCCATAATCGCGCGCGAGTTTGGTGAAGAACGCGAGCGGATCTCGTCGGCGGTCACCGAAAAGAAACGCAAAGGTGCTGCCACCGGGACCGGGCGGTAGGGAATTTTTCGGGGGTTCACTCATAGTTCGATGCTATGGGTTGGGCGGTGCCGCAGCAAAGAACAAAATTTCGATGCTCTCTACGCTTCTCGCGCACGGAGCGCGCAAATGCGGAAGGCAGAGCTTTTCATGTCGACAACAATTTTGGAAAAGCCGAGCGAGGTCAATCGCGCAAAGGCGGTGGCCGGCGCAAGCGGGACAAAGGTGCTTTTGATGTGGCCAACGCGCTGCAGCCAGCCATCGCCGATTTCCATGGCGAGAAATGCGCCGCCGGGCCGCAGCACGCGATGGATTTCGGCGAACGCTTTTTCCTGCTGCTCTTGCGATTTCAAGTGGTGCAAAACGAGAACCGCGATGACGGATGAAAATGCGCCGTCGGAAAAGGGGAGTGACGCAGCATCGCCTTGCAGGACACCGACATTTGTATGGGCGAATCGAGCGCCAAGATTCGCTGCGAAGGAGCGGTCGTATTCAAGGCTTGTAACGCGCGCGGCGCGCTTCCGCAATTCCTCGGTGGTCGCACCCGGTCCGGCGCCAAGTTCCAACACGCTGTCGCCGAGTTTATAGCCGGAAATCATCCACGGAAGAATTGTTCTTTCGGTGGCGCGGCGCCAAA
>DATGIS010000030.1:0-5014 GCA_035295625.1 Candidatus Acidiferrum sp. | reverse complement strand
GCGACTGACCCAAGGTCTTCTTCTGCGCGGCATTCAATTCCACGGCCGATCTCACTTCCGCCTCGGCCACTCCCTGCCGCTCGCGAATCACGGTTTGAAACGACTCCGCAAGTTCCGGAATCATCAGCGTCCGCCGATGATCAATCACGAGGAATAGAAAATTGCGCACGATTTTGCTTGCACCGAGCCGCGCCGAAAGTTTTTCTACGACCGCGTGCTTTTCCTTGCCGGTCACGGCAGGGCTTGCCAGGAAGTTCCGCAATTCCGCGGATTCCACGTATGCTCCCGCGAATTCGCTCAGTTGCTTCTGCACCGGTTCCGCCGCGCCCTGTTGCAGCGCCACGTCCGCCAGTGCATTCGCATATTGGAGGCTCGCTGACTTCAATTCGGCCTCCCTTCCAGCGACGCGACAAATCCGCTCACCAGCGATTCCTGCGCCTGCGCGGTCAACTGTTTTGCCAGCAGCGATTCCGCGCCGTCCACTGCCAGCTTCGCGGCAATGGTCTTCAATTCCATCCGAGCTGCGCGTTCCGCCGCTTCAATTTCTGCCTTAGCCGCCACTGAAATTTTTTCCGCGTCGGCTTTTGCCATTTCTTTAATCCGAGCCGCGTCATCGGCGGCTTCTTTTTCCGCCGTAACTCGCATCGCCACGATCTCTTGCTCGAGCCGTGCCAGCCTCGCTTCGGCTTCCGCCAGCTGCCTATCCGCTTCGGCTTTCACTGCCGTCGCCTTCGTAATCGCGGACGCAATCGTCTCGGCATTCGCTCGAAACACCGAAGGCAGCTTCGCGCCAAAGGCCCACAACAGGATCGCCGCCAAAATTCCAAAATTGATCCACTTGAAAAGTTCCGTCGCGTGTTCAGCCGCGCTATTCGTCTCTTCCGCCGATGCGACACACGCGCAAACCAGCAGCACAACACAGGCACTCACGGCCATCCGACTGAACCGGCGCAAGCTCATCGAGCTCCGCCTGGTGCAGCCGCTTCCAACACGCGCTTTGCAATTTCCGCCGCTAATTGCGGCACGCCCGCTTCCAGTTCCCGCTTTGCCGTCGCAACTTCCTGCGCGACCTTCTCTTTCGCGGCGCTCACTTCCGATGCCGCCAGACTTCGCGACGCCTTCAGCAAAGCCGCCCGCTCGTCCAACAATTTTTTCCGGGCAGCTTCCTGCCCGGCGTATACCTTCGCGCGCGCCTGCTTCAATGCTTCCTGATATTGCTTTACCTTCTCCGCGGCAGCGGCCTGCGCGGCCTCCGCGGCCTTTTGCGCGCCGGCCGTCCTCTTTTCGCGCTCCGCCATCACGGCGAGCAACGGCTTGAAAAATAGCGATTTCAGGATGAAATAAAGAACGATCAGAATCAGGACTGTAGGCACAGCCCCGAGGAAGAGTTCGCCTAATTGGTGACCCAAATTACCCATTTAAATTGTTTTGCCTGAACCTCGTGTTGCGTGAAGGCCGCGACTCCGCCCCCAACTAAGCCCATGTTCAGAAGGCTTGCCATACCCCTACCCGGGAAGGAGCACACAGCCGACCTGAAACCACCAACCCGAACATCAATTTATACCATCGGCGCAAACTTCCGTCAACGCGGTCACACAGCGCGATTTTGCGAATTTTTGCGGGAAAATAGGGAGAATTAATTTATTTTGCGGCGGAATTTTCACCAGGCTGAAGGTCGTAAACGTAGCGCAAATAAACTTCGCGCTGGCTGCGGCCCGTCGCGAAATGGATCGTCTCGCGCAGCTGCTGATTTCCTTCCAGCACCTCAAATGTCCGCTCGATCTTGTTGCCGTCCGGCCCCTTAAATTCGGCGACCAGGCGATATTCCTGCCAGGTCGCGTCGAATTCCTGATTGTCAGTGTCCTTCGATTTCTTTAGCTTGCGCCCATCCGTATAAAACGTCCGGTGCCGGTCCAGATCGTCTGTCATCACTATAGCCGCGCTATCTTGTTGGAACGCAAGCGTCTCCGACGGCCGCATCAGGTCCTGCATGGCCTTGCGTTCGTCATCGCTCATACCTCCGCGATGCATTCCCCCGCCGCCATACCCACCATGACCTCCTCCTGGCCATCCGCCTCCGGAACTCCCTCCCCCACCGCGGTGCCCGCCGTCCGAGTCGTCATCCCGCTTTCGCGGCTGCGTGCTTTCCTCTTTATTCAGCTTCCACGATCCGGTTAGGTCACGCTTGCGCGGGACGTCTGGCGCTGGCGCCGTCTTCGCGGGAACTGTCGTGCTCGGAGCAGCCGTAGCCGATGTCGCTGGCGTTGACGACATCGGTCCAGCCGGCGCCTGCGCGCCTACCGAGATTACCGCGCACAAAATTGCAATAAACGTGGAAACACCAATCCCTATTCCCATCGGTCGCATCGCTCGTATACCCATTCCTTCTTCCCGCGACGCAACGGGAAAGTTCCCGCAGAGATTGTTCAATTGGATTTCTTAAGACTGCGCTAACCACTGACGCAAGTCTGTCGCCCGCGGCAGCAGCGCCAGTGCTCCCAACTCGCGAAACCGCTTCGACCGCTCGCGATACCCGTGCTCTCCGGGAGCAATAATCGCCATGAACGGCACGCCTGCATCCCGCGCCGCGAGTGCATCATCAATGTTGTCTCCAAGATAGAGCGCGCTTCTCGGATCGCGCTTTCCTAAAATCTTGTACAAGCCTTCGGGGCTCGGCTTCATCTTTTTCACGTCGTCCATCGTCACGACCATCCGAAAGTGTTTCGTCCCCGGCCACTTTTCAAACGTATACGTGAATTCCTGCCGCGTCCGCCCGGTGAATAAGTTCAATTCATACCGCTTTGCCCATCGTTCGATCTGCAGCGGCGAAACAATATGCTTCTCATTCTTCACGTTACCCGGCTTATCGGGTGTTCCCCAATAAAACGCACTGAACGCCTGCTTCGCCTCTTCATAATTCATCGGCTTCCCGAGCGATGTCACCCAGCTCGCCACCATCGCCCAATCGTCGTTATTCCCCGGCTTTGCCTTCCACCTGTGCAGCTCCGCATAGGTCACGCGCTTGCCCGTCAGATGCTGGACCGTGTCCAGCGCCGAGCGCCAGTACGTTCCCCGCACGTCCACGAGCACTCCGTCCACGTCGAAGATGAGAATTTCGGGAGAAACTGTCTTGCTCTTACCGCGGCTGGATTTGCCCACAAGTCCTCGTCTAAAAGTTCGTCTCAAAAGTTTGCGTGGCGAATCCAAGTCCGTCAAGCCGCGTAAAGTTGCCGCCCTGCAAACCCCCTTGCTAAACTATTTCTGTAAAGCCGTGGCCGAACACTCGGGGCGGCGCCCGCATCCCAAATACCCCTGACCGACACGGGCAGTCACAGCGGACAAGTCCGCGCAGCAGTGCGGACGTACGCGAAACAGTGAGTCGCGCAAAGGAGCAGCAAATGGCCAAATACGCCGGCGTGGATTTCATCGATTTCGATTCCCAACTCAACGACGAAGAAAAGCTCGTGCGCCAAACCGCCCGCGAATTTGTCGAAAACGAAATCATTCCCATCATCGAAAAGCACAGCCGCGAAGCTACTTTCCCGATGCATCTCGTGCCGCAACTGGGCGAACTCGGTTTCTTTGGCGCGAATCTTCAAGGCTACGGTTGCGCCGGCATGTCCAATGTCGCCTACGGTTTGATGACCCAAGAGCTTGAGCGCGGCGATTCCGGTCTGCGCAGTTTTGTCTCGGTGCAAGGCGCGCTCGTGATGTATCCGATTTACACTTTTGGCAGCGACGCGCAGAAAAATAAATGGCTACCGCTTCTGCAGCAGGGAAAAGCCATCGGCTGCTTCGGCCTCACCGAACCGCAATTCGGCTCCAACCCAGGCGGCATGCTCACTCGCGCCGTTAAAAAGGGAAACAAGTACGTTCTCAACGGCGAAAAAATGTGGATTACGAGCGGCTCGCTGGCCGATGTCGCCGTCGTCTGGGCCAAATGCGAGGACGAAAAAGTCCGCGGCTTCCTCGTCGAAAAAGGCACGCCCGGTTTCAAGACCTGGGACGTGCACGGCAAATGGTCTCTCCGCGCTTCCGTTACCAGCGGCCTTGCCTTCAGCGATTGCGAAATTCCGGAAGAGAATCTCCTGCCGGGCGTCACTGGTCTCCGCGGTCCACTGAGCTGCTTGAATCAGGCGCGTTACGGAATCGGCTGGGGCGCTATCGGCGCAGCCATGGCCTGCTATGACACGGCTCTGCAATATGCAAAGACCCGCAAACAATTTGCCAACAAGCCCATCGCATCACACCAGCTCGTCCAGGAAAAACTCGCCTCGATGATCACCGAAATCGTGAAAGCGCAACTCCTCGCAATGCATGTTGGCCGCCTGAAAGACGCCGGCAAAGTCGATCCCGCGCACATCTCCATGCTGAAAATGAATAACGTCGGCATTGCGCTCGATATCGCGCGCAAGTCCCGCGACGTCCTCGGCGCCAACGGCATCGTCGACGACTACTGCATCATGCGCCACATGAACAATCTCGAATCCGTCTTCACCTACGAAGGCACCAACGACATCCACAAGCTCGTCATCGGTGAAAAAATCACCGGCATCGCTGCGTACGTTTAATTTGCGACAGGCAGCAGTAAGGTGTTCTGAGGCGGCCCGCTTCTTGTTCCCAACCCTCAAAACACTCGTCTGCTCTCTCGCAATCCCGGCAACTCCTTCTGACGCCGGACTTCCGCCTCTTCTCAGTTGCGGTATCGTGGTCTTTCATGGACCCACAGGTCACTCGAAGCCGCCAGCGCATCCTGGAGTGTGCCGTCACGCTCCTGCGCGAGCACGGACCGGCGCCGAACCTGACCTTCGCTGCGGCGAAGATTGCCGGCGTCCCTCTCTCCGTCGCACAACAATTTTTCCCGAATGACGAAGAACTCGTCCTCTCGTTTTATCTCCGCCTCGCACACGAACTCGAATCCCGCGCCTCCGCGCTACCGGAAGGAAACGTCGCCGATCGCTTCCGCGCGTTGATGCTCGCAAAACTGGAACTGGTTAGCCCTTATCGCGACGCC
>DATGIS010000029.1:0-22965 GCA_035295625.1 Candidatus Acidiferrum sp. | reverse complement strand
ATGGCAAAGCTCTACTACGATAAGGATGCGGATCTCTCGCTGATCCAGTCCAAGAAGATTGCGATCATCGGCTACGGCTCGCAAGGACACGCGCATGCCCTGAACTTGCGGGACAGCGGTTGCAACGTCCGCGTGGGATTGCCGGAAGGCAGCGCGTCTCGAGCGAAGGCGGAAAAAGACGGCCTCGTCGTCAACACTCCGTCCGAAGCGGCCGCGTGGGCGGACGTCATCATGGTTCTCACGCCGGACACGAAACAGAAGAAGCTTTACGAAGACTCGATTGCGCCGAATCTTAAGGCAGGCAAGACTCTCATGTTCGCGCACGGCTTCAACATTCGCTTCGGCGCGATTAAGCCTCCCGCGGACATCGACGTGTCGATGGTCGCGCCGAAGGCACCTGGCCATCGCGTACGCGAAGTGTTCACCGAAGGCGGCGGCACGCCCGGTCTTCTGGCGGTCGAGCAAAACGCCTCGGGCAAGGCGAAAGAGCTCGCTCTTTCCTACGCGCGCGGAATCGGCTGCACACGAGCAGGTGTTTTGGAAACAACATTCACCGAGGAAACCGAAACCGACCTCTTTGGCGAGCAGGCTGTTCTCTGCGGCGGCGTAAGCGAATTGATCAAAGCCGGATTCGAAACCCTCACCAACGCCGGCTACCAGCCGGAAGTTGCCTACTTCGAATGTCTGCACGAGCTGAAGCTCATCGTCGACCTGATCTATCGTGGCGGCCTCAGTTACATGCGCTATTCGATCAGCGACACAGCCGAGCATGGCGACTACACAGCGGGTCCCCGCATCGTCACACAACAGACGCGCGACGAAATGAAAAAACTTCTCGCGGAGATTCGCGATGGCAGCTTTGCCAGAAAATGGATCGAAGAAAACGAAAAAGGCTGCCCGAACTTCCTCGCGAAGCGCAAAGCCGAACAGCAGCACGCTATCGAACAACTCGGCCCCGGCTTGCGCGCCATGATGCCGTTCCTGCAACCGGTCGTAGCTCCCGGACTGACCGCAAAAACCGCAACATCTGAAAAGTAATTCCGCTGGTAAACTAGCAACGTTCGGCCGGGTTCGTTGTGATCCCGGCCGAACGTTTGCACGCTTCATTTCCGTCTGGGGCCCTTCATCGCAATGAAACGCATCTCCCCCTCAAAGAATGCGCAATCGAAGCAGGTCTCCGACCGCCTGAATCGCTTAAGCGCCAAGCGCCAGGAAATCATTCGCCCTATTTTTGAGCATCCTCGCTCTTTCGTTCTATCTAGCGTGCGAGTCATGGCACAGCGCTTGAACACCGATCCAGCGACGATTGTGCGGATCGTTCGCGGCCTCGGCTTCGCCGGGTATCGCGAGTTTCAGGAATATCTGCACGAACTTTCGCTCGCGTTCGCCACTTCCGCCGACACCATGGAGCGCAGGCCCAAGCCCGATGGCATTTCCGGACACGTTTCGGCTTCTCTCGATCTCGATTTGAAAAATCTGCAGGCGCTCAAGAATACGCTGGACGCAAAACGCGTTGCGGATTGCGCGGGACAATTTTACAAAGCGAACCGCATCGTCGTGATCGGCTCCGACCTTGCCTCCGTACTCGCCGAGTATTTCGAATATCACCTCGTGCTGCTCGGCTTGCACGCATTCGCCGCAACCTCCGCGGGAAAAATTATCCACCTGACGCGTTCGGTCTCGGCAAATGATCTCGTCGTCGCGATTTCCTTTCGGCGCGGGTTGCGACAGACCGTCGAAGGTGTGAAGGCGGCGCGAAGACGCGGCGCCCACTGCGTCGCCATCACAGACACTTACCTGTCGCCGCTGTCACGTTATTGCCACGAAACGTATCTCGCCGCAATCGAATCCAATTCTTTTGGAGCCTCCTACGCCGCTCCCATGGCGCTTCTGAACGCAATCCTTGGCGCAATCGGACAACGGCGGCGTTCCAATACCCTTCGCATCGCTCACGAGATTTCCGAAGAACAACGTGCCGGCTCGCGCTGGTACCAAGAGTGAAACATTTGACGTTTCTCTTTCTTTTCTGAAACACATGTTTCATAATTAAGACCTCTCCCGGAGGCCCGTTTGGCGGGCCCGTGCCGCTACTTTGGCAAGACCGCCATGCTCGCATCGTCCTCCCAGCTTTCCACGTTAGGCGGATTACCAGGTCCGAAAGGCGGAAGGAATGCGCGTAGACGCGGTCACATTACGCAAGCTGCAGATGCGCCTGAAGGCGCCGTTTGAAACGAGCTTTGGTACAACGCACAACCGCACACTGCTCCTCGTCGAGATGCAGGCAGAGGGGGTTACCGGTTGGTCAGAAATCACCGCTATGGAAGCGCCGGTCTTTAACATGGAGACCATCGGAACAGCGACTGTGATCTTGCGCGAGACGCTCGTTCCCGCGATTCTTGGCAAGAAATTCGAGACTGCCGCCGCAATGACCGAGGCGTTTGCACACGTGCGCGGTCACGAAATGGCGCGAGCCGGGCTGGAGAACGCGCTTTGGGATATTGAAGCGCAGGCCAACCGAATCTCATTGTCCAAACTTCTCGGCGGTACCCGGGTGGAAATTCCGTGCGGCGTCTCGATTGGCTTGCAGGCTTCGCCGGAAGCGCTCCGCGAAAAAGTCGCAACCGAAGTCGCAGCCGGCTACCAACGCATAAAATTAAAGATCAAACCGGGCAAGGACCTCGAATACGTCCGCGTAATCCGCGACGCATTTCCGGATATCAAACTCTCCGTTGACGCAAATTCCGCCTATACACTCGACGATATCGCACACCTGCGGAAATTCGACGATTTCAATCTTCTGATGATGGAGCAGCCGCTCTGGTGGGACGACATTTACGCCCATTCCAAACTACAGAAACAAATCAGCACTCCCCTGTGTCTCGACGAGTCGATTCGCCATCTGCGCGACACAGAGACCGCTATCGAACTCGGCGCGGCTCGCATCATCAACATAAAACTCGGTCGTGTCGGCGGCCACTCCAGCGCCCGCGAAATTCAGGCATACTGCCTCGCAAAGAATATTCCCGTATGGTGTGGCGGCATGCTGGAATGTGGTGTCGGCCGCGCCCACAACATCGCCGTCTCCTCCCTGCCCGGCTACACGCTTCCAGGTGATGTCTCCGCCAGCAAGCGCTACTGGGTCGAAGACGTCATCGAACCGGAAGTCGAAGTCTCCCCGCAAGGCACCATTCGCGTTCCCGATACGCCGGGTCTCGGCTATCATGTCCGCCGTGAACTTATCGAACGTTGGACCCTCGAAAAGGAAACCTGGCGCGCAAGCTAGGTGTCTCTTCAAAGGCCAAATTCTGTTGTTCATTGCGTTCTTGTTTGCCGTTTCGTGCTGCGCACAGATTCACGAAACAATTCTTCCAGGACCTCAACCCCCGGACGCTACGGAAAATGTGAAGTCCTGGATTGGCGAATACACCCGTCCTGATATTCCCACGCCGATCACGGTTTTCGAAAAAGATGGCAAGTTATACGCGCACGGAAACCCTGTGGGAGATTGCGTTATCTCCGGACATGCAAAAAACCAACTCAGCGCTGACTGCCGCCCACCGCATCCAAACGCTAGACTCATATTCGAAAACAACGGCACGCGCACCTTTCTCGTATTTGATCAGCTTTGGACGCGTAGCGATCCCAGCGCAGGCGCGATTCAAACGGCGAGCCTGGTTCAAAGACAATCTATCGAATTGCTTCGGTCACAAGCACTAGCCGCCACGCCACCGGAAGAGCGGGGTACGTTCAAAAAATCTGACTTGGTGGAGCTAACGGCAGCGGACCCCGCACTCCATCTCGACATTCGCTACGCCACGTCTAACGATTTCCTCGGTGTCCCTGTCTACACGCAGGCTCGCGCTTTTCTTCAACGCCCCGCCGCCGCGGCGCTTCGCCGCGTTCTTCGCAAATTGCAGCCGCTCGGCTACGGTCTTCTGATTCACGATGGCTATCGTCCGTGGTACGTCACAAAGATTTTCTGGGACGCCACGCCGCCCGAAGGCAAAATCTTCGTTGCCGATCCCGCGCAAGGCTCACGCCACAATCGCGGCTGTGCCGTCGACCTCACGCTCTACGATCTCAAAACCGGCAAGCCTGTGGAAATGACCGGCGGCTACGACGAAATGTCTCCCCGCTCCTTCCCAAATTATCCGGGCGGCACTTCCCTGCAACGCTGGCATCGCGACCTGCTTCGCCGCGCCATGGAATCTGAAGGATTCACGGTCTACGAGTCCGAATGGTGGCACTTCGACTACAAAGATTGGCACGAATACGGCATCCTTAATATTCCATTTGAAAAACTTGGCATCGGGAGCGAATCGAAATGAGTTTGTTCCGCGCAACTACAGTCAAACAGTTCATCCGTCCAGCCGCAATCGCGATCCTGACAATTGGACTGAGCGCCACCGCACAAGCGCAAGATGCGCTCGCCGCCCGCATTCACAAAGTGATGGACCGCCCCGAATTTGCCCGCGCGAACTTCGGCATCGAATTCGTCGACCTCGCAACCGGGAAAATTCTCTATTCCCACGACGCGAACAAACTTTTCGTCCCCGCTTCCACGACAAAACTTCTCACGGAAGGCTCGCTCCTTGCCAAGCTGGGCGCCGACTACCGCTTCCATACGAAAATCTATCGCACCGGTGCGCCCGACAAAAAAGGCCGTATTAAAGGCGACCTGATTCTCGTCGCGAGCGGCGATCCCAATCTTTCGAATCGCATCCGGCCGGACGGCACACTCGCGTTCGAAGACGAAGACCATTCCTATCAAGGACCAGCCGTATCCGGAGATCCGCTCGCCGTCATCAAGGAACTCGCCAAAGCCGTCCACGACAAGGGCGTCAAAAAAATCGACGGGCGCGTATTGGTTGACGCGTCACTCCTGCCGGATGGCCCCCGCGAAGGCGGCACCGGCGTCGTGATGTCCTCCATCATGGTCAACGACAACGTGATCGACCTCATCGCGACACCGGCCACCAAAATAGGCGAGCCGGTTCACCTCGCGTCGCAGCCGCAAACGAATTACGCGCATTTCGTCAATCACATCACAACCGTCGCCGCTGACGGCAAATTGGCTCTCGAAGATCCCGTCTTCGCCGATAATCCGGACGGCTCCGTCACGATCACACTCACCGGCACGGTTCCCGCTGGCAAAGAACCGCAGACCGCGAGCATCGGCGTGCCATCTCCAACCACGTTCGCCGAAACAGTTCTTCGCGAAGCCTTGCGCGCCGAAGGCATCGCCATAAAGTCCCCCGCGGGCAGCAAGAATCTCGATTTCGTGCCGTTGCAGCACTTTTACACTTCGGAAAACGAACTTGCCGACCACGTCTCTCTTCCGCTCTCGGAAGAAATCAAAGTCACACTCAAGGTCAGCCAGAATCTCCACGCGGGCATGGGTCCCTACCTCCTCGGCGCGCTTGTGGCAAAAGAATCAAAAAATCCACTCGACAAGGGATTCGAAGTCGAACGCGCGTTTTTGAAAGACGCAAAACTCGATCTTTCCGGAATCTCGCAAGGGGACGGCGCGGGCGGTGATTGGGCCGATCTTTTTTCGCCGGAATTCATGTGCGCGTATTTACAATATTGGACGACGCGCCCCGACTACGACATTTTCTTCCGCGCGCTGCCGATTCTCGGTAAAGACGGTACGCTCGCGAAAATTCAGACGAAGAATCCCGGCGCCGGCCACGTCTTCGCAAAAACGGGCACGTTCGATTCCGGCGATCGCCTGAACGGAAAAATGATGTTGAACGGAAAAGGTCTGGCCGGCTATGTCATCACAAAGTCAGGGCGAAAACTCGCGTTCGCTGCATACGTCAACCACGTCGCGCTTCCAGACATCCCCGAAGCGGCACAAACTATCGGTGGACAAGCACTCGGAGAGATTGCCGCAGCCGCCTACGACGCGGATCTCTAGAATTTTTCTGGATGTAAGTTGAATGCTGCGAGCTTTTAACTGAGCGCTTCCCCGCCTGGCGCGCTCAAACGCCGTTCGTACGTCACTTCCACCATTCCGTCTTTTCCGCGATAGCGAAACACGAGTTTGAACCCCGGCTCAAGCCGCGCCTTCGATTTCACGAGTTTGTCGGAAAGCTCCACATATTCGCCACTCACGACGTAGTCGCCTTCCCAACCGCGCAGTTCAAACCGGCCGTCGTTTTTGAGGTTCAGTTGCGCCGACGCACACGGCTTCACTTTTCCGTGCGCCTTCACCTGCGCACACGTGTATTTGCCGGCGATGCCAACCGTCTGCGCATGGCATTGCGGGGCGGCCAGCCATAGCAACAGCGCCGCACTCGCCAGTATGATGTTGCGATTCATCGTTTGGAAGAAAGGCACGGATCAGCTCCCCATGGCTCGAAAGCGTCGCAAAGGTGCTCCAGACCTGCCATATGATTTGCAACTGCCCTTCCAGGGCAGATATTGCGAAACTATTGAAAACACGCAGGATACAGACGCCCGCCTCTGCATCAAGGGCGCAAAATGGAAAACGCCTGCCGCTTCCCCAATCAAAATGGGTAAACCCTTGCAGGTTCTAGGAGATGGCAGGTCAAAGTCCTAGAACCAGGTCGAAATACTCACAGCGAGGTCCTAAAACACTCAGTTCTGAGGCTGTTCCGGGATCGCCTCCCCGTCTTTCCGCGGGTCCGAAGCTCCATAATTTACGCCCGTCGCAAAATCTCGTAGCACCGCCTGCCCGCCGCCCATGTTGTCTGCAAACGGAGGCAAGACCTCAATCTGGTGCCCCTTTGCAGTCAACTCATCCCTGCTCTTTTGCGAAAAGCGGTTCTCCATCATCACGTCGCATCCGCTAAACGTCAGCTTGGTGAATCGCGGCGCTTCCATCGCCGCTTGGATATTCATTTTGTAGTCCGCGATGTCCGAAATGTATTGGGCATGCGCCTGTGATTGATTCCACCCGCCCATAATTCCGAACGCCAGCCGCAAATCGCCCTTTTGCGCGAAGCCGGGAATGATTGTATGCAGCGGCCGCTTCCGCCCGGCAAGCGCATTCGGCGAGGCCGGATTCATTACAAAAAGGCCGCCGCGATCGTGCAGTACAAAACCTGTTCCAGGCGCGACGATTCCAGAACCGAATGACGCAAAATTGCTCTGAATTAACGAAACCATGTTTCCGTCGCGGTCCACCACGCTCAAGTACGTTGTATCGCTCCCGCCTTCCATCTCACCCGCGGTCGGATTGCAGTTTGCATGGTCGGGATCTATCTGCTTTGCGCGCGTTGCGGCCCATTCTTTGGAAAGCAACCGTCCCACCGGCAGTTTCTGTCCGTGCGGTTCGCCGATATATTTCTGCAAATCCAGGTAAGCCAGTTTCTTCGCTTCAATTTCTATTTGCAGCGCTTTCGACGAACCAAATTCGTATCCCTTCTGCCCGAGCGGAAACGTTTCCATAATGTTCAGCATCTCAAGCGCGGCGAGTCCTTGGCCGTTCGGCGGAAGCTCGTACACTGTCCAATCGCGATAGGTCGTCGAAATCGGTTCCACCCATTCACTCGAGAATTTCACTAAATCCTCTTCGACCATCGTTCCGCCATGCCGCTTCATTCCGGCCAGCATTTTCTTCGCAATCTCTCCCTTGTAGAACGCGTCTCGCCCGCCCGCCGCAATTGCCTCCAGGGACGCCGCCAAATCTGGGTTCGCAAAAATCTCGCCCGTTTTCGGCGGCTGATCCTTCGGCAGGTAAACACGCGCCGCTTCTTCGTTCTCCCGCACTCGATCTCCCGCGTGCGCCCAATAGGACGCTACAAGCTCCGGTACCGGAAATCCTTCCCTTGCCGTTCGAATCGCCTGCGCCAAATCCTCGGCAAGTTTCTTGCGGCCAAATTTATCGGCAAGCTTCTGCCATCCATCCACTGCCCCGGGAACCGTAATCGAGTGGATGCCGGTTATCGGCATCTCTTTCAGTCCTTGCTTTTGCAAAAATTCAATCGTCAGTCCCTTTGGCGCCCACCCACTCGCATTCAGCCCGTATAATTTATGGGCCTTCGCGTCATACACGATCACAAACAGGTCGCCGCCGATCCCGTTCATCATCGGCTCCACGACGCCCATCATCGCGTTCGTCGCAATCGCCGCATCCACGGCGTTTCCGCCTTTTTCCAGAATGTGCGCGCCCGCTTGCGACGCCAGCGGCGATTCTGACGCCACAATCCCGTTCCGCGAAATCACCATGGATCGCGCTTGCGCACGCCCCTGCCCGTGCGCCACGCTCGCGCAAACCGCAATCATTCCGCCGAAAAACACCAGCTTCAACGCTGTCTTCATCCCCGGTTCCCCCACAAATCGCCAAAAATCACGGCTGCTTTTTCTTGCTGTTCAATCGCGCCAAACTCTTTTTACTGCTGCTCAACTCGCTTCATTTTGCTGCTCGCTTCCCTATTGAAGCGATCGCTCCCAGGTGTGAAGCTACATTCGTTCGATCCCCCTGACGGAGCGAACTTGGCCTTGGCGAAAGCCAAGTCCACATGCGGCGGTTGAGGGAAGGACTCGGGCGCGGAATCCCTCAACCGCCGTCTTGCTTTGAACCTCGCGCTCGGGCAAACCCCTCATTGCTTTGAAAGTTCCACCCGCCGGTTTCTCGCTCGCCCTTCCATCGAGTCATTCGTCTCCACTGGACTCGAAGCGCCGTATCCCGCCGTGCTCAAGCGATCGGCGGCAATTTTGTACTGCGTCACAAGCGCGGCCTTCACGGACTCAGCGCGCTGCTGCGAAAGCTGCATGTTGAATGTATCGCCGCCCACGTTGTCTGTATGACCGGCAACGTTCAACTTCCACTCCGGGTGCGCCGTCATCACTGCGGCAATCTCATCCAGCGTCGGCTTCGATTGCGATTTAATTTGTGCGCTCGCGAAATCGAAGTAGATGCCGTAAATCCGTACCTTCTCCTGCTGTTCAAGCTTTTGTTCCAGCTCCTTCGCGCCGGCGGAGTTATCGAGATCGGTGCCTCCGCCGCCACTCTTCGGCCTCCCGCCTCCGGCCCCGGTTGTCGCCGCTGTCTCTTGCACATACTCGAGCTTGACCACTTGCAACCGGTCCGACTTCCCGACCTTCCACGTCAGCGACAACGGATTCTGCGGATCGTTCAGGAAATAAAATTCCGCCGTCGAGCCCGAGTCCGATTTGCAATTCGCGCGAACCGCCGGAAGCTGCACGCGCTCGTCGTTCAGCATTACAGGGAAGGCGTAAATCTTCTGGTCCATTCGTTTCAAAGTGCAGTTCACTTTTCCCATCTGCTGCAAATCTTTCATCGCCTGCTTCGTCTTCTCGTCGTCCGGCGTAGCGGCTCCGCCTTCCTTCTTCATCTGGTCTGCCATTCCGGCAATGCCGCCAATCAAACCACCGAGCGCGCCTTTCAGGCCGGTATCCTGGTACGTGAATGCCGTTTCTCCCTTGGTCACCAGGTCGTTCAAACTCGCCGCGGAAATTCCTAGCGCCGTCGTACTCGGAATCGTCATCGGAGTCGTCTCGCCGAAAAGTTCCGCGTACTCGTGTGAGTTCTGCAAATCGGTCGCAAGAATCTTGCGGCTTGAATGCACGGACCGCTTTCTGTCTTTCGCGGCCGCATTTTCCTGTTCTGTCGCAAACGGATTCGGCGTTTCCGGAATGTTGTCCGCGATATACTCCATCGAAACTCCCTCGTCCGTTACCGAGCGAATCTCCTTGATCGATTCATAGTCACCCTGGCTCTGTTGAATCGCCGTCGTAATCCGAAGCCCCTTCCTCATCGGCAATACCTGTCCCATCGCTTTTTCCGCAGCCGCGCCTCCCCCCGCGCCGGCCACCGCCGCCGGAATCGAACTCGGCTGCACCGCGCTCCCGCCTGCGCTCGACCAATCCGGGTACGTCGGCATCGCAGCCGCCGCTTTGCCGGGCTCTTTGCCATTCAGTACGTTCGCAACGTCGTTGACGTCGCCGTTGTTGATCGCCTCTTTCACCTGATCGATTTTTTTCTTCGCTCGATACGCAAGGTACGCGGCTCCGCCCACTCCCACCAGGATCAACAGTCCGACTACAACCAGGCCGATAATCAGCGCCTTGCCACAGCCGCCTCCGCTCGTCTTCCCTGCCGCGGAAGCCTGTCGTTCACCTGGCGAAGGCACAGCTGGTGTAGGTGCTGCCGGTGTAAGTGCTGCTGCTGGAGGCGCCGTCAGCGGCGATGGCGGAGGCACTGGCGGCACTGGCGGCGCTTCCGGCAGCGGTGCACCCAAATTGGTTCCACACTTGCCGCAAAACTTTGTCCCGTCCTCCGCTCTCGTTCCACACTTCGGACAAAAACTCGCCATGATTCCTCCGCCCAAATTTGTTGCAGGCAATATACACTGCCAACCAGAAACTCTTGCAGAATTCTCATGCAAGCATCTAGCAATCGCCGTCTTTAGCCACTTCCCATTGGCTATTTTTCGAAACTCGCCCTAGAATCGCCTCGGTGCCGTCCGACCTCGTTCGGGCATCTTACGAAAGAAGCCTCACAAACTGCCATGCCGGAAAAACAGAATCCTTCGACGCCTTTGAAGACCGAGCCCGCGCCTCACGTCGAACCAGAGGTGAACGAGCGCATCGATGCACTGCTCGGCGCGCGCCTGGCCGATCCCTTTGCGCTGCTCGGTCCGCATCCCGTGAAAGACGGATGGGCCGTCCGCTTTTTCCTTCCCTGGGCGGACGAGGCAAATCTCGCCTTTCAGAATTCGGCAAAAGTCACCGACGCTGTCAAACTCCGCCCCGAAGGCTTCTTCGAAGCAACCTGGCCTTCGAGTCAAACCACTGCTCCCGAACCGGGTAGTTATAAAATTCAGGGCCGCACGCACGAAGGCGTTCCTTTTGAAATTTATGATCCGTACTCCTTCCCCTTCCAGCTCAGCGACTTCGACCTTCACTTGATGTCCGAAGGCCGCCATTACGACACCTACGAAAAACTCGGTGCTCACTTGAAAACTGTCAACGGTGTCGCCGGCGTGAATTTCGCCGTCTGGGCTCCGTCTGCCCGCCGCGTCAGCATCGTCGGCAATTTCAATGGTTGGGACGGCCGCCAGCATCCCATGCGTCCGCGCGGCTCGTCAGGCATTTGGGAACTTTTCCTTCCAAGCATCGGCGAAGGCGCGATCTACAAATACGAAATCACCGGCCCACAAGGCAATCTTCTTCCGCTCAAATCCGATCCCTATGCTTTCCGTTCCGAACTTCGTCCCAAAACCGGCTCCGTCGTCGCGGAACTTGCCAACTACACGTGGAACGATTCCGAATGGCTCGCCGCTCGCGAAAAAAAGCATTGGCTCGATTCGCCCATCTCCGTCTACGAGGTGCATCTCGGCTCTTGGCGCCGCGTTCCCGAAGATGCCGATCGCTGGCTCTCTTATCGAGAACTCGCCGACCAGCTCATTCCCTATGTCCAGGAACTGGGCTACACGCACATCGAACTGCTCCCGATCATGGAGCATCCCTTCGACGGCTCGTGGGGCTACCAAACCCTCGGCTACTATTCCGCAACCAGCCGCTTCGGCTCTCCCACCGACTTCATGTATTTTGTCGACCGCTGCCATCAGGCAGGCATCGGAGTCCTTCTCGATTGGACGCCCGCGCATTTTCCCCGCGACGCCCACGGCCTTGCACAATTTGACGGCACGCATCTTTACGAACACTCTGACCCACGTCAGGGCGCGCATCCCGATTGGGGTACGCTCGTCTACAACTACGGCCGCAACGAAGTACAAAATTATTTAATTTCCAACGCGCTCTTCTGGCTCGACAAGTACCACATCGACGGGCTGCGCGTGGATGCCGTCGCCTCCATGCTCTATCTCGATTACTCGCGCCAGCCCGGCGAATGGGTTCCCAATCGCTTCGGCGGCCGCGAAAATCTCCACGCCATCGATTTCTTCAAGCGCATGAACGAAGTCGCCCACGGTCGTTTCCCCGGCGTCCTTACCATCGCCGAAGAATCCACGGCCTGGCCCAGCGTCTCGCGCCCTGTCTACCTCGGCGGTCTCGGCTTCAGCCTCAAATGGAATATGGGTTGGATGAACGACACGCTAAAGTATTTTTCTTCCAATCCGATCTACCGCAAGTACGAGCACAGCAAACTCACCTTCTCGCTCATTTACGCTTTCACGGAAAATTTCATGCTGCCCTTCTCTCACGACGAAGTCGTCCACGGCAAGAATTCTCTTCTTCACAAAATGCCCGGCGACATGTGGCAGCAATTCGCCAATCTCCGTTTGCTCCTCGCCTATCAACACGGCCATCCCGGCAAAAAGCTGCTCTTCATGGGACAGGAATTTGCGCAACGCGCCGAATGGTCGGAAGCCCGCAGCCTCGATTGGCATTTGCTCCAGTACGACCTCCACAAAGGCGTTAAACAACTCGCCGGCGATCTCAATCGCCTCCACGCCTCCGAGCCCGCGCTCCATCAAGTCGATTTCGAATGGACCGGTTTCGAATGGATCGATTGCAACGACGGTGACAACAGCGTCATCTCCTTCATTCGCCGCGCGCGCAATCATGAAGACTTCGTCGTCGTCATACTGAATGCCACGCCCGTCGTTCGCGGCAACTATCGCGTCGGCGTACCCGAAGCCGGCTTCTACAAGGAAATTCTGAACACCGACTCCACCAACTACGGCGGCTCAGGCATCGGCAATCTCGGCGGCCTTCACTCAGAAGCCACACCCGCACAGGAGCGCCCGCATTCCCTCCTTCTGACGCTTCCCCCCCTCGGCGCGCTCATGTTCAAGCTCCAGCGCTGACAATTGCCGTCCGCGACTTTGCAGTTCGACACGGGAGCATCGCTCAAAAAAAAACGCCCGGCCTCGTCAAGCGAAGCCGGGCTTATTCTCCGCTGAACCTAAATCAACGCCGCAACTTTTTCTTCAGCCGTTTCGCCGTCTTCTTGGCCTTCGCCACGGCCTTCTTCGCCGATTTCTTCGCCTTTAGCGCGCTCTTCTTCACCTGCTTCACAATCTTCTTGGCTTTCCGTTTCGCTTTCTTCACTTCCGGCTCAGCCGCGGCCACGGCCCGGTTCGTCGTCGCCACTGCTTTCCCTAGCGTGCTTCCAACGGCCTCGCCGATCTCCATCAGTGTTTCGCTTCCCGGCGTCTCATCCATCATTTCTATCTCCTCACCTGAATTCGTCTCTCGCAAATCTCCCGCATCATACGCCCTTCACGATGCCATCCGCCATCCCTTCCTTCAAACACAACCGCAGTGATTCGATCGGCGTCACGATTCTCCCTTCAGCTTCTTGAGCCAATCCTTGGCGTTTTGATTTTTCGGGTCCAGCTTCACCGCTTTTTCGTAATTTTCGATTGCTAATTCCTTCT
This sequence comes from Candidatus Acidiferrum sp., assembly GCA_035295625.1. Classification (GTDB taxonomy): domain Bacteria; phylum Acidobacteriota; class Terriglobia; order Acidiferrales; family UBA7541; genus Acidiferrum. The sequence goes on along the minus strand of DATGIS010000029.1, from coordinate 9,628 downwards.
TCCCGGCTGCTGCATACGCCTCCCCCAAACTGTCATACACGTTCGACGACTCCGGATATTGCGCGGCGTTCTTCGCGAACACCTCAATCGCCGCATCAATCTTGCCATCCGCCAGGAACAAGTAACCGAGCATGTTCAAAAGCGCTTCATCGTGTGTGTGGTCCGCTCCCGTCTTCGTCATTTCCTCGTATCTCGCGAGCGCTGCCCCGGGCCCACTCAACCGGGCCACAAGCATCAATTCGCCTCCCGCGTCGCGCGCTTCTGGCTGATTCTTCCACGCATATTCCTTCGCCACGCCTCGCAGATACTCGGTCGCAACGCTTACCCCGAAATCCGAGTTTGCCATCGCTGCAAATCCATCACCGGTTTCGGCATTCATAATCAGCAACGCCTGAAACCCCTCGTCGGCTCCGTCGTGTCCAAAATCTCCCGGCCGGTTCTTGTCGAGAAAGAACCCCAGCCCAACTGATTCGATTTGCGGCGTCAACATCTCCTTCACAGTCGCCTGCGTCAGCACTTTGTTCGATTTTCCCTGCTTGGACAGCGCAATCTCGATCGCAAATTTTGCCAGGTCGGTCGGCGTCGTCCACAATCCCGCTGCCGCCATTTCCGGATACACGTGCCATTTGCCGTGAACTAATTTCCCATCTCGGTAGGTGCCCGTCGGCGTGCGCTTTTGCCACTCCGCGGGCAACGGTTGCTCGTAGCTGCTGTCTGTCATCCCGATTTTGTCCAGCACCAGCTCTTTCATAAGCATCGGAAATGCCCGGCCCGTCACATCTATCATCAGCGTCTGCTCAATCGTGATGCCGCCGCCGGAATATCGAAATTTCGTGCCGGGAACAAAGTCCACGCGGATCGGAGGCGTGTTCGACGGTTTCTCGCCGTTGAGGATCTGCACCAACGTCGGCACTTTCTCTTCCACGTCGTACCCAGGAAATCCATGCACCGTCAGCCCGGCGCTGTGACTCGCCAGCCGCCGCAACGTCACTTTCTGTTCTTTCGTGAACTCGCTATCCGGCACTTTCCATGTCTTCAATTTGATGTTCACGTCTTCGTCCAGCGACAGTTTCCCTTGTTGCACCAACGCGAGCATCCCCGTCGCTGCCACTGGCTTGCTGATCGAGCCCGCTTGAAAGAGCGTTTTCGTCGTAACCGGTGTCGCGCCGCCCAATTCCATCGTTCCGTATGCCTTCGCCCACGCGATCTTGTAGTTGTGAATCACCGCCACGGAGAACGCTGGGTCGTGATATGCGCTCATCAACTTCGCGAGGTCCAGATGAATCGGCGCTGCGCCGCTTCCGGATTGGATCGGTGCAATCCCGTTTTCCACGCGCTCGATCCGCGCCTTTGTCTCCTCGGATTCCCCTTTTCCGGCCTGGGCATACGTACTTAGCCCCATCCCCAACACCCAGAGCATTGCGACACACCACTTAGCGGTCCACCTTGCCGTCCAGCCCATAGCTCCTCCTCTTTCCGTCACCCCTCGTTAGAACTCGCTCGGCACACTGCCCCACAGCTTAAGACGACCCAAACATCTATTCGTCTCTACTTGCTCGCAGACTGCTTGGCCCCTGACGACCGCAATCTTCGCACAGTGCACCTGTCCTTCCGTACAGGTTCCCTGCACACACTTTCGCCACCGATCCTCTGCGCACTGCTTCGCGCGCCTCTAAAATGAAGTCAGCCATTCGGATCGCGTTCCGCCTCCCAGCCTCCGCAGGAAGCGTTCCCCCGGTGCCGCCATGCCCAAAATCTCTTCAACTCGAACCTTCGCCGCCCGCCTCGTCTGCCCGCGTTGTGAAGCCACCAGTTGGCTGACGCTCTCCAATCGCGCCGAAACGTTCGAACAGATCCTCCACCTGCAGTTCGATTTCAAGTGCCGCGAACACGGCCCGCAAAAGGGCTCGCCCATCGAATTGATGGAAGTAGCACCGCTCGACGAGCCCGCGCCTTCAAAATCTGACAAGTCAGCGTACGCCCCTTCGCCCAGCGCTCCCGCTCCAACAAAAGCTTCTCGTTCCGGCCCGCGCGTCGCCATTCATGTGCCCGTGGTCGTCTACGGCTTTGGTTCTTCTACCGGCTCGTTCAAGGAAGAAACAGAAACCGTCGTCGTCAATGCTGGTGGTGCGCTCGTTCTCCTCAAAGCAAAACTCTCCGTCGGTGACACTGTTTTCCTCATCGACAAACTTACCGGCACCGAACAGCAAATGCGCGTCGCCTATCTTGACCGCTACTCCGACCGCGAATCCCGCGTCGGCATCGCCTTCAAAACTCCCAAACCGAATTTCTGGCGTCGCAGTCGCCGCAAGCCGCGCGTCTCAAAATCTATCCGCATCAAAGTAAAAGGAAAAGATGCCGGCGGCCGCCAATTTGCGCAAACCGCTTTTACCGTCGATCTCAGCCAGGATGGCGCACGCATCGAAGGCGTCGGCCTCCTCAGCTATCCCGGCCAAACACTGGAGATTCGCCGCCTCTGGCGCAAAGCGAAATATCGTGTCGTCTGGGTCGGCCAGATCGGCACCAGCGAATCGAATCAAGTCGGCCTCTACGCACTCGAATCCGGCAAAAACATCTGGAACTTGAAACTTCCTGCCAGCGCGCCAGCCGCCAATCGGAAAAAATAGTTGTTGGCAGTCATCCGCATCACCAACTCAAACGCAACAGTGACATTCCTTCGTTCGGAAGCTGAATCGTCAACTCGCACCTTCCGCCCTTCACCGTCGTCGACTCCGGCCCACTCACCTTTTCCAGCTGTCCCGCCTTTTCGAGCAGTGCATACTCCTTCTCATTCGGCGTTTGCGGACTCCCCATTTTTTTCCAGGCAGTAAAAGAATTGCTTCGCTCCTCATCAACGGAAAATCTCTCCCACCTCAAGCGTTTCAGCGCAACCGGCAGCCCGCTAACCTCTATCTTCACGGTCCTCGCCGGCCTCGCGATCTCTTCTTCTCGATAGTTCCAGACAATCACTTCCACGTCTCGCGCCCCGCGCGCAGCCAATCCGTCCACTCCTTCAATCTTCGCATCCGCCGGATGCAGCACCGCCTCCGTCTCGGCCGCCGCATCGCTTGTCAGTTTCACTCGTTCGCCGTTCAACATCCCATACATTCGAAACGCGTTCAGCACTGGCTTGTCGATTCCGTTCGTCGCAAGCTCGCGAAATCCCTCAAAATACGCCTGCCCCTCGAATTCGAACGACCACGTCACCACTCCCGCCAGATTCACTCCCGTCGCCTCGCCCAACGTCAACGTGTCCTTGAGTGCCTCCGCCGTATACACCGCATACAAATTTCCATTCCGGTATGCATTCTCTGGCTTGTTTTTCGCTGAACAGGCTGCGCAACCCTCCGGATCCCACTCGCCTAAAATCACAGGCGTCCTGCGCCACTCCGGAAACGACGCAATCACTTCGAATCCTTTTTCTACCGACTGCAACTCTCGCTCGAGCCGCATCTGAACGTGATCGCCTTTCCACACCGGTGATCCTTTCGGGTGAAACGAAATAAAACTCAGCGGCGCGCCACGCTCACCGCTCGCGCCATTCGTTCCCCGTGCGCAATGCTCAAGAAACGCTCGCAAAAATTCCGCGGCCTTCGCGCCGGCTGCTCCAGTCGTATCCGGCCCGCCAACTTTCGCATCCGGCACCGCCCTCAAAATTCCCTTCGCCGCATAGTCATACAATTCAAAAAACTCTTCTCGGCTCCCCTTCCAATAGTCGATGTCCGGCTCGTTCCAGACCTCCCACAGCCAATTCCTTAAGTCTTTGTCGCCATATCGTTCTCGCAAATGTTTCGCGAACTGGTACACCAACTCTTCCCACTTCGCGTAATCCTTTGGCGGATAAGCCCAGCCCGTAAAAATATCTCCTCGCGGAAAATTGTGCCGGTAAGGCTGCGGATGCACCGAGAGCGCCTCAGGCATAAAGCCAACTTCGACCAGCGGCGTGATTCCCTTTTCGTGAAATGTATCGAAAATCCGATCCACAATCTTCCAGTCATAGATCGGCCTCCCATCCGCGTCTTCCGTGTACGCATTCGTCGAGCCCCACTTCAACGAACTCGACCCATCCCCGCTCGTCAACAAATTATGCACACGCACATAAACCGGCGCCGCGCTCAGCCCCCGCAATTCTCCCAACAGCTTTTTTCCGTTTTCCGCATAAGTGTAATTCGGCTCGTCATACCCGAAATAGCTCCATACCGGCCGCAGTGGCCCCTCACTCATTCCCGCATCCACCTGAATTCGCACCGCAGCGTCCTCCGCCGGTCTTTGCGCGTCCACCGTCGTCCACGCCGTCGCAAGAGCCACCGCGCCCGCCGCCCATTTCCCAACCACTCCCCCAATCTTCACGCACTCCTCCGCTGCAAATCTTCCTGCCCCACAATCATCACCGCGAACCCGTCATATCCCTTGCTCCCCACCGTCTGAATCGCCGTGGCACTCACTCGCTTCTCTGCCGCCAGCATCTCGTTCAATCGCCGCACTCCTTGAATGCTCGCGTCTTTGCTCTCTGCATCAACAACGCCGCCGTCCCTCACCACGTTGTCCGCAAGGATCACCGTCCCCGCGCGCGCCAATTTCAACGACCACTCAAAATAAGTCGGATACCCATCCTTATTCGCATCCAGAAAAATCAGGTCGAACGGTCCCGCCTCTTCCTTCACCAACTCCGGCATTGTCTTCGTCGCATCGCCGACTCGCACTTCCACCACTCCGCTCAATCCCGCCCGCACCAAATTCTTCTTTGCCACTTCTGCATGCTTCGCGTCGTACTCCAGCGTGATCAATTTCCCGCCCGCCGCCAATCCTCGCGCCAGCCAGATCGTGCTGTACCCAGCCAGCGTCCCCACCTCCAGAATCTTCCGCGCACCAATCATCTGCGCCATCAACATCAACAGCTTTCCTTGACTCGCTGACACGGCAATCGCTGGCAATCCCGCCGCCTCCGCCTCTCGCGCCGCCGCCTTCAGCGCTTCATCCTCCTGCACAATCGCCCCAAAATATTCATCCACCTTCGCCCAGATCGGATTTTCCATCTCTCCTCCGTTGCATCCTCTATTCAAGACACCTGTGCATCCCCGTCAATTTGGTTACATCTTAAATAACATTAGTTCCGCAGTACCTTTCTCAAGCTCCCGCCTGCCACCAATCTGTACCGCCTCTCTGGTACCGCAGGGCTATTCCCCTCCGCACCCTCCTATCTCAAACTCATGCTCCCTGGCCCACACGATCTCTGTCTGATTAAGGACTCTTTTGCATGGCTGAGCCCGGCCCCTGTCCTGCTCTCCCCAGCGAGCCCCTCTCGCTTCGCGAGCGCCTGACCGTCCGTCTCACGCAGGCGCGCGATCACGCCGCTGCAGCCGCCGCACGCCTCAGCCTCCACAACAAATTCTGGCTGTCTTTCGCCGTCGTCACCATCGCCATGACGGCCTGCACTCTCTTCGCCGTCCATGAAGTCATCCAGGTCCGCGCCGAACGCGAGATCGAGCACGACGCCCGCACCTCCGTCCTCACCTTCCAGGTGCTCTCCCAACAACAACAAGAGGTCCTCAGCCGCAAGGCCGACCTCCTCGCCACCCTCGCTGTCCTCCGCGAAGGCGACATCACCACCGTGCAGGACGTCGGCAACGACCCGTGGCAATCCAGTGACGGCGACCTCCTGGCCATAACCGATCGCCACGGCCACATCACCGCTCTTCAGACTCGCAACGCGGAAACTCTCCCTCCCGCCGCCAAGGAAGTTCTCGCATCCTTCGTCCGCTCCGTCGATTCGCCCGGCGCCTCCCCAACCAAAAAGCAGGGCCCCTTCTGGTGGACCATCGGCCCGCGATTCTATCAACTCGCCATTCATCCCTACTACCAGGATCCTCCCGCCAATCGCGTCCCTGCCGGAAACGTCATCGTCGGCCGTGAATTTGACGCCACTCGCGCCAAAGAACTCGCTCGCATTCTCGGCAGCGACGTAGCACTCCGCCAGGGCAGCCGCGTCCTCGCCAGCTCTCTCTCTCCGTTCGAAGAGCAGGAAGTCTCCGAACGCCTCCGCAATCCAGCCGGAGAAAGCCAGCTTCAACTCGGCGAAAAGCGCTTCTTCACTTCCACCGTCGATCTCGCAAAAGGCTCCCTCTCTTCCGCCAACATCGTTCTTCTCCGGTCGGACGACGCCGCCCTCGCCTCCATTTTCCGCCTCAATCTGATTCTCATCGCGCTTGGCATCACTGCCGTCCTCGTCGGCGGCGCACTCGTCTTTTTCATGTCCGGCACCTTCACGCGCCCTCTCGGCGCTCTTCTCGAAGGCGTCCGCGCCCTCGAGCAGGGCGACTATACCTTCCCTCTCGCGCCCGCCGGCTCCGACGAACTCGCTCGCGTCACTCGCGCCTTCGACAGCATGCGTTCCACGCTTCAGCGCAACGAAGCCGAACGCAAACAACTCGAAACCGATTTGCGCCAGTCGCAAAAAATGGACGCCCTCGGCCGTCTCGCCGGCGGCGTCGCTCATGACTTCAACAATCTCCTTACCGTCATCAAAGGCAACGCCGACCTCGCGCTCGACCAGATCAAACCCGCCGATCCCGTTCGCGCCAATTGCGAACAAATCGGCAAAGTCGCCGACCGCGCCTCTTCTCTCACGCGCCAGCTTCTCGCCTTCAGCCGCAGCCAGTTGCTCCAGCCCAAGGTTCTCGACCTCAACGACCTCGTCATGGACTCCACTCGTCTTCTCAAACGCCTTCTCCGCGAAGACATCGAGTTCAACGTCTCTTTGGGTGAATCGCTCGGCCGCGTCCTCGCCGATCCCGGCCAGCTCGAACAAGTTCTCCTGAATCTCACCGTCAACGCCGCCGATGCCATGCCCGAAGGCGGCACGCTTCTCATCGAAACCCACAACATCTCTGTCGACGCGAAACATTCTCTGACTCATCCCAGCGTCAACCCCGGCAACTACGTCCTCCTCGCCGTCACCGATTCAGGCATCGGCATGACGCCCGAAATCAAAGCCCGCATTTTCGAACCGTTTTTCACCACGAAAGATGCCGGCAAGGGCACCGGCCTCGGTCTCGCCACCGTCTACGGCATCGTCAACCAAAGTTCCGGTTTCATTCACGTCGACTCCGCGCTCGGCGATGGCACTCGCTTCGAAATCTATCTTCCCCTCACGCACGAGCAGTTGCCCGCCGCCTCTTCCGACTTGCCAATTGCAACCGCCACCAAACATCGCGAAACCGTTCTCCTCGTCGAAGACGAAGACTCCGTTCGCTCTCTCACTTGCGAATTCCTGCAATCCGCCGGCTACCAGGTCCTCACCGCTTCCGACGGCGTCGAAGCCCTCGAAATCGCCGACCGCCTCAAAGGCGCCATTCATCTGCTCGTCACGGATGTCGTGATGCCGCGCATGCGCGGCCCTGAACTCGCGCGCCGCGTTCAGGAAAAGCTTCCCAAGCTCAAAGTCGTCTTCATGTCCGGCTACACTCAGGAGCTTCACGGCTCCTCACATCCCATCGAACTCGGCAGCTTTCTCCAGAAACCCTTCTCCCGCACCGAACTTCTCGCCAAACTCCACGAAGCTCTCCACCCCGAAAGCTTCTCCGAACCCCGCCGCTCGCCTCGCCTCACTCCAGTCGTCTGATCCGTCGCTTGCTCACGTCCCCTTCGCCTGGCCGTCATAATACCCGGACTCTCGCCGTCTCCTTTTGTCCTTCTGCAGGAGGGCCCATGGCCCGTAAACGCGCGCTGCAAGTCATCCTGGTCCTGACCGGATTGCTCTATTCCGCCGCGCTCTATGTGGTCGTCATGGCCTTATGGCATCCGGGCCCCAACGAAAATACCGGCGACGACATGATGATGAGCCTGTATTTCACTATGGGAGTTTTCCTGCTCCTTGCCGTGCGCGATCCTTCGGCCCATCGCAGCCTCATCGCCTTCGTTGCGTGGTCGAATTTCGCTCACGCCATCACCATGTCCACTCTCGGTTTCTACATCCCCGAAGAAAAAACCGGCTTCCTCATCGGCTCCGCTCTCCTCGCCGCCATCGGCGTCGCCCTCCTCGCCCTCCTCCCACCAAAAACGCAACCCCCACAGGCGTCTTCCACTCCCCAGTCCGTCTGACTTTGTCGACCATCGCACAATAAGCCAAGCGCCAAACGACCCTCGCACCTCCCTCTCTTTTTGTCATCCCGAGCACCGAGAGGGATCTGCTTTTGCTTTTGCTTTTGCTTTTGCTTTTTTGCTGTCATCCCGACCGAAACAGCCCACTTTCTCTGGCGTTCGGTTTTTGAACGCGGGCTGTGGAGCGGAGGGACCTCTCCTCGCGTGGCATTCTTGAAGCCACCTCATTGTCCCAGAGCGCGGCCCACGAAACTCGGGGAACTCCGGAGACAGGTCCCCCGGTTCCCCGAAACTTATAGTTCAAGGTAGGCCATAGCAGCCATCATCTATCTGATAATTAGCGGAGATTCCAGAATAGTTCTCCCAGTGAGAAATCTTGTCCCGGTTCTTTAATGGGAAGATAGTTGGACTATCTAGTCTCGGAGAGATGGTGGCTAATGCAGGTGATGACTACAGAAGCAGCCAGAAGTTGGTGCACTCAAGAGGCCCTTGGGCTGAGGGTTAGGCGTTACGATAGACTTACCTACGGACAATCGAGGCCTCACCGCTTTTTTGTGGCGGCACCAGAGCTACATCGCGAAATTGTGGTCCTCGCGAGAGAAATGACTCACGGCGAAAACCAAGTTGCAGGGGGCCTACTCTGGCTCCAACGCTGGGACATCGGTAGCCCGGAACTCGTTAGGACGGGTTGGCGAATTCTAGAGGATATTCGTCGAGCGAACGGACAACCCGCCCCACTGGAAATCGCCCCGGCGGTTTTGTTTCGGGATGACGAGGCCGTGGAACAGCACGTATTTCTAATCCAGACCATCGCATACGGCTGGGTGGCCGACTTCGTGCCAAGAGGCGGCGGTTTTTTTCTCCACTTCAAAGACAATAGACAAATCTGTTTTGCGTCAAGATCGCTTCAGATCCACAGAGAACTAATGTTGGCTTTCCAACGATGGAATCCATCGGCGGAAGATCCGATGACAATGAAGATTCGCTCGATTCGAGAAGCGCGTAGTAAACGCCTCTAAAGCTGATGGGAGGGCGGCCGGCGCAAAAAGATCCGAATTCTCTTGGCGGTGGGACAGGGTCTCTTAACGCGGGCTGCTCCCGGTCCACCACCGAAACTACGGTCGCCGAAGCCCGCTGCCCCACTCGCCAATACTTGCCAGTCGTTGCAGGCTTGCGCTACGCTTCCGCACTCAACCCCTCATGGCACGAGCGAACAAAATCCTTGACCAAATTCTAAGGGGCGGCGCTGACGCAAATATTCCTTTCTCCGGCATGGTGCAACTTCTCAAGCGACTAGGCTTCCAGGAACGCATCAAAGGCAGCCACCACATATTTTTTCGCGATGGAGTCGCGGAAATCCTTAACTTGCAAGCTCACTCCGGTAAGTGCAAACCGTACCAGGTGAAACAGGTCCGAAATGTTATAATTAACTACCGCTTGGCGGGAGAAACAGATGACTAAATACGAAATCATCATCTACTGGAGTCAAGCCGACGAGGCGTTTATCGCCGAAGTCCCCGAACTTCCC
>DATGIS010000028.1:0-7852 GCA_035295625.1 Candidatus Acidiferrum sp. | reverse complement strand
TCGGCCGTAGACATGCGCAAGGGGGAGGAAGGAAAGTGCAAGATCGCCGTTGGAATCGAGGTTGAAATCGCAGCCAACGTCGTTGGCGTTGCTGCAAAAATTGTGGTGCGTCAGCATGACGCCCTTGGGTTCACCGGTGGTTCCCGAGGTGTAAATAATGGAGGCAAGCTGGTTCGGCAAAACCTGCGACGCGCGAAGGCGATAGGCAGCCACTTCCGCTGCGCTTGCAGAGGCGATCAGCGTTTCGTAGCGGAGACAATCGGCGGGAATCGATTCGCCGCCGTCCGCGACGATGACGTGCTCAAGATGCTGAAGCGCGGGCCGAATTTCGAGGAGTTTCGCCAACTGCGCCGCACCGGCGATGAAAAGAACTTTCGCCTCGGCGTGGTTGAGGATGTAGGTCATCCGGTCAGCGGATTCGTTGAAGTAAATGGGCACCGTGATACCACCGCATCCGCTGATGGCAAAATCGGCGGTATGCCATTCCGGGCGATTTGAGGCGAAAAGGCCGACACGATCTCCGCTCTTCACGCCAAGTTCATATAGCGCTTGGGAAAGACCGGCGATACGGCGAAGAAATTCGGCCGTGCTGATTTCCTGCCAGCCGGACTCGGCGCGAAACATCTGCGCACGTGGACTGGGCCAGGTATCCATGGCGTGCAGGAGATTGGAGGGAAGCGTGCCGGAGCTCATGGTCTGAGGGTCACTGTATCTTACACAAGCAGAGGGTGCAATTGCGGTGGTCATGACGCGCAGCTCGGCGTGGAAATAACAGGAGCGGTAGAAATGGCAGAACGGTTGGGGCGAGGAAGACCGCCGAGGTCGATGTTGATTCGCGTGGGTTCGTCGTCGGAGTCGGCTTGCAACTCCTGAATGCGGACGGAGAGAGTGCGGAGAATGAGGTTGCAAGTGTAGGCCATGACGGCTCCGCGACGCGGAGAGACGCGATCTTCGGCGAGAAGGAGAAGAAGGTTAGAGAGGAACTTGTTGACGTCATGAGCGCACTCAAATTGGGTGAGTTCGCCAGCGAGAGTGGAGCGGAGGTCGCTGGCGTGGAGGAGTTCGGATTTTTGGGAAGAATGGCGGAAACAGAGGCCGGAGCGAGGATCGATGACGCGGAGGCGGCAACGCTTGCCGGAATCGGTGCGATGCTGACAACGGGCAGAGTCGTTGATGATGCTGGAGTTAGGGAAAGATTTTGCCATGACAGTCCTCGATTAGAGAGGGAGACAGAGATGCCATCCCCCATGATTTTGTGAAGTGTGCGAAACACGAAGAAAACAAACGGGTTGCGGGGAAATTTGAGCGATTGGTTTGCATGAAGTGTGCGGAAGGACATGAAAAGAAAGGGGATAGAAGAATTGAGAGGAGAGAGTATGGGGATGTGGTTCGCGAGGTTCACAGGGAATGATAGCACGAATATTATCATATGTCAATATAATTTATAAGTACTGTTAAATGAAAGACTTGAAGGGGCGTTCGAACGGAGTTTGCGTAAAGTGATGAAAAGAAAGGGGTAGAGCGTCCACGTCGCGACTGCGGGCTAAGCGTAAGGGGGGAACGGGAAAGGGCCGCTGCAGTGGGGAACTTTAGCATGGCGGCATAGAAAGAGGGCCACTTCGGAAAGTGGCCCCTACAAAGGCCCGCACAACAAACCGAAAATAGTGCTAGCGCAGAAGGGCCAACCGGAAGATGGCCCCTACAAGGGACAAAAGCGGGCTCTCCGGTCAGACGCAGGATTCGGAATGACAGGGACGGCGGCGGCATGGCCGCTTGCTGTGGCGGCAGCACCTTAGTCAGGAAAATGAAGAGAAATACACTGATCGGAAGATCGGGCGTTACAACGGCAGCGGAGAAAACCGGAACAGAGAAAGCAAAAACAAAAAGCAGATCCCCCGTCCGCGTGGGTACGAGGGATGACAATGTTGGTTGCTAACGGACGTTTTGCGATTTGTGGTGTAGATCGCGATGACGTATGAACCGGCACAGGCAAGAGTGCCTGTGCTACCAAGATGCCGGGCTTCCCGTAAAACCATTCGGGACGCAAAAGGCGCGAAAGCCACGGCGGTACGAAAACAAGAGAAAAGCCTCACCCCTGAAGGGGTGAGCTACAAGCGGCGGAAGATGTCGCTGAATGGCGCGCCTACTGTTTGGTGTCTTTGCCTTCGAGGAGAGTGGTCCAGGCGGAGCCGTCGGGGGAGGTTTCGAATTTGAAGGTGTAGGCGGCGGGCGAGAGAATCTTCATGGTGAGCCGGCCCTTGCTGGTGTGCGAACGCAGGCGCGTTTCGCTGAGCCAGGTCCAAGTGTCGCCGTTGAGAGTGCCGAGGGCGTGGTCGGCTTCGCCGAGAGAATTGAACGAATCGTAGGTGTATTTCTTGTCGTCGGCATCGTAGCCCATATAGGCGGTTTCCGTGCCTTTGCCCAAGGCGCCGCTAAAGTCGGAGTGGGTGACGAGGAAGAAGCCGCCGGCCATCCATGCAACACGATTTGTAGAGATGAATTTGCCGCCGGGGCCAAAGGGACCGGGTTTGAGTTCGCCCTCGGCGCGCCAGGTGCCGACGAGGTAGTCGAGTTTTTTCAGTTCGGGCGCGGGTTTTGGTGTGTCCTGGGCACGAGCGAAGAAAGAGATGGTGCATAGGGCGATGGCCAGCGAGGCGATTGCGATCGAGAGAGTGATGCGGGAGAGAAGAGTGCGGCGCGGTGTCATGGTGGCTCCTTAGGGCGATGTCCAAGATGGCGACAGAAAGTCGCCGCTACGAGGATGGTAGCATATTCGCTTTAGTTTCGCCTGCGTGGTTTGTGGTTTGCCGTGTGAGGGAGGGGCCGAAGCGGTTGAGTATTGGGTGCTGGCGGGGTGGTTCGGAAGGGCCACTTCGGAAAGTGGCCCCTACAACTACAACATCCCTTACAACGACCCTACAACAAACCGAAAATGGTGCAAGGCGCAGAGAGGGCCACTTCGGAAAGTGGCCCCTACAACTACAACGGCAAAGAACGAACGAGACGACTGGCGTAGACCGCGACGGACTATGGAGGGGACATCTTCCGAGTTGGCAATTTGTGTGGCGTCGGGGGTTGCCAAGGCGTTTGATTTTGGGAGGTACGTGGGATTTTTCTTGTGAAGGAGCCGGCGAGCGGATATTCGCCCAGTTGCGTGGATAGACCCGCACTGATTGGGTTGGACCAGATGTAGAGACAGACAGATTCGTACTCTTCCGATTCACGCAAAATGTGGTCAAAGAAATAGCGCTGCCAAAGAGGCGATTTGTTTAATTTAAGAAAAGAGCGACTGGAACGGTGTTTGAACGCCTGCATGAAGTTCAAGAAATCCGAATTTGGAGACAAGCCTTCGACGAGAAGATGAAGGTGGTCGGGCATGAAGCAGTAGGCGTGAATGGCGAAATCACGAGTCGCAGCAGTTTCGCGGAGGATATCGACCAGCAGATTGCAAAGATTGGCGTCACGGAAATAGGGCCGACGTTGCGAGCAGCAGAGCGTTACGAAGACGGCGACGTGCCCCCGATAGTTGTTGTGCAAAAGACGGATGGTTTTCCGGGTAGGCATGAAGAAGGGATGGTAAGAGCCGAGGAGAGGTAAGTCTAGCGGGGAGGGCCAAATTCGGAAGCAGTCCGAACGAACGGTTTGGGCGAAGAAGAAGGGCCACTTCGGAAAGTGGGCCCTACAACGGCCCTCTAGCGTCCGTACAACGGCCGTACAACGGGCGCTTCGTGCAAAGAGAAAGGGCGTAGGCTAAGATGAGCAACGGACGGGCAACGAGCGGCCGGCTTCAGAAAGCCGGCCCGACAAGGGCAATCGGATGAGTGCGACGACGGACATTTTGGCGGGAGCGGCGCTGTCCAAGGGACCGTTTCGAGCGGCGCGAGGGACGGAGATTTCCTGCAAGGGGTGGCAGCAGGAAGCGGCGCTGCGGATGCTGATGAATAACCTGGACCCGGAGGTTGCGGAGAATCCAGAAGAGTTGGTGGTCTATGGCGGGACGGGAAAAGCAGCGAGGAACTGGGAAAGCTTTCATGCGATTGTGAAATCGTTGCGCGAATTGGCCAACGACGAAACGCTGCTGGTGCAATCGGGCAAACCGGTGGCAGTGTTTCGGACACATGAATATGCGCCGCGCGTGTTGCTATGCAATTCGAATTTGGTTGGGCACTGGAACAACTGGGATAAATTCCACGAGTTCGATCGCGCCGGCTTGATGATGTACGGGCAAATGACGGCGGGAAGCTGGATTTACATCGGCACACAAGGGATCTTGCAGGGGACGTACGAGACGTTTGCTGCGGCGGCGCGGAAGCATTTTGGCGGGACACTCGCGGGAAAGTTGGTTGTGACCGGCGGCATGGGCGGCATGGGCGGCGCGCAGCCGCTGGCGGCCACGATGAATGGCGCGGCATTTTTGGGAATTGATGTCGACCCGGAGCGGATCAAAAAGCGCCTGAAGACCGGCTATTGCGACGTGATGGTGACTTCGCTCGACGAAGCGCTGCGGATTTTGAAGAATGCGGTGCGTAAAGGCGAAGCGACATCGGTAGGATTGGTTGGCAATTGCGCGGACGTGATTCCGGAGTTGGCGAAGCGCGGCGTGGTGCCGGATTTGCTGACGGATCAAACCAGCGCGCACGATCCGATTGGCGGATACGTGCCGAACGGAATGTCGCTCGAAGCAGCACTCGAACTGCGGAAGAAAGATCCGGCGAATTACCAGAAACATTCGCTCGCGGCGATGGCGGAGCATGTGCGCGGAATGTTGGCGCTGCAGAAACTCGGCGCAGTGACGTTTGATTACGGCAACAACATCCGAACGTTTGCGTTTCAACAAGGCGTTGCGGACGCGTATGACTTTCCGGGATTCGTGCCGGCGTACATTCGGCCGCTCTTTTGCGAAGGCAAAGGGCCGTTCCGGTGGGCGGCGCTTTCCGGGGAGGCGTCGGACATCGCGCGCACGGACAAGCTGGTGCTGGAAATGTTTCCGGAGCATGAGCACTTGCGGAGATGGATTACGCTGGCGCAAAAGCGTGTGAGGTTTCAGGGGCTGCCGTCGCGGATTTGCTGGCTGGGCTATGGCGAGCGGGACAAGTTTGGGCTGGCGCTGAATGAGTTGGTTGCGAACGGCGAGTTAAAGGCACCGGTTGTGATTGGGCGCGACCATCTGGATTGCGGTTCGGTGGCGTCGCCGTATCGAGAGACAGAATCCATGCTGGACGGTTCGGATGCGATCGCGGACTGGCCGCTGTTGAACGCGCTCGTGAATACGGCGAGCGGCGCGTCGTGGGTTTCGATCCACAACGGCGGCGGCGTGGGAATTGGTTATTCGCAGCATGCGGGGCAAGTGACGGTGGCGGATGGGACGAAAGAGATGGCGGCCCGCATCGAGCGCGTGCTGACGAACGATCCGGGGATGGGCGTTGTGCGGCACGTGGATGCTGGTTATCCGGAAGCAATCGCGTTTGCGAAAAAGAACAACGTGAAAGTGCCGATGCCCCAATCAAGATGAAATTCTTCCTTTGCAGTAAAAGGGGAATGGTCGCACTTGTCTCGCTCCTGTTTGCCTTTAACCTTGTGATGGTTATTGCCATCCCTGGGGAGCTTCATCGGTATCAAAACCTCGCTGATGCCCCGACTGTCCCTGTCTTTTTTAAGTGGGGCCTCTCAACTACCGGTGCTCTACTCGGTGTGGGATGCGCAATAGCGGTCTGGGCGTTCTACTTGAGCCCTTTTAGAAAGCGATTCACCGAGCAAGGCCAAATTTACATTTTCGGACTGGCTTTGGGCACCACCGCCGGTGTCATTCTACGAGCAACGATTTGGATTTTGGGGAAACAGCCACTATGAACCGCGCTTTTAAAAATGGAGGATTTCCATGTACGTAGTTCTGGGAGCAACGGGTAATACGGGAGCAGCAGCGGTCAAGGCGCTGATCGCGAAGGGCGAGAAAGTGCGGGCCGTGGGACGCGACACAGCGAAAATCACGCGGATGTTCGGCGACGGCGCCGAGGCGTTTGCAGCGGATGTAAATGATGTTGCGGCGTTGACGAAGGCGCTTACCGGCGCGACTGCGGCGTACGTGATGATCCCGCCACAAATTGCGGCGCAAGATTTTCTCGATGCGGGTGCGAAAATCAGCGACGCGATTACGGAAGCGGTAAAGGCTTCCGGCATATCGCACGTCGTGCTGCTGAGCAGTATTGGCGGCCAACACGAATCGAAGACGGGGCCGGTGGTGGGGCTTCATCGCTTTGAAAAAAAGCTGGAAGCGGTGTCCGGATTGAATCTGCTGATTCTGCGGCCCGGTTTTTTTATGGAGAACTTTCTGATGGCGCTCGGCTTGATTCATTCGATGGGCTTTATCGGGAACGGAATCAGTGGCGACCGGAAGATGCCGATGATCGCGGCGCAGGACATCGGGCAACGAGCCGCGGACAGAATGGTCGCTCGAGATTTTGCAGGTGTGCAAATACAGGAACTTTTCGGGCCGCGCGAGTACACGCAAGAGGAGGCGGCGCGAATCCTTGGAGCCGAAATTGGGAAGCCGAAGCTGTCTTACCAGAAATTCCCCGCGTTCATGGTAGAGCAGGCGCTGAAACAGATGGGTTTGCCGGCAAAAACCGCGGCGCTGATGAGCGAAATGAACGACGCAATCAACGAAGGGCTGATGGACGCGACCGAGGCTCGTTCGGAGAAAAATACCACGACGACGACGCTCGAAGCGTTTGCGAAAGAGGTTTTCGCACCGGCGTACAACGCCAAATCGGCAAAAGCCTGAAGTTCCGGCCTCACGACCCGCCTCACTGAGATTGGCCAAAGTGGCGCAAGGTTCGTCATAATGACGAGACCTTGAGTGAGGCTCTTCTCATTACTGGAGCAACGCAGCTTCTGACGCTGCGCGGTCGCGGACCGCGGCGCGGAAAGTCGCTGTCGCAGCTCGGCATAATTCCCGACGGCGCTCTGTTGATTCGGGAAGGCAGAATTTTTGCGGTCGGCCCGACGGCAAAAGTCGAGAAGCTGGCGGCCGCGCGAAAAGCCGAAAAAATTGACGTCGGCGGCCGAGTCGTCCTTCCAGGGTTTGTGGATTCGCACACGCATCTGATTCACGCCGCGAGCCGCGCCGAAGAATACGAGCTAAAAATTCAGGGCGCCAGCTACGAAGAGATTGCGCGCAAGGGCGGCGGAATTCTCAATTCGGTGCAGAAACTCCGCGCCGCAACGAGCCAGCAGCTGAAGCGGCGGGCCAGGGCCGCGCTGGAAGTTTTTGCGGCGCACGGAACAACCACGATTGAGGCGAAAAGCGGGTACGGGCTCGATGTTGCGAGCGAGCTGAAGATTCTGTCGCTCCACAAAGAACTAAGCGCCGCGCAACCGATTGAGATCGTTTCCACTTTTCTTGGCGCGCACGTCGTTCCAATCGAATTCAGAGGCAAGGCCAGCGGTCCCGATGAATATGTCAGGCTGCTGACGGACTGGCTGATTCCGGAAGTTGGCGCAAACGGGTTGGCGGACTATTGCGACGTATTTTGCGACCGCGGGGCGTTTTCGCGCGCACAGTCCAAACAGGTACTGGCCGCGGGAATTGAGAACAAACTTATTCCCCGGCTGCACGCCGAGCAATTGACGCGCACGGGCGCGGCGCAGCTTGCCGTCGAATTAGGCGCCGCGAGTTGCGATCACCTGGAACAGATAAACGCCGCTGATATCCGCGCGCTTGCGAAATCCAACACGGTGGCTTCGCTATTGCCGGGCTGTGACTTTCACCTCGGACTGAAACAGTACGCACCCGCGCGAAAACTGATTGAAGGTGGAGCGATTGTCGCGCTTGCGACGGACTACAACCCCGGCA
>DATGIS010000027.1:0-37558 GCA_035295625.1 Candidatus Acidiferrum sp. | reverse complement strand
CTGGTGGCGAAGATGTGCACCGTGCCGTCTTCGTGGACGTCAATCTTGACGCCGGTCTGTTCGATGATCGACTTGATCTTCTTTCCGCCCGGTCCGATGAGGTCGCGGATCTTGTCGGTCGGAATGCTCAGCTTGAAGAGGCGCGGCGCATAAGCGGAAATTGCGGCGCGCGGCTCGCTCAAAGTGGCATCCATGGTGTCGAGGATTTCGAGGCGGGCTTTTTTCGCCTGTGCAAGAGCTTCGCGCATCATCGGGATGCCGATGCCGGTGACCTTGATGTCCATCTGCAGCGCGGTGATGCCGGAGCGGGTGCCGGCAACTTTGAAGTCCATGTCACCGTAGTGGTCTTCCGCGCCGGCGATGTCGGTCAGGATGGAATATTTTCCAGCGTCGCCGACGACGAGGCCCATGGCGATACCGGCGCAGGGAGACTTGAGCGGAACGCCCGCATCCATCATGGCAAGAGAGCCGCCGCAAACGGTGGCCATCGAAGAGGAACCGTTGGATTCGAGAATGTCGCTGACGAGCCGCATCGCATACGGGAATTCAGTCTCGGGCGGGAGCAAGCTCATCAATGCGCGTTCCGCAAGAGCGCCGTGTCCGATTTCGCGACGACCGGGTCCGCGATTCGGTTTCACTTCGCCAACGCTGAACGACGGAAAATTGTAGTGAAGCATGAATCGCTTGAAAACGTCCTGGGCGAACAGAAGATCGAGGCGCTGATGGTCTTCCTTGGTTCCCAGCGTGAGCGTCGCGAGAGCCTGCGTTTCGCCTCGGGTGAACAACGCCGAGCCGTGAACACGGGGAAGCAACGTCGTCTCGCAGGTGATTTTGCGAATCTGGTCGAACTTGCGGCCATCGGGACGGCGGCGCGCATTCAGGATTTCATCGCGGAAGATTTCTTCCTTAAGACGATCATAGGCACGCTTGGTGAGAGTGATTTTGTCTTCGTCTTCTTCAGGAATGGCTTCGACGAGCTTGGCTTTGAGGGCATCGACGAGCGCGTAGCTTTCCTTCTTGGGATGCTTTTCTGTGTTGAGCGCATCCTTGAGGTCGGCGGAAATGGTCTTCTTCAGCGTCGCGTAGATTGAGTCATCGAACGGGAACGGCGCGACTTCGACTTTCTTCGGCTTCAGTTGTGCGTGGAGTTCCTTGATGGCAGCGATGATTTTCTTGATTTGCGCGTGGCCAAATTCGAGGGCTTCGACAACCGTTTCTTCGCTGACTTCGAGCGAGCCGGCTTCCACCATCATGATGGCTTGTTCCGACGCGGCGATGACGATGTTCATCGCACTGGTCTTCTGCTCGGCTACGGTGGGATTCGCGACGAGCTGGCCGTTGAGCAATCCGACGCGCACAGCGGCGATCGGGGTGGCAAACGGCAAATCGGAGCAATACGCGGCCGCAGAGGCGCCCGTGACGGCGATAACATCAGGATCGTTCTCGCTATCCGCGGAAAGAACCATGGCGTTCACTTGGGTTTCATTGCGCCAGGATTCGGGGAAGAGCGGACGCATCGGGCGGTCAATCAGGCGGGAGACGAGAATTTCGCGTTCGGTCGGCCGGCCCTCGCGCTTGAAGAAGCCGCCGGGAATCTTACCCGCCGAGTAGGTATATTCACGATAGTCGACGGTAAGCGGCAAGAAGTCTCTATCGTTCGGCTTATTGGCCATGACCGCCGTATTCAGCACGACGGTATCGCCGTACTTAGCCACGATGGCGCCGTTTGCCTGCTTCGCCATCTTTCCGGTTTCAAGAATCAGCGCCCGGCCGCCTACTTCCACCGACACCTGAAAAGGCGCCGGGATGTGCGTATTGTCTGCCATAAGTCATTTCCCCTAAATCCCGCCTCGCGGGACTTTTCCGAGGCTCCAAGCCTCAAACCACGTGCTCTAACCCTATGCCCCTAACGGAGGACAAAGGCCCCAAAAGCGACAAGCTTCGCGTGAAAGATAGGAGGGACGTTTAACCGAGATTTGCCCAAACCGCGCACACCAAGAGACAGCCCGGCTTTACCGAAGCCGGTGTTGACACAAGGACACAACCCCTGTGCTTTCTATCGTTTGGCTGATTTGCTTCAACAACTGCTTGACTGCAATTGAGCAGTTACTTGCGCAGGCTAAGGCGATCAACAATCTCGCGGTACCGATCCGGGTCACGCCGGTTGAGATAGTCCAGCAAACGCCGGCGCTTGTTCACCATCATGATCAAGCCACGGCGAGACGCATGGTCCTTAACGTGGGACTTGAGGTGCGTCGTCAAGTAGTTGATCCGCTCGCTGAGAAGGGCAATCTGCACTTCAGGCGAACCCGTATCCTTCACATGAGTCCGGAACTGTTCGATCAACACGGCTTTCGGTGCGCTCAAGTTCCCTCTCCGTCGTTCCCTAAATTTTTCTCTTATCTTCGACCCATTCAGAGTAACACAAGATTTCTTTTTGTGTAAAGCGGTAGCCAAGAAGAAGAAAAACGGCCAAACCGGCAAAAAGGTTGTCTTTCGAAGGAATCATTCGGTACATTGTGCGGGCGGTTTTCGGGGTCCGGAGCATCCAATCTTTTCGGGCGAGATTCACGTTCGAGCGCTCGGAGCGATCTCAAGTAAGTCAGGGGCGATAAACGAATGGAAAGAAGCGGGATACGAGTGGTTCGAGCCACGTTGGGCGTGGCTGCGGCTTCGTGGTTGGCGTTGGCATGTTGTGCGAAGGCGCAGGAGAAGCCCGATGCGCCGGTTCCGCAGACGGATGCGCAAACAAACCCCGCCGGCAGGACTTCCGTGTCGGACCAAATCTTCAAGAAGACGCCCATCGAGCTTTTCCTGGGATTCAAGCCAAATCTGGCGCCGTTTGAAATTCCGGACAATGCTCCGCCGATGCGCGTGAGGGAAAAATATTCTTTTGCATTTCACGAAGCCGAAGATTTCAAGGCGCATCTCGGCAACGTGTTTCAAGCCGCGTTCTCGCAGGCCTTCGACGCGCAGCCACACTACGGGCAAGGCTGGGGGCCCTACGCGCAGCGGTACGGCGCGGCGGAAGCGGATCAGGTGACGTCCTGCTTCTTCATCTACGGCTTTTTTCCGCATCTGCTGAAGACGGATCCGCGGTATTTCCGGCAGAAGCACGGCTCGATCTGGTCCCGGACGAAGTATGCTGCTTCGCGAACGCTCATTACGAAGAAAGATTCGGGTGGACTGACTTTCAATACGCCGCAGGTGGTTGGGCAGCTCTTTCAGAGCGGAATTTCGACGGCGTATTATCCGCAGAGGGACAAGGATCCCGGACAAGTCTTCCAGAGCTGGGGCTTGAGCCTGCTTTTTAACAGCGGGTACAACATTGCCAGCGAGTTTTATCCGGATATTTGGCGCAAAGTATTTCGGCGCAAATAGTTGCGGGCGTTCCCCAGCAAACCTCTTCTACCGTTCCATAGTCGAATTTCCAGCCTCGAAATCGCGCAATCTCGCCTAGTACGTAGTCGAATTAAGTCGGTTTGACATAACGGTACGATTCGTATTGAACTAGCTACTCTGATGCAGATCGTCCGGGGTGTATTCATGAGGCTTCGCAAGCGGGTTCTTTCCCTGTCATTCCATCGTCTCTTGAAGTTTGCATGTCTGATTCTCGGCTTGTATGCCGGGGCGCCGAGTGCGCAGGCGCAAACTTCTGCGAGCATTTCGGGATTTGTAACGGATGCATCGGGCGGGGCAGTCGTCGCGGCCACCGTTTCTATAACAAATCTTGAGACGGATGTAACCCGAACAACCTCAACCAACGCCAACGGCAACTTTCTCGTCGCGTCACTGCCTAGCGGGAGCTATGCGCTGAGTATCTCGTCGAAAGGGTTTACGACCTTTCGTCGTCCCGACATTCATCTGAGTGTCGGTCAGGAGGCCCGGCTGGACGTCGAGTTGCAAGTCGCCGGCATGAACATCGACTTCCAAGTGATAAGCGATACGCCCGTCGTAACCACATCAACCGCGGACATCTCGGGCCTGGTTGCCGAAAAACAGATCAAGGACTTGCCGCTGAACGGGCGGAGTTATGACCTGTTGCTGCCGCTGAATCCCGGGATTGTGAATTTCACTTCGCAGAAAACAGGCGGGACAGGAATTTCCAATTCGACGACGGCAAACAATTTTGCAGTGTCCGGAAACCGGCCGCAGCAGAATTTATTTTTGCTCAATGGAATTGAGTATACCGGCGCGGCGGAAAACAACATGCAGCCCGGCGGTACGAGCGGGATGCTGCTGGGCGTGGACGCGGTGCGCGAGTTCAACGTGCAGCGCGATTCATACGGCGCGGAATTCGGCAAACGGCCCGGCGGTCAGGTCTTGATTGTCACGCAGTCGGGCACCAACCAGCTCCACGGAGCTGTCTTCGAGTTTCTGCGCAACAGCGCGCTCGATGCACCGAATTTTTTTGACCAGGGCAGCGCGCCGCCGTTTCAGCGCAATCAATTTGGCGCTTCGCTTGGCGGACCGATTCGGAAAGAAAAAACGTTCGTATTCGGAAATTACGAGGGATTTCGCCAGCACTTGCATCAAACATCCGTCGCGTTTGTGCCGGATCTGATTGCACGCGGG
Source organism: Candidatus Acidiferrum sp. (assembly GCA_035295625.1). Taxonomy (GTDB): domain Bacteria; phylum Acidobacteriota; class Terriglobia; order Acidiferrales; family UBA7541; genus Acidiferrum. The sequence continues at coordinate 32,983 of DATGIS010000027.1, read as the reverse complement.
GTGGCATCGCCGAGCGTTCAGCCGCTTCTGAATTTATGGCCCACTCCCTCTGCGACAGACAAGGATTTCAATCCGTGCGCCACACCCACGGCGACGCTCGCGTGCGCGGGCATCGCGCAAGTCTTCAGCAGCCCACTGCAGACGATCCGCGAGGACTTCGGAACAGTTCGCGTTGATCACAACTTTTCGCAGAAGGATACGCTCGGCGCGATTTACACGGTGGACGATGGCAACGACTTCACCGCGACTCCGCTTGATCCTTTCAGCGCGGACGTGGAAACACTGCGCGAGCAGGTCGTCAGTTTGGAAGAGACGCATGTGGTTTCCGCTTCCCTGCTGAACAGTGCGCGCATCGGTTTTTCGCGCGCGGGCTATTTTTTTAGCGGCGAGCCGGCGCCTGGAACATCCGCGACAAGCGTTCCGGGATTCCTGCTGGGGCGGCCGGTCGGCGCAGTGGTGGTCGGAGGAAGCGCGGCGTCGAATCCCGCGGCCACTCTCGGATTGGCGGGAAGCAACAACGGCAGCAATCTTCCCATCGCCCGAAATCTCTTTACGTTGGAAGACCGGCTGACCTGGACGCGCGGGCGGCACCAATGGAACTTTGGCGTGTGGCTGCAAAAGTTTCAGTCCAACGAAACGATTGCGCTGAGCCAATACGGCCAGGCGACGTTCACGAGTCTCGCCACATTTCTACAGGGGACAGCGTCGAGCTTCCTCTATGATCCCGCACCGACGGAGTTGAACTGGCGCTCCTTGCTCGGCGCCTGGTACGTCGAAGATGTGATTCGGTGGAAACCGAGCCTCACGATTTCGCTCGGATTCCGCGATGAATTCACGACCGGCTGGAATGAAGCGCACGGGCGAGCCGCGAATTACACTTACACGAATGGCGTAATTTCTTCTACGCCGCGCATCGGCGGATCGGAATTTACGACGAACAACGCGAAGTTTTTGCCGCAGCCGCGCGTCAGTGTGGCGTGGAGCCCGCTGGGAAGAAAAACGGTGCTTCGCGCGGGATTTGGCATGTACAACGACTTGCAGGATGCGCTCGGCTATCGCGCGGATCAAAACGCGCCGTTCAATCCGACGTACAGCATTCCAAACTTTGCCGTGAAGAATTTCCCGATCGATACGACACAACCGGTTCCTGCGACCGCAAAACTGGTGCCCGGAGGCGTGCAGCCGGACTTGAAAACGCCGACCTTGATCTCGTGGTCTTTGCGAGTGGAGCGCGAGTTGACGCCCAGGACGTCGCTGACAATCGGATACGTCGGCTCGCACGGCTATCACGAGCTGATCGGAATCGACGCGAACGAACCGCTTCCCGTGATTTGCCCGGCTTCGCCGTGCCCGGCAGACTATCCAGCGGGTTTTGGAGCGCTGGCGGGGACGCCGGTCCCGGCGGGAACATTTTTTGTGCCGACCAATGTGCGGGCGAATCCCACAATTGCCAACACCTGGACGTGGTTTTCTGTGGCGACGAGTTCGTATCACGCGCTGCAAGCCGATCTGAATCACCGCTTCAGCAGCGGATTTTTGCTGCGTGGCGTTTATACTTTTTCGAAAGCGCTCGATGACGGCGATTCCTTGAACGCGACGACCTCCGGTGGCGGGCCGGCGTTGGTTGCCAATCCATTGAACATCGCGGCGGACAAAGGGCTTGCGACGTACGATGTGCGGCAAATTCTGGCCATCCACGGAAGCTACCGTCTTCCGTTCGGGCAGGGACAAAAATTCGCGAACGGGTTTTCCGGAGTTGCGAACGCGCCGGTCAGCGGATGGAGCGTAAACTCCATCGTCACCGCGCAGGGCGGTTTTCCATTCACGCCACAACTGAGCTACAACCCATCGAACAACGGCGACACGCGGAATCCGGTGCGGCCATTCGTGAATCCGGCTTTTTCCGGACCGATCGTCTTGGGAACACCCGCCGAGTGGTTTAATCCGAATGCATTTCTAGCGCCGCCGAACAACGCCGCGAACGCGGGCTTCTACGGAAATCTGGGCCGCAACACGCTGCGAGGCCCGGGACTTGCGACCTGGGATTTTTCCACGCTCAAAGACACGAGGCTCAGCGAGCGGCTGAATCTGCAATTCCGCGCCGAGATTTTCAATCTGCTGAATCGCGCGAATTTCAATATGCCGAATGAAGTGGCGTTCACGCCGTCGGGCGTCTCCAAAACGGCCGGCGTGATCGCGAGCACGACGACAACATCGCGGCAAGTACAGTTCGGATTAAAACTGCTCTGGTAACAGATGGGCGCAACTTGCAATGCCGTCGTGGTGCCTCTACTCTGTTTGTTCGCACTTAGCGCAGATGGAGTTGCATGTTCAACATCACGCCGGAAGTGATTGTCCACGCGTTTATCTGGTACGTCGCGTTTCTCTTTTCCACCACCTGTCATGAAGCGTCGCACGCGCTTGCCGCGAAGTTGCAGGGCGACGAAACGGCGGCGCGCGGTGGTCAGGTCACTCTCAATCCCCTGCCGCACATCCAGCGTGAGCCCTACGGAATGGTTCTGGTGCCGATTATTTCGGTCTTGCTCTCCGGCGGCAATTCCCTGTTCGGATGGGCCAGCGCGCCGTTCGATCCGGAATGGGAGTGGCGCCATCCCCGAAAATCGGCGCTGATGGCCATGGCCGGCCCCGCGGCAAATTTCACGCTGATGCTTCTCGCGACCCTCGGTGTTCAAATCGGCTGGCATTTCCAACTATTCCGAAATGAGAACTGGGGTCCTTTTGTTTTTCAGGTGCTGGTTGTGATGTTTTCCCTCAACCTTTTGCTCGGCATCTTCAATTTGGTGCCGGCGCCGCCCCTCGATGGAAGTTCGGCAATCATGATCTTCATGAAGGATTCCACCGCTCGACGGTATCTCGACTGGCTGCGCGGCGGCAATTTTGGCCTGATTGGATTGCTGGCAGCGGTCGTGGTCTTTCGATACATTTACCCGCCGATTTTTGAACTCGCGGCCGAGCTCCTGTTGCGGCCCCGCTTTTTCTGAGGAAGCGAGCCGCAAATTTCGTTCTGGGAAAGCACCGCGAAGAGTCGCACCGAATCGGAACAGGCGCCATCACACTTCATTAAACTTTTCTTAGCCTGATCGGAACTTGGCATTCTATTTTTCCGCCTCGACAATTCCGCCGTCGCAAGTGTTTCAGAACCAACAAGTTCTCGGCTCCCGCAAAACGACAAGAGAAGTGACGAGAAAATCTCCCCGGCAGCGCGAGATGGAAGAAGCCGTGCCTAAGGTTTCTGTATGGCACACGCTACAACAAAAACCATCGAACTCAGTTCGCCGAAAACGGCGCTGACACCCTGCATTCTGGACGACGATCCGGGACAACTGGATTTGCTGACCGAGCAGATCGCCGTGTTGGGTTACGAGACGATCCCAACCTCGGAACCTGCGGAGGCGCTGAAGCTGATCCGCTCCGGCCGCTGCCGAATGGTGTTTGCGGATGTGCACATGCCTGGCATGAACGGCTACGAATTTCTCGACGAAGCGATCCGGTCGGATCCGGGCGTACACGTCGTCATGATGACGGGAGACTACACGCTCGATTCGGCGCTCGATGCCATCCGGCGCGGCGCCACCGATTTTTTGCCGAAGCCAATCGACCAGACACGCATGAAGCGGACACTCGACGATGCGGCAGCACTGTACGATCAGCGGCGGCGCGTGAAGGCTCTGGAAGACCAGCTACTGCGCGACCTGGAGTTCCATGGCATCGTGGGAAAAAGTCCGGCGATGCTGGAAGTGTTTGATTTTGCGCGGAAAGTGGCGCGCCACTACACCAACGTGTTGCTGACGGGCCCGACCGGCGCCGGCAAAGAGCTGGTCGCGCGAGCAATTCATCAGATCAGCCCGGTAAGCCAACAGAAGCTGGCCGTCTGCAACTGTTCGGCGCTCGTGGATACGCTGCTCGAAAGCCAGCTTTTCGGCCACGTGCGCGGCTCATTTACCGGCGCAACCGACACCCGGCCGGGCCTTTTTGAATACGCCAACGGTGGCACCGTCTTTCTCGACGAAGTCGGCGAAACGTCGCTTTCGATGCAGGCCAAGCTCTTGCGCGTCATTCAGAACCGCGAGATCCAGCGCGTTGGTTCACCGGAAGTCCGCCACGTGAACGTCCGCCTGATCGCGGCAACGAATCGCGATTTGCGTGCGGAGGTCCTGGCCGGAAGGTTCCGCGAAGATCTGTTTTACCGTTTGAGCTCCATCCAGATTCGCATTCCCTCGCTGGCCGAGAGGCTGGAAGACATTCCGCTCCTGATGCAGTTTTTCCTGAAGAAATACAACGACGCGTACGGAAAGAAGATCTCCGGGCTGACGCGGCGCGCGCAGACGGCGATGCTGCAACACTCCTGGCCCGGCAACGTGCGCGAACTGGAAAATGTAATTTCCAGCGCGGCAATCACGGCAACCGGAGAATTCATCGATCTTGCCGACCTTCCGGAACAGTTGCAGCGGCGCGGCAACATTCTGGGAGGCGAAGACTGGCGGCCGCTTTCGCTCGACGAAGTCTGCGCGCAACACATTCAAAAAGTGCTGGAACTCTGCAAAGGCAACCGCCTGCGCGCGGCGCAAATCCTCGGAATCGGCCGCACGAGCCTCTACCGCTACCTAAAACGCGAAGGGAAAGAACATAAAACGCCCGCTGCCGGGAGATCTCTGGGGAAATACGGCGCGTCGATTGTCGGCCGTTAACGACGGCAAAATCCGCCGCCGCTGTTTCGATCCGGCACAACATTCGCGGTTGACTCAGTCCGGCCTTTTTCACCTCTCCCGAACTGTAAGGAAGCAGACGGTTTGTATTCTCGCCACTTTGGCAGTGGCAGTGCACTTATCTACTCCGTTCGGCAAGCGATGTTCGCCGAAACGCCAGAAACGAAAGAGTTTTGCGCGGCTCAGGTTTTCAGTCGCGCACGAAAGGCTCTCCAACTCGGTCCTCCAAGTACCCCCACATACCACCAGCCAGAACCCCCACAGGCGCCGCGTCTGAACCCCTGAAAAACAGATACGGCGCCTTTTCCTCGTTTGGACTCAAACTTTCGCCGGCCAGGAGATTTGGCCGGTTTTCAGATACGCAAGATTTGCGATTTGCCCCGCACGCGCCGCGGCAACTCCTGTTTCCACCGGAGCATTCGGTTCTTTGCGGCTCTTGATGCAATCGAAAAAATTCTGCATATGCGAAACGGTGCCGTCGCGGAAGCTGTCCGCCTTCACGACGGGATTGTCTTTCGCCGCCACGCCTTCGCGATAGATGCTGAATCCGCTGCGATTGAGTTTAAGTGTGCCTTCGGTGCCGCGAAATTCGAGACCGCCGTCGTCAATGGACGAGGCCATCATGCCTTCGTAGACGACATCGAATCCGGGATAGCGGAACGCCGCCTGCACCGTGTCCGGGCAATCCCACTGCTCGAAAATATATTTGTCGCCGAGCATATGTACTTGCCGCGGCGTATCGGACTTCATCGCCCAATGCACGACGTCGATCCAATGCGTGCAGAGGTCGGTCATCGCGCCGCCGCCAAAATTCCAGAACCAGCGCCAACGGTAGAATTTTTCTTCGCTGAAGGGTTGCGCCGGCGCATTGCCAAGCCATTGCTTCCAATCGAGGGCCTGCTGATCCACCGGTTTAAAAGACGCGGGACCCGACCCATAGTTCTGCCACCAGTACGTACGCACCTGCGGGACGCGGCCGATGCTGCCGCCCTGAATCAAGTCGACGGCGTCGCGAAAGTGGCTCCAGCTGCGCTGCTGCATGCCGCATTGCAGGATTCGTTTGTTAGCGCGAACGGCGTTGATAAGCGCGGCGCCTTCTTCAATGGTGTGCGTGACCGGTTTTTCGAGGTAGACGTCTTTCCCTGCGTTTAGCGCGTCCACGGCCATGGCAACGTGCCAATGATCGGGCGAGCCGATGAAAACCGCATCGAGCGGAAGTTGCAGGACTTCGCGATAGTCGGCGTGCATTGTCGCGAGACCCTTCGATCGCTCTTTGACGGCATCGCGCCGCGGACCATAGACGTCGCTGACCGCGACAATCTGAACGTTGCCGGCTTTGTCGGCGGCATTCAGCAAATCGTTCATGCGGCCGCCGGCGCCGATGACTCCGACGCGAAGCGCGTCGTTGGCTCCGAGGACACGAGTGGACGCCAGGGCCGTAACTCCCGTGGCGATCAGGAAACTGCGGCGATTCGGTGGGTAGTTCATGGGCGGCATCTTATCCACTCCGAGGCCGCGAGAAAACATTTAATTGTGACGGCAGGGGACCGGCCAAACGTAAAACGCCCCGGCGAGTGCCGAGGCGTTTTGATTTCCAGCGTTGCGTTAAACACCGCTACGTTTCTAGAAAAGGTTCCAAAGGAACTGATTGTAGACCTCGTGGTGATACTGCACTTCGGGCGCTTTGACGAACGTGCCAAGCGCACGCGGGCAGCGGTCGGCGGAGGCGCGCTTCAGGTCGGCGTAACGCGCTTTTACATCGGCGCCGATGAGCTTTGAGATCCACTCGGCCTTCTCGAAGTTTTCGAGCGCCGTGTAGATGTTGTCCGGCAAATAGCGCTCGGCCTGGCGAAGGTTCTTGATTTTCGCGGTGTCGCCTTCAAGGCCGGTCTTGAAGATGGAAAAGAGCACGAGATAGGGATTCGCGTCCGGCGCGACGGAGCGAACTTCCACGCGCGAGCTTTTCTCGTTGCCGATCGGGATGCGAATCATCGAACCGCGATCGACGGGAGAAGCCTTGATCTGGTTCGGAGCTTCAAAGTGCGGATCGAGGCGGCGGTATGCGTTCACGCTCGGATTCAGCAACAAGCAAATATCGTTTCCGTGCGTAAGAATCTTGTCGATGAAGGTCCAGCCGAGTTTGCTGAGTTTTTCTTCGCCCTTCGGATCCCAGAAAAGATTTTTCCCGCCTTTGCTGATGGAAACGTTGGTGTGCATGCCGCTGCCGTTTACGCCTACGACCGGCTTCGGCAGGAAGCTCGCCGTAAAGCCCATCTTCGTAGCGACCTGACGGCAAATTAATTTGTAGAGCTGAATCTGGTCGGCCGCAGCGACAACTTCGCCGTAGCCGTAGTTGATTTCAAACTGGGATGGCGCAACTTCCGGGTGATCCTTTTCGTTCTGGAACCCCATCGAGCGCTGCACTTCGGCCGTGGTGTCGATGAAGCTGCGCAGTGGATCGCCCGGCAGCGAATGGTAGTAGCCGCCGGTATTCACGTACTCGAACTTGTGAGTCTCGTGGTACACGCGCTCCGCGTTTTCACCCTGGAAGAGGAAGCCTTCAATTTCGTTTGCGGCGTTGAGCGTGTAGCCTTCTTTTTTGTGGAGCGTTTCCGCAAAGCCTTTCAGCAGTCCGCGCGTGTCCGCGCTGTAAGGCGAACCATCTTTGTCGATGACTTCACCGAACACGAGAACTTTGCCGGAGCCGAAAACATCGGCCGGCGCCCAATAAAAAGAGCCCCAATCCATGCCGAGGCGAAGATCGCTTTCGCGCTGCGCGGTAAAGCCGCGGATGGACGAGCCGTCGAACGTCAAGTTGTCCCAGCTCTTTACGAGAAACTTCTTATCGTAATCGAGCATGTGCAGCCGCCCCTCGAGATCGCTGAAGAGGACGGTGACGGCCTTGATGCCTTTCTCGTCGGTCAGGTACTTGATGCGCTCTTCCTGAATTTTGTGCGCGGCGACGCGGTTCTTGCGCTGCTCTTTGGCTTTCAGGTTGAGCTCTTCGAGCTCGTCGTAAGGCAAGGACAGAAAATTACGCAGTTCAGTCGACATGAATCTCCTCAAGATAGGTGATGGCAAAATCGAGCGGCAAAAAATGAGGTGGACAACCAGAAACCATGAGGCGGTAGCGTAACGCGGCGGCGCGGGAAGCGTCAATCGAAAGAAATGATTTGAAAGATTGAGAAAATTGTTTTTTGCGAGAGTGCCCGGGGAGTTGGCTTCTGCGAATTGGTCGAGAGCGGAGGCGCGGTGCTCTGCGCCTCCCTAGATTCGCGGTTCCTGCGATCAGCGACTCGAGGTGGTGTAACCGGCGTTTGCCGCTGTGGTGCCGGGGACAGTTATGGTGCTGTCCATGCGAACAAGCATCCCGGTCTTCGCGGGCATATCGACCTCTTTGCCTTTGCGGGCGACAACGTAGATAGCGCTCCCGGCGAGACCGATGCCAAATCCGCGCAGAGCGTGGCTGAACACCGTGCCGACAAGCGTGCCGCCGCCCGTCCCGATCGTTCCGGCGATAACGTCACCCTTGATGTCGTGCTTTTCCTGAACGACCTGGCCTTCAGTGATTTTCACGTCCTTGCGGCGGCGCCCGTCGCCTTCTTTCGACGGCTTCTCGATCATCAGCAAGCTCATCTGAACCGGAATCAATCGGCTGTCCACTTCGACGGAGCGGAACGAAAGATTGAGATAGGCTTCGCCACGGAAGAGCGAGAAGCGACGCGCTTTGTTGATCGTGGTGATGACGCCATTGACGCGAGTGCCTGCTGGCAAAATCATCTGGTCGGCGATAGCAACAGGCTCGGTGACGATCGCCAGGAACGGATCACCGTCCTTTGCAGCGCCGGAGCTAATGTCGGTGAGTAGCTGCAAATGAATCTGAGTGCCCTGCAAAAGCTGGCGGGGCTCCGCAAGAGCTGCGGGAACGACGAGAGACACTGCGAGCGCGGCGACAACCAAAATTCGAAAAAGTTTCATTGAGAGTTCCTCCTGCCTGCACTGTGCGTGCAGTTCGGCCCCGTAACGTGGGGTGTTCCGCTGGCGCTAGCGGACCCCGGCAAGCCGGGGCGGACGGGGGAGGAAATCCATCCGTCATTAGGGTACTCGATTTTTTGTGCGGGTCCACAGAATTTTGCGAAAGTTTCTACGCGCACAAACTGAAAACAGATGGCGGCTTTGTTCACGTTCGCGACCGTGTGTTAGACTTTGGCTCTGCAGTTGCGCGCATCGTTGCAAGAAATGGGGCGCGACTGCCGGAGCGTGGAACTTCGGGCTCTGTGCAACGAGGTCCCGCGAACCCCGCCAGGCCCGGAAGGGAGCAACGGTACCGGGAACGCCTCGGGTGCCGCAGATCACCCGAGGTTCCTCGCACTGAAGAGAGTTTTCAGTCATCAGTTGTCAGTCATCAGTACGAACGGTGTATACGAATGCGAGTCTTTGACTGAAGACTGAGAACTGATTACTGAGAACTGATTACTGACGACTATCGCCTATGGCCTACCAAGTCATCGCACGGAAATATCGTCCACAAACATTTCGGGATCTCGTCGGCCAGGAGCATGTGACCGGCACACTCGCGAACGCAATCAAAAGCAATCGTGTGGCGCACGCATACATTTTTTCCGGCGCGCGCGGTGTGGGAAAAACAACCGCTGCCCGAATTCTTGCGAAGGCGTTGAATTGCGTGAAGGGGCCGACGCCCGATCCCTGCGGAGAATGCGATTCGTGCAAAGAGATTGCGGCGGGAACTTCGCTCGACGTGATTGAAATTGACGCGGCATCGAATCGCGGCATCGATCAGATTCGCGAATTGCGCGACATGGTGCGGTACGCACCGGCGGCGGCGCGGACGAAAGTCGTGATCCTCGACGAAACGCATATGCTGACGGATGAAGCGTCGAACGCGCTGCTGAAGACGCTGGAAGAACCGCCGGACCGCGTGATTTTTGTGATGGCGACGACGCAGCCGGAAGATTTGGTCGACACGATCCGGTCGCGTTCGCAACATTTTCATTTTCGCGCGCTGACGTTCAATGAAATTGCAGGACGCATTCGCGACATTGCCGTCAAAGAAGATTTGAAAATCGATGACGGCGCAGTGGGCGTGATTGCACGGATGGCCGAGGGCAGCTTGCGCGATGCGCTGTCGTTTCTCGAACAAGCGCGCGCGTATTGCGGCGATGCGATCGAAGACAAAGCGGCGCGCGAACTTTTTGGCGTTGTGCCGGAAGACGCGCTGAACGAATTGGTAGAGGCGATTGCGAGCGGTTCTGCGGATCGCGCGCTGGCGCTCGTTCACTCGTTCCAAAAAGAGGGGCGCAACTTGCAGCACTTCTGCCGAGAAGCGGTGCGGCACATGCGGAATTTGCTGATCGCACGAGTAAGCGGCGCGGATTCGGATTTGATTGCGGCGACACCGGATCAACGGCCGGGGATTGCGAAAGCCGCGGCGCTTTTCAGTGAAGAAGATCTGACGAGATTTTTTCAGATTTTGCTGCAGACCGACGATGATCTGCGGCGCAAGCCGGATCCGCGCGTGCATCTTGAAATGGGCTTGCTGCGATTGATTAACGCGGGGCGTCTCGCGCCGCTCGAAGAATTGCTCGCGGAATTGCGCGGCGGATCTGCAAGCGCTGCGGCGAGCGCAACGGTGCGAAGCGCATTTTCTGCGGCGCCGGCTAGTCCCGCAAAAAAAGAAATGGCGAGTGCAGCCGCGGCGGGCGCGTTTTCTCCTGCGCAACGTGAGAGTGCGCCGCCACCGCGAGAATTCATTTCTGCACGCGAAGCGGTTCCAGTGCGCGAACCTGCGCCGGTTCCCAAACAGCCCGACTTCGCAGCAAAAGCCGTTGCTCCGAGTTTTGCGTCGCCGCAACTCGGGAAAACTGAGCCGGTGCGCGAAGCCACACCGGAGCCTAGCGCGCCCGTTGCGAAAGAAGCTGCGGCCGTGGCGGCGCAAGGATTAAGCGAAGCGCAAGTACTGGAAATTCGAGCGGCGATTCAAGCGCAACAGAAATTTTTGGGCGAACTTGTCGAGCACGGACATCGCTGGGAACTCGAAGGCGCGGAACTGCGAATTTATTTTGCGACGGAGAAGCGGCCGTTCGCGGAAATGATCGAAGGACGCGATTCACTCGAGAAGGTGCGTGCCGCATCGAGCAAAGTACTAGGTAAGTCGGTTCGCGTGTGTGCTAGGATTGAATCGGTCGCGGGAAATGCTGCGCCACAAACGGCGAACACGCAGGAATTGCGCGCGCAGTTTGAACGCGATCCGATGGTCAAGTCCATGCTGCAACGCTTCGGCGGAAAAATTTCCGAAGTGAAGCGGCCTGTGAACTGAAGACTGCAGGGGTGAATACCATGGAAGTCGGCGCTCTCCAGCAGATGCTCACGCGGTTGCGGCAAGTGCAGGAAGACTTGCAGCGGCAAGTGAATCAAGTCGCAGTCGAAGCTTCGGCCGGCGGCGGCATGGTCACCGTAAAAATGAATGGGCAGAAGCAAGTGCTGGATGTGAAGATTGAGCCGCAGGTATTTGCTGACAAAGACCAGGAAATGCTGCAAGATTTGGTGCGTGCCGCAGTGAATGAAGCCTCCCGCCGTGTGGATGAAGAACTCGCCAATCAGATGAAAAGCCTCGCAGGAAGTGTTCCCGGCATTCCCGGACTCAAGATTCCCGGCTTTTAGTTCCCTTCTATTCGTAAAACGTTCCGTTCGTTGCGCAATGACTCCTCAATTCTCTTGGCCGGTTGGGGCATTGATGGTCATGGTGTTGAGAATCTTTTCGAGTTTTTGGGTGACGGCCTCATTGTTCACTTTTTTGACGCCGTCCATGGCGCCGTAGCCCGCGGTGGCGATTCCGTAGCCGATTTCGTAGCAGGATTCTTCGGCATAGCCATGCAGATACGTTCCGGAATATTGGTGCATGCTCGCGGCTGCGGTCTCGTTTCGGCCGCGAAATGTGATGCCATCAATTTTGCGCGTAACGTCGGGTTCGCCTTCTTCGATTGCGGGACTGAGTTCCGCGCACTGTGCTTCGGATGTGTTCGGCAGGACGCTGACGGACAGGAATGCATTGACGAAGTCGGTGCCTGGATGCGCCGCGCGCGGGACTTCGATCGTGGCGAGCCGCACACCACCCGGGGCAGAAAATTCCATGGGAATTTTTCCGAGGTAGCCGAGGCCGCGATCCATGTCGGGCAAATCGCCGGTGTGAAGTTCGTAGGTTTTCGGAAAGTCAAAGGCGACGCCGTAGACATCGTCGTCAAAGTGGGTGGAAGTCTCGAGGCGATGCTGGCGTTTTTCGATGGTGAGCTGGCGGCCCGAGAGCGAATGAGCGGTGATGTCGGGCTGGACGTGACCGAGGATGGCCACTTTTGCCGCCGCGGATTTGACTCGCGAATCTGTGGCGGCCTGATCGGCCTGTACCACTGATTGGCGCGAGCAACCGGCGGTCGCCATCAAGATCGCCGCGAGGTAAAGCAACAGCATAAGAACACCGTAGCGAAGTTCCTTTTTGTCTATTTCCTGCTTCCAATCGAGTTTTTGGCGAGGCACGTTGTGCTCCTGGGCTGCGAGCCAAGGAGGAGCAACGAACGAGCCAATCTTTAACTTATTGAAAAGAAGGAACCTATTTGGAAAACCGGCAAGAGAAGCGCGTGGAGCTTGTCGCACATTGTGTCCCATGTGCGACAGATGACGAAGCCGGGCTGTTGGGCCAACTAAGTGGTCGACTCCCCCCCACCCCGGGTGTTTTTGCCAAGAGTGCGGAAGCTAAAGAAAAGAAACGAGTTAGGTTGCACGCCACGGCAAAAGAGTGAAGCAAGAGTGCGCAAGTGATTGAAAACAGGGCGCTTCACTTTGCGATAGAAAACGAAGAAGGGCACGACTGGGAAGCTACTCTTCTAGTTGAGAGAAGTATACCGGAATCGCCACGTAACTTCAAGCAAAATCCGCTAGATTCTTGCGCCTCTCAGGACTTCGACGACAGAGCCTTCGGCTATGTGAGCAGAATCAGGAGGCTTGGAAAGAACGGAGGCGAATTCCGGGCCGTAGAGCGCGGCAGCGTCGCCCTCGAAGCGAGCTTCGGAAGCTGTGCGCACGAGCCAGGGAGTATGAAGGACGCGATACTCGATCGTGTGGGCGGACGTTTGGCGCGAGTAGCCCCAATAATGTTCGGTGATGTATTGCTGCAGGCTGCCCTGCGCTGGAAGTTGCGGCGCGACTGAGGCACTTGCCACGAGGCGCGACCACTGGCCGCGATGTTTCCAACGATATTCGAGTTCGGTGGAATCGGAGGCGGTTGCGATCTTGTGGGCCATGGGAAGCGAGGCGTATTTTTCACCGTAGAAAAAACGCGCGGTGAACGCGATGGCCGGCTTGGGAACAATTTCCTTGATGAAGACGACGCCGCGACGGACTTCGCCATCCACTTCGCGACGAACATAAAAGCGGAGATTCGCTTCTTCGAATGCAGAGTGAAACGGCACAGCAAACTTGCCAAACATTTTTGTCTTGAGGAAAAGAAAGCCGACGAGGCTGACGTAAATGTTTCCGTCGAAGGAGTCCAGAGTGGTGCCGCGAGGCACAAATGGAGTCAGCAAAGCGGCGTCCAAAGAATAATTCAAGAAAACCAAGTGGAGCCACTCGGCAGAGAGAAAGACGTTGGACGAATTGGACATGACGAGATCGAATCCAGTCTAGGCTGGATTGCAGAGAGAACGAAACGGCGATTTACTTTCCGAAGTATTCAAAAAACATGAATCTGGCAGGAATTTCGTTTCGTGCGGCGAAAATTTGCGCCCTGGCGTGCGGGTATGCTACACAGGGTACATGCCTGATTTCGCCGCTCCAGTGGAACGACTCATCGATGAACTGAAACACCTTCCGGGAATAGGTCAGAAGACCGCGCAACGGCTTGCGTTTTATATTTTGCGCGCGGCGCCGGAAGATGCGCTGGGCCTGGCCGATGCGATTCGCGACGCGAAAGAGAAAATTCGGGAGTGCTCGGTCTGCAGCAACATCACGGACAATGATCCGTGTCTCTATTGCACCGGCGCGAATCGCAACAAACACTTGATATGCGTGGTGGAAGAAGCGCACAACATCATGGCGATTGAAAAAACGAGGACCTTCAGCGGGATGTACCACGTGCTGGGCGGATCGCTATCGCCGTTGCAGGGGCGCGGGCCAGAGCAATTGCGAATTAAATCGCTGATCGAACGGCTGAAGGGCGGGACGATCGAAGAAATTATTATGGCGACGAATCCGACCGCGGAAGGCGAAGCGACGGCAATGTATCTTTCGAAACTGCTGAAGCCGCTGGGAGTTCGGGTGACGCGGATTGGCGTGGGAATTCCGGTTGGCGCGGATCTTGAGTATGCGGATGAAGTGACGATGTTGAAGGCGCTGGAAGGACGGCGGGAATTATAACTGCTGGGCCTCTTGATTTGCGGGGCCCGACAATGGAATTGCCGATAGCTGGCTAGGCCTTCGTAAGAGCGCAGGCAGGAGTGCCTACGCTACCGAAGGACTTCGTGACGCGACCGCGGTTGGTTGTGCTGAGGTTGAGGCGTCATAACAGCCGTCGCAGGCAAGAGTGCCTACGCTACCCTCCACTAGATAAATCGAGGAATTCGGTATAGAGTCCGAGTTCTGCGAAGACTGTCCCCTCTTGCGCAACCCCGCGGTAACGTTGTCGGGGGTAAACCCGAGGTAACGCTGTTCGGGGTAAAACCCGCGCCAACGTTTCGGGGTCAACCCCTCGCGAACGTTGTTGGGGGTAAACCCCTCGCGAACGTCGTTGGGGGTAAACCCCTCGCAAACGGCGCTCGGGGTAAAGGAGGTGCGCGATGGCTGATTTGGCGCACTACATGAGTCAGTACGACCACGAGCATCACTCCGGGTGGAACAAGCTGCTGCACGCGATTGGAATCCCGCTGATATTCGCGGGAATAGTGTTGTTAGTGCTGCGGCATTGGGGTTGGGGCGCAGGAAGTTTCGTGGGCGGCTGGGTACTGTTACTTCTAGGCCATCGCATCGAAGGCAACAATCCCGCGTTTTTCCAAGGTCCGATTTATCTCCTTGTTGGACCCATCTGGGTGGCAAAAGAAGCATGGACGTTCCTATTCCATGGCTCGGCGAAGGAAGAGGCAAAAAAAGAGGGTCAGACAGCCTCGTAAGCCTCGTAAAACAATAGAGATACGGAGAGTCGATCCGGCCCCCCATGGACGATTTTGGCAAGCCGCTTGCCGATACTCATTCTGAGATGGTGTCAGAGGGTATGGCCAATCCTAGTACTGAGCTGCGCAAACGGCGGAGCACGCGCATTGTGCAGGCCGTACCGCTGGTAGTGACCGGCGTGGACGCGCTCGGCCGGCCGTTCATCGAACGGACATCGAGCCTCATCATCAATTGCCATGGTTGCCGGTTCCAGTCGAAGCACTACGTCCTGAAAAACATGTGGGTGAAGCTGGAGATTCCGCACCCGGAATCGGGACAGGCGCCGCGATCGGTGCGAGGGCGGGTTGCGTGGATCCAACGGCCGAGAACGGTGCGGCAGCTATTTCAAGTGGCTTTGGAACTGGAGATTCCCGGCAACGTCTGGGGCATCGCATTCCCGCCGGAAGATTGGTTTGGATTTGATCCGAACGCCGCGCATCAGATTACGGCTGAGTTGCCGATCGTCCATGCAGAACCCGAGGTGGCGCCGGAAGCGACGGCGGCAGAACACGCGATGCTGGGCGTCGAGCCGGAATTGCCGCCGCCAGCGGTTGGGATCGACAACCTGCGGCAATTCCCCGCCCCGACAAGCACGACGGATGCGTCCTTGCAGCTCGCGCGGCAAGTAACGCGGCTCGTCGCGGAAGCGAAGCAGCAACTGCACACGACGGCGCACGATATCGTCACGCAACTTGCTGCAGCCGAACAACGCGATGCGTTTGAACAGTGGGAGCAGAAGTTTGCCGCGGCCCGAGCGGAAATTTCGCACGAAGCAGAACAGGCGATCGAGCGGATTCAGAAAGAGATCGATGAGCGCACGCGCGTGGCACATTCCGCTGCGGCAGAAGGTTTGAAGAATGATTTGCCGGGATGGGTGGCGCCGCAACTGGAACGCGTTACGAACGAATTGACGAATCGCATCGCCGAAGCGGGCGCGGCGCAGATGGAGCAGCAGAATCATCGCCTGGCGGAGTTGAGCGAACGGGTTTCGGGTTTACTGCAAGAACTGGAAGCCACAGGCGAGCGGCTGAACCAGCAAGTGGCGGAAGCGGACGCGCGCGCCGGAGAACGAATCGCAGCGGCGGCGCGAGAGATAGACGAACGAGCGAAACAGCGCGAAGACAGCGCCGGGACGCATCGGGAGAGCTTGCTCGCGGCAGTGGGCGAGGCGAAGTCGGCGCTCAATCAACACGCGTCCGACGTGATCGAGGGAACGCAGTCACAACTGCAGAGCGCGACGGACGCTGCCGTCGGCGCGGCGCAACAGAAGCTTGCCGCGAGCATCGAGGAACATTCGTCGCGGATCGTTTCGGCAGTCAACGAAGGGATTCGTGCGACAGCGGAACAACATGCCAGCGAACTGAAGGCGGCGGCCGCGCAGACTTATTTGGAGCTCGAACAACGAGTGCAGCAATTTCGCGAGGCGGCGAAGAATGAAACCGACAGCCTGAGCGCGGCGATTGAGCGTGCGAGCGGGATTTCGAATGACCTCGACGAGTTTCTGCCGAAGGTCGCGAGCTTGCAACAGCAGGCGTTGCAGGAATTTCAATCGCAACTGGACGAAGCTCTGGCGGTTCACAGAAACGAACTTCATCGCCGGAGCGACAGCCTGTACGAGGATTTGAGCACGCGGCTAAACCTTTCTTTTGGCGCGGCGGCGCACGACGCGCTTGCGCGATTCGACGAAGAGTTGCGGGCGAGGGTTGAACCTCACGTTAATGCAACAAACGAAGCGATTCACCGGTTGGCGGGCGGGCGGTCGCTGCTCGAAGCGGCGTTAACGCTGCAGCAGGACCGCATTCGAAATACGGCGGACGAAGCATTTGCGGAATCGCTGGCGAGGTTCCGCGACAACCTTGGCAGCGTGGAACAGCTGCTGCACGAATCGGCGCAGAACATTATTTCGCAGAATTTGACGGAGCTTGAAGGCCGGGCGGGCGATGTGCGGCACCAAACCGTGGACGAAATGCACAAGTCCGCGGAATGGTATGAGAAGAAGGTGCAGACACAGATTGCCGGGCTGACCGAGCGCGCCGTTGAGCACGCCGGCAACCAGTTGCGCGAAAAAGCGGGCGAGGTTTCCGGTGTTTTTGCGACGGAACTGGATCATTCGAGCCGGAGCTTCGTACAACACACGCAGACGCAGATGGAAGAAGTGGTGCGCGAAGCGTTCGACCGCGCGCGTGCGCTGTTTGCCGAGGCGGCGGATACGACTTCGGCGGCGTTTACGGATGAAATTCAACGGCACGGCCGCGAAGAGTTGCAAGGATTTGCGGATGCGGTCCGCGAGACGGCGTCTTCGTCTTTTGCACAATTGCAAAACAGCCGGATTGAAATGGCGCAACAGACGAACGCCGAGCAGGAAGAGTTTCTGCAACGATTCCGCGGCGCGCTATCCGGCGCTCTGGAGAGCGGAATCGGAGAGGCTCGCGCCAAGGTGCAGGAAGGCTTCGCGCCATTGCTTGAATCGTGGAAGCAAATGACCGTGGCGCATCAGGCGGAAATGCTGAAGCAGTACGCGCAACTGAGCGATCAGGCTTCGGAACATTACCGGAACCGGCTCGAAAATGTTTCGAATTCGTGGATGGTTGCGACGGTGACGACGCTCGACAAAAACGCGCGTGATTTGATGGCGAATATTGCGGTCGATGCGGAAGCCAGGATGCGCGAGACGTGCTCACAAGTGTTCGAAACGCTTGGGGATACTCTAAGAGAACGGCTACGCCAACTAGCCGACAATCCTTCCGCCAAGAGCAAAGACGCGCACGCTTAGAAGAAGTCTTCAGTCATCAGTAACGGACCCAGCCAGCCTGGGATCTTCGTCGCTGGCCGGCGGTTGTGTTCGTGGCGACTGGCGCCGTCTGCGCGGCGAAGCGATTCCCGGTATACTTGAGTTTCCATGGCCAATCGAGCATACCTGCGCGTCTGGACGCGCGAATTTTCCGAAGCAACGATGATTGCGCAGTTCGCACGGTTCCTGACGACGGCGCCGCTGGCTGAAACTCGGCAATATTTCAATGAACTGATCGTGCAGGCGATCGACCCGGCGGAAACGCCCGCGGCGGAGTGGGATGTGCATGACGGGACGTATGGCGCTCCGGAAATTGCGGCGCTGGCGGCGCAGCATTTGAACGCGGACACCGCGTACATCGTTCACGCAAAATGGGATCTGTGGACATTTGATATCGAAACGGTGAAATGGAAGCGCGGGCCGCAACCGCTGATTTTGACCTGCCACGGGCAGGACTACGACAACGGCGTGGCGGAAACCGAGGGGCACTTTGTAGCGGACCTCGGATTTGAGCATCTGTTTACGGGACACGGCGGCATTCTGGCACCTGCGGCGGCTTCGAATCCCTTCGACAGCTCGGACCACCACATCGAGAAGACATTTCGCAGTTGGATGAGCGTGGAAGCGAATCGCAAGGAATATGCCGCAAAGACGCGCGAGAACATCCAACATTTGATGAATTGGGTGGAAGCGGTTTCGCGGGCGTTGCCTGTGGAGCGGAGCGAGCTGTGGAGCGAAGGGGAGGAAAATTTTGAAGCGCGGATCGATGCGATTTTGGCTCTGCGCTAGCGGCGCGCTTTGGCTCATAGCGCTATCTGGAGCGCTGGTTAAACAATGTGTGAGTCAACCACAGCTCGGGAAAACGCGCGTCAACGAAGTCAGTCTCGCTGGATTACAGCCTGGAAAAGCCAGCTTGAAGCTCCTCCGCCGCAAATGGAAAAGTCTCAAGGCTCAGGAAAATAAAGAAGGTGCATTTGTTTTGGATGAAGTTTGTTACGGCAACTATTTGTTTGTAGACGCAGATAAGTCCGGTGCTATTACGGTGATCCGCCTGGCCAAGGACGATACTCGGGCGTTCACGGAGTGCGAATACAAAAAGACAAAGGTTTTGCACCCTCCGTTTGCCACGGGACGAGGGCTTACCATAAACAACAGGAGCACTCAGGTCATTCAGATCTACGGCGAACCAACTTCGCGGAGTCCTAGCACGAAGAACGGGCAACCGTTAGAATTGCTGTACTACGCCTTCGATTGGGCGGGTCCTGATGTGCCGCAGGTGATGGAAGTTGTTTGTACGGCTCCAAAAGACGGCACGCCGGGACGAGTGGTGGAAATCACGTTGGCAGCGAGCAGCCTTTGATGAATCAAACGGAACAAAGTTCGAATTGTGCTTACGGCGAGGGAGTTGCCGCGTCTTTGTATAAGGAACATAAGGACGCGTCCTCGGTACACGTTCACGGGATTGGCTCAAGACGCTTTGGCTGCGCGCTGGTTCTTGGCGCTGCGATGATGTTGGGGGCTGGATGCGATTCGACGCAGACGTCGAACTCGTCGCAATCCGCGGCGAAGCCCGCAGAGCCGGCCGTCCCGGAGGACGTGCAATCGGCGGCGAGCGCTTTCCTCGGAAAAGAAGCCACCGTTCTGGTTTTTGGCGATCTTGCGAAGACCGGCACACGCCAGCTTCTGGCAGCCAATGTGGTTCCAAAAACTCCGAAAAACACTTTGCCGGGAACGATTGTGACGCGCGCGGTGCTGGCCGAGGAATCGAACGGCAGTTGGCACGAATTAATGCGCTGCGATGAGCATTTAAAGAACGAAAAGGGTTATTTGGGCGGTTCGCCGATTGAGCCGGTCGCAGGCTGGCGAATTCAATTCGAACAAAATGCAGTGGAGGGCTTCCACCTTTATCTGACGCCCGTCAAAGGAAATGACGATCCGCACGTGCTGCCGCTGGCCGTGCACTGGAATCCCGCAGTGAAGCGCTATCAGACGCTCGACCGAAATTACGAACATTTTCTGCCCGAAGCGGCATCGCTGGGGCCGGCGAGGTCGCACCTTTAAATGAGCGGCGCTGCAACAACCGATAAACCGAAAAAAGACCTGAGCGGATTGATGCCGTATCTCAGGCGGTACAAGCCTGGAATTGCGCTGGGCCTGGTCAGCGTTGTGCTGATGAGTTTACTTGGCAACGTCATACCGCTGGCGACTGGCGTCATTACGGACAGTCTTCGCGGCGATCCAGTGCCTTTCCAACACTCCGAAAAAGGCGCGGTGGTCTCGCAGGTGGTGAGCACACCGACGCTGAGCCGCTTAATTCCCTTCTACGAACCGAGCAGCCGGCACACGCTCGGACTTTATTGTCTGTTGATCGTGGGACTGGTGGTTTTGAAGGGATTTCTTTCATTCGGCGCACGCTGGGTCTTGATCGGCGTTTCACGCGACATCGAATTCGACATTCGAAATGATTTGCTGAAACGTTTGCTGGTGATGGAGCCGGAGTTTTATGTGCGCAATCGCACGGGCGAGCTGATGTCGCGCGCGACGAACGATTTGAACGCGGTGCGGATGGTGCTGGGGCCGGGCATCATGTACAGCGCGACGACAATCCTGACGATGATTCTGGCGATTACGGTGATGGTGATGCTGTCGCCGTCGCTGACACTGTGGGTGCTGATTCCGGCGCCGGTCGTTGCGGTGGCGGTGTGGTTCTTCGGCAAAACAATTCATGACTTGTACGAAAGAATTCAGGCGGCGCTCGCAACGCTGACGGCAAAGGTGCAGGAAAATCTTTCGGGCGTGCGCATCATCCGCGCGTATGCACAAGAAGAAGCGGAGATTCGCGGGTTCGACGAGCCGAACCTCGAATACGTTTCGAGGAACATCAAGCTGATCCGGACCTGGAGTATGTTCATGCCGTCGCTGACGGCGCTGATCGGCACGACATTTTTGATTGTGCTGTGGCAGGGCGGGCATCAACTGTTGCGCGGACAGATTTCTTTGGGCGCGTTGATTGCGTTTAACGGGTATTTGACGCAGCTCGTGTGGCCGATGATTGCTCTCGGGTGGGTGACGAATATTTTTCAGCGGGGCGCGGCGTCGATGGGGCGGCTGAATTACATTTTGACCGCGCAGCCGAATATTGACGACCGGGCTGCAACGGTTCCGGCGCAAGTAATGCCGAAGGGCGCGATTGAGTTTCGCAACCTGACATTTAAATATCCGACGAATCTGACCGGCGCCTCGGCAAACGGAAAGGCTACACCGAACGCCGCAAACGGGAACGGCAAGCGCGCCGTCTTGCACGACATCAGTTTGACGGTTCCGGCGGGTTCGACGCTGGCGATTGTTGGGCCGACGGGCAGCGGAAAGACGACGCTCGCGGCGCTGGTAGCAAGGTTGTGGGAAGCGCCCGAAGGAACGGTGCTGCTCGACGGAAAGCCGCTGCGCGAATGGCCGCTTGCGACGCTGCGCCGGGCGATCGGATTCGTGCCGCAAGATACATATCTTTTTGGAGAAACCGTGGGCGGCAACATCGGCTTCGGCCTCTCTGAAATTGACGAGGCACAAATTCGCGAAGCGGCGGAGATCGCAAATCTCGATGGCGACGTGCAGGAGTTCGCGGAAAAATACGAAACGATGGTAGGCGAGCGCGGCATCACGCTTTCCGGCGGACAGAAGCAACGCACGGCGATTGCGAGGGCGGTTGCGCGCGATCCGCGGATTTTAATTCTGGATGATTCCCTGTCGAGCGTGGTTACGCAAACCGAGGAAAAGATTTTGCAGCGGCTGCGCGGCGTGATGGATGGACGGACGACGATTCTGATTTCACACCGGACTTCTACCGTGAAAGATGCGGATCAGATTGTGGTGCTGGTGGACGGCGGAATCTCCGAATGCGGAACGCACGATGAACTGCTGTCGCGCGGCGGGTATTACGCGGACCTTTATCAGAAGCAACTGCTGGAAGAAGAACTCGAACGGGCATGAGCAACCTTCACGAAGAAGAGGCACTCGGCAAAGCGTACGACTCGCACCTGATGCGACGGCTGCTAGCGTACATGAAGCCGTACCGGTGGAGTGTTGCGCTCGCGCTGGGAATGGTGGCAATCGTCACTCCATTGGAGTTGGCTCCGCCGAAGTTCTTTCAGTTCGCGATCGACAAATACTTCGTTCCAGCGATGAACCGGACTCTTCCGGAAGGCACTGCGTGGCGCGGAATCGGCTGGCTGAGCTTATTCTTTTTGCTGGTACTGCTGGCGGATTTTCTCGCGCAATACCTGCAGATTCGAATCATGCAGCGTGTCGGACAGAAGACAATGTACGACATGCGCAAGGGGATTTTCGCGCATTTACAGCGGCTGCCCATGAGCTACTTCGACCGGAACCCGGTCGGACGATTGGTCACGCGGGTCACGACAGACGTCGATGCACTGAACGATCTGTTTGCGGCGGGCGTCGTGACGATGATCAATGATTTTTTCCTGCTAGCTGTACTCGCGATCTTGCTGCTGGCAATTGATTGGCGCCTGGGCCTGGATACGCTGGCGATTTTGCCGGGCATCCTCATTGTTACGATGATTTTCCGGAAGTATGTGCGCGACGCGAACCGGAGGATTCGCACGGCGATCGCTCGCATCAACGCTTTTTTGCAGGAATACATCGCGGGGATGAGCGTCGTGCAGCTTTTCAACCGGGAAAAGAAAGCTCTCGAGGAATTCGAAAAACGCAATCGCGACAATATGCTCGCGTGGCGCGACGCGATTCTGGCGTACGCGCTGTTCTATCCCGCCGTGGAATTTTTGAGCTTCGCGACGATTGCGCTGATTTTCTGGGCGGGCGGGGTGCGCATTCTGCATGGCGGGCTAACCTTGGGCATCTTGACGGCGTTTACGATGTACGCGCAGCGGTTCTTCCGGCCGATTCAGGATTTGAGCGAAAAATTCAACATTCTGCAGTCGGCGATGGCTGCGAGCGAACGTATCTTTAAGTTGCTGGATGAACCGGTGACGATCGAGACTTCCGCTGACGCAGTGCGAATGGATAATCCGCGCGGCGAGATTGAATTTCGCAATGTCTGGTTCAGTTACAAAGTGAGCAGCGAACCGTCGGACGACGATTGGGTACTGCGCGACGTTTCTTTCCGGATGTCGCCCGGCCAAACGTTTGCGATCGTGGGTCACACCGGCGCAGGCAAGACGACGCTGATTTCGCTGCTGCTGCGTTTTTATGACGTGCAGAAAGGCCAGATTCTGCTCGATGGCAAAGACATTCGTACTGTGAATTTGCAGGATTTGCGGCGGTACTTTGGAATCGTGCTGCAGGATCCGTTTCTCTTCACGGGGACAATTGAAACGAATATTCGACTCGGCACGCCTGGCATCGAACGCAAGGACGTGGAACACGCGCTCCATGAAGTCGGCCTTGCGGAATTCATTGATTCGCTGCCTGACGGCGTGAACACGTCCGTAAACGAGCGGGGCTCGACACTCTCCGTTGGCCAGCGGCAGCTAATCAATTTCGCGCGCGCGCTGGCGCACAATCCGCGCTTCTTGATTTTGGACGAAGCAACATCAAGCGTCGATACAAAAACTGAGTTGTTGATTCGCGAAGCGCTGGATCGATTGCTGACCGGACGTACCGCGCTGGTCATCGCGCACCGGCTGAGCACAATTCAGCATGCGGACAGGATTCTTGTGTTCCATAAGGGAAAACTGCGCGAACAGGGAGCGCATCAAGAATTGCTTGCGCAGCGCGGGATTTACTATCGCTTGTACCAGCTCCAATACAAGGAACAGGAAATTTCCGTTCCTTCCGGTGGCGCTGCTTCCCTTTCGGCACTGCCGACGCCGCAGCCGGCCAGCGATTAACTTTCTTCGGTATGCCACCAACGCAAATCCTACTTTCCGCGGGTGAAGCCAGCGGCGATATGTATGCTGCGCGCCTTGCGTCGGAATTGAAAAAGCGGGCCGACGTCGAGATTTTTGGCATGGGCGGAGCGCAAATGCGTGCCGCCGGCGTGGATGTCGTCACGGATTATTCCGAGGTTGCGGTCCTAGGCATCACAGAAATCCTGAAGCATTTACCGCAATTGCGCCGCGCGATGCGACATCTTGTGGAGCACGCGAAGCGGCGCAAACCGGCTTTGGCGATTCTGACAGATTTTCCGGGCTTTCATTTGCGCCTCGCACGCAAATTGAAGCCTCTTGGCGGCATGAATGTTTATTACATTTGCCCGCAATTCTGGGCTTGGCGCCCGTGGCGAGCGAACCTGGTGCGACGGCGATTCGCGCTGGGACTTTGTATTTTTCCCTTTGAGGAGAAGTTTTTCCGCGACGCGGGAGCGAACGTCAAATTCATCGGTCACCCGCTGGTGGGAGAAGTACGCGCCACGCTATCGCCGGAAGTATTTGCTGAGAAGCATGGGCTGGATACTGGTGCGCCAACCATTGCCGTGCTGCCGGGGAGCCGACGGGGAGAAATCGCGCGGCATCTTCCTACAATGCTCGCCGGGGTGCGGGAACTGGAACGGCAGACGGGACGGGCAGGCAATATTTTGATTGCGCTGGCGCCAGACGCAGACCCGGCCGAAATCAAGCCGCTGATTCCCGCGGACGTGCGTCCAATTCTTGTGCAGGACGACACCTACAATGCGCTCGCCGCAAGCGACGCCGCCATCATTTGCAGCGGAACCGCTACGGTCGAGGCCGCGTTGCTTGACGTTCCCATGGTCGTCGTTTACCAGGTCTCAAAACTGACTGCGCTTTTGGCCCAGCCGCTCATTCGAACCAGCTATTTCGGGATGGTCAATTTGATTGCGGAACGCGAAGTAGCTCCGGAGCTGATTCAGGAGAACTTCACGCTAGCGAAAATCGCGGTCGAGGTTCAAAAGCTGCTGGAGCCCTCCCGCGCGGCGCAGGCGCATGCGGAATTGGCAGAAGTGCGGCGGCGATTGGGGCCTGCAGGAGCCGTCGAACGCGCGGCGGACGCGATCCTGGCACTGCTGCCGGACGCGGCGAAGCGGTCTGGCAACGCTTCCTGAGGCGCTGCTATCCTATATACGGTATTCGTGTGCCGAACTCTTCGGAAAGGCATCTGGTGGACCAGTTGCGAAACGCCCTCCGTTCGTGTGGCTTGCTAGTTCTGGTGGCAGGCCTTCTCGCTATTCCGTGCGCTACCGAAGCGCAGGTTCAGTTACAGGCAAGACCGAGTTTTCTCGCGGAAAACTACGATGTTTCAGCGACGCTCGACGCCGGCGGCCAGACGATCAATGCCGTGGCGAAAGTACGGTTTCGCGCGCTCGAGGCGTCCGGAGTCATTCGCGTTGAGCTTCATCCAAATTTGAATATCAGCGACGTAAGATCCGAGCAAGGCGCTTCGGTGAAATTCGACCGAGATGCCGCGCCGCTCGACGTGCGCGTTCAACTGCCTTCGGCGGTTCCGGCAAATTCAAAAGTGACGCTGACGTTTTACTACACCGGTGTGCTGGCGAACGAAGAAAACAGTCCATTGCCCGGAGTGCGGCTGGCTTCCATTTACAAAGACGGCGCATATCTACTTTTGCCGGCGCGCTGGTTTCCGCTGACCGCATATCCCACGAACCGTTTCACCGGAACATTTCGCTTCAACGTTCCAGACACGTTTGCAATGGCGGGGACGGGCAAGGCGCTTGCTCCCACGCCGCTGCCGGGAAAGGCGACTGTCGAAGGGTCTCGGCTGCAATATGTTTTCGAATGTACGCGCTCCGGGCCAAACGGCACGTTTGTGGCAGGAAATCTTGAGTTGAACACGAAGCAAGCGGAAGGCGTAAACGTGGCGGTATATGCGCCCCGCGCCGCGTCGGCAAAAGTTGCGGATTTTGCGGCGGATGTTGCGCGCGGCGTGATTGCATTTAGCGATTTGTTCGGGCCGCTGCCCGATTCGAACATGACGTTGATTCAGATACCGGACAATTCTCTGCGGGAATACGCCGGGCCCGGCGTGCTTTTGCTGAGCCAGCGCGCGTGGGATCCAAAAATCAATGAGCGCACCATCGCCAGGCTCGTGGCGTCGCAATGGTGGGCGAATCAGGTGCTGCCAGCTTCGACGGGCGATGAATGGGTGAGCGATGGACTCGCGCGTTATTCTGAGGCGCTGTACGCGGAACAGACGACCGGCAAAGAAGCGGGTCTGAAAGCAGTGGACGACTTTGCGGTTGGCGCGTTGATGTATGACGACGCGGCGCCAATTGGGCAGTCCGCGCGGCTCGTGCAGTATTCGAGCGACTACCGATCGGTCGTGATGAACAAGGGCGCGATGATCTTCCACATGTTGCGAGGACAGATCGGCGATGTCGCGTTCAAATCGCTCTTGCACGATTTTTATTTCCGCTTTGCCGAAAAGAACGCGTCCATCGCGGACTTCACCGCCCTCGCCGAACAGTACGGCAACAAATCCGTGAAACCGGGCCAGACGCCTCCGAATCTGCGCGGCTTTTTTGCGCAATGGCTGAATTCAACGGGCATCCCCGATTTCAAAATCGAGTATGTGATTTACCGCACGCCGAAGGGCTTTCGAGTCGTTGGCAAGCTGATGCAGCCGCTCGACACCTTTTCCATGCCGGTTGATGTTCGCATCGATACCGAAGGCAATCCGGAAATGAAAACGGTGTATGTCACGGGAACGGAGTCGCCGTTTTCGCTGGAGACGTTTGGTAGGCCGAAGCCCGGCGGCATTCGCGTCGATCCGAATAACGTCATTTTGAAGGGCAACAGTTCGCTGCGTTCACGCGCGGCAATTGCGCGCGGCGAAGAGCTCGCGGAGAGCGGCCACTACTTTGACGCCATCAAGGAATACCAGCGGGCGCTTTCGATTCAACCGGGCCGGCCGCTTGCGAACTTTCGCATGGGCGAAGCGTTTTTTTATCAGCGCAACTATCAGGCGGCAGCAAACGCGTTTCGTGAATCGCTCCAGGCCGTGCCGGAGCCGTCGGAAAAATGGACGGAAGTTTGGGGGCACGTCTATCTCGGCATGATTTTTGATTCACTGGGGCAGCGCGAACGGGCCGTCAATGAATACAGCCGTGCAAAGCAGACAAACGACAACACGGGCGGCGCTCAAGAAGCCGCGGATCGTTACTTGAAAAAAGGTTACAGTGACTCGCTACAATCGGCGGACGCAGGCAAGGACGCCGCAAAACCAGCAGACGCGAAACCGGCCGAACCGCCGGCGGATGATCGGCCAAAACTGAAGAAACCACAATAGATTGAAAAGAGAACGGCGCGGTCCTCTAAACAAGGCCGCGCCATTTTTGTTTCGTGAACTTTCTTTTTACCGCAAGCCGCCCGCGATCACGAGCGTCTCACCAGTGATCCACGCGGAATCATTCGAGGCGAAGAAAACTGCCGCAGGCGCGATGTCTTGGGGTTGTCCAACGCGTCCGAGCGGAGTCCGCGTCTCAAGATCTTTCTGAAAATCGCTGCCCTCAAATCCCGCGGTTTTCACGCCTTCGGTAATAACCAGCCCGGGGTTGATTGAGTTCACGCGAATCTTGCGGGGACCGAGCTCAGCTGAGAGCGACCGAGTAATTGCATCCACGGCGCCTTTCGTGCCGCTGTAAGCGGAGCCATTCGGCACGCCCATCGTGCTCACCAGCGAGCTGATGTTTACGATGCTGCCGCCATCAGCGCCGAAGTGCTTTGCCGCTTCCCGTGACGTCGAAAGCAGCCCCAGCACATTGATGTCATACAACTTGCGGAAGTGCTCCGTCGTTATGTTGTCGATCGGCGCGAATTCGTAGACGCCCGCATTGTTCACGAGCACGTCCAATTTTCCGAACGCCTTCTTGGTCTCGGCAAGCAATTTTTCGATGTCGGCTTGCTTCGCCACATCCCCCTGCACCGCCACGGCCTTGCCGCCCTTTTTAGAAATCTCGGAAACTACACGATCCGCGCCCTCTTTGCTGGACGCGTAATTCACGACGACTGCCGCGCCTTCCGCTGCCAACTGCTTCGCGATCTCCGCGCCAATTCCCTTGGACGCGCCGGTAACGACCGCTACCTTTCCTTCGAGTTTCTTTGCCATGTGACTCCCCTTTAATCCTCGGTTGATTTTTGTACCAATCGGTACGGAACACATGGTAAGATGCTGCGCTATGGGAAAGGTTACACTGCTACGCAAAAAGCCTCTCCCGCCCGGCCGGCCCAAGGCCTTTGACCCTGACAAGGCGCTGGATGCGGCTCTGCGGGTGTTTTGGGAGAAGGGCTACGAAGGCGCTTCCCTGGCCGCATTGACCGATGCCATGGGCATCAATAAGCCGAGCTTGTACGCGACGTTTGGCGACAAAGCGGAGCTGTTCCGGAAAGTGGCGGATCACTATATCCGCACTCGGACAGGATTTATCGCAGAAGCGCTGGCTGAGCCTTCCGCGAGAGAAGCAGTAAAACGCCTGTTAATAGAAACTGCCGAAGCGCTCACCAATCCGCGCAACCCGCGCGGCTGCCTGCTCGTGCAGGGCGCGTTGGCGTGTGGCGATGAGTCCGACTGCATCAAAAAAGAATTAGCAATGCGGCGGGAAACCGGAGAATTGCTGCTGGGCGAGCGGCTGCTTCGAGCGCAGCGCGAGGGCGAATTGCCGGCGAGCGTCGACGCCAAAGCGCTGGCAAGTTACTACATGACATTGATGCGGGGAATGAGCGTGGAATCCTCGGCAGGCGCCACGCGGCGGGAATTGCAGAATGTCGTCGAACTAGCGATGAACGCTTGGCCCAGTTAGTTTGGAGCCGGAATTTTCGTCACCAGCCAAAGTTCGAAAAGTCCGTCTTGGCCATGTACGTCGAATCCACTTTCTCTACGATTTTTCCGTTGGCCTCGGATTTGTCGCGCACTTCGATCCACTCCGGATCGGCCTGAAATGCTTTCCAACTGGCCGCCGCGGCGTCGCGGCTCGCATGAGCCAAGACATAAATCAGCGTGTTCGACTTGGCCGGCTCATCGAGCGGCGTCCAGTAGGCGATGTTCTTCATTCCGTGGCGCTCGAAGAGCTTCGTTGTGTGCTCGCGGAAACGTTTGAGCAGGTCAGGCAACTTCCCTTCGAAACAGTGGTACACACGGAGTTCGTAAACGGCGGATGCGGGAAGCTCCGTGGCCGCGGAAGATTTCGCGGCCGCGAGTGCCGCTGGTAAAAGTCCTGCTGCGGGTAGGGTCTTAAGAAGTTTGCGTCTATTCATGAGCAGCAGTTTACCAGAACAAGAGACTAGCTTTCGAGTCCAGCAGCAAGATTCTCCCAGGCCGCCTGAAAGATCGATCGGGAGGGCTCGTCAAAGAGCACAAAGTAAATCGTTTTCACAGAAGTCGTTTTCTGCAAGTGGGCCAGGGCTTCTCGAAGCATGACCTGGGCACATTCGTCCATCGGGAACCCGGAGACGCCCGTCCCGACAGCTGGAAACGCAATTGTCTTCACGTCTCGCTCTGCGGCAAGCCGCAACGCATGCGCCGTTGAGGTTTGCAGCGTCTTCGCGGTGGTTCGGATTCCTCCCAACCCCATGCTCGCCGCGTGAATCACAAATTTCGCCTTTAGCTTGCCCGCACCCGTAATCGCGGCAAAGCCCACAGGAATACTGCCAATCCTTTTGCATTCCTGCTGGATCGATTCGCCACCCTTGCGCGCGATGGCCCCCGCAACGCCCGCACCAAGGAGCAGATCATTGTTCGCGGCGTTGACGATTGCGTCGACCGCCATTTCGGTGATGTCGCCCTGCTGAATAGTGATTTGGTCTTTTACCGATTTTTTTTCGCTCACGCGCGCAGAGTCTCACAGGCAGCATCGCCGCGCAAGTGCACGTGTCACCCGCGTACGTAAATTTTGTAGCGGTACGTGACGACTTTTTCTTCACCAACCTTGAGCGGAACTTCCCAGCTCATCCGCGACAACGGGTTGTCCGTCTGGATGGCTTCGCCCAGCTTGACCGATTTGCCGTCATCGGACTGCACGTCCACCTCGCCGCGCAACGTCTTTCGAACGTCCACTCGAACCTCTTTCGATTTGTAGTTTTTCAGTTTGAGTTTGCCTTCCACGGTGACCAGATCCATCTCGTAGCCATGGCGGCGCTGGACATTCTGTTGCCGAGCAACTTCCCGCTCTTCATGGTTCGACCGAATATCCGTCGCAACGGTAATTTTCAAGCTGGCCGAAGCCGTCTTCGGTGTGTACGGAATCGTGTCCTGCGATACCGGCTTGACTCCCGAGATCACCATCGTCGGCGCGCTCGTCCAGGGGAACTTGGTCGAGTTCTTGAGCCGGATCGAATGCCAGATGGCGTTGCGCGCGGCAGCGTCCTGCGGATTGGGATTGTTTTGAATCACGTTCCCGTACGCGTCGACGCGCGGTGCATCCACGACTTCCCACTCATAGACGTGTTCGTAGTCGACCGATGCGGAAAACACGTTGTAGGTCGCGCGTTCGCCTCGTTCCAAAGTCACCGCCGCTCTTGAATATAAAAACAGATCTTCTTCCGGTGCGCCGGCCAGTTCCGAAACCGCCTGCGAAAATGTGGGTGCGCTGGCGGCGTCCACCTCCTTGAATTCGCTGGCAACCAACTGTCCCGCGATCGCGTTGGAGTACCGCAGGTAATTCCCGTCGTCGCGGCGTCCGGCGTCTTTCATGAAGGAGAGCAGATTTTGCTGCAAGCTCATCGGCGACGGCGTTTCGGAGTAGGCGAAGTTCGGCACGCCAACTACGAAGAATACGTCCGCGTCGGTCACATCTTCCGCATCGTTCATCACGACCGCTTGCATCGTGATGCGCGCCGTTTTGTCATCATTCAGGGAAATCAAGTAGGAAGGCGTCCACCCAATCCCGTGTTCGAGATATCCCAAGGTGAGATCTGTTTTGTCCGTAGCGCCCAGCATCTTGAAGCGCAGTGCCGACCGCACTTCAGCGACCTTTTCGTGGCTGTTTGGATCTTCGCGCAGAGCGGCATAGCGATATGCGACGACCTCGTCGAGGACGCTGTTGGCTTCGCCCGGCGCGAGCCACATGGTGCCGAGAGTCGAATTCGGAATCGGCGTGATCCGCCCAACTCCGGAATGCAGATCGACGCTTCCCTGCCGTACGACAAAAGCCAGCCCATTTTTGAATGCCGCAACCGCAACCGTTTTTGGCAAAGGCTGCGGCGTTTCCGTCCGCTCTCCGGACACGGCAATGCTCGGCAACGCGAGTGAAACACAAAGAGTCCAGGCAAGTACGCGAGAAACCCACATAAACGGGCCTCCATTGGTCGATTTAGCGTCGGGGACGCGAGTGCAGCCGCGCCTATTTGCGGGCAGTCTCGCAGCTTGGATTTAGAACGGCGGAGTCAGATTTTCTTGCAAGGATTCGTTCTTACTTCTTGGCGCCATCGGGCGAAGAATAATCGTAAACGCCGCGGCCTGTTTTGCGGCCCAGCCGGCCTTCGCTCACCAATTTCTTGAGCAGCGGACTCGGCCGGTATTTCTCGCCTAGCGTGGAATAGAGATACTCGAGGATGCTGAGGCGCACATCGAGGCCAACCAGATCCACCAATTCGAATGGCCCCATCGGGTGATTCAAACCGAGCTTCAGCGCTTTGTCGATGTCTCCGGCGGAGGCGATTCCCGCTTCCAGCATTGCGAAAGCTTCATTCCCGATCAGCGCGTTCACGCGCGTCGTGATAAATCCCGGCGATTCCTTAACAACGACAACTTCCTTGCCCATTCGCTGCCCAACTTCGCGGCAGATTGCAATCGTCTCCTCCGAAGTCTTCGGCGCTTTCACGATTTCGATCAACCGCATTTTTGGCACCGGATTAAAGAAATGCATTCCGACACACAATTCGGGCCGGTAAGTCATCTCCGCCATCTCGGCAACGGAAAGCGAGGAAGTGTTGCTGGCAAGGACTGCATGAGGTTTGGCAAATTTGTCGAAGAGTGTAAACAGCTCGAGTTTCAACTCCATCTCTTCCGGCACCGCTTCAATCAGGAAATCCGCTTCGCGGCAGACATCTTCGACGGAAGATGACGTTTCGATTCGCGCCAACGCCGCTTCACCCGCTGCCGCTTCCACCTTCCCTCGCTCGACACCGTCCCCGATCGACTTTCGAATCCATGTCATCGCGGCCGCCTGCATCTCCGGCATCACGTCTTCCAGGATTGTGCGATACCCGCCGAGCGCGGCTGCATAAGCAATTCCTCGCCCCATCGTGCCGGCGCCAATCACTCCAATTGTCTTCACGTCCATGCAGACCTCAGCCTCGCGCGGTGTTCGATTTGGAAATCAATCAGAAGAGTCTATTTTAAGAATTTGCGGTAAGCGTCCGCATCGAATCCCAATAGGACTTGCCCGCCGCGCAGCAAGATCGGCCGCTTGATAAGATTCGGATTCTTCGAAAGGAGCCCGATCGCCTCTTTACGTGACGGTGGCCTTTCCGCCATCTTTTTCTCGCGGTAAAGCTCATTCCGCGTATTCAGAAACTGCTTATAATCGCGCTCCCCGATTAGAGCATCCAGTTCCGCCACGGACAGCGGCATTTTATCCAAATCGCGTGATTCGATATCCGCACCCAACTCGAGCAAGAGACCTCTTGCTTTGCGACAGGTCGTTCAAGTCGGCTTCTGGAAAAATAAAACTTTGGGCTTTGCCATGAAGGAGCAGTCCTGAGCTGCTTGTTTTGATTCTACACAACCGCGGCACTCACGCGCGAAAAGAGCGAGCGGACGCCGATTAATATCGCGGCACTTTCGGATCAATCTCCGCCGACCAGCGCTCAATTCCTCCGGCCAGCGAGCGGGCCGATTCCACGCCCTGCTTCTGCAGCCACACCGCCACATCAAGGCTCCGCATCCCGTGATGGCAATAGCAGATCACAGGATCCTCGACGTCGAGCCGCTGCAAACTTGCCGGAATCGTGCGCATCTGGATTAACTGCGCGCCCTCAATGCGGCACACATCGTGCTCCCACTGCTCGCGCACGTCCACAAGCAACAGCTTCTCACCCGCGTCGAGCCGCCGCTTGAGTTCGGCTGGCGTGATTTCGAGTTCACTCATGAATGAAATTGTATCGCAGGTCAGCGGCCGCGGAACTGCGGCGCTCGCTTTTCGAAAAAGGCGTGGACACCTTCGAGGCAATCTTCAGAGGCAAAGCACTTCATCTGATGTTCGACTTCGGCTTCGAGCGCCCGCTCCAGCGCAGTTTTGTGATCGCCGAACAAAACCTTCTTCACCGCCCGGATCGCAAGCGGCGGTCCGCTGGCAATCTTC
>DATGIS010000026.1:0-19229 GCA_035295625.1 Candidatus Acidiferrum sp. | reverse complement strand
TACCCACCCCCTACCCTCCGCCTAACTCCTCTGGAATGAATACTTACGCAAATCAGGGGGAGGGGGGTGCCCCCTCCTCAAATCAGCTCTCCCCTCCGCTTTTT
This sequence comes from Candidatus Acidiferrum sp., assembly GCA_035295625.1. GTDB lineage: Bacteria > Acidobacteriota > Terriglobia > Acidiferrales > UBA7541 > Acidiferrum. The sequence goes on along the minus strand of DATGIS010000026.1, from coordinate 19,125 downwards.
CGGACCGGCCACAACGCAACTCGCCGCTCTTTCCTTCCTTTTTGTCCACTCTTTGCAAAGAGCGGCAACTCATCTCTCATCTTTTCAACGCCTTCCGCACTCTTTGCCAAAAACACCGGGGTGTACCCCAACAGTTCCCGATCCCGCAAATTGCAAGCAGCAAAACCACTCTCTGTCGTGTTTTGTGGTATCTCACTTAAAACTTACAACCTATCACTTACCACTCCCGTTCGCCCGCGCCGTCGCCAAGCGAAGCCTCAGCGCAACTCACCCCTTGAAAATTCTCCCGATTCCGACTACGGTATGCCCACACAATCCAGTTCGGTTGCAGGTTCAATTCGTAGTTTCGGTTGTTCACTCTCGCTCGGAGGGTCTTGGGATGACTCCTGCTGCTTCGCAGTCCGCCGTTCGCGTCGAGCGTTGGCGCTGGCTCCTCTACGTCGGTCTCGCCTTTTTCGGTGCGCTTCTCACCTTCGTCGGTGCGCGAGCCCAGCAACAGGCCAGCGATCAAGCCACGTTTCGCAAACTTACCGACGACTACTGCGCCGCCTGGAGCACCGGCAATCCCGACAAGCCCGCCAAATTTTACGCGCAGGAAGCTCACGTCTTTTACGATCTCGCGCCGTTCTCGTATCACAGTTGGAAGGAATACCACGAAGGCGTTCAGAAAAATTTCTTCGACAACGTGAGCGCCGCTTCGCTCACTGCCGGCAAAGATTTGAAGGTCACGCGCCGCGGCACCATCGCCTGGACCACCGTCCCCATGCATCTTTCCATGACCACGAAAGAAGGGAAGTCCGTCGAAGCCGAAGTTCGTTACACCGGCATTTGGGAAAAACGCGGAGCGGCCTGGCTCCTCGTCCACGAGCATCTTTCCGTCCCCATGGGCGGCTAGTAGCTCGCGTAGAAAAAACTGGTTTGGCGTATCGATTTTATGAAGTCAGAAACGAAAGCTCGGTACGTTACACTATTGTGGTAGATCGAAAATGTTTAGCACGCTTCGTTATTACTGGATTGTCGCACGCGGTTACCGCTTCCAACCCTGGAATAGCCCCTATCTGCGCTGGCGTTTTGAAACGTTCCTTGGCCGCGAGGCGGACAACATGACCGCCGCAAAATTTTTCCGGCTCTCCTGGAAATATCGCCACAGTCTGAGTAAATTCGTCGACTGGGCTGCCGAACGCCGCCGCGCTCAGCGCCACGCCCGCAGTTTTTCCTAAGTAAAAATTTGAAAGGATTCCTGGAAGAGAAAAAGAGTTAATTTCCGCGAGCTTCGGTCTGTGGAAGTTTCGATCGGATCAGCGATTCGATCTGCGACCAGACTTCCGGGTCGCATTCGATGTACATATGTTCCTTCGCAAAAACTTTCTGCTGCCACGGATAGCCTTTGCACGAGAGCGAAGTATGTTTGTAGCTCATCTGAAAATTTCCGAGTATTTTTGTTTTGCTCGGATCTTCCGCGCGAATCAGATTTCGCCCGTGCAACATTCCGTCGGGCTGAAAAAAGTTCATCGCCTCCCGCACGTTCGCCGGAATCACGTCATCCTTTTGTCCCATCTTTTGCACGCTGTCCACTTGCACCGTCAGCAGCACCGGAATTCCCATATTGCGCAATTCGCGAGCAAGCGTCACCGTCGCCGAAGCGCCCCAGCTGTGGCCGTACAAAATAATTCGCGCTCTCTCTTTTTCTTCCGCCGACAGAGTTCCGTCTTTGTCGGTGTCGAGCAAGGCTAAAATCTTTGCGCGCGCATCTTTCCATTTCGCGTTCTGGTAAGTATCGACAAACGCCGCGTCCGAATACTGTTCGCGCAATTTCGCTGCGAGTTTTACTTCGCTGCGATTCGGCTCATCGCGCTTTACCATCCCGCCCATAAATCCAATCACGATCGTGCGTGCCGCCGGCCGCACTGCATCCGCACTCGGCGGATTCGTCGCCGCAAACGGATGTTGCGCCGGCGCACTGTTCGCAAACGGCGCGAGCAGAATCACCGCGAAAAGTAGGGCGCGAGAGACGCATCGAAGACGTGCAAGAGGAAAACTGAATTGCGAAAACAAACTGAACATTTCGTACTCGACCAGGCCTGACCTGAAATGCATCCGGGGACGGTGTAATAGTATGATGTTTCTTAGATTCTGCAACGTCTACTTTAGGTTCATTACTCATGGGTCCGTCGTACCGGGTACTCATTCTGGGTGGTGGCTTCGGCGGGCTGCTCGCGGCCCAAAAACTGAAGCGCGCCCCGGTTCGAATCACACTGCTGGACCGGCGGAATTTCCATCTTTTTCAACCGCTTTTATACCAGGTTGCGACGGGATCGCTTTCGCCCGGGGATATTGCCGCGCCGCTTCGAAGCGTCTTGAGTTCACAGAAAAACGCGCAAGTATTGCTGGGAGAAGCGTCGGATATTGACCCCGATTCGAAACGTGTGACGTTGGTAGACGGGTCGACATTCGAATACGACTCGCTGATTGTGGCCACGGGTTCCCAGACGTCCTATTACGGGCATGACGAGTGGCGAACGTGGGCGCCGAGCCTGAAAACGGTGGAAGAGGCGACTGCGATTCGTCACAAGTTATTTTTCGCGTTCGAACGGGCGGAGCGCGCGGAGACCGAGGAAGAGGCGCGGCAGTGGCTGACGTTTGTAATTGTGGGTGCTGGCGCGACGGGAATGGAATTGGCGGGAGCGTTAGCGGAGATCGCAAATCAAACGCTGAAGCACGATTTCCGGCGGATCAATCCGCGCAATGCGCGAATCATTTTGATGGAAGGCGGCGGGCGGGTGCTGACCGCGTTTCCTGAGGGGCTTTCCGCAAAGGGCGAAAAGCTGGTGACGCGGCTCGGCGTGGAAGTGAAGAAGAATGTGATGGTGACGTCGGTTGATGAAAACGGTGTGACGTACAAAAGTGGCGAGGCGACGGAACGATTGGATGCCAAAACGGTGTTGTGGGCCGGAGGCGTGACGACAAACTCATTTGGCCGAACGCTTGCGGCGCGAACCAAAGCGGAAACGGATCGCAACGGCCGCATCAAAGTGACTCCGCAGCTGACGGTTCCCAACTATCCGGACATTTTTGTCGTGGGAGATTTGGCTGCGGCAGTGGATGAGAAAGGGAAACCGCTGCCGGGTGTGGCTCAGGTCGCGATGCAAGGCGGGGTGTATGCGGCAAAGGCGATCCGAGCGAAGCTGGCGGGAAAGCCCGAGCCGGCGCCGTTCCATTATTTCAACAAAGGGGACATGGCGGTGATTGGCCGTGCGGCGGCGGTGGCAAATATTTTTGGGTTACAGGTTTCAGGGCTGCTGGCCTGGATGATCTGGCTCTTCATTCACTTGATGTACATCGTCGAGTTTCAGAGTCGGGTGGTCGTATTTGTTCAATGGGGATTTGAGTATTTGACGTTCAGTCGCGGCGCACGGCTGATCACGGGCGTGGACGCAGAGGACGCAGTGACGATGCGGATGGGCCCGCCTGGTTCGAAAAGCTAGTTAGGACGATTCTTTTTCCGAGCGATTCCCGGAATTCTCCCCAAGTGGAAAACAGGTCTGTTCCGCCGCGGAACACTTCATCCGCGCAATTCAAGCTAGAAACACATTTGAACTTGGTCCTTTATTTGCTCCGGTTTCCTGTGGAGGCGGAATGGCGGACCAGAGCAACGTAAAACTTCCGGCTGCGGAGATGGCGTCCGTACATCAAAGCGAACGGCGCGAAGAGCGGTTCGCCCTGAATTTTGATGTACAGGTGAGCGGAATCGACAGCGAAGGATCGGTATTTCACTTCACGGTGCAGACCCGCAACGTAAGCCAATGGGGTTGCGGGTTCGTTTCTCCGATTGAGTTACGGAAAGACGATATCGTGGCGTTGCGAGTAGTGAGTCCGGAGGAGCCGGGCGCGTTGCAACGGCCGGCAATCCGTTTTCAAGTTGTGAGGGCGGAGCCGGAACGCGGCGGGTGGGGAATTGGTGCGTGGAAAATGGATCAAGATGACGCATGGGGAATTGAATTAGACAAGGTAACGCAGCCGCAACGAGCGGCAGTGGAATTTAGAAGGCGCGAGACCGGTGCGGGCAAATCAGATGAAGACGGTGACGAATGAGTGTGGCAGAGCCGGCTTCGAGACCGATGCAAGGTTTTCGTCGCTCTGAAAAACCGGGCGGAGCCGCGGGCGTTGAGATACTCGGGTTCCCACAGATTTTGTTTACGCGCACGTTTGGCGATCCGGACATGCTGTTTGTGCCGCTGCTCGACGCGGCGAGGGAGGCGCACGACACGATCGAGCGACTTTGCGAGCGTGGCGAAAAGCGCGAAAACGCGGTGATGCTGAGTGGAATGCAGCTAGCCTCCTCGCTATTGCGCGATTCCAGTTTTTCGCTGGTGGCACGAGGCCTCGCGCACGACAACAGTTACACGGTGGATCTGGAAGGCGGAACGTTGCTGGTACAGACGCGATTGTTTGCGGTCGTCAGCCGGCGAACTTCATTTTTCAAGGTCGAGATTGTCGGAAAAATTGGTGGCGGTGGGATGTTTGTTGTTCGGAACCCTGTGCAGAACAGCGTAATCATGCAGGTAGAGGAAGACAAGTTGCGCCTGCCGAACTTTTTCTCAGGCACGCTGGCACAAGAGTGTTTGCGAGCACAAATGGAGCAGGAGCGCTTCGGCCGGATTGAAGAATCCGTCGGTGCGCAAGCGAATCAGGAAATCCGCATGATCGTTCCGGTTGCCGGAAACAAAGTGCCGGTGATTTTGCGGCAAAAGGATGAGGGAGGTTCATGGGACATAGTGGATGGACGGCGGCAAGAGTGGGTCGGCACGCTTGCACGGGAGATGGAAACGCCGCTGCAAGCGGTACTGGCAGCGGTGAAAGATCTCTTCGAGCATAAATAATCGAATCTAAGGGTTGTCCCGGCTCGGTAGGTAAGGCCTTGCGCAAAGTGACCCAGATTGACTCCAACTCTGACGGCATTCCCAATCCGGTATACCGCTCCTCCAAAAATTCAAAGGAAAGCGTTGGGGTTCTTCGCAGAAGCGCGAAAAGCGGGAACTTACGGTAGATCGTGGGACCAAGCGAAAAGACCGTAACCGCCCTCTGGCAACGGAAGTGCTTACCTCAATAGAGCAAAGTCGTTCGGAGTGACCGCATTAGAAGTTTCTAAGTTCGAGCCCCGCAAGGTTTTGGGAATCTTGCAACTCCCTCTGGAAAGAGTCGACTGCAACATGGCTGACGATGTCGTTGTCGAATTTCTTGTCGAAAGCAACGAAAACCTGGATTTGCTGGATCGCGAGCTGGTGCAGCTCGAAAAAGATCCGTCGAACCGCAACACACTGGCGAGCATCTTCCGTACGATTCATACGATTAAGGGCACGTGTGGATTTCTGGGGTTTACGAAACTGGAATCCGTGGCGCACGTCGGGGAGAACTTGTTGAGCCGGCTGCGCGACGGCGAACTCGCATTGAGCCCAGAAATTACGACGGCGCTGTTGCGCATGGTGGATGCGATTCGCCAGATGTTGCAAAGCATCGAAGCGATTGGAAGTGAAGGCGAGCGCGATGACGCAGAGTTGATCAGGATACTGACGCGATTGCACCAAGGCGGAGGAACGGCCTCGACGGAAAGCACCGCCTCGCATGCCTCCGCTCCACCAGCTGCATCGAACGGCCATATCGTCGAACCGACGGAGCCGGAAGCAAAAGCACCGGCGATGGAGGCGCAAAAGCAAAACGGGTCAGATCCGTATGGTTCCCGTACGGAAGCGGTTGCACCGGAATCGTCCGGTGAGGGTGCAGCTGCGGGATCAGCCGAGCGCGGCAGCGTAAGCGATGCTTCGATCCGCGTCGATGTCGGCCTGCTCGACAAATTGATGAACCTTGTCGGCGAACTGGTATTGGCGCGGAATCAGATTCTTCAGTTTACAAATTCGACGGAAGATTCAGGGCTCGTCGCGACGAGCCAACGGCTCAACTTGATTACGACGGAACTGCAGGAAGGCGTGATGAAGACGCGCATGCAGCCGATCGGAAATATCTGGAGCAAATTTCCGCGGACGGTGCGCGATGTAGCCGCAGCCTGCGGAAAGCAGATTCGCATTGAGATGGAAGGGAAAGAGACGGAACTCGACAAGACCATCATCGAAGCGATCAAGGATCCGTTGACACACATTGTGCGGAATTCCGCCGATCATGGAATCGAGACGCCGGAGCGCCGCGTGGCTGTGGGAAAGCCGGCGGAGGGACGTCTGACGCTCCGTGCGTATCACGAAGGCGGTCAGGTCAATATCGAGATTTCCGATGATGGCGCGGGGTTGAACGGCGACAAGATTCGCAAAAAGGCGCTGGAGAAGGGCCTGATCACACCGGAACAAGCGGCGAGGCTCACCGAACGCGAAGCGGTGAACCTGATTTTCCTCCCCGGGTTTTCCACTGCGGAAAAAGTGACGAATGTTTCCGGACGCGGCGTTGGCATGGACGTCGTGAAGACGAACATAGAAAAAATCGGCGGGACGGTGGATGTGCAGTCGAAAGCAGGAACCGGGACAACGGTCCGCATGAAGATTCCGCTGACGCTGGCGATTATTCCCGCGCTCATCGTAACGAGCGGTGGCGACCGGTATGCGATACCGCAAATCAGTCTGTTGGAACTGGTACGGATCGAAGGCGAAGCGGCACTGAAAGAGATTGAGCTGATTCAGGGAACGCCCGTGTACCGATTGCGCGGGCGGCTCCTGCCGCTGGTCTATCTGAACAGAGAGTTGAAAGTGGAGCTGGAATCGGCAAAAGCCGACGGCAACACGGTGGCGAACATAGTTGTGTTGCAGGCGGATGACCGGCAATTCGGATTGGTGGTCGATGAGATCAACGACACGGAAGAAATCGTGGTGAAGCCGCTCGGCAAGCAGCTCAAAGGGCTGAAGACGTTTGCCGGTTCGACGATTATGGGCGACGGGCGCGTGGCGCTGATTCTGGACGTTCTCGGGCTGGCGCAATCTTCCAATGTTGTGAGCGAAAGCCGCGGCCGCGCGCACTCGGAGAAAGAAACGCAAACGGCAACAGGCTCCGGCGCAAAGCAGACGATGTTGCTCTTCCAGTGCGGCACCGACGGCCGCATGGCGATGGAACTGCGGCTCGTGGCGCGGCTCGAAGAGTTCAAGGCCGACGTGATTGAAAAGGCCGGTGACCGGAAAGTTGTGCAGTACCGCGGGCAGATTATGCCGCTTATCAGCATTTCCGAGTACTTGCACGTGCACCATGCAGAAGGGAACGGGGCGGCGACGGAACCGATGCAGGTCGTTGTTTACTCCGAACAAGGGCGCAGCGTTGGCCTGGTGGTGGACCGGATTCTGGACATCGTCGAAGAAGCGATCGTGCCGCAAAAGCCTTCAAAGCAGTCGGGCTTGCTGGGTTCGGCAGTGATTCAGCAAAAGGTTACGGACTTGCTTGATGTGCGGGGCCTGGTCCGCGCGGCGAATCCGGCGTTTTTTGAAGACGAAGAAGCTGTCTTGCAGGAGCGATAACACCGATGAGCGCGCAACAATTTTGCACGTTCTTTGTAGACCGCCAGTTTTTCGGCGTGCCCGTACAGCAGGTGCAGGAAGTGATTCGCTACCAGGAAATGACGCGGGTGCCGCTGGTGTCGAGGGTGATTCGGGGATTGATCAACTTGCGCGGGCAGATAGTGGTGGCTGTCGATTTGCGCCGCCGGCTGAATGCTCCGGACCGTGCCGAGGATGAGTTGCCGATGAACGTTGTGGTGCGGACGGGAGACGGGGCGGTGAGTTTGCTTGTGGATGAAATCGGCGACGTGCTGGAAGTGCACGACGACACTTTCGAACGGCCGCCGGATACGCTGCAAAGCGCGTCACGCGATCTTGTGCTGGGAGTGCACAAGCTGCCGAATCAGCTGTTGCTGATATTGGACACGGACAAAGCCGTCAATGGATCCGGCCATGATGTGGAACTCGGCCGGGTGGAGGGCTAGCGTGCTGCATTTGGCATCCACGATGGTTCTTTTGCTGATTGTTTGCGGGCTCTGGTACCGCAAGCGTGATTCGCGAATTCATTTGCGGCTGATGATTACAGCGTTTGTGTGCGATGTGTTGCTGGTCCTGTACATCGAAGTGACGCGCCATGCGGTGGAAACCGTGGTTGCCAGAGTGCGGCCGTTGATCTGGTTTCATGCCGGTGTGTCTCTCGCAGTACTGGCGTGTTACGTCGCGATGATTCTGTTGGGCCGGCCGATGCTTGCAGGGCGCTACGAGACCCGCAAGATGCACCTGGCGGTGGGAATCGCTTTTGTCGTGCTGCGCAGTCTGAACTACGTCACGAGTTACATGGTGGCCTAATTCCGAGGCTCTCGTTGAGCCAAAAGGAGCAGTCATGGGTTCTCGAGTTCCAGCCATTCGCCGGTCGGATACGTTGTATGCCCAGCTCGGCGGAAAAGCCAGCGTTTCCAAGGTGGTCGAGCGCTTCTATGAAAAGGTTCTCGCCGACCCAGACCTGAAACATTTTTTTGCGAAGACGAACATGACATGGCTGAAGTTGCGGCAGACGCAATTCATGACACAGGCGCTCGGTGGGCCGGCGGAATACAAAGGCAAGCCAATGAAGGCGGCGCACGAAAAAATTGCAATTGAGCCGCGGCACTTTGACCGTGTGACGACGCACCTGGCGGTGGCGCTCAGCGAGCTTGGGGTTCATCCCGATTTAGTGGATGCAGTTCTAGAAAAGGTGGCGACGATGGAATCAGACATTGTGACAGTGCGGAATAGCGGGTTGGCGAACGGCCATGCGGAAGCGACGCCTGGATCGACGCAATGGAAGGCCATGCTGGAGAACGCTCCGATCAACGTTCTGTTGGCCGACGAGAGCCTGAGGATTACCTACGTAAATCCGGCGTCGTTGAGGACACTCAAAACGATCGAGAAACTGCTGCCGGTTTCAGCCGACAAAGTTCTGGGATCGAGCATCGACATTTTTCACAAGGATCCGACGTACCAGCGGAAGATTCTGTCGAATCCGAGAAATTTGCCGCACCGGTCGAATATTGAAATCGGGCCGGAAATCGCAGACCTGCTCGTCAGCCCGATTTACGACGAAAAGGGCACGTATCTGGGGCCGATGGTGACTTGGGAGATCATCACGGCAAAGGTGAAGACCGAGACGGAAATGGCGCGTGTGATGTCCATGATGGAAAACGCGCCGATCAATGTGATGTTCGCGGACCTTGATTTGAAGATTCAGTATATGAATCCGGAATCCACCAAGACGTTGCGCAGGCTCGAGCAGCATCTGCCGATTCGTGCGGACCAGATGATCGGGCAGAACATTGACATCTTCCATAAGAATCCAGCGCACCAGCGGAAACTGCTGTCGAGTGACAAGAATCTGCCGACGAGAGCAACGATTGACCTCGGGCCGGAAAAACTGGACCTGCTGGTGAGTGCGATTTACGACCAGAACAAGAAATACGTCGGAGCGATGGTGACTTGGGCTGTGGTTACCGACAAGCTGGCAACGGAAAATGCGATTCGCACCACGGCGCAGTCGCTGGCATCCGCGTCGGAAGAGATGACGTCGATCAGCCAGCAGATGAGCGCGACAGCCGAGGAGACTTCAGCGCAGGCCGGCGTTGTTTCGGCGGCATCGGAAGAAGTGAGCCGCAATTTGCAGACGGTGGCTACGTCGACGGAAGAGATGAGTGCGACGATCAAGGAGATCGCGAAGAATACGACCGAATCGGCAAAGATCGCGAGCGAAGCCGTAAAGGTTGCGCAAGCGACGAATGTGACAGTAAGCAAACTCGGCGATTCGAGCGCGGAAATCGGACAAGTCATCAAGGTAATTACGTCGATCGCACAGCAAACGAATTTGCTGGCACTGAACGCGACGATTGAAGCGGCACGAGCGGGAGAAGCGGGCAAGGGCTTTGCGGTCGTGGCCAACGAAGTGAAAGAGCTTGCCAAGGAAACCGCGAAGGCGACCGAAGACATCAGTCGAAAGATTGAAGCGATCCAGACCGATACGAAGGGCGCTGTCGACGCGATTGGTGCCATCAGCAAAATCATCAATCAGGTGAACGACATTTCGAATTCGATTGCGACTGCCGTGGAAGAACAGGATGCGACGACGAACGAAATGACGCGCAATGTCACGGAAGCGGCAAAAGGCGCGGGAGAAATTGCGAAAAACATCATCGGAGTCGCCGAAGCCGCCAAGAACACGGCGCAGGGCGCAGGCGATTCACAGCGAGCGGCACAGCAGCTATCGCAAATGGCTGCGGAGATGCGGGAAATCATCAATCGGTCCGCGAAGAAGTGAAGTGCGGCATGAATCGGGCCGGAGCATTCCCGGAGCACCAGGAAAGGCTGTCGTGACCGGCGAAACGGTTGCGCGAACTTTAAAATGAACCGCAAGGTGAGTCGTGCAGTGAAGCTGGCCGCGCTCAGCAAGGACTTTGTATCCCTTCGCCGGAAGCGGGATGAGGGTGCGCGGCTGCGCGTCGTGGATCGTTTGATGCAGTTGCATGGCTTGCCGCAGAAAATCGGGCAAATCCTTTCGCTGACGGAGTTGAGGGATGAGACGCCCGTGTTTCGAGGATTGACAGAAACGAATGCGGTGCTGTCGCTTGACGAAGTGAAAAGCCTGATTACGCACGGGCTGGGTATTCCGTGGAATGTGTGCTTTCGGTCGGTCGATGGTCCGGGTATTGGAGCGTCGCTCGCGCAGGTTCATCGTGCGACTTTGCTCGATGGACGAACCGTTGCGATCAAGATTCAGTTGCCGCATGTCGCGGAATCGGTGGAACTCGATTTGAAAGCGCTGGGCTGGCTGACGGTGCCGGTCGGTGGGCTGCGGCGAGGCTTCGATTTGGCGAGCTACCGAAGAGAAGTGGGCACGATGCTGCGCGAAGAACTCGATTTTCGCCGCGAAGCGGAAGCCTTGCGAACGTTTGGCGCGTTTGCGAAACAATTTCCGGGTGTGGTTGTGCCGGAGGGCATCGAAGAGTTCAGCCATGGAACGATTCTGACGATGACGTGGATCGAAGGCGAATCGTTTTCGGCGGCGCGCAAGTGGCCCAACAAATTGCGCGAACAAATTGGAAGCACAATGCTCGAGTTCTTCTTCGCGAGTATTTTTTCGGCACAGAGATTCCATGCCGACCCGCATCCGGGGAACTACCGTTTTTCGCATAGCCGCGATCGCGCGATGGTGAGTGTGCTCGATTTCGGATGCACAAGAGAACTCTCCTGCGGGACTGCGGTCGCGCTGCGCACACTGATAGAAGACACGATTTCCGGCGAATTGATTGGAGATGGGCGGCGCGCATTTTCGAGATTCGTCGGGCTTGGGTTCCATCCCGGATTGCTTGCACCGATGGAGTCGCGACTCCCTGCCCTGTGCGAAATTCTGTTCGAACCGTTTCTATTCGACAGGCCATTTGATCTTGCGGGATGGCGGCTCGGCGAACGCGTCAGCGAAACGCTGGGCGACTATCGCTGGAACTTCCGCACCGCCGGTCCGGCGAGTCTGATTTACTTCATGCGCGCGTACCAAGGGTTGATCCAGTATCTCGACGCGCTGGAAGTTCCATTGAATTGGCGGACAGCATTTGAAAAATCATTGCCGCCGAAAACCGTCGAGAAGGCAGCGTCGTTTGCCGAGAAGGAATCGTGGTCGGCCGCTGTTACGCGCGTCTTGAAGATTCGAGTCGTTCGGGCCGGCGTAACCAAGGCGGAGCTGACGTTTCCCGCGACTGCCGCGGAAAACCTCGTTGACTTGGTACCTGAAGAAATCGGACCGCGCCTCTCCACACGCGACATTGACATCGCGGCAATCAGCAGAAGAGCCGTAAGTGACGGTTTTCCCGCCGGCGAACTGTTTCGCTTGAGTGAAGGGAAGGACGATTTCGCCGTTTGGCTGGAGTGATTCGCGACGTGCAAGGGAATTGAGAGATTATGCCGCCGATTCGTGTGCTTATCGTTGACGACTCCTCGGTCATTCGCAAGGTAATTTGCGATGGCCTGGCGGCAGACTCTTCCGTCGAAGTCGTCGGCACCGCGGCAAATGGCAGTATCGCTCTGGGAAAAATCTCGCAAGTCAATCCGGACATCATCACGCTCGACGTGGAAATGCCGGGGATGAACGGCCTCGAAACGCTCGCCGAACTTCGTAAGACCTACCCGAAGTTGCCGGTCATTATGTTCAGCACGCTGACGGAACGCGGAGCCGCAACGACGCTCGACGCGCTTGCACTCGGCGCAAGCGACTACGCGACAAAGCCTAGTAATACCGGCAGCCTCGACGTTACGTTAAAGCAGATTCGCGAGCAGCTGATTCCCAAGATCAAAGCGCTCTGCGCATGGAAGACGTCCGCCAGGCCGGCGCCCAGTCTTTCAAACGCCGTGCATCTTGCCGCGACTTCTGCGGCCACTCCCCTCTCGCGTATCGACCTGCTGGCAATTGGGACGTCAACCGGTGGCCCTAACGCGCTCGCCGAATTGATTCCGGCCATTCCCGGGGATTTCCCCGTCCCGATTGTGATCGTGCAGCACATGCCGCCTGTTTTCACGCGACTTCTTGCCGGCCGGCTCAACGACAAGTCGCAACTCAAAGTACAGGAAGGAAGACCGGGACAGGTGATCGCGCCCGGAGAGGCGTGGATTGCGCCCGGCGACTATCACATGACTGTTGAACGTCTGGCCAACAGCGTTCGCCTTGCGACGAATCAGGACCCACCGGAAAACTCGTGCCGTCCCGCCGTGGACCCACTCTTCCGATCCGTCGCCACAGGTTTTGGTTCGAACGTCCTCGCAGTGGTCTTGACCGGCATGGGCTACGACGGCGTCATCGGAGCGCAGCACATTCGGGAACGCGGTGGCCAGGTGTATGTCCAGGACGAAGCGAGTTCCGTCGTGTGGGGCATGCCCGGCCAGGTCGCGGCTGCCGGCTTTGCCAACGCCATTTATCCGCTGGCGTCCATGGCGCAAGAAGTCGTGCGTCGTGTGTCGTTGAAGCGAAGCCTTGTACCTGTTGCGAGCGCCAAGTCCTGAACTTGAAGGAACGCAAGAATGCCAGTCGATATACTGCGAACCGCACCGACCGACGTGACCGATGCCGACTTGAAAGATCCGGCGCTGGTGAAGCTCCGCGACCTGATCTATCGCATCTCCGGCATTTACCATCAGGAAGTGAAGTTTTACCTGCTCGCAACGCGCGCGCGAAGGCGCATGACGGTCTTAAAGTCCCTTAATTTCACCGATTACCTCGATCATCTCACTACACGTCCGAACCGCGATGCGGAGATGCGCAGCCTGCTGAACGAGATCACCATCGGAGAAACCTACTTCTTTCGCAGCCTGGCGCAGGTAGACGCGCTAACAAAAATCATTCTTCCCAAATTGATGGGAATGAAAGCAAAGCAAAGCTTTAAGAAGCTGCGGGTTTGGAGCGCGGGATGCTCTACGGGAGAAGAGCCTTATTCGCTCTCGATTCTCCTTATGGAACAGCTCGCCGCAAAAGGGAAGGAGTGGTCATTCGAGATTCTCGCCACCGATCTCAACGACAACTCGATCACCAAATGCAAAGAAGGCGTCTACGGCGAATATGCGGTTCGCAACCTGACCCCGGATCGGCGGCTCAAGTATTTCACGCAAGAAGGCGCCAACTTCCGCGTCAATGAGGAAGTCCGTGCTGGGGTCAAATTCGAACGACTCAATCTGCAGGACCAGACGAAGATGCTCTTTATGAAGGGCTTCGACCTGATTTTCTGCTGCAACGTTCTCATCTACTTCGATGGAACGGCGAAGAAACGTACCGTTGACCACTTTTTCAATGGTCTGATTCCCGGCGGCTATTTCTTTTTGGGAGAGTGCGAGACCCTTTTTGGAATTTACGAGCAATTCCGCCTCGTCCATTTTCCCGGCACTACCGGCTATTACAAACAGATACCGGGCGAAGAAGCGGGAGGAGCGGCGTGAATCCGGCCACACATAAGATGCTGCTCCGGCGCGTCAGCGAGATTGGCAGCCTGCCGGCGATGCCTTCGATTTTGCAATCGCTCGGTGAATCTCTCTCCGCGAATCCCTCGGATGCGAACGTCGATCGCATTGTTGAATTGATCTCGTATGACAAATCTCTCGCGGCGCAATGCCTGCGGGTTGCCAATTCGGCGATGTTTCGCCGCCGCAACGACGTGGAGACCGTCAAGGGTGCGGTCGTCGCGTTGGGTCTTTGGAAAATCCGCGACATCGTCTACTCCTGCACGCTTCCCACTCTCCTTTCAAGCCCGAAAGAAGGCATGGCTCCAACTACATTCTGGCGCCACGCGCTCGGGACGGCGATGGTCACTCAACATCTCGCCCAGAAGCTCGCCATCACGAGCCTTGAAAAGTTTTACCTCGCAGGGCTTTTGCACGACATCGGTATTGTCGTGAACGCAATGCTTTTCAAAAATGAATTCCATATGGTGCTGAGCAAGGCCGCCGGGACGGAAACGCCGCTCTGCGAAGTGGAACAGGAGATGCTCGGGTTCACACATTGTGATAGTGGCCGCGTCCTGGCAGACACTTGGAAACTACCGGAAGAAATCGCACACACCATTGAATTTCATCACGTGCCGACCGAAGAGGGCGCCGGCATCGAACTCGCTTGCACGGTCCATCTCGCGGACCTTCTTTGCCGCCTGCGCGGCCTTGGATATGGCTATTACGAAGCGCGTGCGTTCGATCTCGCGTCCGAGCCCGCGTGGCAGCTGCTGGCCGCCAGCCATCCTGCCGCGCTTGAACTCGATCTCGCGCGTTTTACGTTTGAACTCGATGAACACGCAGTGCACGTCGAAGCCATGGTTGATTCCATTTTCGGAGGAGCGAAGGTCCACGCGTAATTCCGCGTGCACTCTTTTATTTCAGGAGAACACATGTCAAGAAAACTCAAGGTCTTAATCGTGGACGACTCCTCGGTGATGCGAAAAATCATCGAGCGTTCGCTGCGCCAGGCCGGTCTCGATCTCACGGAAGTGCTCGAAGCGAGCAACGGCGCGGAAGCGCTCGCGGAAGTCCAGAAGGGTTCGCTCGACATCATTTTGAGCGACATCAACATGCCCGTTATGGATGGACTCGAATTTCTTAAGAACCTCGCCGGTGTCGAAGCCGCCAAGGGCGTTCCGGTCGTGATGATTACGACGGAAGGCAGCGAGGCGCGCGTCGTGGAGGCTTTGTCCGCCGGCGCCAAGGGTTACCTGCGGAAGCCGTTCACTCCGGAGCAAGTCAAAGAACGGGTTGCTCCGCTACTAGGAGGAGTCTGATGCGAGCAATGGCGAAAGCGGGGACAAAGACGCTTGTCCCATTTGATCCCAGCTGGAAGTCGGTGATGGAATGCGCCATTCTCGAAGTCTTCGAGATGATGGCCGCAACTCGTCTTGAATTGAATCCTTCTTCAACCGAGGAGCCGCGTGGCGAGCAAACCGCCATGGTCGGCCTCGCAGGTTCACTTTGCGGCATGGTCACCATTCGCTGCTCGCAAACAGTCGCTGCGCGCTTCGCGTCCCTAATGCTCGGCGGTGCGTCCGGCTCCAATTCCTCCACCGTCCGTGATGCCCTGGGTGAGCTTTGCAACATGATTGCCGGCAACTTCAAGGCAAAGATCACCAGCCTTGCCGACTCTTGCCTTCTTTCCGTTCCCACGGTTATCACGGGCGACGATTATTCGATGTCCGCCATGGACCCAAGCGAAGGTATCACCATCGCCCTGATCTTCGACTCGGAGCCGATGTGGGTTTCATTAATCACTCACGGTTAATCGGAGTTCCCTTCGGCACATCATTCTAAGAACCCTTTAATTCAAAAGGGCACAATGATTGCTCCCTTTCCCATGTCGTTGGCGAGGCTCTTTTGCGGAAATCGCTCGATCAAAGTGAAATTGACGCGCTATTCAGCAAGGCGCAAGCGGCACAACAGGCATCACGGGGCAAAGCCGCCCACAAAGTAATTCCATGGGATCTGCGGAGCTCGAATCAACTCACCGCGGACCAGGTCGGCGCGGTCACCACGCTCCACGAATCGCTCGCCCGGCGCCTCAGCGGATCGATCGGCGCGCAACTGCGCGTTGGCTTCGACATGAATCTCGTTTCGGTGGAGCAGCTCGCCTACCGCGAATTTCTTGGCCGTTTGCAGGACTTGACCTACTTCAGTTCGATGCACCTGATGCCCATCGACGCAAGAGCTGCCGTCCAGCTGGATATCGGCCTCGCTTATCCCATCATTGATGTAGTGCTCGGCGGCACGGGCAATGACACGATGGAGGTCCGCGACCTGACCGAAATCGAGGAGCAGATTCTTGAGTCAGTGATCCGTTTGATGCTTCTCGATATTCACGCTGTGTGGCAGCCGGTGCTGGACCTGGATTTCCGCTTCGAGCAGCGCCAGCGCAATGTCGAAATGCAGAACACGATGCTGCCAGGCGAAAAGATACTATGCCTGAGCTTTGAAGCACGCATCGCGGAGACTTCTGGCACCGTTGCCATGGTTTTTCCCGCCGTCATTGCAAACACGCTGCTGCGGCGGCTTTCGATTCAAGGCTCATACTCGGAGCGTATTCCTTCGCGCGATTCGTACCGGCGCATGCGCGAACGCATTATGGACTGCCATTTTCTTGCCGACCTCAGCTTGCCACTCAGCCCAGTGACTGTGCGCGAGCTGCTCGATCTCGAAGTAGGCCGTGTGCTGATGTTGCCGCAGCGCGCCAAAGAGCCGGTCCATCTGAACATCGCCGGCAAGCCTATGTTTCGCGCTCATCCGGTACGCCACGGCACGAATCGCGGTGCGCGCGTCGAAGAACGCCTCTCGTTGATTCCGACCGGCGCAAAACGCTCCGAGCGGTAGACGGTCAGCCGTTTGTGGGCGTGACCTCCGTTGAAGTGATCTCATACTTGAAGTTGGCGGGGTCGAGGCTGTCGAGGCGGCCTTCTGCCGTTTCCGCTTGCGGATACATCAGAAAACCCACCGGCGCGCCGGTTGATCCGGGCAGAGTGACATCGTGCGCAAAGTTGTAGGCCATCCAGTTCATTTCCCAGGAACCAAATAGTCTGGCCCGCGCCTTCTTAACCATATCGTCATCCAGCGCTCGATTGCCCGGCGGCTCTTCGAGCACGACTTTCCGCACGTCTGCCGGATCTACGGGAACCCAGCCATGGTCGGTGAGGTAAACCTCAGCGCGGCAATGCTGCGCTTTTGTAACGTTTTCTGACGCGGCGCCCAGGCTCTTGTAGCCCAGCTCAGACTTGGCAACGCGTATGCCATAAACATCGCGCGCGGGAAGATTGGCCGCTCGCGCCAGCCCAACATAGAGTGCGTTCAAATCCGCGCACTTGCCGCCCAGATCTTTGGACTCCAGCATGAAGCGAATGTCTCCGGTGCCGCAGCCGCGCGTTTTGGGGTTTCGAAACGTGTTGTCAACGATCCATTCGTAAATCGCGCGCGCCTTCTCGACATCTGTTTTTGCGCCAATCGTGATTTCGTCCGCTGTTGCTTTTACGATGCCGTCGGTCGGCAGGAGCCTGGTTGGCCGCAAGAAATGCTCCAATTCCGCTCGGTTCGCTTTGGGCACTGTTCTTCTCGCGGCGAGATCGACCATGCAGTCTCTTGTGGCGATGCGGCTAGTCACCGACAGAACCGGTTTTGCTCCCGCGGGAAATTCGGCGGAGATAATTCCGAGCGAGTCGCTCTTGCTCTCAACCAGCTTCGCAGTGCCGCCCTCGCAATCGAAGGTATTCGTGAAGGTCTTCTGAAACGGAGTTTCGCTGATGAGGGCTGTGGGCACCCAGATGCGCGTCGCGCCGGCAGTCTTCAAAACTTCAACGCGCGTCGTTACTTGAAATGTACGCCAGCGATCGGATGCCACGGCCTGCGAAAACAGGCGTCCGGGTTTTCCGATCACGAGGCTCGCAGAAACAACACCAGCCGATTGAAGGAAATCACGACGATTCATGCGCCCTCACTGCGGTAGAAGAGTTTGCTTCCTTTGCTGTCCGCCCATAGGATGCAACCGAGGGGGGTCTCGATACAATACTTTCGTTCTGGCGGGACGGCGCGTTGGGACGTGCCTGCGGAACGGGCGCTGCGTGTTTCGGATACGGGGACGTTGGTGTTAGTGTCTGAGTGGAGTGGTCGAAAGGTTCGGAAGCTTGATTTGGGTGAGGAGATCCGACACATGACTCAAGCTGACACCCAATCCGCTTCGCGCCCAGCGTGGGTCCGGCCCGCGGCAACGGGAGCGTTTGCGCTCGGGCTTGGACTAACCAACGAGTGTAATCTGGCCTGTTCTTTCTGTTACCGCGACCCGGCGAGGACCGACCGCCTTAGTCTGGAACAAGTGCGAAGCGTGATGGAAAGCCTGCCGGTGCGCGCGGTTAATTTGGGCACCGGTGAAAACGGAATGCACCCGGAGTTCCGTGAAATTCTGGCTTACCTCCGTACTCAGACTGTAAAGCTGACGATTACTTCGAATGGGCATAGTGCGGCTGTGCTCACAGATGACGAGCTTCGAGCTTTTCACGATGTTGAATTTTCCCTGGACTATCCGACCGAATCTGAACAAGACGCCCAACGCGGTTCCGGCAATTGGGCGCTGATTCACGAACAGGCGGCGCGCTGCGTCCGGTTGGGAATCCCTGTCACCTTCATTGCGGTGATGATGAAGTCAAACTATAGGCGCCTCGCGGAAGTAGCGCGAGTGGTGAAGAGGTACGAAGCGCCACTGCGCATCAACGTGTACCAATCGGTGCGTTCTGATCTCTTTGCGTTGAGCTACGAGGAGTATTGGCAGGGCTTCCGAGCGCTGTTTGCGGAAACGGATGTGATTGCTATCGGCGAGCCGCTGGTGCGAGCGATGGCAGGATTGCCTGCAAAAATTGGAGGCTGTGGAGCAAGTACGGTGCGGGTTACGCCGCGCGCGACCACCCAGCCTTGCGTCTACTGGCCCGGGCCCGGGGAACCACTCGCGATGTTGTTGTCGCTCGGTCCCGGGATTACAGAAACGTCTGCCTTCATGGAGGCGCGCAAGACCCCGGAGGCGTGCCGCTCGTGCGTCTATTTGGAGTCTTGCCAGGGCGGTTGTGCGGGACGGCGCCGCATCCAGAAT
>DATGIS010000025.1:0-42367 GCA_035295625.1 Candidatus Acidiferrum sp. | reverse complement strand
CAAGATTGTCTGCGTCACCTTGTCGCGCAGCTCGTCCGTAATTGCCTCGGCGGGATAGAGAAGTGCGCGCAAATCGAGACCAATGTGCGGTTCAAGCAGCTTCGCACAGCGATCAATCTCTTCGCGAAACACTTTCTCTGTCTCGTAGAGCTCGCGCGCCATGTTCGGCTGTTGCGAGCCCTGGCCCGGAAACAGGAAACAGACTTTCGGCTCGGCGTTGCGCGCCTTACGGCTGAAAACGCGCTTTGCGTCGTCACTCTCAAGCAACGCGGCGGCTTCCGAAGCGTTCGTCGCCGCCACGATTTTCCGGTGGTCAAACTTTCTCCGCCCCGTTTGCAGCGTAAACGAAACGTCCGCCAAATCTGGAGCAGGATTGTCACGCAATCGTGCCGCCAGCCGCTTCGTAGCAGCCGCCAAAGCCGCTTCCGTTCGCGCGGAGATTGTCAGGACTTGTGCGCGCCGCTTTGCTTTCACGGAAACTCGCTCCGGTGCCTGCTCGATCACGACGTGGGCATTTGTCCCCCCCACACCAAACGCGCTCACTCCCGCGCGGCGCGGACCGCCATCCACCTTCCAATCGCGCAAAGTGGTATTCACAAAGAAGGGACTATTCTCAAAATCGAATTTCGGGTTTGGCTTCCTGAAGTGAAGAGTCGGCGTCAGTTTTCCGTCTCTCACGCACATCGCCGCGTGTATCAATCCCGTTGCACCCGCGGCGACGTCCAGGTGTCCAACATTCGTTTTCGCCGTTCCAACCGCACAGAATTTCTTGTCTTTCGTTTTTGTTCCGAACGCCTGCGCCAACGCCGCCAGTTCGATGGGGTCGCCAAGCGTCGTCGCCGTTCCATGGGCCTCAATGTAACCAATCGTGCGAGGATCGATTCCCGACGATTCCTGCGCCAGAACAATCGCTTTCGACTGTCCATCAATACTCGGCGCGGTATAGCCAACCTTTGCGGAGCCGTCGTTGTTCATTCCGAAGCCGCGAATCACTGCATATATCTGGTCGCCATCTTTCACGGCATCCTCGAGTCGCTTCAGCATCACGACCGAAGATCCGCTGCCGAACACTGTTCCGCTCGCATCTGCGTCGAACGTGCGGCAGTGTCCGTCCGACGAAACCATTCCGCCTTCCTGATATAGATACCCGCGCTTTTGCGGAAACGTAATCGAAACTCCGCCCGCTAACGCCATGTCTGCTTGGTAGGTCAGTAAGGTCTGGCACGCCTGGCAAACTGCTAACAGCGAAGTCGAGCATCCGGCCACCATCGAAAATGCAGGGCCGCGCAAATTCAACTTGTACGAAACTCGCGTAGCGAGAAAATCGAGCGCATTCCCTGTCATCGCCGGATAGTTTCCGACTTGGTAGCAGCTCGTATAATCGCGGACAAATTGCGGATTGCGGCAGAGCCTTGAAATGAAATAGGTGCTCGTGCTGCAGCCGGCAAAAACCGCCACCGCGCCCTTAATATCTTCCGGATCGTACCCTGCGTCTTCAAACGCTTCCCAGCAGCACTCCAGAAAAATTCGTTGCTGTGGGTCCATCATTTCGGCTTCGCGCGGATAGATCCCGAAAAATCCCGCATCGAACATTTCGGCGTCCGCAAGCACCGACCGCGCTCGCACGTAATCCGGCTTTTTGGTCAGTATCGCCGCGTCCGGCACATCCAATTCGTCATCGCGAAAATGCGAAATCGCCTCGACGCCGTTTTTCTGGTTCTCCCAGAATTCGGCCGCGCTTTTTGCTCCGGGCAGACGTGCAGCCACCCCGATAATCGCGATGCCTTCCAGGTTGGGATTCCAATCCTTCATGCCGGTTTGCTCACTCTTAGCTCTCTCTGCTTTGCAAATGCTGCTCGCTGCTTCTGTGCACGGTCCTGCGCTGCATCAAACGATTTCCTGTTGTTCCCATTTGTTCCAAGATGTTTGGCGAGCGATCGTATCGTCGTCTGATCGAATAAGTCTGTGACCGCAATCTCACGTCCCAATTGCTTTTGCAGCTGCGAATGAACTGCTACCAACAGCAGCGAGTCTCCGCCCAGATCGAAGAAATTCTCGTCCAACCCCGCCCGCTCGATTCGCAACACCTTCTTCCAAATCTCGCCAACGAGCTGCTCCATTTCGTTGCCGGCCAATACCTCACCGCCCGCGGTACTTTCCGCAACCGGCCTCGGCAGGTTCGCTCTGTCCACTTTGCCGTTGGAAGTTAACGGAAGCTTTGGCAAGGCGACATAGTGCGCGGGTACCATATACGCCGGTAACTTTGCGGCTAGGAAGCTCTTCAATTCGGCGGGCACTGCTATTGCATCGCCCGGCACGAAGTAAGCGACCAAGCGTTTCGTACCCGCATCATCCACGTCCACGCTGACGCAGGCCTGCCGTATCACTGGATGATCCGTCAAGACAGCCTCAATCTCTCCCACTTCAATGCGATGCCCCAGAATCTTCGTCTGCCCATCCTTGCGTCCCAAAAATTCGACGCTGCCGTCCTCGCGCCACCGCGCAAAGTCTCCGGTGCGATACATTCGCGCGTCGGCTGATTCCATAAACTCGTCCCGCAAAAACTTTTCCTCGGTCGCTTCCGGCGCATTCAAATATCCGCGTGCCACGCCATCTCCGGCAGCAAAAAGCTCGCCCTCGTCTCCCGGCTGAACCGGCTTCATCTCTTCATTCAAGATGTAAACGCGGGTGTTGGCGATCGGCTTACCGATTGGTACGGAATCAGGCACCACATCGCCGGCCTTCATCAAATGGCAGCAAGTAAACGTCGTGCCTTCCGTCGGCCCGTACCCATTGATCAGCGCGATCTGAGGCATCGCTTCCAGCACTCGCCGAACATGCTTCGCCGAGAGCGTGTCGCCGCCGGCGAGCAATTGCTTCAGCGGTCGAAGATCTTCAAGACGTTCGTCCACGAACAGATGAAAGAGCCCGGCGGTAAGCCACGCGGTCGTCACGCCGTGCTCTTGAATCGCCCGGCCAATCTCCTCAAGTGACGATGCTTGCGGCGGCATCACCACAAGCTTCCCTCCGTGCAGCAGCGCTCCCCAAATTTCCAGCGTCGAAGCGTCAAACGAGATCGGCGCGAATTGCAGAAAAGTCTCTTCCGGCCCAAACTTGCAATAGTTCGTTTCGAAAACGAGCCGCACGATTGCTCGATTTTCTACGAGCACGCCTTTCGGCCGTCCCGTCGAACCAGACGTGTACATCACATAAGCCAAATTCGTAGCGCTCGTTGTAGAGGGCGGATTCTCTCCGGAGCCGTCGCGCAAATCCTCGACCAGTATTGTCTTCACCGAAGCATCAGCCACAACTATCGGTGCAAGCGATTTTTGCGTCACCATCACTGGCGTTTTGGTGTCGCCAATCATGAATTTCAGCCGCTCGCGAGGATAGGCAGCGTCGAACGGCACATACGCTCCGCCCGCCTTCAGAATCGCGATCAACGCCACAATCATGTCCACCGATCGCTCAATGCAAACCCCAACCATCGTCTCCGGACCAACTCCTTCTTGCCGAAGACGATCCGCAAGGCCGTTCGCGCGGCCGTTCAATTCGCCGTAAGTCATGCGCGTCGGTCCGCACACCAAGGCAGTCCGATCCGCAAACTTCCCAGCTACCTCTTCAAACAACTGAGCGACAGATTTGTTGCGAGGATAGTCCGACCGCACACCCGCCCACGCACCTAGCGGTGCTGGAAGCGCTCGTTTCGTCTTCGAAGGGTACGCGATCTGGTCTGTACTCATTCCGTCTTTCTGGGTCCTGGCGCAGCAATAACCGGAGTTCTCAAGGAAGCAGAATCTCCTTCTCGCCAAAGAGTCTTTCCGCAACGATTCCTTTCGATTTGCAATACTCAACCAGCTTGTTCGACTCGACGATCGGCTTCGATGTTTCCGTGTACTTCACACTCATCACGTAGTTCAGCCACGGTTCCTGCCCCATGGCGTACACATAAACTTCCTTGCAGTGAAACTGATCCACGATGGCCTTGGCGCGTTCAAAATCCGAGCCCGCCAACCGGCGCGAATGATCTTTCTGCCGTTCGATTCTTTGCGTGATGAGCGGCCCATAAATCCAACTCATCGGCGCGCCGTTGCATTCCATTCCGACGAACAACGCATCAACATCGCCAACTTCGCGGTGAATGTGCTCGTACATCTTCGGACAAATGTTGCAGGAGTCTGCGGCAAACAGAAGCTTGTGGCCGTTTGCAGTAAGCTTCCACGCGGCCTTCGTCATCACGTTCAAGTCGCCGTGTTCGCCAAGAAATGGCAGCGACTGAATTGATCCCTTCTCAAAATGAATCTCTTCCATCTCCGCGAGCTCAATTACGTTCTTGAACCCGCACTGATTCAACACTAGTTTCAGAGATGGATCCTGCAGGGAGCCACCGCCGTTCCGCGGTACCACGATGTTGCGGATCCGGTGCCGCAGTTGCAGCAATGTTTCAAACAGAATGTGGTCTTGATGGTTGTGTGTAATCAGGACGTAATCAATCACCGGCGGCAAATCCGCATAGGTATACCGGGAAATATCGCTTTCGTACGTGTAGCTGAGCACCGGATCCATCAATACGCTCACGCCACCGGTCTCCAGCAAAATGCACGCGTGCCCAAAGTAGCGCCACCTCGCGCCGCTGCCTTCGTACTTCGGATATGGCTGCGGTGCGTCCGTCGTCAGGAAACTCCGCAGCTTTGCCGCGTCCTTCTCGTCCAAATTCAACTTTTCGCGAATCTTCGAAAGCGTCGTTGAACTTCCTTTCATTCGAAAGAGTTCATCCAGCGCTTGCGACGCAAATGGCAATTCCAGCTGCAGCGATTCGCCTTCGTCAAGGCGCGGGGTGCTCAGAACAAAAGGCCGGTCGTCTTGCGAGATTTCTGAAAGCATCACCGACTGCATCGATTGGTCGTAATACTCGCTTCGATAGAGCAGCGGCTCGATCAGCCGGAACGATGGGTGATTATTCAGGTCGTAGACAAGCTCGACAAATCCCTGCAACTCGTTCGGGACTTCGGCATAAAGCGCCTCTAGGCTGAATCCTGTCCCTTTTTCCCGCAGTAGATGATCCAGTTTTTCAATCGCCGAGGACAACTCGAGCAGTTTCCTGCGATCGCGCAGCGTCCGGTCCTTCATTTCCCGGACTTCCTGAACTTTGTTCCCCTCGAAATCCATGAACGGTCCGCCCAACAACGCGGGATTCTTCACGGCCGAAGCGTGCGTCTCCGGTGACTCGATGTACGAGTCCATGATTTTCAGATGCCGTTGCGTAAGATTTCTGGCCGCGGTGGCGGGCGGAATCAAATGAGCCCAGGCGTACCAGCCGTCAACCAGCGGCTCCGCCATCACATTCGGTCTTAAGTACAGCTCCGGCTCCGTCATGACGACCCTTCACTCCAAACTTGCCTGCTCATGGAAAGCATTGCGGCCTTGGAATAACCGACGCCGCCGTTGCAACGCCAATCGGGACACGGGCAGCGAGCTTCCCAACATTCCTTTCTTTAAGGTGTGCAATCCTCAGACCACTTCGTCCCGCGGTTAACTATCCTGTTTTCAAACACTTAGATTCGAGCTAGCCCAAGCAAAGGGAAATCCTTTTCTATCGCTGAGTGGAAACAAAGTACCCATATTTCCCCACTCCAGCGGGCCTTGCTTCTGGCCCAACCTGTTCCACGGAAACCTATGATTTTTCTAGATTTAGCTGGCTTTCGGGCATAATAAGGCGCGTTTCCGGTAAGTGCGGTTAATTCTCCGGGAGTTGTGCGTAACGCATATGGAAGCAGCTTCCTGGCAAATTGTGACGCAGCCACCCTCCCTCGCTTCGGACTCTCTCCACGTTTGGCGCTTTCCACTAAACGGTGAATCAGCGCCCGATTCCCGGCAGTTTGCCTGCCTAAAACCCGACGAAACGGCCAGAGCGTCCCGTTTTCACTTCCCGATTCATTCCAATCGCTACGTCGCGAGTCGCTTTGCGCTTCGAACGATCCTCGGTTCTTATCTGGGAGTCGCACCTCGCGATCTCGCCTTCGAATACACAACTTTCGGTAAACCCTACCTTGCTGCGCCGTCTAATCCGCTCAGGCTATCGTTCAATGTTTCGCACTCGCAGGATCTCGGAGTCCTCGCTTTTTCCTTTCATGCAAATCTGGGGATTGACGTCGAAGCGATCAAAGAGGATTTCGGCGGCGAAGAAGTCGCCGAATCGCATTTCGCACCGGCCGAATATCAGCAACTCTTATCACTTCCAGAGGTGCTACGTCCGCAAGCATTCTTCAATTGCTGGACGCGCAAGGAAGCCTACGTAAAAGCTCTCGGCGCAGGTCTCCAAATTCCTTTGGACAGTTTTGAAGTCTCGCTTTTGCCCGGTCAGCCGGCAGAGTTCCGGCGCGGCGCCGCCGCTTCCTGGCGCCTGCTTTCTTTTTTGCCTGTGCGGGACTTCCAGGGAGCTGTGGCGTATGAAGGCGCTACCGCCAACGCAGAGTTCTTCGACGCAGCAGCTTTGCTGGAAGTAGCTGCCCGCTAAGATGGCCCGGCTTCAGTTGATGGTCTGGGGAGGAAAGTTGTTCGGCCCATTGAGAATGTTTTGCGCGATATCCCTTCGCCGCGGCAGTCCGGCCTGCTTAATCTTGCTCAACAACGTGCGATAGCTAATCTTCAACGCGGCCGCCGCCTTCCGTCGGTTCCAGCGATTCTCGGCCAGCGCCTGTAAAATAATTTTGCGCTCGACGTCCCGCACGGCCGTCGAAGTCGCGGCAAAAAGCCTCTTGCTTCCATTGGACGGGACTTGCACCGCTAAATTTTCGGACCCGCCAACCGTCCCCAGCGACTGAATCGCCGCCTCAAGCCCTAGTAGCACATATCGCGAAATCGTATTCTGCAGCTCGCGAATATTTCCCGGCCAATCGTACTCTTTCAGCCACTCGCAAAATGTGCTCGTGAGCGGTGGCGCTTCGCACTGGTGAACTTTCAACATCTCTTCCCGAAAATAGTTGGCAAGCGCGAGAATGTCTTCGCGCCGCTCGCGCAATGGCACGAGTTCCACCTTGATGACATTAATTCGGTAATACAGGTCTGCTCTAAACCTGCCCCTGTCGATTTCGTCCGTCAGCGGTCTGCAGCTCGTCGAAATCACGCTTGAAATCAGGCTTTTCTCGTCCAGTCCGCCAATTCGATAAAACTTTCCGTCCTGCAAAACCTGCAGCAATTTCGACTGAAGGTCACCGTTCAATTCGCTCACTTCATCCAGCAAAAGAGTGCCGGGAGTCTCCGCTTCCAGTCGGCCCGGTTTAGCATTCACGGCTCCCGTAAACGCGCCTCTCTCGTAACCGAAAAGCTCGCTCTCCATCAAGGGTCCAGGCAAAGCCGCACAATTGACTTTAGCGAAACTTCCCTCACGCCTCGGCGAGATCGCGTGCGCATATCGAGCGATCATCTCCTTGCCACAACCGTTTGGTCCCTCGATCAAAATCGGCACGCCCGTAGCCGCCGATTTTTCTACCTTCCTCCGGACCATCGCCATAATTGCTGTTTGTCCGAAAATCACGTCGCAAGACGGCAATCCGTCTGTGCTTCGCGGCAGACCGCTGTCGGCTGGAATCGGCGCTTTTGCTGGAGTGGCAGCCATGGAGTCGACGGTGAATTTGCACATGGCTCGCCAAATGGCATCGAAACACCGCTCGCACCTCAGTTGCCTATGGCGGCAAAACAATTCATGTTTTGAGGATTTTTGGACAAGACTCTATCCAAATGTGCCCAGGCAGAACCTAAGTTTTAGTACTTGGTGCCCACGGTCGCCCGCAACAACGTGGCGACCACGGGCAGGAAAGTTCCCATCAATAGAAAGCCTTTCCTATCGTTAGGGATCCACTCGATTCGACGTGCGGGTATGAAGATTTCCAAATTCAAGTACCGGAACGCTTTGCGGGTCTACCTACTGCAGGTTTCTACTTCAACAAAGAGCAGCGGATTCTACGCTTTCGCCGTTTGGCCTCGAATGATGTCATACCGCTCAATCACCGCGGCAACTCCCATCCGCAATTCCCCATCTTCGCCGCGCCGCTCCACTCGAACGACTTTTCCGATGGCCCGCACAAACACTTCGGTGCTATGGGTGATTTCTGCAGGCAGCGTCAGCGTAATGTCAATCTCCGAACCCGACTCCAGATCTTGGTCGATCACAAAATAGAGTCCGCGTGTGGAAATGTCTCTCGTCTTTCCAGCCTGGTTTCCGTTCGCGCGTTCTGTGGGAATTCTCACAACGACTGGCAAGGACAAATCGTACCGCCGCGCATTGCGCCGTTCCGACATCAAGCTCATCCCTCACCCTATCCGCGGCCCGAGACTTTCGGCCCGCATCCTTTTATCATTTTGCCACTATTATCTCAAGAGAGAAACGCACAGCTCATCCCCCGATGAGCTTACTTCCCGCACAGACTCACTTCGGAGCTTCCACAGTGTTGCCGGGTGCTCGGCACACGATATCCTGCAACATTTGTCGCGCAAAGCCCGATTTGCCTCTCTGTGCCGTGAGAGGAATCTTCTTCAGCCGCGTTGCTTAATCGTTCCTTGCCACAACCACCGGCGCCGCGTCTGGCACCGCCGCTGCCGACCGTCGGCTCCGCGGCGTATCCAAATTGAATTGCCGCATTTTGTAGAGCAGCGCCTTGTAGCTGATGCCCAGCATCTTCGCGGCATCCTTTCGGCACCAACGCGTCTTCTCTAGCGCGTCCGCAATCGCTTCCATCTCCGCTTCATCTTTCAACCCACGCACCAGCGCCTTCAGCCCCTGCTCT
This sequence comes from Candidatus Acidiferrum sp., assembly GCA_035295625.1. Lineage (GTDB taxonomy): Bacteria > Acidobacteriota > Terriglobia > Acidiferrales > UBA7541 > Acidiferrum. The sequence goes on along the minus strand of DATGIS010000025.1, from coordinate 33,581 downwards.
TTCGGAGCAGCAACTTCCTCACGCGGGGAAGTGCGTTGGCGCGTTGAAGACATTTCCACAAGTTCCCGCAAGCTGCCTTCGTCGTCTTCTAAAATCACGTACCGTTTCACGAAATTTTCCAGTTCGCGCAGATTGCCAGGCCACGGATAGTTCACAGCCGCGTCCAGCAAATGCTTCGAGGGATCGACGGCCGGCTTCCCGAACTTCTCCGAATACTTCGTCAGGAAGTGCCGGAACAGCAGCGGAATTTCCGCCGTCCGTTCTCTCAGCGGTGGCACCAAAATCGACAAGACGTTCAACCGGTAGTACAAATCCTCGCGGAACTTTCCGGTCTTCATTGCTTCTTGCACGTCTACGTTCGTGGCCGCCAGCACGCGCACGTCCGTATCAATCATGCTCCGCCCGCCGAGCCGCGAATATTGATGATCCTGGAGCACATGCAGCAGCTTGGCCTGCAAATGCGGACTCATCTCCGCAATTTCGTCCAGAAAGATGGTTCCCTTGTTCGCTAATTCAAATTTGCCGGGCTTTGCGCGCACCGCTCCCGTAAATGCGCCCTGTTCGAATCCAAACAATTCCGACTCCAGCAATTCTCCCGGCAGTGCTGCGCAATTTACCTTGATGAATGGCTGCGTTCGCCGCTTGGAACGCAAGTGAATCATACGCGACACAACTTCTTTGCCTACTCCGCTCTCCCCGCAAATGAAAACCGGCACGTCCACCGGTGCAATTTGCAAAATCTGTTGCCGGATTCGCACCATCTGCGGACTCGCGGCAAGAAAGCTCAAATCTTCGGTAACTTGATCGCAATAGTCCCGTAGCGCCTGGTTTTCCGTCGTCAACTGTTTCTTCTGCCGCGACTTCAGCATCGCCGCATCCAACTCGGATTTCTCAAACGGCTTTGTCAGGTAATCATGTGCGCCCAGGCGTATCGCCTCTACCACAACCCCAACTTCGTTCGAGCACGACAGCATAATGACATTCAGATTGCGGTCAATCCGCAAAAGTTCCCGCAGCGTCTCGATTCCGCCCATCTCCGGCATCAGTACATCCAGGATGATAAAGTCCGGACGCAATCCGTCGCTGATCTTCTTGATCGCTTCCTGCCCGCTTCCTAAGGCCTCAACGTCGAACCCTTCCACCTCGAGCAGCGTCTGCAAATATTTCCGGATGCTCGGCTCGTCATCCACCACCAAAATCTTCTCTTTTACCGCCATCGCCAGCCCCTCTCTCGTAAATCTTTCGACCAATTTCGCTTACTGCCTAATCTCTTCTTATTGTTCGATCGGCAACAAAAAATGGAACGTACTGCCGCGCTTCGATTCGCTCTCCACCCAAATCTTTCCGCGGTGCGCTTGCACCAGCCGCTTCGCAATCGCTAGGCCAAGCCCCATTCCCGAAGTGTTTCGATCGACTCGCACAAAATCTTCAAAAATTTCCTGGTGATGTTCCGGCGAAATTCCTGATCCTGAATCGGAGACGCTCACTTCCACGCTGTTCGGCCGGGGTAACCGGAACCTCCGCCGCTCCTGTGTTGGCGCCAGTTCGGCAACGCGTCGCTCCCAAAAATGCGGTCGTGCAACGAGTGTTACAGTCCCCCCCGCCGGCGTGTGCTTCAGCGAGTTGTCCAGCAGATTCGCCGCGGCTTGCTGGACTTTCTGATAGTCGAATCGAAACGTCGGTATCGACGGATCCAGATTCACATCCAGCCGCACGCCCTTTCGCTGGAACGCCTCCGCCCACCGTTTCGCCATTTCATCCAGGCAATCGCGCAAATCGTTGTCGCGCAGTTGCAAGACTAACTTCCCGCTCTCCAGGGCCGAATAATTGAGAAACATCGATACAAGCCGCACAAGCCGTTCGCAGCTTTCTTTCGACTCTTCCAAAATGTCGCGCTGTTTTTCTGTAAGCCGTCCGAGCGATCCCGTGAGCAGCAAGTCGTAGTAGCCTTTGATCACGGCGAGCGGCGTCTTTAGTTCATGCGCCGCCGATGCCAGAAACACTGTTTTTTGGCGGTTCACTTCTTGAAGTTTTAAATACGCTGCGAGCAGATTTCGGTAGGTAATTTCCCGCTCTTGCAGCAGCTCTTGTACCGTCAGCTGCGTCGCGGCATCCGCTGAAACACTCGGCGCAGCCTGCTCAAACTGCAGCACAAGCCATTCCGGCTCTGCCATCCACTGCACGGTCGCAAGAAACTTGCTCGTATTCGAAACGATTTCCAGTTGCAGTTCGCGGCTGCCGCTTTCAAGCTTACGCAAAAAACCGTCTGCATCCGTTTTCAGCAAATCGGCAAATAAATTGGCTTCGCGATAATCGGGGTGGCCGAGCGCGGCCAGGCTTTCCCGGCCCTTCAGATTTGCCATCGCGATTCGCCCGCTCCGCTCCGCGACCAGCAGTCCTTTCTCAACGCAGTCCAGTAATCCCCTTACTACGCCAACGGGAACGCTCCCCGCCCCGGCAAGGTCCGACGACACTGCAGTTCCCTGCAACTCCATTGCTTTGTTTGACTCCCCTCAGAGTGGCAAATATTTTCCCGTGGCAGGTCATGCTCTCAGAGGGGTCCTGGAGTGTCAATGGTAAATCCGTTCCACTTGCACAAAATGGGAAAGGCACTATCCCTTTACTCCCGCGTCGATGGGAAATCGCTTGCACTTCCCACAGTCTAACCGTCTAAAATATTGATTCCGTTAATCTTAATATCGAGACTCAACCTCCGAGTCTGGCATCTCAGATGCACAGGTCTGTACTAGTTCTGTGGTACCAAAAGGGCTAATCGTGGAAACCCAGGTCGCGAAGACTTCTCCGCTCGTGGACAACTCTAAACAACGCCGGTTTCCAAGGATTCGCCTCCAGATACCTGTCTTTCTCCGGGCGCAGGATGCCTCTGGCGTCGACTTTGTCGAACTAACCAAAACTCTCAATATCAGCGCATCAGGTGCCTGCATCGCTTCAACGCATATCCTACGTCCGGATCAGGTCGTTCATCTGACAATCCCCACTCCCTCCCCTGCCTCCTCGGGCCTCGTTCCCACCGAGACTCCTCCGATCACGGCAAAAGTACTGCGCCAACAGTCAGTCGGAGATCTTCGCCTTTTCGGCATCGAATTCTTCAAAACCCTCGAATAGTCGGCTGGGACAACAATCTTCCACTTCTTATCCCGCGACTGTCTCTAAATCCCCACAGACATTTCTTGTCAGTGCTGCATCCCCGTACTGGTTTTATCGCGCCCTTGACACAACGGCACCTTTTTCAATACTTTACAGCCAGTGCATCGTGTCAAATTCCAGGTGAGTCGCGGCCGCCCCTATTCGACTTTGGTACCGCGGTTGCTCCCTATACTGGTCTGAGCTGCATCAAATTCGACTTTCCCCAACCCCGCGGGGACAGGCAGAGGTAAACGCCCATAACGTACTCGCCCAGCCCCGGCGCGTCGGTTCAACCTCGCTCGTCCGCTGCTGCAAATTTTCTCGACGTTCTCGTCGAAACATTGCAGTCGCTCGATCTTTCTGCACGCGGTCAATTTCTCCGCAGCTTTTTCCGCAGCTTTACGCACGTTGAAATTGCTGAAGAACGCGCCGTCCAGATTTGGGACGAAGTCTTGCAGCGCCGCGCTGTTCTCTCCGGACATGCTTCGCAACCCGTTTCATTGCTTACCGCTCTGGTTGATGTGTTCGCGTCGTCAGGAATGTTGCACTTTCCGCAGCTGATCGAGCGCGACGATCTAAAAAACCTCGAGCGCAGCGCTGTCACGGATCCGCTCACGGGTCTGCAAAATCGTCGCCTCTTCGACGCGACCTTCGAAAAAGAATTAAATCGTTCCAAACGTTACGCGAAGCCGCTCAGCCTGGTCGCTCTCGATCTTCACCGCTTCAAGGAAGTCAACGACCAACTCGGGCATCCCCGCGGCGACGACGTTCTTCGCGCCGTTGCATCCACGCTTCAAAAATCTCTTCGTACTTCGGATTCCGCCTTCCGCCTCGGTGGTGATGAATTCTCGCTGTTGCTTCCCCAAACCGATGCGCCGCAGGCCTTCGCGTTGAGCAAGCGCTTCAGCGCTGTGTTCGCCGACGTTCTCCGCTCGATGGACATTTCGGTCAACGTCTCCATGGACCACGGCATCGCGACGTATCCCACCGACGCAGATACCGTCGATCAGCTCGTCCGTATCGCCGACTCGCGCCTCTACCAAGCAAAGCATGCAAACCATTCCAAGTCGACTGCCTTTGTCGAAGAAACAGCTTCGCCAACTAGCACGACCGTGCCCTCGAATGCGCCTGCTCCCGCAGCCTTTCCACCTGCTCCCCAAGCTGTGCCCGCACCAATCGAAATGCCGCGCTCTGCGCTCGCAACGGAGAGCACACTCGCCGCTGCCGTCTCCGCTTCCTCTCTCAAGATGGAAGTTGTGGCCCCCGCCGCGCATGCTGGCGTCCAGCCTCGCCCGTCTTACTCCGTCCAGCGAAAAGCCGAACGCGTCTCGATGACTGGCACAAATGCATACGCGGTTCTTACGGACAATTCTGCCCGTCGTGCGAAAGTCCTTGATCTCGGCTTCGGCGGAGTCGCCATCGAGCTCGACTCAAAGCAAGACCTGCCGGCCACGTTCCTCGCCGTCCTCCACGTTCCCATCCTTCCCCCGGTCCGCGTTAACCTGAAACCAGTTTGGTCGCGCCCGACATCCGACGGGTTCTTGCGCGTCGGCTGCTGCTTCGTGTCCTGAGCGTGGTGAGTCACCTCAACTTGCCGATTTTGCCGATTTCACCGCTTGTCGTATAATCGTGGTTTGCTTCGCGACCTAGCGACGCGGCTGTAACGCCCACCCTTGGGTAGCCGCGCAGACCGGCCGCAATCAGAATGGAGAATCATGAAACCCGGAATTCACCCCGACTATCACGCCGTCACCGTGCACTGTGCCTGTGGGCATACCTTCCCCACTCGCTCCACGATTAAAGGCGAAATGCTGCGCGTCGAAATCTGCTCGAATTGCCACCCGTTCTTCACCGGCAAGCAGAAGCTGGTTGATACCGCTGGTCGCGTCGAACGTTTCACGAAGAAGTACGCCGACGCTGCCGCAAAATCCACCGCCGCGAAAAAGTAACAGCTACAAACATTTGCTCTTTGGGGCGCCCCAACACACTTGGAGCGTCCCGTTTTCTTTTCCACTTGAGCCGTCCTGTTCAGAGGCCGGAATTTCTCCTCAGGTTTTTGGGGTGTTCCCGCGAATGAACGCATAGTTTTTTGATCGCATCCAGAATCTTTGAAATTTCTCCAGGCTCTCTGTGTCCTCCAGGTCCTCTGTGTTAAATTCTTCTTCGTGGCCACTCAATCGCGCATGTTCGATGGCGCTCATCCCGCCGAAATCGTAGAATCCGCTCCGCCGCGCGTCACACTCCGCAATTCCTTCAACCATCCATTCGATTCCGCCATCGCCGCCGCCCGCACCTGTTACGCCGACCATCTCATCTCGCCCGAAGAAGTCACCGACAAGCAACGCCTCAATATCGGTGCGGCCACCTTCAACAGCGGCCACCACACGGTCTTCCAGCACGCCACCTTCGAATTTGGCCTGGAAAACGTCAGCCGCCAGTTCGTCTGGTCCTTCCTCCACGCGCACCCTTTTTATAATTCCGAGCAGCAAAGCCAGCGCTACGTCCGAATGGATCGCGTTCAGGCCTACGTTCCTCCCGTCGATCTCTATTTCAACGAATCCGTCAAAGAAATCTACGAACACGCAATCGCTCGCGCCTGGAACTACTACCGCGAACTCTCCGCGCTTCTTCTCAACGACACGCGCGCCATCCTCGGCGACATCTGGAAGCTCGGTCCAAACTCCAACCCGAAACACATCCAGAAAATCGAGCGCTCCGCCGAAAAACGCGCTATCGAAATCGCCCGCTACGTTCTTCCCGTCGGCGCGCACACTACGATGGTCCACACCATCTCCGGCATCGTTCTCCACCGTCTCTGGCGCATGGCTGCCGCATCAGACACTCCAAGCGAAACTCGCGCCGTCGTTGGCGCCATGGTCTCTCTTGTCAAAGACATCGACCCGCAATTCTTCGAACGTTTCGGCACCGAACCGCTCGACGATCTGCCCGAATTCCGCGACGCAACCACCATCGCCCGCGCCGGCGAAGCGTTCGCTCGTGAATTCGATTCGAAACTCGGCGGAAGAACTTCGCGCCTCATCGACCATTCTCCCAACGCCCCGCGCGTCATCGCCGAATCCTATCGGGCTGTTCTCGGCCTCACGGAATCGCTTTGCTCAGACGCCGACGCCGTCGACCGCCTTCTCAATCCCGCAAAAAATCTCTATCGGCTGGAAACTCTAAATGTCGGCGTCCATGCGCCTATCATGCGTGCGCTGCAACACGCCAACTACACCTTCGCCAAAAAAATTTCGCACACTGCCGACTCGCAGGATCAGCGCCACCGCATGGTCCCCGGCTCACGCCCGCTTCTCACGCTTGCCGACACGCGCGAGCCCGACTTCATCACTCCTCAGCTTCTTCGCGAAAATCCGCGCGCCCGCGACGTTTACGAACGCGCCATGCATGATGCCTGGTCCGCCAAAAACGCTCTCCTCGACCGCGGCGTCCTCCCGGAAATCGCTCTCTATCTTCTTCCCAACGCAAAGTCGATCCGCCTCGTCGAATCCGGTTCGCTCCTCCATCTCCTCCACAAATGGACTATGCGCACCTGTTTCAACGCGCAAGAAGAAATCTACGCCGCCTCCATGGACGAAGTCGCCGAACTCCGCCGCGTCCATCCCGAACTTGCAAAATTCGTCGGCCCTCCGTGTCACGTCCGCGCCGGCATCACCACGCCCATCTGCACCGAAGGCTCCCACTTCTGCGGCGTCAAAGTCTGGCTCGACTTTCCCAACGTCATCCGCCGCATCTGAAACTCGTTGCTTTCCCAGCTTCCTTCGCGCACACTCTCGCCGACCTCCTCCATGCGCGAATCGAAAGCTCCCTCGCAAGGCCTCGGCCCGCTGCTCTTTCCTGTCATCCTTCTTCACTTCGCCATCCTCATCAACTACATCGACCGCACCAATCTCTCCATCGCCGCTCCAACGATCCGGACCGAACTTAATCTCTCCCCCGCTCAGCTCGGCATGCTCTTCTCCGCCTTTTTCTACACCTACTCCGCTTCCCTGTTTTTTATCGGCTGGTTCACAGATCGTTTCAACGTGAATTACGTCCTCGGCATTGGTTTTCTTCTTTGGTCTGCCGCCACTGCCGCAACTGGCCTCGTCCGCGGTTTTGCGCTCTTGTTCGCCATGCGTCTTCTTCTCGGCGTCGGAGAATCCGTCGCATTCCCCAGTTTTTCAAAAGTGCTCTCCAATTACGTCCCGGAACACGCCCGCGGCATCGCCAACGGAATCATCATCGCAGGGATGCGCACCGGCCCCGCCATCGGCACGCTCGGCGCAGGTCTTCTCATGGCGAAGTACGGTTGGCGTCCCGTCTTCATCGGCATCGGGCTGGTCAGCCTGCTTTGGCTTCCGATGTGGTTCCTCTTCATGCCGCGTGGGCCCGGACTCGCTCACACATCCTCGCCACAACCGGCGCAGCCCTCGACGCTCGAAATCTTCGCTCAACGATCTTTCTGGGGCGTCACTCTCGGCCACTTCTCCGCTAACTACTACATCTATTTCATGCTCACGTGGCTGCCCGTCTATCTCGTGCAAGAGCGCCATCTCTCTTTGCAAATGATGGCCAAAATCGGCGCGCTTTATTACCTCTGCGACGCCATCAGCACAATTTCTTGCGGCTGGGTCAGCGACCGTTTCCTCCGCGCCGGAAAATCGGTAACCCTCGTTCGCAAAACCGCCATGGTCCTCGGCTATTCAATTCTGACAGTTGCGCTTGTTGGTTCACTTTTCGCAAGCCAGCGCACTTATCTACCCTGGCTCCTGCTTCTCGGCCTCGGCTCCGGCATTGGAGGAATGGGGATCTTCGCATTTTGCCAAACGCTGGCGGGCCCGCGAGCAACCGGCCGCTGGGCTGGCCTGCAAAATGGTTTTGCAAACTTCGCCGGCATCATCTGCCCGGCCGTCACCGGCGTCCTCGTGGGGAAAACCGGCGGCTTCGCCTGGCCGCTCGCTATCGTTGCCGTCGTTGTAGTCATCGGCGCACTTTCCTGGGTTTTCATCGTCGGCCCAGTCCGCGAAGTTGAATGGAAGCTCTCCCCTCGCAATACCGCTGAAACCGCGCTACCATTTACTTAGTCTAATCAGTAGGTAATTTCGCGATGCCTTCTTCGCGCTCCATTGTCGCAACCATCGTCGCAGTGCTCCTGGCCGCTGCCCCTCTTTCCGCCTACCAATACCCTTTGTCAGAAACCTCGTCGCGCTCCGCCTATTTCCTGGGCCAACGCCACGACGAAACCACGGGCGAATTTCTCGCGCGGTACTCCAAGCATCTTCCACCACCCAGAACCGGACTGTACGTTTCTGATATTTCGTTCCTGACTCCCTACGCACAACTCGTCCAATACTCCAGCCATCAGGGCATCTACTCCGCACAGCAAGCCGAACTGGACGGCCCTAAAAATCTGTCAACCGTGGAAATCGTGGTCTACATTTATTTCAGCAATCCCAACATTTCTTCGACACAACTCACCGGCAATTCCTGGCGTGATTACGCGGTACGCGTCTTTGACGGCAAGGAGCTTCGTGAGCCAGTTTCCGTCTCTGGTCAGTCCGTGAGTCGGTGCTTAAACCGCGGCGGATGCATTCGCGTCGGCACGGAAATTTTTCTGAGCTTGCCGGCTGAAGTCTTTGCGTCCGACACGGCGACCATTGAAGTCACAACCCCGGACGATCAACTCATTTCTGTCGACTTCAATCTCAACTCACTGCGCTAGAGTGGAAGTACTGTGTACTTCTCGCCCAAACACTGTCTCGCAACCATCGCTCCACTAGCTCTTTTCTCGAGCCAGTGCTTCGCCTTTGAAACTCCTCTCACCGACAGAACCGTTCGCGAAGCCTATTTCCTCGGCCAGCATCACGACGCCTCCACACAAGCTGCCCTCAAGCCCTATCAGCACCATCTTCCCGAGCCAAAATCGGGGCCTTACATTTCCGAAATTCGCGTCATGACTCCCTTCGCCCAAGTCGTCGAAGCTTCGAGCTCGCAATCGTCCGGCTACAGCGCACAACAAGCGGCCGCCGACTATCATTCTCACGCGGACACGATCGTCGTCCGCTTTCACATCGAATTCACGCCGACGTACGGCTACATCGAATCCGCGCGCGACCGCGCCGATGTCGCCGCCGAAAAAGGAATCACTCTGCGCTCCGAAGATTTCTGGCAAGCCTTCAACGCCGGGCTCTCTCAAAACGATCAATGGATTGAGCCACTTTCCCGCGACGGCGAACCGATTTACGCTCGCTCAGAGGATAGCGGCGCCATGATTGGCGCTTACATCTGGCTCACTTTCGACGCGCATGACATCGCCTCCGATTCCGTCATCGCCGAAATCTTCACGCCCGATGGCCAGCACGTCACGTCCACGTTCGATCTTTCCGCGCTTCGCTAAGCAAACGATTCAGTCCGGCAACTTTTCCAGCACGATGGTTTTTCCGGTTTGCGCCGACTTTCGCGCCGCATCCAGGATTTGCACGACAGTCACATTCGTCTCCAGCGACGAAGGATCGCCGTTCGGCTTCGTCTCTCCGTGCAGCACTCCCACCAGGTAGTCCAGCGAATTGGACAACGCCTTCGGTGGCGCCGGAGACTTGGTCGTGCTTTCCGCCTTCTCGCCCGCATACCGAAAACGCAGGCTGTCGGCGCCGACGGCTGCCGCGTAGCCCGTTGCCCCGTATACTTCAATATCGTTTCGCGAGTAGGGCCAGTTCCACGAAGGCATCAGCACCGTCTGCGCCTTCGCATACCGCAGAATCACCGTCGCTTCGTCATCCACCTTTGGATAGACATCCGGCTTTTCCGTCTGCGCAATCGCCGTCACGCTGATGGGAGCTTGTCCGTGCATCAGAACCGTGGAAAAATCGGCCCCGTAGCAGCCGAAATCGAATAGCGCGCCGCCGCCGTTCTGCACCGGATCGGTCAGCCACGGCAGCCATTCCGGACCCACACCAATCTCCTTCGGCCCTCGATGGCCCGTGTGCGCGATAATCCGTCGCAAATCGCCCAGTTTGCCTTTACCCGCCACGTCGAAAAGCTCCAGCGAATTTGGCTGCCAGGTAATGAAATAGTTCGTCAGCACTTGCACGTGATGTTCGCGCGCCGCCTTGCGAATCGCCAGCGCATCTTCCAGCGTGGTCGCCAGCGGCTTTTCCACCATCGAACTGATTCCATGCCTCGCCGCGGCCTCAATAATCTTTCGGTGGTCGACAATCGTCGAATAGACCAGCACCGCATCCGGTTTCTGCTCGGTCAGCATCTTTTCCAGGTCGTTGTACACCGGCACCGTTTCCAGAATGTGAAAACTCTTGGCGTATTGTTCCGCAAGCGGCTTCTGTGGTTCGTAAATCGAAACCAACTTCACATCGGGATGCTGCGGCAGCATCTCAAACAAGCTGCCCACATGGCCGTGAACCAATCCGACAATCGCCACGCGAACCGGCGGTTTCTCCTGTGCCGAAGTGTCGATGTTCATAAACAGAATCGCGGCGCACAATGCGGCGCACGTCACTAAAATTCGCTTGCCCACTTTTCACCTCCTGAAGTCGCTAACATCTTAAACCACATGGCGCCTCTTTCAATAGAAGCCGGCTGCGCTACACTTTTCGCATGGCGAAAAACTGGAAAACAAAACTGATTCATCCCGACGCGCACGCACCCGAGGGATTTTCTTCGCTGGCACCGCCGACCTATCGCGGCTCGACCGTGCTGTTTCCGAACGCCGCTACGGTCCAGGACACCTGGGACCAGCACGCCGTCGGCTATACCTATGGCCTGTACGGAGCGCCGACGACGCTCGAACTTGCCGCGCGGATTTGCGAGCTCGAAAACGGTTACCGGACTTTTATCACTCCGGGCGGGCAGGCGGCGATTTCGCTGATTAATTTTGCGTTCCTGAAAGCGGGCGACCACATTCTGGTTCCCGAGAGCATTTACTATCCGAACCGGAAATTCTCGATCGAAATATTGCAAAGATTTGGCATCGAAGTCGGATTCTATCCGCCGACCATCGGCGCAGGAATTAGTTCGCTCTTGCGAAAGAATACACGGCTCGTTTGGTGCGAAAATCCCGGCTCGATCTCTATGGAAGTGCAAGACGTTCCCGCCATCGCCGCTGCTGCACACCATGCCGGCGCGCTGGTGGTGCTCGACAATACCTGGTCGGCGGGAATTTATTTCGATGCGTTCGCGCACGGAGTGGACGTAACGATGCAGGCGCTGACGAAATATGTGGGCGGCCACAGCGATTTTCTGTTGGGCTCGATCACGGTGCGCGACGATGCGGCGTACCAGAAGATCGGTCTGGCGCATCAACTTTTCGGCTGCGCCGCATCGCCCGATGATTGCACGCTCGCTCTTCGCGGGCTGAAGACTCTCGCGGTCCGTCTTGCCGCGATTGAAAAATCCGCGCTCGCTCTCGCGCAATGGCTCGCGGCCCGACCGGAAGTCGAACTCGTCCTTCATCCGGCGCTTCCTTCCTGCCCAGGCCACGAATTCTTCAAGCGCGACTTCACCGGCTCGACTGGCGTCTTCTCCATCGTTTTCAAGAACCACTTCGGCAAAGAGCAGGTCCACGCGTTCGTGGACAATCTTGCACTTTTCAAAATCGGCTACAGCTGGGCCGGCGTCACCAGTCTTGCCGTCGCTTACGACTTCGGCTCGCGCCCCGGCCGCCCCGACTACCAGCACCGCATCGTCCGCTTGAACGTAGGATTGGAAGATATGGCCGACCTGCAGACAGATTTGGCGCAATCGCTGGAAAAAATGAGTTGAAGCGGGGGCGGTGAGGGGCCACACCCCCATTCTTATTGCAAGTGTGCGCAACCCATTCAAATGAATGGAGTTACAGCGGAAATTGGAATGCCGGTTTGTGCAAAGAGTGCGCAAGGCGATGAAAAGAAAAGAGTTACTTAACGGCACGAGGCGCGATTGCGGTAAGTTATTGAAAAGGGAACGGTTTACAGGACAATTGAGGTGGGATTGCTGGCGAAAAGCGCGCACGGAGGTCCATCCTTACCCTCCGCTTACCTACAACGATATATTATAAAGTAGGAATCGGCCCAAGTCAATGGAAAACGCAAGGCCTGAGCGAAGTTCGGCGGTTACGACTTCCAGTGGAGGGTGACCGGGCCATCCATCGGGTGGGGCTTGGGCTGTCCGGTGAGGCGCTCTTCGAGCACATTCGCTTTGAGCGCGAAATACCACTTTGCGGGACGGTCCGCGTCGTCGATGAGCATCAGGCGCGGATTGTGTTTTAAGCCCTCGGACTGCTGGATCATTGTTTCCTGATCCTGGCGCAAGAACGTTTTGGCAAAACTGCGGAAGACAAACACGGGAAGCGGAACGTTCCAGGCGGCGACGAAATCGATGCGGCACAAATCGCGACGCACCGGAGTAACGGTGGCGCGGCTGGAAAACCAGAGTTTGCCGGTCTGAATGATTTCGGTGCGCATGTTCGGCAAAACAAAGTCGATCGTCGTGGTGACCGGAGCGCCGGTCATTTTCTTGAGTAACTGGTACGGAGCGCTGTTGGTGCTCGGCGAGTGCGGGCTCATGCGAAAACCGTTCGGGATCGGCTCGAACTTTTTTTCTTTTTCGTGGATGCTGCGGCGGCTGCGCCAGAACCAGGATTGATGGACGAACGGGCCATGCGCGGGGTCCATCAAGCCGATGATTCCGTGATCGACATGCGACGGCAAATCGCAGAAGAGCTGCGTGCTCTTGTAACGTTCGCCAAATTTCGCTAGCTCCGGCGCGGGAGAAAGCTTTTCCGGCACGCGCCCGCCCGGCGAGGTCATGTAAACCCAGACATAGCCGTCGCGCTCTTCACAGGGATAGTGGCCGGCAAAAACGCGCTCGACCTTTAATTTGTCCTGGCTTGTGAGCGACGGAATTTCCATGCACTGGCCACTGCAGGCATCAAGGCGCCAGCCGTGATAACTGCACTCGACGGACTTGCCGTCGAATCGTCCGTAAGAAAGCGGAATTCCGCGGTGCGGACAGGCGTCTCGCATGGCAAACGCGCGGCCATCGCTGGTGCGGCCAAGCACGAGCGGAACTTCCAGCAACATCGCCGTGGCAAGCCTCAAACCGCGAATTTCTTCGCTGCGCAACGCCGGATACCAAAAATCCCACAAGAATCCCGCGTCCGTCACAGCGTTTGTCCCTTGCTGCACTTCGCTATCCACGAAACTCGCCATTCTCGCCGCTTCGCTCATCGTTGTGCATCGTAGTACACCGCGTGCCGCCCCAGCAACCGCGCGCAGGCGGCGATTGCCCGATATTCCGTTTGGCGTTATTCTATTGAGGCAATGTACGCCGCGTTTTATTAGCGCTCCCTCCTTACGCCTGCCTACCGGGCGGGCCGTCCTCATTCCTCGACGCACAGATTTCACATTGTCTTTGCCACTCCGCGCCGATGCGCCGCGAGTGCTTAACGAAAGGAATTCCGAAATGCCAGTTCTATCGCTCACCGAAAAACTCGACCAGCTTGACGCGCGCTATGAAGAGATGACGCAGCAACTTTCTTCCGCCGAAGTCGTGAACGATTCCGCGCGGCTGCAAAAGCTCGCAAAGCAACATTCCGAATTAGAGGAGATCGTCAGCAAGCACCGCGAGTTCAAGCAAATCGAAAAGGATCTGGCGGGTGCGCACGAAATGGTCGTCGAGTCCGAAGACGCCGACATGCGGCATATGGCGCAGGAAGAGGAGAAGCAGCTGATCGAGCGACGCGACGCCATTGAACGCGAGCTGAAACTTCTGCTGCTGCCGAAAGATCCGAACGACGATAAGAGCGTCATCGTGGAAATTCGCGCGGGGACCGGTGGCGACGAAGCCGCTCTCTTTGCCGGTGAACTTTTTCGCATGTATTCGCGGTACGCGGAAACGCAGGGCTGGAAAGTGGAGATTCTGGAAAGCTCTCCGTCATCGCTGGGCGGACTGAAAGAAGTTGTCGCGGCGATTCAGGGGAACAAGGTTTATTCAAAACTGAAATACGAAAGTGGCGTGCACCGCGTGCAGCGCGTGCCTGCAACCGAAACGCAAGGACGCATTCATACCAGCGCCGCAACCGTTGCGGTGTTGCCCGAAGCCGATGAAATCGACATAAAAATCGAGGCGAAAGATTTGCGCATCGATACGTTTTGTTCGTCCGGCCCAGGCGGACAATCCGTGAATACAACGTACTCCGCTGTGCGCATCACGCACTTGCCTTCCGGACTCGTCGTTTCACAGCAGGACGAAAAATCGCAAATCAAAAATCGCGCAAAGGCAATGCGCGTGCTTCGTACGCGGCTGTATGAAATGGAATTGGAAAAGCAGCAAGCCGCGTTGGGCGCGGAACGCCGCGGGCAAATCAAGACCGGCGACCGCAGCGAAAAAATCCGCACGTACAATTTCCCGCAAAACCGCGTGACGGATCACCGCATCGGCTTGACCCTGCACCAGCTGACCGATGTGATGGAAGGCAAACTTCCGCCGATCGTCGACGCTCTCTCCGGTCATTACGAGTCTGAACGGCTCAATCAGGAACTTGCCGCGAGCTGATCGCCGGCTGGCGATTCATCGAACATGGATTTTCGCTCCGCACTCAAACACGGGATCGCGCAATTGCGCGCAGCCCACGTCACCGCAGACACGCTCGCAGCGGAGTTGCTGCTGCTTCATGCAACGCAGCGCGAGCGGACCTATCTCTATTCGCATCCGGAAGCGGAACTCACCGCGGACGAAGAACGCGCGTATCAAACGCTACTCGGCCGCCGTGCTTCCGGCGTGCCGGTGCAACATCTCACGGGCAAACAGGAGTTTTGGGGGCTCTCGTTCGAGGTAACGCCTGACGTCTTAATTCCGCGGCCGGAGACCGAACATCTGATCGAAGTCGCACTTGATCGCCTCGCACTGCGCGAACTTCGCGCGGGGCGGCCAAATAAGAATGACGGCGCAGGATTGCGGGTCGCCGACATCGGCACGGGCTCTGGCTGCATCGCCATTGCCCTTGCGAAAGAATTGCCGCAAGCACAATTCATCGCGCTCGACCTTTCTCCCGCATCTTTGGCTGTCGCGCGACGCAACTCAGAAAAACATGCTCTCGAGAATCGCATCGAGTTTCTCGAATCGAATCTTTTCGATAGAGTGGCAGCCCAATTCGATCTGATCGTCTCGAATCCGCCCTACATCGGCCGCCGCGAGGCGCCGTCGCTCGCACGCGAAGTTCGCGACCATGAACCCGCACTTGCGCTCTACGGCGGCGAAGAGGGCTACGAATTTTATGGAGAGCTAATCGCGCAATCCGCCCAACATCTTAGGCCCGGCGGACTCCTCGTGTTGGAGCTCGGCCACGATTCCCTTCCCGCGGTACAGCCTCTGCTCGACGCACCAATCTGGACAAACGTTGGCGTTACGAATGACCTCGCCGGAATTCCGCGCGTCATCGCTACGGAACGCGCCTAAGTTGTCGGCGCGACTCCGGCGGCGTAGGCTACCTCCATGCCGGACCTGGCGCGATTTCGAGCGTTACATGCAGGCGCGGAAGAACTTTCGACGCCGTCGATCGCGAACATTCTTCACGTAGACATGGATGCGTTTTTCGTGTCAGTGGAATTGCTTGAACGGCCCGAGTTGCGCGGCAAACCGGTAGTCGTGGGCGGACGGCCCGATCAACGCGGCGTCGTTTCGGCCGCAAGCTACGAAGCGCGAAAATTCGGCATTCATTCCGCGATGCCGCTTCGCACCGCGGGAAAACTCTGCCCGCACGCGGTTTTTCTCGATGGCCATCACGCGAAATATTCAGAATGGAGCGACCGCATCGCGTCGATCCTCGCGCGATTTTCTCCCGTCGTGGAGATGGTTTCCGTGGACGAAGCGTATCTCGATTTTGCCGGCACCGAGCGCATGCACGGTCCGCCGCTTGCCGCAACGGACAAATTGCTCCGCACGATTACGCGCGAAACCGGGCTGCCGTGTTCCGGAGGCCTCGCTACAACGCGGCTAACCGCAAAAGTCGCGAGCGATCAGGGAAAGCCGCGCGGGCTGGTGTGGGTCGCGCCGGGGCAGGAAGCGAAATTCCTGTCGCCGCTGCCAGTGCGAAAAATTCCCGGAATCGGCGAAGTTACGGAGCGGGCGCTTCGCGCGCTTGGAATTGACACCGTCGCGCAGCTCGCGGAATTTTCTGCGGAAAAGCTCGAGAAAATCTTTGGCCAGTGGGGCACGGCGCTCTATCGGAAGGCGCGCGGCGGCGATTCGTACGAATTCATTGTCGACGCCGAGCCGAAATCCATTTCGCACAATCACACGTTTGGCGAAGACACGAGCGACGTCGAAGCGCTGCTCTCGATGCTCAGCCTGCTTTCGCAAAAGACATGCAAACGGTTGCGTGAAGCGGGGCTCGCTGCCAGGACTCTCACGCTCACGATTCGCTACGCCGGATTCGACACATACACTCGTTCGCGCACGACGCCCGATCCGGTGCATCTCGACGCGGATATTCAGCGCGTGTTCCGGGCGCTTTTCGAAGAACACCGGAATAAAAAACGGAAGATTCGGCTGCTGGGCACGACGCTCAGCAATTTCACGCACGGCGGCGAACAACTTGCTCTGCTCGACGCCGCGCGCCGCGAAAAACTGGAGAAACTGACCGAGGCGGCGGACAAGCTGCGCGACCGCTTCGGCTTTGGAAAAATTCAATTTGGCGGCTCGCTGAAACGAGACGATTGAACTTCTTTGTCACGCCGCATTTTGCCGCAATGCCCTATACTTTTGCGATGCCGTCTCGCGATTCAACTTCGAATGGCCCCTCGGGGCACCGTGC
Organism: Candidatus Acidiferrum sp.; assembly: GCA_035295625.1. Taxonomy (GTDB): domain Bacteria; phylum Acidobacteriota; class Terriglobia; order Acidiferrales; family UBA7541; genus Acidiferrum. The sequence goes on along the minus strand of DATGIS010000025.1, from coordinate 16,627 downwards.
GCCGCAAGGACCAAGCCTCTGGAACCGGCTCAGCGAAGGCCGCCGCATTGACGAACTGTGGTCGCAATTCACCGCGGACGCGCGAGCGAGCTACGGGTTTTACGGGAAAGATGTCGACTGGGAAGAAATCGGCAAACTGGCATGGTGGCGGCGGCCGCTGCCCGTTGCGAGAGCGATGTTCACGGCGATGCTTTACAAGCTCACTGCCGCACGGCGTGTGCTGCTTGTGGTGGCCCTGGTAATGCTGGTGATGTCCGGCTTCAAGTTTGAATTTCCGGGGAAATCCACGATTGAAGTTCGTTTTGAACTGTTTGCCGCGTTGATTTTTCTGTTTTTGCTGTCGCTAGAATTGGCAGACAAAGTTACGATGAAACGCGACCTGGAAATCGCGCGCGAAATTCAATCGTGGCTGGTGCCTTCCGAAGCGCCGGTTGTTCCGAACGCGGATGTCGCGTTCGCGACTCGGCCGCAAAATTCCGTCGCCGGCGATTACTACGACGCGTTCTACCCTCTCGGAAATTCCGGCGGAAGTGAAAAACTTTTTCTCGTGATTGCGGACGTTGCGGGGAAAAGCATTCCGGCGGCGCTGCTGATGGCGACGTTCCAGGCGAGCCTGCGCACGATCGCCGGAGAAGGCGTTCCGCTCGCGGAACTCGTGCTGCGGCTCAACCGGTACGCAACGGCGCACAGCCTCGACGGCCGCCGCTTTACCACGGCGCTTCTTGCGGAATACGATCCGGCCACGCGCCATCTCGAATACATCAATGCCGGGCACAACAATCCGATTTTGAAACGCAAAGACGGCACGATCGAGCGGCTCGATATTGGCGGCGTTCCACTCGGAATCGAGCCTGGTTCTCAATATCAAATTGGATCGGCCAATCTTGCCTCGGGAGATCTCCTCGTTCTTTTTACCGACGGCATGGTGGACGCGTTCAATCACACCGGTGAAGAGTTCGGCGATCCGCGCCTGATCGCATGCGTGAAAATGCTGCAGGGCCACAACGCGCAGCAGTCCATGCAATACCTGATGCAGCAGGTGGACAATTTCGTCGGCGCGACGCGGCAATTCGACGACATCACCTGCCTCGTTTTGCGCTGCCAGTAGCAGCGCACGCAGATTCGCGAAACTTTCCTGATTCCATCGCGTCCAGTGCATAATCGGCTTGTGAACGCGCGCGAACTTGCCAATTCGATTTGTGGCACGCTGCAACGCAACGGCTTTCAGGCGTTGCTTGCGGGTGGCTGTGTGCGCGATCCGCTGCTCGGCCGCGTGCCCGCAGACTATGACGTAGCTACAGACGCGACGCCTGAGCAGGTGGCGGAGCTATTTCCGGAAAGCGTCGCGGTCGGCGCGCAGTTTGGCGTGATTCTGATTCCCGCCGAGAATTTCAAAGTGGAAGTCGCAACGTTCCGTTCAGATGTCGGTTACACGGACGGCAGGCGGCCCGACGCGGTCATCTATGCCAAGACGCCGGAAGAGGACGTCCTTCGGCGCGATTTCACCATCAACGGTTTGCTCATGCGCCACGACACCGGTGAGATTCTCGATTTCGTCGGGGGCCGCGAGGACTTGAAAGCGGGAATCATCCGCGCGATCGGCGATGCGGACAAGCGCATCGAAGAAGACAAACTGCGTATGTTGCGCGCGGTGCGCTTTGCCGCACGATTCCGATTCGAAATCGAAGCGGCGACGTTTCGCTCGATCCGCAAGCAAGCCGAAAACATTCATCAGGTGTCCGCGGAACGGGTTCGCGAAGAGCTCACAAAAATGCTCACAGAGGGCGCGGCCGGCGATGCATTCCGACTGCTCGATCGAACCGGGCTGTTGCAAAAAGTTTTGCCGGAGATTTCCGCGATGAAAGGCGTCGAGCAGCCGCCCCAATATCATCCGGAAGGCGACGTCTGGGTTCACACCTGCATGATGCTGGACGGCATTGCGGCGGGCAGTTCACCGACTCTCGCATGGGGCGTGCTACTGCATGATGTCGGTAAGCCCCCGACATTTCGCTCCGCCGCGGAAACCGGGGATCGCATCAGGTTTGACGGTCACGTGGAAGTCGGCGTCCGCATGGGTGCTGAAATCTGCCGTCGCCTAAAGATGTCCAACGACAACACCGACCAAATCCTTGCGCTGATCGCGAATCACATGAAGTTCAAGGACGCCGAGCAGATGCGCGCGTCGACACTCAAAAAATTCGTGCGCATGCCGAAGTTCGACGAACACATGGCCCTGCATCGCCTGGACTGCCTTTCCAGCCATCGTCATCTCGACGCTTACAATTTCGTCCACGACTTTCTCGCTCGCACTCCGCCAGAACAAGTGCGGCCTCCCCGCCTTCTCACGGGCAATGACTTGCTCTACATGGGACTCGATCCCGGGCCGAAGTTCCGGGAAGTGCTCCAGGCGGTCGAAGACGCTCAACTAGAGGGAGCCATCCAAACCAGGGATGAGGCAATGCGCTTGGCCGAAGAAGCGTATCGTGGTGTCAAACATCAGTGAAGGAAAGCGCTCAGAACGCCGATAGAGACGAGTAGGAGTCTAATACGACGAAGACAAAATCGCTTAAGTAATTGATAATAATATATTTACTTGGATTATTTGCGTCACAAACCGAAGATGTGTAGAATCTTAGTATGGCAAGCTAAGATTTGTTGCGGCAAGGATTCGCAGCTGTGTACCTTTACCGATTGCCCCGCATCTAACGCTTCACAGCCTTTAGGTTTTTCTTCCTCTAGGCCGGACTGAGGACCCCATGGCAGACAAAAAGAACGCAGTTCCAGAGACTTTGCCAATTCTTCCGGTTCGGGACACTGTCCTGTTTCCGGGCGCAATTCTCCCGCTCACGGTAGGCCGGGAGAGTTCGCTGGCATTGGTCAGCTCTCTGACAACAGATGAAGACAAGTATTTGGGAGTGGTCGCGCAACTCGATCCGAGAATTGAAGACCCTGCGGCTGCCGACCTCCACAAGGTGGGAACCTTTGCCAAGGTTCACAAAACCGTAAAAATGCCCAACGGCAACGTGGTGATCTTTCTGGAAGGTTTGCAGCGCATCCAGGTACAGGAATTAATCGGTTTGCGCCCATTCCTGCAAGCGCAGGTGGAAGCGCTGCCGGACGTCCAGGGCGACCAGGACAACGAGCTGGAAGCGCTTCAGCGCAACGCGCAGGACCTGTTTCGCGATGTCGTCAGCCGTTCGCCACAGCTTTCGGACGACCTCCAGGCAGCCGCTGCCAATATTGACGATGCCGGCCGCTTGACCGATTTCATCTCGGGCAACTTGCCTTCACTCTCGACGCTTGTTCGGCAAGAGCTGCTCGAAACATCGAGCGTCCGCAAGCGCCTCGAGACGCTGATCCGCGAACTTTCGAAAGAGCTGGAAGTTCTCGAACTCCGCTCGAAGATTCACGAACAGGTTCAGGAACAAGTGAGCCAGAACCAGCGCGAATATTTGCTGCGCGAGCAGATGAAAGCCATTCAAAAGGAACTCGGCGAAAGCGACGATTCGCAGCAGGAAATCGACGAACTGCGCAAAAAAGTCGAAGAAGCCGGCATGACCGCGGAAGCCAGGAAAGAGTGCGATCGCGAATTGAAGCGCCTCTCAAAGATGACGCCGGCGTCCGCCGAATACATGGTGAGCCGCACCTATCTCGAATGGATGACATCGCTGCCCTGGAGCAAATCCTCGGGCGCCGCGGAAATCGACATTCCCAAGGCTCAGGCGATCTTGAACGAGGATCACTACGATCTCGAAAAGGTAAAAGAGCGCATCCTCGATTATCTTGCAGTCAAGAAGCTCCAACCGGGCATGAAGGGCCCGATTCTTTGCTTCGTCGGCCCTCCAGGCGTCGGCAAGACCTCGCTCGGCAAATCGATCGCACGGGCGCTCGGGCGCAAATTCGTGCGCATCGCGCTCGGCGGCATGCACGATGAAGCGGAAATCCGCGGCCATCGCCGGACCTACATCGGCGCGCTGCCCGGGCAAATCATCCAGGGAATCAAACGCGCGGAAACCAACGACCCCGTCCTGATGCTGGACGAAGTCGACAAACTCGGCCGCGATTTCCGTGGCGATCCGTCCGCGGCATTGATGGAAGTGCTCGACCCGGAGCAAAACGCTACCTTCCGCGATCATTATCTCGACGTGCCGTTCGACCTTTCAAAGGTCACGTTCATCGCTACGGCAAACTGGATGGATCCCATTCCAGAACCGCTGCGCGACCGCATGGAAATCATTGAACTCCCTGGCTACACGGGAGAGGAAAAGCTCCATATCGCGCACAAATACCTGATTCCCAAGCAGGCCAGTGAACACGGATTGAAGGTCGGCGAGCAACTTGAATTTACCGATCCGGGCTTGCAGGAAATCATTCACAGCTTCACACGGGAAGCCGGCGTCCGGAATCTCGAACGCGAAATCGGTACCATCACGCGCAAGCAGGCGCGGCGCATTGCCGAAGGCAAGACCGACAAGATGATCGTCACTCCGGAAATCGTTCGCGAATTTCTCGGCGTGCCGAAGTTCCGCACCGAACGGGAAATTGACGAGCGCGTCAAGCAACCAGGCGTTTCCGTCGGTCTCGTCTGGACCCCTGTCGGCGGCGACATCGTCTTCATCGAAGCCAGCCGCATGCGCGGTGGCAAGCAGTTCACCACGACCGGCCATCTCGGTGAAGTGATGCAAGAGTCGATGACCGCCGCGCTCACATGGGTTCGGTCGAACGCGGAAAAATACGCGATCGATCCGGACTTCTTCCGCAAGCAGGATATTCACATTCACGTGCCTTCGGGAGCAGTTCCCAAAGATGGCCCGTCCGCGGGCGCAGCGATGGTCACGGCACTGGTCAGCTTGCTGACTGGCCGCCCGATTCGCAATCGTCTGGCGATGACCGGTGAGATGACCCTCTCTGGAGTCGTTCTCCCCGTCGGCGGCATCAAGGAAAAAGTGCTCGGCGCAAAACGCGCCGGCGTGAAGGAAGTTCTCCTTCCCGCGGATAACGAGCCGAACGCGAAAGCGGATCTTCCGCCCGAACTGCTCGGCGATCTGAAAATCACCTACGTCCACACACTGGACGAAGTGCTGGAGCACGCTCTCGAAAAGGAGAGCGTCGCTCCTCCGATCGTTCCTCAAGCCGCTCCGAAGCAGAAGAGCCCTTCTACTCCGCGCGCGATTCACTGAAATTTATTTTCAACGTTTTGAAAAAGGCCGGGCATTGTCCCGGCCTTTTTCGTTTTGTTCGCTATGCAACTACGCACAGGCATTGGCACGTGCCCGCACCACATCGTTGTGCGACCCCTAAACTAAAAGGATGCAGCGCAAAGTCTTCTGGCTCTCGTGGACTGCCCTCGGCCTCATCGCCGATTTCACGCTGCCTTTCTGGTGGGCCGTCGCCGCAACGATTCCTTGCGGCATCGCCGCTTGGTGGATTGCCTATCGTTCGGATTGGTTCTAGCTCGCTCCTTCCCTTTTCGTCCCGTAACGCCATCAGCTATACTTCGCGGCGTTCCGTTCTGCCATCTATCAATGGAGGCTCGATGCGTTTTCGGTTCCTCGCGCTTGCGCTGCTTTGCTCGATCGCGCTTTCCACTGGCGCGACGCCGTCTCCCCAGACGCAGCCTCAAACTTCCCCGCAGTCCTCCCCCGCGGCTCTTGCATCTACCGCGAACGCCGACAGCACTCCTCCGCAGACCAAAAAATTCACTGGCTACTCGCTCTCGCCGGAGCTCTACAAAAAAGCCAAGCGCCTTGCCGCAATCCGATTCTCGTTCCACACTTTTAGTTTTGTCTTTTCCCTATTCGCTCTCTGGCTGACTCTGCGGCTCAAATGGTCCGCAAAATTTCGCGACTGGGCCGAACGCGCAACCCAAAGGCAATTTCTGCGCGGCTTAATTTACGCGCCGCTCTTTATCGCCACGTTAACGCTTCTTCAGCTGCCCCTCGATCTCTTCAACGAATCCCTCCTCAAACGCTACGGGATCTCCGTTCAACCATGGGCAGCCTGGGCCGGCGATTGGGGCAAATCGCTGCTCCTCAGCATCGTAATCGGCAGCATGCTCATCTTGATTTTGTTCGCTGTGATTCGCCGCAGTCCGCGGCGCTGGTGGCTTTATTTTTGGATTATTTCCATTCCCATCTCCCTCGCCATCTTCTTCGTCGAGCCGCTTGTAATCGATCCGATGTTCAGCAAGTTCGAGCCGCTCTCCGCAAAGGCTCCCGCTCTGATTCCGCAACTCGAGCGTCTCACCGTTCGAGGCGGCATGCCCATCCCACCCGACCGAATGTTCTGGATGCTCGCCAGCGACAAGACCATTTTCACGAATGCCTACGTCACTGGCTTCGGCGCGACGAAACGCGTCGTCATCTGGGACACCAGCATCGACAAGGAAACAACCGACGGCATCCTGCTGATGTTCGGCCACGAAATGGGACACTATGCGCTGAATCACGTACCCCAAGAGCTCCTGTTCAGCTCCCTTCTGGTTTTTGCCCTTCTCTACCTCACGTATCGATCGATCGGCCCGTTGCTCGCACGCGGCGCAACAAAATGGGGCGTCCGTGGCCTCGACGATTGGGCTGCGCTGCCTGCGTTTCTCTTGCTCGTTGCCTTCTTCGGTTTTTTCGCGGTGGTGCTCGCCACCAACGTCAGCCGTTATTACGAAAACCAGGCAGACGTCTACTCCCTCGAAGTCACCCACGGCCTCGTCCCGGATCCCGGCCAGGCTTGCGCTGCGTCCTATCAAATGTATGGCGAACAGGTCTTCGTCGAACCAGACCCCAATCCCGTCAACGTCTTTTTGTTCTACGACCATCCGCCCGTGGCCGAACGCGTCCATCTGTGCCTGACCTACGATCCCTGGTCCCAGGGCCGTTCGCCGCAATTCGTCAAATAGCCTGGCGAAAGCGAATCTTCCATTCGTCCTGCTACCATGAAGTGCGACGATGCCTCGCGCTATTCCAATTTCGCCTCCCGATGCGAACTCCCTCGCAGTGAGGCTTACACAAGCGCTCTCACAGGAGCGCGTCGTGCAACGATTCGTCGATTCTTATGTGGTTGAAAACGGCCGCCACGCGCTTCAGGTTCACGCCTCGCTCTATCGCGATTTGCTCACTTTATTGCAACGCGAAGCGCTGCTCGCCGCCGTCGTCAGCCTACTGGAACAGGTTAGCGCCGGCCCGGCCGCAGGCAAAAAAACTATGCCGCTCACCCGAAAAGATGCGGCGCTTTTCCGTCGCAAATTTTTTCTGGCGCTTACGCGCGAAAAGAAGTGGAATGCCGGTGACGCTCTCGATTTTCAAAACGATTTGCAGATTTATGAAGACGTGCTCTCGCGCAACTCCGGCGCGCGCCGCGGACGCAAGCCATTCGAATCCGCGCATCATCCCTTCGTCGACCGCTGCGCGTTCGTGCTCGATTCTTCTTTTATGGAAAAAGCGCGCGTTGCTGCCGCGCGAGCGCTGCTCGAGATCGAAGATCTGGCCGCCCACGTTGTGGGTCAAACATATATCACTTCGGCGGCTACGAACTCCCCAGGGAAATCCTAACCAAGTCTCAACCTCAACCTTCCAGCAAATTCCCGCCGAAAATCGGCTTCCCCGCTTTGGCTGCCTGGAATCCATAAACTGCTAACGCCAGCGTTGTAATCAGTCCCACGACGCCGCCCTCGGCGTACCACGAGTCGAGGGGCATCACAATCGGAACCGAATTCAGCAATTGGTCGACAAAGAAGAGCGCAGCCAGGCAGACCAATCCGTACCTCCATAAAACGAACATGAAAAGAAGAAAAAAGGGCGCAGTAAACAAGGAGTCGATCAGCGGATTCGCGGCGCCAAGACTGGGAATGCAATACACTAGACCCATTGCGATGGCGGCAAGCCAGTTGAGTTTCAAAACAAGCCTGAGCAGGAAGAACAAAAAGAAAATGAAGAGAACGCTGCTCAGCGAATTCGTAAATTGCAGAATCACGGCTGCAATCGAACCGTGGAGCCCTTCCATCGCGTAGGGCGTAAATGCAATGGGCCTGCCTGGAGCCTTGGTAATCGCGAGTTCCAGCCAATATTGCTGGTGATCCAATAACGAAACAATTGATCCCAGCAAGACGCCTAGCAGTACGTCCCGGCCAACTACGGGATCGCGAAATTGCCCTCGCAACATTCTCGTCCACGAAACCAGACTGTTCGGCCATTGCCGCCGAATGTATGGCTCCAGCGCAACGTACAGAATCCAGGAAAAACCCGCGAAGAAGAGACCTGAACCGATCGCGAGCAGAATTTCGATGAACTCAAAACGCGCCGAAACGTGGTGCGCAAGCAGAAGCCAGTTGATGAGTCCCGCGCAAAGCAAAATCAGTGCGAGGCGGCCCGCTCCCTGAAAATCTCCGCGCTCCAGCTTGATATTGCGCCGCGCAACAAACAGAGAGCCGGCTATCATGCATCCAAAAAGACTCAAGCTGAATATCTGACCCAATTTATTTTGTTGTCCCGGACGTTGATCGGGCATCCGATACGCTTTCGTCCAGGGACCAATCAATTGGAAGTAAATCGGCTTCCCTCGAAACGACGCCGCCTCCACGCGCAACGGCAAATCGGTTCGCCCGGGCCATGTTCCTTCCCATGCTTGGCGCGAATCGCCCCACGCCAGTGGAAACCATTGCGGCTCGACTTCCTTGAGTCCTTTGCGATCGAGACCCGCAGCGGTAAAAAGCGGCGACCAATCCACAGCAACGGTATTTCCCGCCGCCGGTGATTTTTCAAGCTGCACGGGCACCGCTTCAAACGCCAACAGCTTTCCGCTGAGCGTTGTGAGGACCTGCGTTCTGCCCGATACATCCATCGCCGGCGAATCCGGGCCGACGCGGCCCCACAAGAAATTGTCTGCCGGCTCGGCATTGATGAGCGGCGTCGGGCTTTCGCGATACCAGAAAAATGATGCGGGCGGTTCATCTTGGCGAAGCGCCTCCCATCGATCGCGGGATTTCACTTCAGCGGAAATAAAATTTAGATATTCGTAGTTCGAAGCGATCCCGCTTGCAGTATCTTCGGGGGTTTCTTTGTAGCCAAAACTCTGCACCATCTCTTTGGCGCGTTTGCTTAAAACTTCCGGCGAATCTTGAAACGGAATCATCGCGGCCATCGAGTTCCGTTTATTGACCACGAACAATGCCAGCGCAAGAGCGATTACAACGCCGACGAGCGCGGCAAGCGCCAGTTGCGGCTTCATTCCTTCCGTTTCGCCAGACGCCGCAACCATTTCCGGCGACGGCGTTTCGCCCGCTGCCAGCGCTGCCGCCATGGGATCTCCGCCCGGCAACGCCGCCGCCACCTGCAACGCAGACGCAGGCCGCTGCGCGGGATCTCTGTCGAGACACCGCAAAATCACCCGCTCCAGCAGAGGATCGATGTCCCGCACGAGGCTCGATGGCTTCGTGACTTCCGTTTCATTGCGCAACCGCATGAGTTCCTGCAGTGTCGCCGCTTCGAACGCTCGCTTTCCCGTCAGAATTTCGTAAAGCACCAGTCCTAGCGCATAGATATCGCTCTTCGCCGTCACTTCTTTTCCGGCAAGTTGTTCCGGCGCCATATACGCAGGAGTTCCCGCGCGTACTTCCGCGCCCTGAATGTTCGCCGCGATTCCTGCGAGACCGAAATCGTTCACCCGCACCTTGCCCTGGCTGTCCAGCATGATGTTCGCGGGCTTCAGGTCGCGGTGCACCACACCCTTGTCGTGCGCGGCGGCGAGCCCTGCGCAAATCTGCCGTGCTACTTCAATAGCTTTGTCCTGCGGCAATCGTCCAATGCGCCGCAACAAGGACGCAAGATCCTCGCCGTCGACAAACTCCATTGTCAGGAACGTCGTGCCTTCGATTTCGCCGACGTCGAACATCCGGCAAACGTTGGGATGGGAAACTTGCCGCGCGATGCGAACTTCAGAATGAAAACGCTGCAGCGCCGCAGCGTCTCGGGAAAGGCTCTCTGGCAAAAATTTGATCGCGACCGTCTGCGTGAGCTTTAAATCTTCGGCGCGGTACACTTCGCCCATTCCGCCGCGCCCTGCAAGCGCAACGATTCTGTATCGGCCTTCGAGAATTGTTCCCGGCGCAAAGCGGCCGCCCCCGATCGCATCGGAGCTCGAAAGCACGCCGCCGCTGGGATTGGAAATCGCTCTCGGTGTCCTCGGCGGGGCGCCAACACTCCCCGTGCGCGCGGGCGGCGTTCGCGGTGCGATCGTTTCGCCTTCACCGCCAACGAACGTCGCGCCTGTGTCTACACGCGTTACGCCCGAGCCGCACGCCGCGCAGAATTTTGCATTGCCATCAACAGCCGTGCCGCACTGGGAGCAGAACATGGGAGCCGGAATTCTATCACCGCTTCGTATCGTGCGCGATTATTGCGGGATTGGCTCCACTTGCACGGCCGTGCCGTACGCCAGCACTTCCGTTACGCCCTGCATCACTTCCGTCGCGTCGTAACGGAATCCCACCACTCCGTTTGCGCCATGCGCCGCCGCGTGCATCAGCAAGAGCTCGTACGCTTCCCCTCGCGTCTTTTCGCACAAGTCCGTCAAGATCGTTATGTTTCCGCCCACAATCGTCTGCAGTGCCGCGCCCAAATTTCCAATCACGCTCCGCGAACGCACAATAATTCCGCGCACTACTCCGTAGTTTCGAACGATCCGGTACCCCGGAAGTTCCATCGCTGTCGTCACCATTGAGGAATCGACTCGCCCTGGCATATTTGTTTCTCCTTTTGTGTCCCCGGGCGCGCGGGCCCGATTTGCGGCGTTTACCGCTGCGATTCTACCTGTTTACAAGCTTCGTGCGCGAGTGGGATTGCTCTGTTATGCTCGCCGTGCGTGGACATTTTTTTCGAAATTCTCGCGGTGCTCCAGATTCTGCTCGGCATCTACCTCGCCGTGCAGGGTGTGTTGTGGCTCGCCTACGCGAAACGCCGCACTCTTCTCGATCCCGGTTTCTATTCTCCGCGCACCGCTGTCATCTGTCCCTGCCGCGGCCTCGAACAAGGCCTCGAACAAAATCTCGTCGCGCTCTGTGAATTCGACTACCAGAACTACGAAGTCTTTTTTGTTCTCGCTTCGGAATCCGATCCCGCGACGCCTGCCGTCAAACGCGTTGCTGCCCAATCCCGCGTCAAAACGCACATTCTTTACGCCGGACGCCCCCAGGGCCGCGGCGAAAAAGTGAACAATTTGATCCACGCCGTCAGCGAATTGCCGCCGGAATTCGATTCGCTTGTCTTCGTCGATTCCGATGGCCGCCCTGGCAGATCCTGGCTTCGCAAAATGGTGGGGCCGCTGAATGACGCGCGCTACGGCGCCGTCACCACCATGCGCTGGCTCATCCCGAATCACAGCAATTTCCCGACGATGCTGCTCACCGCATGGAATGCTCCCATTGTCACCATGCTCGGCGACCACGCCCGCAATTTCTGCTGGGGTGGCGGCACGGCAATTCGCCGCACCGAATTCGATCAATGCGGCGTCCTCGAAGAATGGCAGCGCTCCGTTAGCGACGATTACTCCATGACCAACGCGCTCCAGCGTCGCGGCAAACCAATTTTCTTCCTTCCCGAGTGTCTTACCGTCTCCTTTGTGGACACAACCTTCGAGGGCCTGCTTGAATTCACCAATCGCCAGATCGTCATCACTCGCGTCTATGCAAGCAAAATGTGGTCCACCGCGTTCGCCACCCACTTCCTCTTTTGCCTCACGTTCATCCTCGGCTTGATCCTCACTTTGTCCGATTTGATCGCCGGCCGCCCTTCGCTCCATTTCGCGTTTCTAACATTTCTTCCCTTGCTCCTCGCCGCCCTTCGAAGCGCGTTTCGCGTCGTCGCCGTCGCCGACCTGCTCCCAACCTATCGCTCTCAAGTCAACGCCCAGTCCTGGATCTACATCACCATCGGTGTCTTCATTCCCTTCCTCTACCTTGTCAATTTCTTCAGCTCGCTCGTTTCGAAACGCATCCGTTGGCGCGGCATACGCTACGAGCTCGTTTCCCCCTACGAAACCCGAATCCTTACCCCCCAATAAATTCGGCCCGCATCTACTCCGCTCTGCAATTTTTTCCGGCCGAGTGAAATTCCTACCCGGAATCATTTCAGGTTTTTCACAATTGCCCGAATAAATGTTCCAATTTGAATGACTTGGAGCCTCTACAGTTGGCACCTGACGTGCACTACGGGTACTAGTTCGGTGGAACGTTTACAGGCGACATTCCTCCTTCTCGCGCCTCTCTCGTTCCTTGGGTACCTGCGCTTCGACTAAGCCCTCAGTCGTAGCAACTGTGTGTACAACTTCGTTTGAGCAAGATTCGCGTGTTGCCGCCTGCGCATCCGCGGCTCTCCTTTTTTTTCGCAGGCAGGTTATGCACGTCGAGGCTGGTTGGGGAGGATCCCAGGTGAAATTTGTTCGCAGATCGCACTCATTGCCGTCTATCGTTCCTGAAGCACCCGCACATCCGCATCGCTCGTTTCTCTTCTACGAAAAACAATCCGGCGTAACTCACTTTCAGATTCCCGCAGATTCGGCGGGCCGTCTTCCCTTAGAGCAAGCGGCGTGCCTTCTCGCCATGCATTGCATGGTCCGCGGCCAGTCGCCGGAGGACTACGTCGTGATGGTCGAAGCCGAACAAACCTACACCGAAGGACTCGCCGATAAGGCCCGCAAACTTCTCGATGCCGGCCAGTCGGTCAAGTGCGAAGTCAAAGTTACGCGCCGCGAGGAAGAAGTTCTACGCTGCATCTTGCGCGGATTCGCCAATAAGGAAATTGCCGGCGATTTGAATCTCTCCGAGCGCACCGTGAAGTTTCACGTCTCTTCCCTTCTCTCGAAATTCCGCGTCCGCGGCCGCATGGAACTCGTTCGCGAGGCCTCGCGCTTTGCCAATTGGGCCGTTCCGAAACCCGTGGTACCCGCGACTCGCGAATCGCGGCCTGCGCCCCAGCGCGTGCACCGCATCGCTTCCCAGCAAACACAGCCGCCCGTTTTCTCTGTCGCAAATTTGGAACTGACCGTTTAGTGCTTCCCTCTCTGGAATAAAAATGGCCCGGAGATTTTTCTCCGGGCCATTTTTGTTGCTCCATGTTCTAGCTCACCCCTCAGGGGTGAGGATTTTTTCAGCGTCTGCGTGATATTACTTCGCCGCCGCGAAAAGCTCCGCCGCCTTGTCCCAGTTGACGACATTCCACCAGGCCTTGATGTAGTCGGCACGCACGTTTTGATATTTCAAGTAGTACGCATGCTCCCACACGTCGATTCCCAGCACTGCTTTGCCGCCCAGCAAATACGGCGTGTCCTGATTCGGCGTCGAGTCAATCGCCAGCTTCCCATCCTTCACAAGCAGCCAGGCCCACCCTGAACCAAATCGTCCAAGTCCCGCCGCCGCAAACTTTTCCTGGAATCCGCTGAACGATCCGAACGTCGCAGTGATCGCCGCGCCAAGGTCGCCCTTCGGCTCGCCGCCTCCGCCCTTCTTCATCAGCGTCCAGAAAAGCGTGTGATTCCAATGCCCGCCGCCGTTGTTTCGAACCGCGCCGCGAATATTCTCTGGAACGGAATCCAGCCCCTTCAGCAAATCGTCAATCGACTTGGCTTGAAGGTCCGCGTGCCCTTCCAGCGCTTTGTTCAAATTCGTCACATAAGCGCCGTGATGTTTGTCGTGATGGATTTCCATCGTTCTCGCGTCAATAAACGGTTCGAGTGCGTCAAACGAGTACGTCAAGGGGGGAACTGAAAATGCCACTGGTTTTTCCTCCGAATTGAAATTTGCATCTGAAACTCTTCGAGCGCCTGCTTCCAGAACGCCGGAACCAAACTTCGCCGCGCCCAAAACGCCCACTCCGGCCATGCCGCCACTCACCACGAACTTTCTTCGCTTCATTGCGGGCTCCCACGGGCGGGCCACTTGCTGGGGTGCCTTGGAGTATACCGCCCTCTCCCGAATCCTCTCAACCGGCCAGGGTTCGCCCTCGCCCGTTCATTGGATGCATGCCTATCCCCATCTGGCACGCTCGGATCAGCCTGCCCTCCCCACTGAGCAACAACTCGACACGTTGCGGCATCGCAAGAAATAACACATTATCCGTTCCAACCTCGTGATCTCAATTCTTCGCACCTCTAGGGAAGGAGCCAGATAAGTGTTCAGCCTTGCCTCTGCATTAAGGCGGCGCCCGCTCCGTGCACTGCCTCCGTCACCTCATCATCTCTTCCTTTTGGCCTTGGCCGCGATAGCGTCCGTCTTGCCTGCGTCCAGAGCCGCCGCCGAACCCCCTCCCTATTGCACCAAAGCTATGTTGGATATCCGCGTACTTCCTCCCCTTGAACCCGATTCTCCGGAAAAAATCCGCGCACTCGTCGTCGAAATTGAAAATCGCTCCGACTTCACCTGCCAGTTTTCCGGCTACGCGCATAGTGGTGCTTCTCCCTCCACTCCCGCCGAGATGGATTTCGCGAGCCGAAAATCCATTCTTCCTCCGGGCGGTATGGCTCATTTCGTGGTCGCCTGGAAAGAAAAAGCCTCTCTTCTCATGTCACAGTGCAGGAATCAGGACGCGTTCATCTACTCTCCCGGACCGTCTGGTCCAAACGATTCTCCTGCACTTACCGTCAACCATCTGTGGATGCATCTCTGCGACGGCCCTTACATCAGCCCGTTTCGCTCCGGGCCGTTTGCCGGAGAGCCCATCGCCGAAGACTGGCTCAAACGCCTCGGCGCCAGCGCCTCCGATTTCGCGGCCCCTCGTTTCGCAACCGGCGCTCCTTCCGTCGAGCGCCCTGTCGCTCTCTCCATCCGCCCCGTACGTCACATGCTTGGCACTTTTCTTCCCCTGTACGCCGATCTCCCTCGCATCAACTACGACTGTCCGTATGTCCTTCTTCGAAAGCGTGAAGTGGACGGTTCGACAACCATTTATGTCGACCACTGCAAAACGGCATCCGCACCTGAAGGTATCCCGCACGGAATGCAAACCTTTCCTTGGAGCCCGGAATTGGGGTTGTCCTTACTCGGCCTGCAGCCCGCGCAACTGGGAGCGGTCGAATTCGAAATCGTCGCGCGCATCATCGAGGACGGCCAACCGGTTTTCGCTACAGCGCGAACGGAAGTTCGTTTGTGGGATCCCACTCCGCCCCCACTTCCTGCCGTCGATTCGGACTTGCCACTCTGCCAGGCTCCGCAACTACGCGCCTCACTCGCAACCGCGTTCCAGCATGGCAAATGGCTGGACGCCCATGTCTACGAAGCGGAAAACGTTTCCGCTGTCGCCTGTCGTGTCGGCAGCGTTCCGCAAATACAATTCGTCCATCCCACCGACCACAGCCACGTCGCCGAAGCCACCGTTTGCCCGAATTGCTCCAACTCGCTATTCGAACCACGGCCCAACGGCTGGATCGATCTCCCCGCCGGCGCAACCGCTCATTTCATCGTCGCCGCAACACGTTTCAATCTCGACGAGGGCCGTTGGCGTCTTTTCTGCGACGACGCCGAAACTCTCAGTCTCAAAATGCCCGGCGAGAATCCCTCGATCTCTTTGCCATTCGGATCGGGCGCTTGTGCGGAGGTCACCGTTAGCTCATGGCGTGCCGGAAAATATGACGATGATCCGATGAACCTCGCTTTCGAAAAAGCCAGCGTGTCTCGCGAAATATCGAAACCCGTCCCTGGCCGCTGCTCCGCGGCTGATTTCAAGGTGCTCGGAAAACCAATCATGTTGGAGGAGTCCGTAAACAGCCTGCAATTCGGCCTGTCTCTTGCCAGCGCAAAATTCGTCTGGCACCAGTCCGTGCCCCTGCATCTTTGGATCGACAATCCCACCGACACCGATCATTCCGTCATGACCTGTTCCACGCTCGACTATTTTTGGTCGGGCGGATTCGACCTTTACGATGCTTACGGCCATCGGCTGCTGCGCAAGTTCGAAGTCGAACAACGGAATCGACAGGAACTCCAAAAGAATAATTCGTTCACCGCTTTGGGCTGCATGATGATCTGCAGCGCGAACGGCCCGTTAACCATTCCCGCCCGCAGTTGCCGCAACGGAACGGAGCCGGGGCTCGCCTATCACTTCAACCGCGACCTCGCACAAATGTACGATCTTCCTCCCGGAACCTACTACGTCGTGCCAAGCGCGCGAAAAAATGACGGGCAGGGATGCCGGAAACCGCCCTCGACACTCGACCCATCCTCGTTCACCGGCTATCTAAAAATCTCCATCGAAGAAAACTGATCTGCTTGCAGCACTCGAGTAGATTCTCTCTTCGAAATCAATTGTCGGGTACCATCGATTTGTGTGGCTTGGCCAAAAAAGACAGAAGCAGATCACTTGGCTTCCAACATAGCCACTGACAAATAGTCGCGCGCCATTTCAAACTGAATCTTCCAGCCTCGCAATCGCCCACCGCGCCGACTCGGCAATCAGTGGCTCTTCACTGGTGGCGAGTTTCTCGAGCAGCGAGTTGACTCGCTCGCCGTCCGTTGTTCCGCGCCGCAATCCGGAATTCCCCAGAGCGTTGCATGCATTGCGCACCACACCGCGCCATTTCGCCCGCTTCATCGCGCTTCCGCGAAACACCGTGCGAAATTCCTCCTCGCTCAGCGAGGCAAGCCATTCGA
>DATGIS010000024.1:0-29288 GCA_035295625.1 Candidatus Acidiferrum sp. | reverse complement strand
CCCCGGAATTCCTTTCGCCCCGCTCGCGCGTGATTCGTTCTAGATACCCGCTTTGCCGGAACGCCGCCAGAGGATCCGCCGGAAGTCCTTTCGATCTTCGCCACTCCGTCACGATGGGCCGCACATCCTGCCAGAACGCGCCCCGCAATGTCTCTTCCGCATCCACCAGCGAGCAGCTCTCTTGCAACTTCGCCAGCCGCGCGTGATCCACAATCGCCGCTCGCGCATAAAGCTCCTGCGCGGTGCACACCGTCTGAATCATCGCCTCAATTTTTCCCTTGAGGTTGTGGCTTTGATCCACCATGTACGCGATGTCGGCCGCCGCGCCCTTTTCCCATTCGAACATCTGAATCTCGTGAAAGATCCGGAACACTTGATAGGGATCAATCGACCCGAGCGTCAAATCGTCATCCGCGTATCGCCGGTCGTTAAAATGAAACCCTCCAATCATCCCGCGATGCAGCAGCCACGCCACAATCTGCTCGATGTTCTGCGCCTGATAATGATGTCCCGTGTCCACCAACACAAACGCTTGCGGCCCGGAATCTTTCGCCAGCAGATACGCCATTCCCCAGTCCGCGATGTCGGTGTGATAAAACGCCGGTTCGAACGGCTTGTATTCAATCAGCAGCCGCTGCCCCGGCTTCAGCGCCCGGTGCACATCGCGCAGCCCTTCTTCGAAATAGCCGATCCGCGTCCTCATATTTTGCGACCCCGGATAGTTCGACCCGTCCGCGAACCACGGGGAAACATCGCGTGACTTGAGTGCGGCCGCAATCTCGACGCAGTCCAATATGTGCCGCAGCGCCGTCTTTCGAATGGCAGGATCTGGATTCCCGAGCGATCCGTACTTATATTCCTGGTTCTGAAAAATGTTCGGATTGATCGACCCCGCGCGAATTCCAAATTTCGCGCTCAGAGTTTCCACTGCGCCGGTGTCCTTCAATCCGTTCGGCAAATCCCATTGAACGTGCAATGCCAAAGTTGGGCATGCGCCTGTTACGCTATCTACTTGCGCCGCGTCGCTGAATTTTTCTTCTATCGTCGTCGCCGCCGCGTCTTGAATGAATTTCCCGAACCGCGTCCCGGTATTCGCAAATCCCCACGACGGCAGCTCCACCCGCAGCCTGTCGAGCGCGCTCCACGCCTTCTCCGTCAGCTTATCGTTCACGTTCGCTCCTCCGCCGCCACAATCCCCGCCTGTCTCCACATCGCATTACACGCCCGCCCGTGCATCGGAAGAAACCAGCGGAATCTCCGACAGCTCCGCCGCATAGCGCGTCACTGTCTCCGCTCGCACGCCGTCCGCTCGATTCTCTTCCAGCGCCGCCAGCTGAATCGCAAAGTTCCCAATCGTCGTGCATTCACTCGATCCCGCAATCACTTCCAGCCCTGTTCGCTCCGCCGTCAGTCGATTCAACAATTGATTCTTCCCGCCTCCGCCAACTACAAAAAGGCGCCGCAGCTTTTTTCCCGAGGTTTTCTCAATCAAATCCAGCACTTCGGCATAGCGATTCGCGAGACTGTGAAAAATCAGCGACGCCATCTCCACGATTCCCCGTTCGTTCATCGCGACCGGTGCCTTCCCTGCCGCGATCAATTGCGCGTTTATCTTTCCAGGCATATCGCCCGGTAGCAGCAGCGATGCTTCATCCACATCAATCAACGCGCTTGGTGCCTCCATACCCTCGCAGCGGCGAATCAGCTCCTCCATCGTCCTGCGAATCCCCAGCTTCTCCCATTCCTCCATGCACTGCTGCAGCAGCCACATCCCATTCACGTTCTTCAAAAAACAGATCGTTCCGCCAACTCCTCCCAGATTTGTAAAATTCTTCGTCCGCGCTTCTTCCGTCACGCACGGCCGGCGCAGCACCGTTCCCACCAACGACCACGTCCCCGAACTGATGAACGCCCAATCATCATTCCCACTGGCTGGAATCGCTCCGATCGCAGATGCCGTGTCATGGCAAGCCGGCACAATCAACTTCGTTCCGCGAAACGCAGCGAGCGAAACCAATTCTCCCTTTGCCTCTCCGACCGCCGTTCCAGTCGGAACGATCTCCGGCGCGGCCGCCAATTCCAGATTCACCGCCGCGAAAATCTCTTCGCACCACTCGCGTTTTCCCAGTGAAACAAGTTGGGTATGCGTCGCGTTCGTGTATTCCGAAACCAGCCTGCCACCCAGCAGGAGCGTGATGTACTCCGGAATGTTCAACCACCGCGCGCGGCGATCAGCACTCGCAAGACTGTCCGCATACAACTGATACAAAGTGTTCAAACTCAACAACTGAATTCCCGTCAGCGCGTAAATCTTCTCCGGTGAAATCCGCCGGTACACTTCTTCGACCGCCTTCGCTGTCCGCGCATCGCGATAGCAAAACGGATCCGCGACTAACCGCCCCGCCTCGTCCAACCTCACGTAGTCCACGCCCCAGCCATCCACGCCAATCGAAGCAATTCCCTCCGGCGCAGCTTCCGCACACATCTTCAATCCGGTTTTCACACCATCAAAAATTCGCCCAATGTTCCACCGGAGTCCCTCGCCCTCATCGACAGGCGCGTTCGGAAATCGATGAATCACGCGCAACTCCGCGCGCTCGCCATTCCACCGCAAAAGCGACACACGGCAGCTCTGCGCTCCCAAATCCACCGCGATCAGCGCTTGCTTCTGTGCCACGCACGGCCCCATGTTCTTTCGGCAGTTTTTTAAAACGAAACTGGCTTGCCGTTTGCCCGCGCACGCAATGCAATCGTCAACGCAGAAACGCTTCGACCAATCCGCCATCGACGGGAATCAAATGCCCCGTCGTGCATCGCGCTTGCGGCCCCGCCAGAAACAGAATCGCCGCCGCGCAATCCTGCGGATCAATCGGCTGGTGCGTCAATGTCCGTTCCGCATAGAACTCCGCCAGCTTCGAACGCAGAGATTCGTCCGGTTCCGCCGCGTCAAATGCAATCTTGTATTTCGTGAGCGAGGCGATCACGCGGTCACGCGGAAACATCGTCGACCCTTTCACCACCGTCGCCGGACTGATTCCGTTCACGCGAATCTTCGGCGCCAGCGAAATCGCAAATTCGCGCACCAGGTGGCTCACCGCCGCCTTGCTTACGTCGTACGCTTCGCTTCCTTTTTTCGCCACCACTGCGTTCGCCGAACTCGTCAGCACAATGCTCGCGTCCAAATCCTGCTCGCGGAGCACGCGCCCCGCTTCTTCCACCAAGCGGTGATTCGCCGTCACATTAATGTCCAGCGTCGTCGCCCATTGCGCATCCTGAATCACGCCATCTGCCGAAGACGGAAAAATCGCCGCCGTATTTACAACAACGTCCACTCCTCCAAACGTCGCAACCACCTCGCCCAACGATTTGCGAATCGCGTCGCGTTCCCGAATATCAATCGCCGTTGCCGCAATCGCTTCTTTCCCAGCGATCTTCTGCGCTTCCGCCGCAACAGTTTTCGCCGCTTCCAGATCCCGATCCGTCACCACGACGTGCGCTCCGCGTTGTGCCGCCATTAGCGCTGTCTCGCGCCCCACTCCGTTTCCCCCGCCTACCACCATCACAACGCGCCGGCTCAACTCTTTCTCCTGCGTTTGCCGCCGGATCTTCGCCTCTTCCAACAGCCAATACTCAATTCGAAACGCCTCCGCAGGCGGCAGCGCCACGTAATTCGAATGAACCGCGAACGCCTCCGTCTTCGCCGCCGGTCCTGCCTGTGGCAGCTCGCGCGGCGCAGCTCCGGTCCCGAGCGCCGTCGCTCCTTCCATCACATGAATCGCGTTCGTATAAAACTCCCCGGTAATCCGCGCCTCGGTTTTATTTTTTCCAAAACTGAACATCCCAATCCCGGGGATCAGCACCACTGTCGGACTCGCGTCCCTCACCTTCGGCGAATTCGGCTCTGCAAACGCTTCGTAATATTTCCGGTACTCTTCGCGATACGTCGCAAGCGCCGCATCGATCTTTTCTCTTAACCCTCGCAAATTCCCCGAAGGATCCCACTTCACAAACAGCGGCCGAATCTTCGTTCGAATAAAGTGATCCGGACAGCTCGTCCCCAAATGCGCCAGTTGCGCCGCTTCTGCCGAATTCACGAACCTCAGCACCTCCGGCAAATCGTTAAAATGCCCGATCATTCTCTGCTTCGCACAAACACGCCCGCGCACGAATGGAAAAATCTCCACCGCCAGCTCGCGATGATTCGACAACGTCTCGCTCACTGCACCGCCAAACATCTGCGCCCCTCGCCGCTCGACGTGCTCCATCACGAATTGTCCCAGGTGATCGATCGCCGCCAGCGTATTCAAATAACATTCGCGCTGCGTCTCGCCCCATGTAAAAAGCCCGTGCCCGCCCAGCACCACCCCGTCGCATCCCTCATTTGCTTCCACGGCTCGCTTCAACATCATCGCCAGTTCGAATCCCGGCCGCTGCCACGGCAACCAAATCAACTTGTGCCCAAACCGCCGGTTGAACTCTTCCATTTTTTCCGCGCCGTTCGCTGCCGCCGCCAGCGCGATTCCCCAGTCCGGATGCAGATGATCGATATGCGCGAACGGCAAGAATCCATGCAGCGGTGTATCGATCGAAGCCGCCACCGTGTTATTTCCAAACGCGCACAGCGGATACATCTCCACCATTTCGTCTTCATGCTTCACGCCGCCGTAGCGCCTCTCCAGCGCCAGCAATTTCTCCATATACAACGTCGCAAATCCCGCTCGCTGTATGCTCCCGATGTCGCCGCCGCTTCCCTTGATCCACAGCACGCGCTTCTTCGAACCATCCAGCGGATCCGCTCCGTCAATCTTCGAACTCGTATTTCCCCCGCCAAAATTCGTTATCCGCAAATCCGAGCCCAGCAAATTCGAGCGATACCGCAACAGTTCCGCGGCATCCAGCGCGCTTGCAATCGTTTCATCCCATCGGTCTTCTAAATACTTCAGCGATTCAATCGTCTTCATGGCCTTCGTCGTATCAATATTTAAATTTTTGCCCGCAACAATTCGCCAGCCCCGCGCCGAGAAACGATACTGAATTACGACATCCCGTGCACTAGTTTAATTCTTTCATTCGGTTGACGAACCGCCCCGGACACACTACATTCGCGGCCTGAATCGCACTCTGTTTCTCGCAAGAGTCTCTCGAGCAGAAAGGTCTCATCCTTGATTCCCAATCCTGCAATCGGCGTGGTCTTCCACTGGCTCGGCGGCCTGGCTTCGGGCAGCTTTTACGTTCCCTTTCGCGCCGTCAAACGTTGGGCCTGGGAAACTTACTGGCTCGTCGGCGGATTTTTCAGTTGGATCATCGCTCCCTGGATGCTCGCTCTCCTCATGACCTCCGACCTTCTTCAGGTCCTCAAGGAATCTCCTAGCCAAAGTATTTTCTGGGCTTACGTCTTCGGCATCCTCTGGGGACTCGGCGGTCTCACGTTTGGCCTCACCATGCGCTACCTCGGGATGTCGCTCGGCATGGCCGTCGCGCTCGGCTACACCGCCGCGTTCGGCACGCTCATGCCGCCCATTTTTCGCGGCCAATTTTTCACGGAAGTCTTGGGCACGCGCTCCGGCTTCACGATTCTCATCGGCGTCGCCATCTGCCTGATGGGCATCGTCGTCGCCGGCGCTGCCGGCCTCTCCAAGGAGCGCGAACTCTCTGACGAACAAAAGCGCGCCTCCATCAAAGAGTTCAGCCTGAAAAAAGGTCTCCTCGTCGCCACTTTTTCCGGTGTCATGAGCGCCTGCTTCGCCTATGGCCTCGCCGCCGGCGATCCCATTAAAGAGATCACGCTTCGCCACGGCACGCCCATCCTCTGGCAAGGCCTTCCCGTCCTCATCGTTGTTCTTCTCGGCGGCTTTACCACAAATTTCATCTGGTGCGTCATCTTGAACATCCGCAACCGCACCGGCCATCAATATTTCAACGCAAAAGCTCCCAGCGCCTTTCCCGCGAAATCCGATGAGCCCATCATCGAGAATCCCATCGACGCTCCCTCCGAAGAAATGGCCGAAGCTGCCCGCCTCAATCTTCCGACCACCGATTCCGCTCCCATGCTCTCCAACTATTTCTTCTCGGCCCTCGCCGGCACCACTTGGTATTTCCAGTTTTTCTTTTACACCATGGGCGAAACCCAGATGGGCCGCTTCAAATTTTCCAGTTGGACGCTTCACATGGCCAGCATCATCATCTTCAGCACGCTCTGGGGCATCGCCCTCAAGGAATGGAAAGGCGCGGGCACTCGCACAAAATCTCTCGTCGCGCTCAGCCTCCTCGTCCTCATCGCTTCCACCGTCGTCGTCGGCTACGGCAACTACCTCGGCTCCCACTAGCCCCCGCCGCTCACCTGCAGCTAACCCTGTACCTCCGCCATAGCTCACACTCTAGCTCACCCCTTCACGCGTGAGTCTTTTCTCCCAGTCTCCGCTCTCTGATTTCTGTTTTCTGATCTCTGATTTCTGATTTCTGATTTCTGTTTTCTGTTTTCTGACTTCCAGTTGACACCCGCCCCTTCTCGCTAAACAATCTCTCCTCGATGCCAACCACTCTTCCTCCCTCCGTCGTCAACATCGACGATCTCCGCAAAATCGCCAAGCGCCGTATTCCGCGCGTCGTCTTCGATTACCTCGACGGCGGCGCCGACGCCGAAGTCACCCTCCGCGAAAATTGCCGCATCTTTGACGACGTCACCTTTCGCCCGCGCTGGGCCGTCGCCGTTCCCGAAACAGACATCCGCACGCGCGTCCTCTCCTTCGATCTTTCCTTCCCCGCCATTCTCGCTCCCGTCGGCTATTCCCGCATGATGAATCCCGGCAGCAATGGCGGCGAAGTCGCCGCCGCAGCAGCCGCCGGCGAATCCGGAACCATCTACACCCTCTCCACCATCTCCGGCCACAAACTCGAATCCGTTCGCGCCGCCACCAAAGGCCCCGCGTGGTATCAACTTTATTTGGTCGGCGGTCGCGCCGTCGCCGAGCACGCCATCGATCGCGCCAAAAAAGCCGGCTTCAATGCCCTCGTCGTCACCATCGACACTCCCGTCGCTGGCCTCCGCGAACGCGATCCGCGCAACGGCATGAAAGAGCTTCTCGGCGGCTCTCTCTTTTCCAAACTTCCCTATGTTTCGCAATTTTTCGCGCGCCCCGGTTGGTTCGCTTCCTTCCTTCTCGACGGCGGCACTCCGCCTCTCGCCAACATCGTCATCCCCGGCAAAGGCCCCATGCCGCTCATCGACGTCGGCGCCGCGCTCTCCTCAGCCGTCGTCACTTGGGAAGATTTTCGCTGGCTCCGCGAACTCTGGCCCGGCCCCATCATCGCAAAAGGTGTTCTCTCCGCAGACGACGCGCGTCGCGCTGTCGATGTCGGCGCCGCCGCCATCGTCGTTTCCAATCACGGCGGCCGCCAACTCGACACCGTTTCTCCAACTCTCCGCGTCTTGCCTGAAATCGTCGCCGCCGTCGGCGGTCAAACCGAAATCCTTCTCGACGGCGGAATCCGTCGCGGCTCCGACATCGTCAAAGCCATCTGCCTCGGCGCTCGCGCCGTTCTTGTCGGGCGCGCCTACGCTTACGGGCTCGGCGCCGCAGGCAAACCCGGCGTTCTTCGCGGCATTCAAATCCTCCGCGAAGGCGTCGACCGCACCCTCCGCCTCCTCGGCTGCTCTTCCATCCAGAAACTCGATTCGTCCTTCGTCTCCCTTCCCAATTCCTGGCGCTAGCCAGTAGCGTAGCCACTCTTGTTTACCCTGTAAGGGGCCGCGACCAACCCTAATCCCATCATCAACTTCGAATCCTGCCTCGCTCCATCCGCCGTGTTGCAGCTCAGGCCTGAGTGCGGCAGCTTGCTGCCGTCTTTCCTCCGTCCAAGCTCTGCGCGTCAAAGCGACTCTCCATCCGCCCAATCCCGATTTGCTGTAGGGGCCATCTTCTAAGATGGCCCCCATTGTCGACAAATCTCAACTCGCTCCATCCACCAACTCTGTAGCTCAGACTCTTCAGCCTGAGGCCTTCAACCGCACGACACGCATTACGGCCTGCAGCCCCGCCGCTCCTCTTGCTCTTGTCTTTCAACTTTCAACTGTCGACTGTCGACGTCCGCCCTCACGATCCCCATCACTTCTTCCGGTCGTTTTCCTGCGAACGCAGGAACGCCTCCACATCCGATTTCCCGCCGTCTTTCGCCCAATCGGCCGGAGTTCCGCGCCAAAGAATATCTTTCGTATCCACTCTTGCACCGCGCTCGACAAGGAGTCGCACCACCTCAATATGGCCCGCCACGGCTGCCTGGTGCAGCGGCGTCGAATGAGAATGGCACCCAACCGGGTTATACCGGTTCGCATCTTCTCCCGCGTCCAGCAACAGACTCACGAGTTCAACATGTCCAAACTGCGAAGCCAGAGCGAGCGCCCTATGCCGGTCCCGGCTCTCCGCAGTCGCCAGCAATCGCCGCGCATCCTCTATTCGCCCCAGAGCCGCCGCCACAGGCAAATCCATGCGAGCCCCGCGCCGGAGCAACGCGCCTACCGCTTCCGGTTCGCCATTCAATGCCGCGTGCACCGCGCTATTGGGATCGGCTCCGTAGTCGCAAAGCAAATCAAGCAGCGGAACTTGCACCCGGCACTCCCGCGCCACTCGCCCCGTTGCCACCAGCCCGAGCGTCTCGTTAAGCGCAGCCTGTTCCACGCCCGCATCGAGAATCACTTTGGCTACCGCAATGACATTCTCCGGCAGCCTGCCGTGCCGAACTGGGTTTTCCGCCACAAATTCCAGCAGCGTCGGATTCTGAAAATAATTTCCGCCTTCAAACACAACGCGTTGCCGAACGATATCCGGATGCTGTCGCAAGTGCGCGCGCAAACCCGCCTCATCGCCGGCATCGAGTAGCTCAACACCCCGGCGAAACACCGCATCTTCAATTCGTTCGTGGTAAGGCCGGTTCAGTTCGTCGGCCCTCGTTGGCTTCTCGATGTGTCGCTTCAGCCTCGCCCAACTCGCAAACCCGGCTTCGCGCGCAATCGTAAGTTGCGCGTCGCTCAGTTTTAGGCGCGCTTCGAAAATTTCCCCATCCGTCGCATTGATAAATCCTGGATGAAATTCCCGTATCCGCTGCGCAGCTCCCAGTTCGCGCTGCGAATGCTCACGGAGCAAATCTTTTGCTTGGTATTTCAGGTGATCGAGATTGGGCTTCGGAGGTAAGGCTCGAACGGGCATGCGAACTTCCTTTCATGAGCCCTAGGTCCGCATCAATGGGCAGAAAGTAAGTTCGTACAACGAAGTTGTTCCTGCCAGGTGGACTTCTGTCCTCTCCGCGGACCGGCTGCGCCCTGCACGCACCCGCCATCCTAGCACGGTAGCGTCGGAACAACGTGCTTGCCGGGCAAGTGCCGATGCGTTATTTTCGACTCGCCTGTAGAGCAATCTCTCAGGCACTCAGTGGCCATACGCTCATCCAGTGAAACGGAGGCGATCCATGAACGAACACAAATCGGTCGTATGGTTTGCGAACGACGCGAAGCCAAACGACTTTTTCTTTCGCTCCCCATTTCAATCATGGAAATTCCGCGTCAACACTGCAGTCGTCGTCGCTCTGTCCCTCGGACTTATCTTTGTTCTATTCAAAAATTGGAGCAAATGGTCATTGGCCATTCGATTCGCATGGATAGCTTTCTTCATCTTGCAGGGCACACTTTACCCTTTCCTTCGTATCCTGCAGAGTCACAGAAAAATCAACGAACTCTACCTCGCGGGTAAGATAACTGAACAATCTGCGGAGTCTCCGATCGATGAACTGCTCTCTGTGGCCGACAACGCGCTAAACGATGGACTCTTTTACAGCTTGACGGTTCTGGGGATGCTCGCATTTTCTGCCTTCGTTATCGGCTCAAAGTAAAGCGCCTACCGGGTGGCGGGTTCCTCGGAGCCTGTCACATCGAAAATGGTTCGATTACCGACCTATTCCGCAGCCTGAGCGATATCGAGCTTCTATCCCTTTCCAGTCAAATCGCCATCAACTTTCACCAAACCCCTTGACTCCCGTGTTATAATACTCTCTGGGTATTCTCGCGCCCAATCGTTCCACTACCCCCTACCCTCCAGCTAACTCCTTTATTTCTCATACTTACGCAAAAACAGGGGGAGGGGGTGGGGTCAACCATTCCCAAAACGGAACCAACGATTTGCGCCGACTCGGCTTTAGTTCATTGATGGACACGCAAGCAGGACCCGCGCTCGTTCTAAGTCGAAACATTTCAACATCTTGCGCACTCTTTCGCGCTCTTTTGCCGTTCTCGGCAAGTCATCTCTCTTGTTTTCAATCGTTTGCGCACTCTTTGCAGAAACACCGGGGGTGGGGGGTAGGTAGCGTAGCCACCCCTGGCTGCGATCTTACGACCACAACGCCGCATTGCCAGCAAAACCGGTGTCGGACTGCGCCGCGCTACGGCAGCGCCACCTCGAACTGATACGTTCCAGCAGCGATATCGAACAGTCGCTTGCCTTCGACTCCTTTGCCGACGACGACCTTGCGACTTTCAGCTAGCGGCTTCCCGTCCAGCTGATACGCCGTGTGTTCGTCTGCAGCCAGCCTCAATCGGCCAACGGTGTTAGGAGGTATGGTCACGTTCCATGTCGCTTTCTTGCCGGTCACCGTCCACGCCGAATGGATCGTTCCGTAAACCGAATCGTACGAAAAATCGACGCTCCCCAGTCGCGCGTCAAAATTCGGATGCAGCCAGATCGTGTGGAATCCCGGATCTTCCGGCACCGTATCCACGCCCGCGGCATACCGGTAAATCCAGTCGCCCACCGCCCCGTACGCGTAGTGGTTGTAGGAATTCATGCTGGGATCGCTCTTCATCTGGTCTCCGTTCCAGCGTTCCCACATCGTCGTCGCGCCATGCTCCACAAGGTAGCCCCACGACGGATATTCCGTGCTCAGCAGTAGTCGGTACGCCGCATCCGCATGTCCCGTGTCGGTCAACGCGCTCAGCAAATATGGTGTCCCCAAAAATCCCGTCCCGAGCCGCCAGTGGTTCGCTGCGATTCGATCCACGAGCCGCTGCGCCGCAAGCGGCCGCACCGCTGGAGGCAACAAATCCATCTGCAGCGCCAGCACGTATCCCGTTTGTGTCTCCACCGGCTTTTCGCTCAGCTTCGTCTCTGTCGCCGAAGCAAACACAGGAGGCGGCGGCACGCCGCCGACCCATCCGTCGGGCTTCGCGTACGCCGTATAAAACGCATCGCGAATTTTCTGAAACAGCGCGTCGTATTTTTTCTCGCCTTCGGAATTTCCAATCGCATGCGCCATCTCGCGCATCAACGTCGCGTTGTAAGCCCAATAGGCCGTCGCGATCAAATCCACCGGCGTCACGCCCTCCGGCGACAGCCAGTCGGCAAACGGAATCCCGTATCCTTTCTTCCAGAGGTGATCCGGATTCTGCGCCTCAATCGCCGCAAGATATTTTTCCATCGCGGACCAGTTTTCTTCGATCGACTTCCTGTCGCCGTTCTGGATCCACGACGTCCACGGAATGATTACGCCCGCATCACTCCATCCCGTTCCGAATCCCGGGTTCGGCGTATTCGTTCCCGGCGCAAAAATTCCGTACATGTAGGTGCCGACTTGCGTGCCGCGCAAATCCGCGCCGAACTTTCGCGAAAACGCCGCCAGGTCCATATTAAATGTCGCGGTGCGCCAGAAAACCTGCGCGTCCGCGCTCCAGCCCAGCCGCTCATCGCGCTGCGGGCAATCCGTCGGAACGCCGACGAAATTCGACCGCTGTCCCCACAAAATATTGTTCCAGAGCTGATTGACCATCGCGCTTCCGGTTTTCAACGCCGCGGTGAATGGCGCATCCGTGTGATAGACGACCGCTTTCACATCGCTTAACTCCGGCTTCGCCGCAAGGCCGCTCACTTCGACGTACCGGAATCCGTGGAACGTGAATTTGGGAGCAAACTCTTCGATTCCCTTCCCGGACAAAATAAAATAATCCGTCGCTTTTGCCGTTCGCAAATTCTCCGTATAAATTGTCCCGTCGTCGTTCACGATTTCCGCGAAGCGCAACCGCACATCCGTCCCCGCGCTTCCCTTCGCGCGGATCTTCGCCACGCCGGAAAGATTCTGTCCGAAATCGAAAATGTAAACTCCCGCGCTGGGGTTCGTCACGCTCTTCGCCGGCAACACTTGATGCTCGCGAATCGGCGGAAAATATTGCCAGACGATTTCCGGCTCTTTCGGTTCGACAAGTTGCACCGAGTTCCATTTTGCGTCGTCGAAAGGCGCCGTATTCCACCCGCTCTGCACTTTGCGCGAGTCGTATGTTTCGCCGTCGTAAATCTCCGCGAACACAATCGGCGAAACATCCGCTTTCCAGCTTCCATCCGTCGCAATCCATTCGACGGAGCCGTCTTCATACCGAATTCGCAACTGCGCCCGTAGCGCCGGCGGCGTCTTCCCGTAGTTGTTTCCCTGCCGGTACCACTGCAGCGGCGTTGCATACCATCCCGGCGCCAGCAGCGCGCCGATCGCGTTCTTGCCGGGTTTCAGTTGCGAAGTCACGTCGTACGTCTGATAAATTACGCGCTCGCGATAGTCCGTCCACCCCGGTGAAAGAATTTCGTCGCCGACTTCTTGCCCATTGAGGGAAAGTTTGTACGCGCCCAGCGCCGTCGCATAAATCCGCGCCGAAGCAATCTTCTTCGACACATCGAAATTCTTTCGCAACGCCATCACGGAATCCGTCGGCCATGGATCTCCGATGTCGGAGCCATCAAACGAATTCGGCGGCGGCACATAAGCAATCGGCGCTTTCCAGTTCGAGTCATCGAAGCCAGATTGCATCCACTCGCCGCTTGCTTCGAGCGTCGCGCGCCAGCCCTCGCTCTTGCTCGTGAAAACTTTCGTCGAGCCATCCGCAAACTCTGCATACAACGTCATGCTCATCGGAGTCTGCGCGTCATTCGCGTTGGCCTGTCTTCCGAAATGATGCCGCGTGATTCCTACCGCCAGCACATTTTCTCCGGTCTTCAACTCCTTCGTGATTTCTTTCACAAAATAAGTTTTCCAAGGCATCTGCCGCCACGGCGGAAGCGGCTGCGCTTCGAGCACTTGGTTTCCATTCACCCACGCCGCTGCGGAATCTCGGCCGGTCACGTACAAAGCCGCGTGGCGAATTTCTCCCGGAAGCTGAAACCGAAATCGAAAATTGTGGATTGAACTTCTTTCCGTCTTCGGCGCAATCGTCTCCGGATTCGTAATCCACTCCGCGTTCGCGTTCCGCACCGCGCGCATCTCCGGAATCTCGTAACAGATCCATTTCGCCGACCAGTTTTTCTGCTCGAGTAATCCGGTTTCCCACCACGCCACGTCGCTCGGCGGATATGGCTTCCCTTCGTGATCCCACACTTTCACGCGCCAGAAATATCGCGTACTCACTTGTAAATCTCTTCCGCCATACGCAACATCGATTGATTTGTCCGACGGAATTTTCCCGCTGTCCCAAATATCCGGCTTGTCCGAAAGGAGCAGGTTCGCCGAACTTGCGACTTGAATTTGATACGCCGTTTGTTTCGCGCCATAGCGGGAATCGCGAAGCCGCCACGACAAGCGAGGGTGATCGACATCCACGCCGAGCGGCGAAGTCAGCGATTCACACTGCAATTTCTCCGGCTTGCCCGTCTGCGCAAATGCCGGCGCGGCAATACACACAAACCACGCGAAAAACACACTCGCAATTATTCTGTGAATTTTCGCTGCGCTTTCTGCACTCATTCCGCGTGCCTCCGCAATTCTTTCCAGCAGAATCTATCCTCAACCGGAGAAATTGCCAACAAGAGTTGCGCTACTCGCCGCGAGCTTTCAGATAGCGGCTTGCAAAAACCAAAAACGTCGGCCAGTTCGGACCAGTCGTGTGTCCGCCGCTGTGCTGGCGAAACGCGATGTCGCCATCGAGCAAGGCCGTTTCCATCGGCGGAAATTCCGCGGTGCCCAGATCTTTTTTGCCGAGCAATTTGTAAACGGGCCCCGCGCCCGCTCCTCCAAGAAAATTCCCCTTCGCGTCGATCCACCCGCCTTCCACTTGCAGAGATCCCACACTGATAAATACCGGCCGCGGCGCGCACAGCGCAATCAACTCATGCGCGTCGACGGGCAAATCGTTTGGCGTGAGCGGTCCCGCATACTTCAGAAAATTTCCCGCCATCCAGTGATACTCCGAAGTCGAAGCGACATTCTCCACTTGTTCGCCGAATTTTCTGCGCAGAATCTTCGCGCCGCCTTCTCCGGACGAACCGATAAAACCAATCGCGATTCGAGGCTCGTACGCCATCGCGAGCAGCGCGGCTTTTCCGTAGCGCGAGAGCCCTTCGATGCCAATCTGTTTTGCGTCCACATCTTTGTCCGTTTCAAAATAATCGATCGCGCGGCTCGCTCCCCACGCCCACGCGCGCAACGCTCCCCAGTCGTCAACTTTTCGCGGCTGCCCTTTGTTGACGAGGCCAATGATTCCCTGCGTCAATCCTTCTCCGCTGTCGGCTTGCACGCTTGTGGGAATCAGAATCGCGTAGCCCCAACCTTTCGCAAGAACCTGCTGCTTCCAGGATGGCCCTGTGCCGACGAAGTTCGCCCATTGTTCGGCGGTGAATCTTTTTTTGATCGCGGCGAGAATTTCCGGACTGATGCCGAATTCCATGATGAGCGGAACGGGGCCGTGCGCAGCAGCGGGAGTCGTGACAGAAAGCTGGATGTTCACGGAAATTTGCGGGTAAGCGGAATTGTCGACGTGGCCCAGCAATTCTTTTGTGACGGCGGAAATTCCCTCGACGTCTTCGGTTTGTGTTTTTACAACTTCCCATTTTACGGTTGGCGTAATTTGCGGAACGCGACCGTAAATTTCGCGGTCGAAAAGTTCGACGATTTCCGGGCGGCGTTTTTTCCACCAATCCGCGGGCGTTCGAACGGGCTGGCCGTTTTGAAAAAGGAGAGGATCGGGCAGCGTGTAAGACGGAACTTTTGATTCGTCCACGTTTGCGGCGTTGTGCGATTTGGGGTCGCCGTCGGGGCCGCGGCGGAGTTCACTGATGTGCAGCAAATCCATGAGGCGCTGGTGATCCTGCTCGGAAGTTAAATGGACGGCAGCCGGCGCGGACATTGCAGGATCATTTTGGGCAACAACGGTTGTGGGAATCGCGGCAACACAAAAACAAAGTGCAACCAGCAAGCGCGGAGAAATATATTTCGAGCGATTCAAGGAACGACCTCCAGAAAAAGTTGCAACAACTCGCCGGTAAAAAACAAAAAGCCAAGAGTTTTTTATTTACGGACTTTGCCGTCGGCAATCAATCGATCGAGCCAGCGGCGCGCGTTCGCGGCGCCTTTGTCGTTCGGGTGGAGGCGCAGAAATGTGCGAAGGGTTTCGGCAGAATCCTCAAATTTTCCAACAGCGGTTTGCGCTTGCGCGATGAGGAGTTCGACGGACGGCTCCCCGCCGTGCGACTGGCTTAGCGCTTGTTGCGCTTCCGCGAGGCACGCATCGAACTGCTCGCCGCGGTAAAGAGCGCGAGCGAGAGTCCAATGCGCTTCCCAGTTCGACGGATCGAGTTGAATGGATTGCTTGAGCGGGGCGATGGCGAGGTCCTGTTTATTTTCATTGAGGAAGGCCATCCCGAGCGCGGTGAAGGCGCGCGAATTTTGCGGATCGATTTGCGTGACTTTCTCGAGAGCAGATTGCGCCTGTTCGGGCTGGCCGCGGCGCAAGAGGATTATCCCTTGAAGATAGAGAACGTCAGGGTGATTCGGTGCGAGTTTAATCGCTTCGGCTAAATACTTTTCTGCCTGATCGAGTTTGTTTTCGCCGAGAGCCTGCAAGCCTTTGTCGAACGCTTCTTTGGCCTTTGGCGCGAGGACTGGCCGGCCGGCATTGCCGAGTGCCTCGGGCGAAGAGTCACGCTGGAGAACGATTTCCTCTTCCGCTTCGACGGCAACGGGCACGGAGATTTCCCGTTGTGCGGAGCGATATCCGATGGCTTCGGCGGTGATGGTGTAATCTCCGAGGCGATTCAGGATGAAAACGGCGCGTCCCTTGGTGGTGGTCATCGTGGCGTTGAGAGAGCCGAGATAGAAGAGCTTGACGGTGACTAACGGTCCGATGAGCTGACTGGAGCCTTCCTTGATGGTGATGGCGACTTCCGCGCGATTGCCGCGGATGCCACTTTGATCAGCGGAGCGGTCCTGGCAGAAGACGGGCGTCGCGAAGAGGAGAGCGGAAAAAAATAGCCAACGCAAATTTTTACAGTCGGGAATGGAGAGCGGAAGCTTTTGGCGCATAACGAAGCGAGCCTCCTTGCCCGCATGCAAGAACTATTGTCGCGGACCAGGCTTTCCCGGGGAGAGCTTATCAGCGATGTCGTCTTCGGCCTTTTGATGCAACTTCTGGACCTCGGCAAATTCCTGCTGCGCCGTTTGCGAATCGCCCATCGCCTGGTACAAGCGGCCGAGGCGATAGTGCACTTCGGGCTGTCCGGGATCGAGCTGGGCGGCGCGTTTCAATGCGGCGAGCGCTTCGGGATATTTTTTCTGTTGCGTGAGCAAGACACCGAGATCAAGTTGCGCGACGCGAAGGTCCTCGCGGATGGCGAGAGCTTGTTGGAGGAGCGACAACGCCTTTTCCGGGTTTTCGCGTTTCAGTTCCACGTCGCCAAGATAGGCGAGCGCTTGCGCGTTTTTCGGATCGATCGAGAGTTCTTTTTCGAAGGCTTGCGCGGCTTCGTCGTTGCGGCGCAATTTCCAATATAAATAGCCGAGACCGAAATTCAGGTTCGGTGTGCGAGGATCGGCTTTTGCGGCGGCTTCAAATTCGGCAATGGCTTCCGGCGTTTTGCCCTGCCCGTCCAGCGCTTCGCCGAGAAGCATGTGTGCGGCGGCGGAATCCGGAGTGCGCCGGAGAATCCAGGAAAATTCGCTCAGGGCGCAATCAAATTTTTTTGCGGAGAGGCAGCTTTGCGCAAGAACATTGTGAAGCTCGGCATTATCTGGATCGGAGGCGGAAGCAATCGTGAGGTGGTTCACGGCGTCAGCAAAGCTGCCGGCGCCATAGTAGCTGAGGCCGAGAAGGGTGCGCGCCTGGCTGTTTTTAGGATCGGCGGCGAGCGCGGCGCGAAGAGGCTTGATCGCCGCAGCGAAATTGTTGGACTTGAACTCGGCGAGTCCGAGATTCAATTGGATGGCGGGGAGGTTCGGATCTAGCGAAAGAGCTTTGCGGTAAGCATCGGCGGCATCTCTGTACAACTGCAGACGGGAGAGGTCCACGCCCAGACTCGCCCACGCGCCGGGATCGTTCGGCGATGATTTCAGGAAGGCTCTCCATGCTTCCACAGCCTCGGGAAGCTTGCCCTCGCGATCGAGAGCCAACGCGGTTGCCGGACCGGCAGACTGTGCGCCGGCGACAAGAGCAAGGAAGAATAGGACTACGGTAGTTTTCAAGCTGAATGAACCGAGCTGATAAATCGGCCGCAAGAGTTATTCCCCTTTTAGCACGGCGCAAACGAAATGCCAGCGAAAAGCGAAGAAAAAGCAGATTCCGCGAGCAAACACCGCCCGCGGAATGACACCATGACGGATTTCTTCAGCACGGTGCAAATGCCAGCTTACACCTGCGCCGAAAGAAAAGCCCCGCTCGCAGGGGTGTGTGCGAGCGGGGCGGGGTTTGCGCTTCTCTTCCAGGGAACTCTAGAAGTAAATCTTGCCGCCGAGTTGCATGACTCTCGGGTTGTAAGCAGAGGTGAATTGGCCGAACTTGGCATCGCCGAGACCGGTGTCAACGTTCTGGAACTGGGTATGGTTCCAGGTGTTGAAGGTTTCGAGGCGAATTTCCAAGCGGCTGCCGCGAGCTTCGCTGAATGTGAAGCTCTTGAAGAGCGACAGATCCCAGTTGTCGCGACCCGGGCCACGGAGACCGTTGTGACCGAGGGTGCCGAACAGACCGGAAGCCGGCGCGCCAAAGGCGGTCGGGTCAAAGTAGTCAATCTGCTGGGTGCAGGCAGGCGTACAGGTAACCGCGCTGTGCGGATAAGAGATCTTACCGATCAGATCCGGACGAGCGGCGCCACCGACGTAACCGGCTGCGGAACCCGCAGAGAGGTTAAGAGGAAGGCCAGATTCCATCGTCGCGATACCGGAAACTTCCCAGCCGCCAATCGTGGACTTCACGAGGCGGTTAGAAGAATGACGGAATACCGGGATGTCATAAATGAAGTTGGCCACGAGGATATGGGTGCGGTCCGCGTTACCCGGACCGAGGTCAGCTCGCCAGCCCGCATAGGGGTTGGAGACGTTGGCCAAGTCGCCACCGCTGCCGCCCGTTGAAGTGTCGATCGAGCGGGAGTAGGTGTAGAGGACGCGAAGTTGCAGGTCTTTCACTTGAGAGTTCAAGTCGACCTGCAGGGAGTTGTAATGCGAGTTGGCTTCGTTTTCCGCCATGGTGATCTGAGTGAAGCCCGCGAAGGGCAGAGTCGGATCCGAAGCATAAGCAACGCCATTGGAATTGTCGGAGACGACATTCGCAATGCTCGGCAGATTGACGTTTCTGTAGTCGTTCTGGTGGCGGTTGGTATTGCCAACGTAAGACACAGAGAGAACGGTCTTCGAGCTGAGGGCATGCTGAATGCCCAAGCTGTATTGGCTGCTGGTAGGCAGCTTGTAGTTGGCGCGATCAATGCCGGTAAGGCTCGCGGCGTTGATTGGCCGTACGGCCTGAGTACCGGTTTTGGTCGCAATACTCGGATTCGTCAACTCTGTGTTGTTCAAAGTGACGCTCAAGCTGAAGGGAATGTTCGGGCCGGCGTTGTACATGTCGTTGCCCTGAATGCGCTCGTACATGAGGCCAAAACCGCCGCGAATGACGGTCTTGCCGTTTCCGGTGAGGTCATAGGCAAAGCCAAGACGCGGACCGAAAGCTGCCCAGTGGTTATCCACCAAGCCCTTGGGAACGCCATTCTGTCCCGGGATGCCGATACCGTTCAGGTAGAGCGGGACGCCGGCAAGAATGGGGTTGGGGCTGGTGCCAAGACCCGGGCTCGCCGGATCAATGGTGCCGTCCGGAAGGATGACCGCTCTGTTGGCGGTTTGATAGAGACTTGGGTAAAAGTTCCCCATGCGGTTATTGGCTTCATACGTGTGAGGTACGCCGTCCCAGCGCAGACCGAGGTTCAAGGTCAAGCGACGCGTTGCGCGCCAGTTATCCTGAACGTAAGCAGCCCAGGAAACGTTGTTCCAGAGGCCGTGGTCTTGCACCGCGAGTTCGTTGTAGCTCTGCGGTAAGCCAAGGAGATAGTCGGCAAAGCTATTGCCCGTATAGGAACCATCATTGCCGGTGAAGCTGAAGGCTCCCTGCGTGGTGCCGAAGAGGTCCTGAACTTTCTTGTAGATGGCCCAGCTTCCACCAAATTTGAACTGGTGTGTGCCGTGTGTCCAAGAAATGTCGTCGCGAACCTGATAATCATCCGCTTTATTGACCCAAGGCCAGCTAGAGATCTGGAAGTTTGCGCCGCTCTGGCCGCTGAGCGAAATATTGGGGATGCGCGAGAGGTTGTTGGGGCCTGTGAACAAGCGCGAGTTTGTGCTGTCGTACCCGCTCGGGAGAGCCAAGCTCTTCAGGCCGTTTGCGGCAAACGGAATAATGTTGATGCGGTTGCCGTTGTAGTTGAAAGATGCTTCGTTGATGAGCGTCGGGCTGATCGTATAGGTCGTGTGGACTACGGCGCTATACGAGGGGTTGCCGAACGTGTCGCCAACGGTCGGAAGGTTATCTCCGCTCCACTGCGCGACTGCATAGCCCTGCGAGATCTGCTCGGCAACGAAATGGCCGAAGACAGAGAATTTGCTGGAGAAGTTGTGATCGATGCGGACGACTTCTTCCTTAAGGCTCGTAGGAACACCGGAGCCGCCAGAGAAAGTGCCGGTTCCACCGCCGACGCTCGTCAGGCCGGCGCTCGGGAAGATTCCTGCGGCCAGCAATGCCGCAGCGTTTGAGTTGACGAAGGGAAGCGTATTGCCGGTGAAGGGCTGAAATACTGGTTGCGCAGCGATTGACGCCTTTGGTTTAACGTTGCAGGACCCATCAGCTCCTGGGGTGCTAAGGGTTTGACCCGCAAATAGGGCGAGCAACGCGGCATTCGAGCCGAGTTGGAACGCACAGGGCGTGTGCAAACCCGAATTCGGAACAACGGTGCCGTCGTTGAGTTTCACATCGGCAGGCAAAGAAGTCGCGAAATCGCCGCCGTACGTCGCCGGGTCAGGAACAGTCTGGTTAGACCCAGCACCCTGGATGTAGCGGCGCCATTCCATGTTGTAGAAGAAGAAGGTCTTCTTCTTTTCGGGATTGTAGAGATGACCCAAGGTGACGGGGCCGCCGACGTTGAAACCGAAAATGTTCATGCGAAGCTTCGGTTCGACGTTTGGCGCGGGATGGAAGAAATCGCGCGCGTCGAAAGCGTTGTTGCGATTGAATTCCCAAGCGGAAGCATGGAGCGTGCTGGAACCGGACTTGAGCACCATGGTCATGGTGCCGGCGGAAGACAGGCCGTAGTCTGCGCTGTAGTTCGAAGTAAGGGCGCGGAATTCGGCGATGGCGTCGGAAGAAGGCGCGATGCTCATGCTGCCTGCGCCGCCGCGGTCATCGTCTTCGCCGCCGTCGAGCAAGTAGATGTTATGGCCGTTGCGCAGACCGTTGAAGCTGACGTTGGAGTCGCCGCCGACCGGAACGTTGAGAAGGCCGGTGATGTTGCCGGAAGCGCCCGGGGTCAATGCGGCAAGCGCATAAATACTGCGACCATTGGTCGAGATCTGAGACATCTGCTCACCGGTAATCAGGTTGCTGACTTCGCCCGAATCGGACTGGACAGCGATGGGATTCGCTTCAACCGTGACGGTTTCGGAAGCGGCGCCCATGGTCATCTGGAAATCGATACGGAGGCGGTCGCCCACGGTCAGGACGACGTCCTTCCGCTCCGCGACTTTGAAGCCACTGGCCGCGGCTTTGATGCCGTAATGGCCGATCGGCAAATCCGGCACAACATACTGACCGGATTCGTTGGTTGTGAATGTTTTTACAGCGCCGGTTTCAGCGCTGGTAACAGTTATCGTTACACCCGCCACGACGCCGCCTTGCGGGTCGGTGATGGTGCCTACGAGTGTGGCGTTCTGGCCAAACGAGCGCGACGGCAGCGCCACGAGGGCCAGCACCAGCAGAAGCAAGTACTTGATATTGCGAAGCTTAGACGAACTTAACAGACGAGCAACATATTTCGAGCTCTTACGATACATCCATCCACCCCCTACATTCCTTCGTGAGATTCTCGACGTAAAACCCCGACCAGCAAAACCGTTAACGTTAACGGTTGTAAGGGTTGTATTGCTTAAACGAATTGATGTCAAGCGAATTTTTGCTCAGCCAAATCGATATTCTAAAGAAACAACCGGGGGTACTGGGACTGCGAAACCGCTATAGGGCGGCTCGATGGACCGGGGGGAGGGTGTCCAGGCGGCTGTCGGCCTGGCGCATCTCGCGGAAAAGATGAAGGTTAGAGGACATAACGACGTTGGGACTGAGGTGGACTTTTTGCGGAAACGGCGATTTGTTCGGAAGATGATCGGTCATCAAACGAACGGCGATCTGGCCCTGCCTATGAGGCTGCTGATAAATTGAGGCGGTGATCGTGCCCTTCTGAAGGTGCGGGGACATCTCCGCAAACAAGTCGGTGGTGATCAATTTTACTTTTCCAGCGAGGCCGCGTTCGGCGAGCGCGCGACAGACAGGCAAACAGTTCACGGTGTTGACGTAAATTCCGGCGAGCGTGGGAACGCGGCGCAGAAGTTCAAAAGTTTTTTGAAAACTTTCTTCTTCGTCTTCGTGGCCTTCAATGACGCGGAGGAGTTTCCCGCCCGGACAATGCTTCGGAAACATTTCTGCGAAGCCGTCCGCTTTTTTGCGGTGATCTTCGGCGCTTAACATACCGGCGATGATGGCAACTTTGGCGCCGGGGGAGACAAGTTTGCCCATGAGCTCGCCTGCGAGGGAGCCGTTGGTCCAGGGCTCGACGCAGACGATCGAAGAGCGCTTGCTTTCAGGCGCGTCAGTGGAAACGCAGACGACGCGAATGCCTTTCGCTTCCGCATCGTCGATAAGGGGCTGGAGATCTTTTGGATTTCCGGCGGTGACGATGATGCCATCGACGCCGGCGTCGACCAATTCCTTGAACGCGTCCGCGTCGCCTTCGCCGAGAACCTGGACTGGGCGATTGACGAACTGCATTCCCAAATTGCCGGCGCGGCGTTCTTCGTCCAGGATGCCGCTCCAGAGCTGGTCGTAAAAGAAATGAATTTCGCGGGGAACGCAGACGCCGACCTTTAGATTGCCTTTTGCGACGGAGAGAGCGCGGGCCGCGAGATTCGGCGTGTAGCCGACCTGGCGCGCGACCTGCAAAATGCGCTGACGGGTCTCTTCGTTGATGCCGGGACGACCGTGAAGCGCGCGGTCAACGGTGCCGATGGAAACTTTGGCGAGTTCAGCAATCAGATGAATGCCGCGGCGTTCCTTGGTCATCGCACATTTGCCCCAGATTCGAGATGTAAATTGCGCATGGCGAAGCGACGAAATTCGCTGGTTGCGGTTTCGCGGCGCGTGTACCCTTGTTGCGAAGCGTGTTGCATGATCTGCATTTAGAATCCGTTGCGCCAAGCGAGGCGAGTTCGAACTTGCGGCAGAACGCTACCCAGCGGATGGTGCTTTTCAATCGGATGAAGCCCCGGACACTTGAAAGAAGATACGCCTGTCGAGCGAATTTGTCGCGCTGGGCACGTGTGGGCCTGGTGTGTTTGGCGATGGCGCTCGGGACGACCGCGGAGGCGCAAGAGAAAAAGCCAACGGCGGCGGAAGGGCAACAACCAGCGAGCGGAATGGGCGTCGCGACGGGAGTGGCGCATGCGGCAGTCAAGGATGCGCAGTCGCGTCCGATTACGGCTGGCGGATTTATGGAGAGCGGGCCGATCGTATTTCTGGATATTACGAAGCAGGCGGGACTGGATAAATTTTTGCACCGCTCGGGAACGGCGGAGAAAACAACGATTCTGGAAACGATGGGCTCGGGCGTGGCGTTGCTCGATTACGACAACGACGGATGGCTTGATATTTATTTGCTGAACGGTTCGACGATCGCGGCGCTGCGCGGAAAAGAGGCGCCGCCGCGCGCGATGCTATTGCACAACAATCACGACGGCACGTTTACGGACGTGACGGAAAAAGCGGGCGTCGCGAACGAGCGCTGGGGATTCGGCGTAGCGGTAGCGGACTTCGATAACGACGGGTGGCCGGACATTTATGTAGCGAATTTTGGCAAGAACCGGCTCTATCACAACAATCACGACGGAACGTTTACCGATATTGCGGAAAAAGCGGGCGTGGGGCTGGGAGGATGGTCTACTTCGCCGACGTGGGGCGACTATGACCACGATGGCCTGCTGGATTTGTTCGTTCCGGGCTATGTGAAGTTCGACATCGACAATCCGCCGATTGCGGGGACGGGGGAAATTCCGGCGAATTTCTGCCAGTTCCGGGGAATCAATGTGATGTGCGGCCCCCGCGGGCTGCCGGGCGAAGCGGATCACTTGTTTCACAACAATGGCGACGGAACATTCACGGATGTGAGCGTGAAAGCGGGTGTTTCGAACAAGAATGGGTATTACGGCCTCGCTTCGGTTTTCGTGGACATTGACGACGACGGATGGGTCGACCTGGCGGTTGCGAATGATTCGGTGCCGAATTATTTGTTTCGAAACAAACACGATGGAACGTTCGAAGAGATTGGATATGCGTCGGGGTTTGCGTTGAGCGAAGACGGGCGCGAGCAGGCGTCGATGGGCATCGCGGTCGGCGACTACAACCGCGACGGGAGAGTCGATCTGTTTACGACGACGTTCAGCGACGATTACAAAACACTTTATCGCAACGATGGCGGCGGGAGTTTTACCGATGTTTCGTACGCGTCGGGGCTGGCGACACCGACGATTCCGTTTCTTTCGTGGGCGACGGCGTTTCTCGATTACGACAATGATGGGTTTCTCGATCTGTTCATCGCGAACGGCCACGTTTATCCGCAGGTGGACCAACAAGATTGGGGCACGACGTGGGCGGAGCGACCACAACTGTTCCGCAATCTGGATGGAAAGAAATTTCAAGAAATTCCGCCGGTGATTGGGACGGGGCTAGCTGATGTGATCCCAGCGCGAGGAGCGGCGTTCGGCGATCTTTTTAACGACGGGCACATCGACGTCGTCATCAACAACATTGATTCGAAGCCGACACTTCTTCGCAATGTATTCAAGAACGACAATCACTGGCTGACGCTGAAATTGATTGGCGGAGCAAAAAGCCCGAGAGATGCGATAGGAGCGAAAGTATTTTTAACGTCGGGCGGCGCACGGCAACGCGCGGACGTCTTCAGCGGCGGAACGTATCAATCGAGTTCCGATCCTCGCGTGCATTTCGGATTGGGCGGCGCGACGAAAATCGATGGGATCGAGATTCAGTGGCCGAGCGGCAGCAAACAATCGCTCGACCTGACGGCGTTGAATCGTACGCGGCTCGATTGCATCGTCTCGATCGACGAAGGGCACGAACTCTCAATTCCGGCAACTTGCGTGCCGAAATCCAATGTAAAACCATAGCGCGACCGCAAGATTTTTTGCGCGCTCTGAAAAGCCCTCTTGACACCGCTCCCGTCATCGCCACTATAGTTCGCTCTCGCAGTTCTTCACGGGAGGTCCGCCATTCAGCTCTTTTTGGGAATTGACGTTGGAACCAGCGGAACACGCGCGCTTTTGATCGACACGACGGGCAAGGTCGTGGCGTCCGGAACGGACGAGCATCAGGCATTCGCATCGCCACAAGACGGCTGGGCCGAGCAAGATCCGGTGGACTGGTGGCGCGCTTGCGGCACAGCTGTAAAAAAGGCGATGGCCGCGGCGCATGCAAAATCCGAGGACGTGGCGTGCATCGGTTTTTCGGGACAAATGCACGGAGCGGTGATGCTCGACGCATCGGGCAACGTGATTCGTCCCGCGATTATCTGGTGCGACCAGCGCACAGAAAGGCAATCGAAGGAATTGGAGGCGACGTTTGGCCTCTCGAACATCATTCAACTCACCTGCAATCCGCCGCTGACGAATTTCACGCTGACGAAGCTGCTGTGGGTGCGCGAAAACGAGCCGCAAAGTTGGGCGCGCATCCGGTACGTCATGCTGCCCAAAGACTACATTCGCTATCGGTTGACGGGCGACCGAGCGATCGACATGGCTGACGCGTCGGGCACGTTGCTGCTGGATGTGGCGAATCGGCAGTGGTCCGCGCAAATTCTCGATGGCGCGAAAATTCCGAAAGAGTGGCTGCCCGCGCTCCATGAATCGCCGGACGTTTGCGGAAAGCTTTCGCAGGAAGGCGCAAGTGCAACGGGGCTAGAGATCGGCACACCAGTCGTTGCGGGCGCAGGGGATCAAGCGGCCGGCGCGGTGGGAATGGGAATCGTGCGCGCGGGAGTTGTAAGCGCGACGATCGGCACCTCGGGCGTTGTTTTCGCGGCGACGGACCGGCCTGCGCTCGATCCGCACGGCCGCATCCACACGTTCTGCCACGCGATTCCGGGCCGCTGGCACGTGATGGGAGTGACGCAAGCGGCGGGGCTTTCGCTGCGATGGTTCCGCGACCAATTCGGCGCCGGCAAAGACGATGGCCGCGATCCCTACGAGCGGCTTTCCGACGAGGCCGCGAAAATTCCCGCCGGGTGCGAAGGCTTATTCTGGGCACCGTACTTGATGGGCGAGCGTACCCCACATCTCGATCCAAATGTACGCGGTGCGCTCGTAAACATTTCGCCGACGCATACGCGGGCACATGTGGTTCGGGCAATTCAGGAAGGCGTTGCGTTCAGTTTGAAAGATACTCTTTCCATTTTTGACGAGATGAAGGTGCCGGTGACGAAAATCCGGCTCGGCGGCGGCGGGGCGCG
This sequence comes from Candidatus Acidiferrum sp., assembly GCA_035295625.1. Lineage (GTDB taxonomy): Bacteria > Acidobacteriota > Terriglobia > Acidiferrales > UBA7541 > Acidiferrum. Next base: position 3,240 of record DATGIS010000024.1, on the reverse strand, counting down.
TTCGAATGTCTGGCGGCAAATTCAGGCGGATGTATACGCGCATGAAGTGGAGTTGGTTGAGGCAGAAGAAGGCGCAGCGTATGGCGCGGCGATCCTTGCAGGGGTTGGCGCACGACAGTGGAACTCGGTAGACGAAGCGTGCGACGCAATCGTGAGAGTGGCGGCGCGAGTCGCTCCGAACGCGGCCGATTCCAAAATGCTACAGAAGAACTACGGAACGTACCGCAAGATCTATCCAGCGCTGCACAGCCTGCAGTAGGGCAATAACGAAACAAAATTTCGCGGCAAAAAATCGACCGCGGAATAGCGACCATCTCCGCGGATTGCTCAGTGGCCTTCGGTTTTCTTGCCAGGGCGGTAGACGGCGCAATAGATAGCGCCTATCACGGCAAGAATCGCACCCCACCACATTGATGCGTGCATTTCAAACAAAACGACGGGGTGTGCAGGCGGATGGCTGTATTCGTACAAGCCGGCTCCGAAAATCAGAAGGCCGTTCACGAGCAGAGAAACGCCGATAAAGAACCAGATCGAAATCATCGTCTCAGCCTCCGATTACCGGAAATAGATATTCAGAACAAAGAAAACCACGCAGACAATGCCAGCCCAAAACAGCGGTTTTTGATAAACGGGCACGTTGCCGACGGAAGGCACTTTCGTCAAACCATACACAAGTCCCTCCAGCTCGGCATCGGTCTTGGCTTTCGTCGCGAGGCTCACAATCACCGTCACGAGAACGCAAACGATGAAGGACCAAAGCGCCTGGAACATATCTTGCGCCAGAGCTTTTGCGTGGCTTGAAAGCGCGACATAGCGAAGCGCCGTCGGGTCAATCTTCACCCAGAGCCACATGCTGAAGGACGATACGGTTCCCAGCAAAAGCCCAAGGAAACCGCCCCAAGCCGTGGCGCGCTTCCATAACATGCCCAGCACGACAGTACCGAAGAGCGGCGCAATGAAGAAGCTGAAGAGGGCCTGAACGTAGTCCATGATGCTGGCGAACTGCATCACGAGATAGGCCGTGCCGATGCTGATGAGCACGCCGATCACGGTCGTCCAGCGGCCCATGCTGACATAGTGTCCGTCGCTGCCCTTGCTGTTGATGAGCGGACGATAGATGTCGTAGGTCCACACGGTCGTAAACGCGGTGACGTTGCCGGCCATGCCGGACATGAATCCCGCAATAAGAGCGGTGATGCCAAGGCCAAGCAATCCGGGACCGCAATAGCGAGCGAGCATCAACGGCAAAACGTCGTTGTAACTGTGCGCTCCTGTCGCCGCTGCCATCGATTCCGGCACAAGCTTTTCTGGAAGCAGGCCCAGGCCGAGCAAGCCCGGCAGAATCACGATCAGAGGAACCAGCATCTTGAAACCAGCACCGATAATCGGCGCCATTTCCGCGCTGCGAATATCTTTTGCGGAAAGGATGCGCTGCACGACGAGAAAGTCGGTCGTCCAGTAGCCCATGGAAATCACGGCACCGAGCCCGAACACGATTCCGAACCAGTTGATTCCCATCGGATTATCGGAAAACGAGCCCAGTCCGGCCCACAGGTGTACGTACTGCTCCGACACGCGGTGCGAAATCAAGATTTTCAAGTTGTTCCAGCCGCCCGCTTCGTAGAGGCCAAGAATCGGAATCAATAGAGCGCCAGCCCAGATCAGGAAGAACTGGAGCACTTCATTGAAAATCGCAGAACGCAAGCCGCCGAGCGCAACGTAAATCGCCACCGTTCCAGCGGAGAGCCAAATGCTCACGTTAATGTCCCAGCCGAGAACGAGCTGCATGACTTTCGCCATGGCAAACATGTTCACGCCGCTCATCAGAACGGTCATGAATCCGAAGGAAATCGCGGAGACGGCGCGTGCCGGTTCTCCAAAGCGCAGCTTCAAATAACCCGGTACGGAGTGCGTCTTGGAAATGTAGTAGAACGGCATCATCACCAGAGCGAGGAAAAGCATCGCGGGAATGGCGCCAATCCAATACCAGTGCGTTGCGAGGATTCCGTATTGATACGCCGAGCCCGCCCAGCCCATCAGCTCAAGCGCCCCGAGGTTCGCGGAGAGGAAGCTGAGTCCCGCGACCCAGGCGGTCATGTCGCGGCCGGCCATAAAGAAGTCTTCGCCCGTGTTCGCGCGGCCCTTTAGATAGAAGCCGATGGCCAGCACGAGCGCGAAGTAGAAGACGACGATGGCCATGTCCACCGTCGACAGCCGCACCAGGTATTGCCCTGCAAACGCCGAGAAGAGTGTCATCGCGTTCTATTCACCTCGCTCCACTTTCGCGTGCAAAGAAAACAGTTACCGTTACCGGCGGCGGCCCGCCCACTTACAATTCGGCGAGCGACGTTGCGCGGGACGCCGCATTGTATCTAAACGTTTACATATTTATCTAGCGGTTTAGCACGATCAAGTTCGTCGTGGTTAGTTCCTCGGAATTACCGCCAACCATGATTTCGAAGGTGCCCGGCTCCACGAGGCGCTTCATGTCTCGGTTCAGATAGGAAAGTTCCTTTGGACCGAGCATGAATTCGACGGTTTTCGTTTCGCCGGGATTCAGGGAAATGCGCTGGAAACCGCGCAGTTCTTTGACGGGGCGCGTCACCGAGCTCACTGTTTGATGGATATAGAGCTGCGCGACTTCGTCACCGCGAACTTTGCCTGTGTTCGTCACGTCGACGCTGGCTTTTGTCTCGCCTTCCGGACCGATTGAGTCTTGCGCCAGGCGCAGGTTGGAGTATTTGAATGTTGTGTAGCTCAAACCCCAGCCGAAAGGAAAAAGCGGCGTGACGGGACCGTCCACGAATCCTCGTTTGGCCGAAGGCTTCTGATAGTAATAATCCGGAAGCTGGCCGACCGACCGCGGGACGGTAATGGGAAGTTTGCCGCCGGGATTGTAATCGCCGAAGAGAACGTCGGCGGCGGCCGTACCGCCTTCCTGGCCAAGATACCAGCCGTCCAGAATCGCCGGCACATTTTCGGCGACGTAGTTGATCGAGTTTGGCCGCCCGTGGAGGAGCAGCACGACCACCGGTTTGCCTAGCGCGACTATTTGTTTTGCGAGCTCATCCTGATTGCCGAGCAAATCGAGACCTTGGCGGTCGCCGAGATGGTTCTTGGCCCACGCTTCGCGGGACGTCTGCTCGTTTTCGCCAAGCACGAGAATTACGACATCGGCTTTCTTCGCTACGGTGACTGCGTCGGCGATTCGCTTTGCATTGAGCGCAGGATCTCCGAGTA
>DATGIS010000023.1:0-24335 GCA_035295625.1 Candidatus Acidiferrum sp. | reverse complement strand
TTCCTGCGGGTGTACATAGACCGGGTGCCTCCACGAAAGACGGCGGAAAGCGCAAACGACGCTCCGCCGAATCCGTTTCCAAAGATTTCGCATGCGGATTGCGAGCGGGTCAGCCAGCAGTTGAGTGTAATCCTCGATGTGGAGGAGCTGATCACGGGGCCGGGTTATGTTTTGGAAGTGAGTTCGCCCGGCATGGATCGCGCACTGCGGAAGCCGGAAGAGTTTGAACGGTTCACCGGACGGATGGCGAAAGTCTGGACGCATCAGCCGGTGGAAGAAGCGACGTTTTTTGAAGGGCGCATCGCCGGAGTGGACGGAGGCAATGTGCGGTTGGAATTGAAGGGAAAAACGCCACGGGAAATTGCCGTGCCGTTTGCAGCGATTCGTAAAGCGAATCTGGTAGTGGAATTTTAGGGGCAGGGAACCAGGAACGGTTATGGCCAACTTGCTTTATCAACAAATTGAGATGCTCAGCCGCGAGAAGCACATTGAGCCGGAAGTCGTGGTGTCCGCGATTGAGGATGCGATGGTGGTTGCGGCGCGGAAGTATTACAAGACGGAAGAGGATTTGCGCGGAAAGTTCAACACGGATACGGGGCAAGTGGACGTGTTTTCCGTGATTACCGTGGTGGAAGAAGTGACGGACCCGAAGAGGGAAATTTCCGTCGCGGATGCGAAAAAGAAAAATCCGGACGCGGAAGTTGGCACAGAGTTTTTGACCGCGAAGCCGACGGACGTGCTTGGCCGGATTGCGGCGCAGACGGCGAAGCAAGTGATCATGCAGAAGGTGCGCGAAGCCGAGCGCGACACGATTTTCAACGAGTATCACAACCGCGCGGGCGAACTGGTGACGGTGATTGTGAAGCGCGCGGAAGGGCCGGACCTGATTGTGGACATGGGCCGGACGGAAGCGCGTTTGCCGAAGCGGGAACAATCAAAGCTCGAGACGTACAACATCGGCGAGCGTTTGCGCGTGGTGATCAAGATGGTGGATCGCGCGGCGAAAGGGCCGCAGGTGATTGTTTCGCGCGCGGATTCGTCGCTGGTGCAGCGGCTGTTTGAAATGGAAGTGCCGGAAATTTATGACGGCACGGTGCAGATTCGCGCAGCGGCGCGCGAAGCGGGCGAGCGGACAAAGGTTGCGGTGTTGAGCCGTGACAAGGACGTGGACCCGGTGGGCGCGTGCGTCGGGATGAAAGGTATGCGCGTGCAATCGATTATTCGCGAACTGCGCGGCGAGAAGATTGACATTATTCCGTATAACGAAGAGACGGTGGCATTTGCGCAGAAGGCGCTGAGTCCGGCGAAAGTAACGCGCGTGCAGATCACCGATCCGGAAAATCACAAGCTGGAAGTGATTGTGGAAGATTCGCAGCTTTCGCTTGCGATCGGAAAAAAGGGACAGAACGTCCGGCTGGCGAGCAAATTGATCGGCTGGGACATCGACATCAAGAGCGAAGAAGAGAAGCGGCGCGAAATTGAAGAGCAGATGACGGCGCTGACGGCGCCCGCGACTCCGCTGACGGTGCTAGCGGGAGTTGGACCGAAGACGATCGAAAAATTTGAAGCGGCGGGAATCAGTTCGCTGGAGAAGCTGGCGGGGATGACGCCGGAGCAGTTGATGGAAATTCCGGGCATCGGCGAAAAGATGGTCGACAAGATTTATCAGGCGGTGAATCGCTTCTATGAAGGCGGAGAAGCCGCGCCGGCCGGCGAAGTTGTCGAAATCGTGGACGAAGAAGAGACGGCTGGACAAGAGCCGGTCAGCGAAGAGGCGACAGCAGCGAGCGCGACCGAAACGGAAACGGCGGAAGTATCGGAAGAAGCGCCGAAGGGCGAAGCAGAGAGTGCCGCGCCGGAAACAGAAAAGAAATCGGAAGAGACGGAAGAGGCAAATTCTTAGGAATTCATGACAGATATCAATCAAGTCCGCATCAACGAACTGGCTCGCGAGCTCGAGGTCAAAGCGAAAGCGATCATCGACCTGCTGCCCGGTTTCGGCGTCACAGAAAAAAAGACGCACTCTAGTTCCATTCCCGCGGATGTAGCGGTGAAGGTTCGAGCAACCATCCAGGGCCAGGCACAAGCGGAGGCTGACGCGGAAGCGAAGGCCAAGTCCGACAAAGATGCGAAAGACGCAGCGGCCAGAGCGGCATCGCGAAAGCCTGCCGCGGCTGCCGCACCACCGGCGCCGGTCGCTCCGGTTGCGCCAGTTCCCCCTCCGCCTCCGGCGGCGATAGCTGCGAAGCCGGTTGCACCAGTTGTAGCCCCACCTTCACCTGCGCCCGTAGTTCCCGCGCCCAAGCCACCCGCGCCAGTGCCTGCGGCGGTTGCACCCGCGCCGCCTGCTCCTGCGCCAGTCGTCGCACCTCCCGCGCCGCCAAAGCCGAGCGCGCCCTCTGCGCCAGCAGCGCAACCCATCGCAGCGCGTCCCGCACCAGCACCACAGCCGGGACAACCGCTTCGCCCGATTTCTGGGCCGTCGCAAACGAGCGGCGCGCCGTCCGGACAACGTCCACAGCAAGGCCAGCCCGGGGCAGCAAGACCGGCGGCAGCAGCGCCACAACGGCAAGGTCAACCTTCGCGGCCGATGCCGACGGGCAACCGCGGTCCTATGCCAACCGGAAACCGCGGCCCGATGCCGACCGGCAATCGAGGCCCGCTTCCGCAAGATCGGCCGAGTGGCCCGCGACCGGGGCAGCCGATGCGTCCGCAGCAGCAGGGCGGCGCACAGGGGCAAGGTCGTCCCTACACGCCTCGTCCAGGCGGAGGACCGAGCGGACCAGGCGGTCCGCAAAATCGTCCGTTCGACCAACGCCGGGGAGCAGTTCCTACGGGAACGCGGCCGGGGCCGCGCATGCCCGGCCGGCCAACAATGTTGCCGCCGATGCCGGACAAAATGCCATCGAAGGCAGAGCCCGGTAAACCGCTTTACACGCGCCGGGCGCCGCAGCGCCAACGTCCGGTTGCGGACAAACGTGAGATGGAAGGGGAGCGCAAGCTCCATCCGACACGCCAGCGTTCTGGAGGCGATCGGCGGGCCGCTGCCGCAGTGATTGCGCCGCCAGAGCCGCGTGCGCCGCGCGACGTTACGATTACGGAAGGAATCACAATTCGCGAGTTGGCGGAAAAGCTCGACGTGCGCGCCAAAGAACTGCTGAAGGTGCTGCTCGACAAAGGGATTTTTGCCAGTATCAACCAGGCGCTGGACGTTCCGACCGCCACGCAACTTGCGGAGTCGTTCAATGGAGTGATTAGCGTCGTCTCGTTCGAAGAAGAAATGGTTCTGGAAGTTGCGAAGGAAGAGACGAAGGAAAATCTGAAGCCGCGGCCACCGGTGGTAACGGTGATGGGCCACGTGGATCATGGCAAAACGAGTTTGCTCGATGCAATTCGCGAAGCGGATGTGGCGGGCGGCGAAGCGGGCGGGATCACGCAACACATCGGCGCGTACAAAGTTCAGGTAAACGACCGCAGCGTAGTTTTTGTGGATACGCCGGGTCACGAAGCGTTCACGCGCATGCGCGCACGCGGAGCGAAAGTCACGGACATCGTAGTGCTGGTTGTCGCGGCGGATGACGGCGTGATGCCGCAAACGAAGGAAGCGATTGACCACGCGAAAGCGGCGAATGTGCCGATCGTCGTGGCCGTCAATAAAGTCGACAAGCCCGAAGCGCAGCCGGAGCGAGTGAAGCGGCAGCTGTCGGATTTGGGATTGATGCCGGCCGAATGGGGCGGCGAAACGGAATTCGTCGAAGTCTCGGCGAAGCAGAAAAAAGGAATTGAGAAGCTGCTTGAAATTCTGCTGCTAGTGGCGGATTTGCGCGAGTTGAAAGCGAATCCGGACGCTCCGGCAAGCGGCACGGTGCTGGAATCGCGGGTGGACAAGGGCCGCGGACCGGTTGCGACGATTCTTGTGCAAAACGGAACGCTGCGCCCGAGCGACTTCTTTATTTGCGGCGCGGTGTTTGGCAAAGTTCGCGCAATGTTCGACGACCGTGGGCGGCCAGTGAAAGAAGCTCCGCCGTCAACGCCTGTCGAAGTACTTGGATTGCAGGGCGTGCCGGAAGCGGGCGATCACTTCTCGGTTACGGACGAAGCGAAGGCGCGCCACATTGTGGATTACCGGCAATCGAAGCAGCGCGACGCGGCGTTGCTCGCGCGTTCGACGGGCGCCCGGATCACGCTGGATCAACTGCATGAACAGTTGAAGGCCGGCGAAGTGAAAGAGTTGCCGATCGTCATCAAGGCGGACGTGCAGGGCAGCGTGGAAGTGCTGAGCGAAATGTTGCCGAAGCTTTCGACGGATCAGGTGAAGCTGAAGATTATCGGCTCGGGCGTGGGAGCGGTCAGCGAAAACGACGTTTTGCTTGCCAGCGCATCGGGGGCGATTATCATCGCGTTTGGCGTGCGGCCGGAACGCAAGGCAGCGGACCTGGCACAGCAAGAGAAGGTCGACATCCGGACACACAACATTATTTATGAAGTGTCCGACGAAATTAAGAAGGCGATGGAAGGCCTGCTCGAACCGGTCTTCCAGGAAACGTATCTGGGCCGGGCGGAAGTTCGCAATACGTTCCGCGTCAAAGGTTCCGGGACCGTTGCGGGCTGCTACGTGGTGGACGGCATCCTTAAGCGCGAGGCGCAGGTTCGCGTGTTGCGAGATGGCGCGGTCATCTACACTTCGAAACTGAATTCGCTGAAGCGCTTTAAGGATGACGCAAGCGAAGTGCGCACAGGATTTGAATGCGGCGCGGGCATCGCGAACTTCAATGACGTGAAGGTTGGCGACATTCTGGAATGCTTCAACGTGCAGAAGCTTACCGCCGCGGAAGCGGCCGGTCAGAGCGGCGCCTCTGCCGGCAAGAAGTAAACGGAAAAACGTCCCCGGAAAATTCGATGCCAGTCGGGCTGCTAACTCTGGAGCTGCACATTGCGGATGCGCAATCGCTGAAAGACAAGCGCCAGGTATTGCGCAGCCTGAAAGACAAACTGCGCGCGAAGTTCAACGTCGCAGTTGCCGAGCTGGACCATCAGGATGTGTGGCAACGGTCTGTGGTCGGTGTCGTGACGCTCTCGACGGAAGAGAAGCACGTACGAGAGGTTTTGCAGAAGGCGTTGGACGAAGCCGACGAAATACTCGGCTCGATGCTGATAAATCAAGCCATGGAAATAGTTTGACCGGATGAAGTGAGATAGAAATGGGCACCACGAGTCACCGTCACGAAAGAATTGGCGAAGAGATCGCCCACGAAATCAACGCGATGCTGGCGGGCGAATTGAAGGATCCGCGGCTTGAGGGTCACGTCAGCGTGAGCGAGGTCCGCGTCCAGCCGGACATGAAGCACGCACGCATCTTCATCGTAGTGCGGTCGAACGATTCGAAAGAGCAAAATGGCGCCATCAAAGCGCTCGAGCACGCGGCCGGTTACATCCGGCACGAACTCATCGAGCGTTTGCAAGTTCGCCGGCTTCCGGAACTTCACTTCACGCTCGATGTTTCCGAAGAGAGCGCGCTGCGCATCGAACAACTGCTCAAAGAAGTGAAGAAGGAAAAACCGTCCGCGCAATGATCCGGTTCTTGCAGGAAACAAAGGCGGACGAATAGAACGTGCCCCGCAAACCGCAACCTGCGCCCTTTGATGGAGCGCTTGTCATCGACAAGCCGCAAGGCAAAACGTCGCACGATGTCGTGGATGCGATTCGGCACCTTGCCGGGTTTCGGCAAGTCGGACACCTCGGGACTCTGGACCCGCTTGCGACGGGCGTGCTTGTGGTCTTGCTGGGCCGTGCGACGCGGCTGGTGCAATTTTATTCCGGGCGGCGAAAGCGCTACACGGCGGGATTCCGATTCGGTTTTGCGACCGACTCCTACGATTCAGACGGCGAAGCGCAGGGAGCGGATTCAGCCCCTCCTCTGGATGCCGCGACGCTCGAAGGTTTTGCGGCCGAACGGGTAGGCCGGTTTGCGCAAATGCCACCGATATTTTCCGCGAAGAAAGTGAATGGCCGGCCGGCATACGAACTCGCTCGCAAGAAAAAAGAAGTCGAACTAAAACCGGTGGAAGTGGAAGTGTTCGAATACAAGCTCACGGGGATCGAGGGCTCGATCGCGCGTTTCGTGATCGAATGTTCTTCCGGGACGTATATTCGTTCGCTGGCACACGAAATGGGACAGAAGCTTGGCTGCGGCGCGCACCTTGCGGAAATTTGCCGCACGGCCGTCGGAGAATTTTCGCTGCAGCAAGCCTGGAAGCTGGAGGATCTTGCGGAAGCGGCGCGCGCGGGAAAATTCAAGGAATGTCTGATTCCGCTGGAAAGTCTTCTGCCCAATTTTCCGAGCGCGAATGTGCTTCCGGTGATTGAAAAGCGGGTACGGCACGGAGGACGCTTCAACGTGACGATTTCGCAAATTCAACCCGGCCGAACAGAAAACCCACCGGGCGCGACAATGGAATTGGATGCCGGGGAGATGCGTCCGCCACGGTTGCGAGTTTTTGATCAACAGAAAAAATTGATTGCGATCGCGGAAGCAGTGGTGCCGCGAACGTACCAGCCGGTCGTTGTGTTTGAACCGCTGCCATAAAACGCGGCCGATTTTCCGAGCGACAATTAGTTTTGCGGTTCCGGCCCGTTAGGCGGAGGTTGGGGCTGCGGCTGTTGCTGCTGTGGCGGTTGTTGGGCCGGGGGTTGTTGTTGGGGCGGCTGTTCTTGTTGCACAGGCTGTGGGGCGGGCGCGTTTGTGCCCACCCCGGGATTTGGACCGGCATAGATCGATGCGGAAATTCGCGACGGGATCCGCAATTTTCTGGGCGTGATCAAAACCAGGAATTCCGTGCTCTGTGAAGTGTTGTTGCGATTCTGGACGGTGTAGGCGAGTCCTGGGATTTCTCCGAGCCCGGGTAAAGAGGCAAGCGCATTTGTTGCTTCGGTGTCCGTCAGCCCGCCAACTAACGCCGTTTCGTCCTGCTTGAGCCGCACGGTTTGATTCAGCGTCTGATTGTTGATGACCGGAATTCCGTTCAACGCAGTGCCAGCGAGAGAGCGGATTTCAAATTCCATTTGCAGAGTCACTTCATTTGCGGCGTGCACGTATGGAGTCGTTTTGATTTTCAAGCCGAGGTCGATGTACTCCGAGCCTGGGTAAGGAGTTTGGGTGGAACTGCCGAGGTTCGAGAATGTCGAGGGATCGAGAAAGACGCTGACCGTATTGCTCGCCCCGGAATGAGCGGTAACGGCGACGTCCGGTAGACCATTGCCGTCGAAGTCCGCGCTTGTGATGGCCTGGGGGCCGGGAGGAGTGGAAAGCTCGATTTGCGACGCGAACGCTCCGAGGCCCAATCCGACGTAAACGCCGAGAGTTGAAAGACCTTGATTCGTGACAGCAATGTCGCTGATTCCATCGTTCGTAAAATCCGCGATGACGACACCGGAAGGATTGGCGCCAGAAGTAGTACTTAGCGGCGACCCCGGTGCTGCGGAAAACGTTGCGTCGCCATTGTTCAAGAAAACGCTGATCGTACTGTCAATCGAATTGACGATTGCCAGATCCGGAACGCCGTCGGAATTCAGATCTCCAGCCGCAATCGCAATTGGGCCTTTGCCGGTATCGAACGGTGAGCCGGTCGCGATTGTAAATGTACCGTCGAAGCCCTGTCCTTGAGATTCAAGAATTGCGACGTTGTTCGTCAATTCGTTTACGACCGAAAGATCCGGACCGGTATTGCTCAGATTCTGAAAATTGCCCTTTGCCATTGCAACCGGGCCTTGCATAGTCGCCGGCAGCGTAAAAGGCGACTTCGGAAATGGCGTAAATGTGCCATCGCCATTTCCCTGAAACGTGGCGATGGTGTTGTCGCCGCTGTCGGCCACGGCGAAATCGAGAAAGCCGTCATTGTTGAAGTCCGCGACGATGACCGAACGGGGTTGCGTGCCGACCGGAAAAGGTGAGCCGGGCGCTTCGACAAACGTGCCATCGCCATTTCCTAAAAGTACTGTGACGGTATTCGAAGTCGAATTCGCAATCACCAAATCAGCCGGCTGCGTCAAATGCGTTGTGTCCGTTACGCGAAATGTTCCGGAGGCAATCGCAGCCGGCCCGGTTTCTTTCGGGCCAAGAACAATCGCTTTGTTGGGCTGCGAAAAATTTCCCTGGCCCTGATTGAGCAAGATACTGATGGAATTGTCCTGTTGGTTGGCGACTGCCAAGTCGCTTTGCAGATCATTGTTGAAATCGGCGGCCACCACCGCGACAGGAATTTGTCCGACATTGAAATCGGTTCGTGGAAATACCGTCGAAGGAATAGCGCCGGCCACGGCGGTGTTGCCAATGCTGCTCGAAAGAAGGGAAAGTGTCACGGGAAAGCGTTGGCCGATGAAGAATGTCGCGGGCTTCGTATCCTGGACACGCAGCAGTACTTCCCGCCCGTTTTTCACAAGTGACAGCGCGTCGGAGAAATTTGCCGATGTGCCGGGCAGATTCAGCAAAAAGGTGCTTCTTCCGCCGCCGACGGGAATAACCGGCGGCACAGGAGAAATTCCATGAGCCGCGAAAACCTGTTGTACGAGCGTGAGAAGATTCGCCAGGTCGGTCGCCTGCAAAAGGGCCTTCACGTCGCTGGTGCTGAGCGGTATGGCCCGCGCAGTGGTCGGCGGGACGAGGCCGAGGTCGAGCGCTTTATTCCTGTCCACCTCGAGCAGCTCGATTTCGAGCATCAGTTCGCTACGCGCCTGTTGCACTTGCTTGACGAGCGCGCCTGCGAGTTTCACTTTCTCCGCGGAGTCGCGAATCGTGATGCTGCGGCTTTTCAAGTCCAACTCGATGTGATTCGCGCTCGTGATTTCGCGGAGGGCGCGCAAAAGTTCGGTTAAGTCCTGCGAATCGACCGCGGCACCGAGCACAAACGTTTGTTCCACTTCCAATCCATACTGTTTGCGCTTGTCGATGGTGTCCGCGGCAACGAAGATCATGTTCGCGGTAAGCGGCCGGTAGAAAGTGGCGGTTTGTTGGCCGAGGATGCGCATCGCCGTTTCGAAATCGACGGCATCTACGCGGAACTTTATGTTGCGCGACACGAGGTCCGGATCGAATCCGACGGTAATGCCGAAGGCGCGGCCAACCTGTTCATAGGCGCCGCGCGTATCGCCGCGCAGGTTGAAACTCTTTGCGCCGCGCTGCGGACCCAGCACCGGAGGTCCTTTTAATTTGTATTGCTCCGGCGGACCTTCGGGCAGGATGTCCTCTTCGTTCATGCCGCGCATTTGTGCTTCGCGCTCCGCCACGATGGCGTTACCCGGATCGATTCTGAGTGCGGCATTCAATTCGTCGGTTGCTTTGCGCAAGTCGCCATGAATTGCGGCGTTCTCCGCGGCGTCGACGTGCGTGCGGACGAGCCGGGCACGAAGCGCTGAGGCGTGTCCCACGATCCCCAAATCGCCGGGAGCGTCTTTTGCAGCCGCGTCGTAGCGCTCCATGGCTTCCTGCCAGTTGCCGGCGGCTTCGGCTTTCTCGCCTTGCTGGACTTCTTTTTGCGCCTTCTTCAGCTCCTGCGATTTGCCGTTTTGGCCGAGTAGCGAGGAGGGAATTGCGAGGTTGAATGCACAAATCAGCGATGCCGCAACGCGAAGTGCGCCCGTCAAAGATCGGCCCAAGTTTGAACTAAGGGCTTTGGGCAGCATCAGTTCCAGGCACCGGGTGCAGCGGCGAATTTGCGATTCGAGGGCACTGGAGTATTCTATCCTGAAGAAATAGGACTAATATGGTCCGATTGACCTTAGGCTGCGCCAAGCGATACACTATGAATGAAGTTGCAAATCATTTTCAACTGGAACGACCGTGCTTTCTGCCCTTTTAATCGCCCTTCGAGAAGGCGTTGAAGCTTCCCTCGTCGTCGGCATCATCCTGGTCTACCTTTCACGCACCTCGCGCGTCCACCTTGCGCGATTCGTATGGTATGGCGTCGGTTTGGCGGCCGCACTGAGCCTGGCGGTCGCCATTGCCCTGGAACGCTGGAGCATCAGCGAAGACGGCTTTGAAGGCTTGATGCTGCTTGTCGCCACCGTCTTTGTGGTTTCGATGATCTTTTGGATGAACCGCGTTGCGCGGCACTTGCGAAAAGAAATCGAGCAGAAAATTGACGAGTATGCCGAGCGGGTGGGCGCGGCTGCGGGTTGGGGCATCTTTTTGTTCGTGTTTTTGATGGTGTTGCGTGAGGGCGTAGAGCTGGCGCTGATTTTGCGGGCGGTGGAGCTGTCGAGCGATGGTCTGCAAACGTGGATCGGGACGTTGCTTGGATTGGCGGCCGCCATTTCGGTAGGCGTGTTCTTTTTTAAGGGAACGGTCAAGATTCCGCTGCAGCGTTTTTTTGGCGTGACGACGGTGATTTTATGGCTCGTCGCGGCGCAGCTTGCCATTACTGGATTACATGAGCTGAGCGAAGCGCGCTGGCTGCCTTCCAGCAAGCAAGAGATGGCGCTGATCGGACCGATCGTTAGAAACGAACTTTTCTTTTTCGTTTTTATTTTTGGCGCTGCGATGCTGCTGATTTTGCGGGAATGGCTGACGCCGTCCGCGGTGAAAACAACTGCGGAAAATGAAGCGGAGCGGCGTTTGTTTGAATCGCAACGGCGCCGCCAGCGTCGCTGGATGATTGTGGCTTCGACGGCTTGCTTTACGGTGATCCTTGTATTGACTGCGGATTTCATTTACGCGCGCGCGAATTCGGCGCCGCCTTCGTCACGCAAAGTTGCCGCGGCCGCCGATTTAATCCGCGTGCCGATTGCGGAAGTGCAGGATGGGAATCTGCACATTTTCACAGTCACTTCGGGGAAGCAGGATTTTCGTTTTCTGATTATCAAGAAGCCGCAAGGCTGGGGCGTGGCGCTCGATGCGTGCCGGATTTGTGGCGCGGAGGGCTATCGCCAGGACGGGCAAAACGTGATTTGCCGCCATTGCGCTTCGGCCATTTATATTCCGACGATTGGCGAGGCGGGCGGCTGCAATCCGGTGGGATTGCCGTTTCAGGTCGAAGGCTCGGAGCTTGTGGTCAACGTTTCGTCCATCACACGAGCCTTCACAGAGGTTCCACAGTGATCCGTCTCCGGGCCGAGGTTCAGCTAGACGTGAACCGACTTTCTTTCTTTTTGTTTTTACTGACGACTGAAGACTGATAACTAAGAACCCGTTCCATGTTTGCCCGCCTCATTACCGACTCCTTCACGCGACGTCCTCGTCGCAAGCTTCTGACCGTTGCTGCCTTGAGTCTTGGTATGGCGGTCGTAACGGCGGCACTCAGCGTTGCCTTGGATGTTGGCGACCGGCTGGCTGCGGAATTTACTTCCCTTGGGGCAAATCTTGTCGTGACACCGCAAGCCGATTCGTTGCCGCTCGAAATCGGTGGTGTGGACTATCGGCCCGTAAATTCCGGCGCGTATCTTCCGGAAGCCGACCTGCCCAAAATCAAATCGGTCTTTTGGCATAACAACATCATCGCGTTTGCCCCGATTCTCGAATCAGAACGTTATTACGGCTTTTTTGAACCGCGTAAGTTGGTTTCCGAAACGCAACCGAGAAAAATTCGATTCATTGGGACGTGGATAAACCACAAAATCGCTTTGCCAGATGGCTCTTCATTTGCCACCGGCATCGACACAACAAATCCATGGTGGAACGTGGAGGGAAGGTGGTTTTCGGAAGATTCGCAGGAATGTGTGGTCGGACAACGGATTGCGCAGCGGCTTAATATTCAAATAGGGGACCGTCTGGTCGTCGATAACGGAGACAAGAAAGCCGACCCTGTCGTGAAGGTTGTGGGTATCGTTAGCACAGGCGATTTAGAGGATGACACCGTTTTAATGCCGTTAAGTTTGGTTCAGCAGCTCAGCTCCAAACTTGGCCTTTACCGCAAGCTCTACGTCCTCGCGCTAACCAAGCCCGAAGACGCCTTCGGCCGCCGCGACCCCAAGACGATGGACCAGAAAGATTTCGAACGGTGGTCGTGCACTCCGTACGTTTCGTCCATCGCGTATTCCATTGAGGAAGTTTTGCCGGGCTCAGACGTGAGGGTGATTCATCGTGTCGCAGACGGCGAAGGCCAAATTCTCACGCGTGTGCGTTCGTTGCTTTGGCTCGTCACGCTTGCCGCATTACTCGCTGCCGCGCTCGCCGTCGGAGCTTCTTCCGCCGCCAGCGTGATTGAGCGCCGCTCCGAACTGGCACTCATGAAGGCGCTCGGCGCAGGTTCAGGCATGGTCGGATTTCTGCTGGCGGCTGAGCAGCTTTTGCTGGCGTTTATTGGCGGAACGTTCGGCTACGCACTCGGATATATCCTCGCGCGCATCGTCGGGTCAAAAATCTTTGGTGTGCCGCCGCTCCCGTCGTTCCTGGTTCTCGGCGTCGTGTTGGGACTTGCGATTCTCGTGACACTCCTGGGAAGCGCGCTGCCGCTTCGCCGCGCCACGCAATGCGAACCCGCGCCGATTTTGCGAGGCGAATAAGTAATGCCTTCCCCCTATACAAATCGCCCCATGTTTCGACGCTTGGTCCGACGTTTGCTCTTCGCCAATCGCGGCCGTCTCTTCGTCATTCTTCTAGCGCTTTCTGCCGGAGCTGCCGTCTCCGCCGCGCTGCTAAATCTTCAAACCGACGCCAAGCGCCGCCTCACTTCAGAATTCCGCTCGTTTGGAGCAAATATTTTGGTGCTCCCGAAAAGTTCGGATCTGGGGCAGGGAGGCACGCTGCCGCAACTGCCAGCGTCGATCTTCGCGCCTTCGCCGGATTCGACTGTTTCGGTTCATCACGCATCATTGCTTTATGCAATCGCTTCCATCGCTCCGAAATCATCGAACGACTTTTCGCAACTGGTCGTTGTCGGCTATTCCGGCGTGCTACCTGGTAGGGCTCCCCTCGATTCTTTGAAAGCTGATGGCGGGCAAGCAGTGCACGGCGGAGACGTCTCCCAATGCATTGCGGGTCAACAGGTGGCCGCGAAATTTCAGTTGCGAGCAGGTGAAACCGTTACGATCCGTGATGGAGACCGCTCGCTGCGATGCTCTCTTGCGGAAATCTGGAAATCCGGTTCCACGGAGGACGGGCAAATTTTTCTCTCGCTTGCGGACGCACAGAACTTGACGAACGCGCCGAACCAGATCAGCTTGGTTCAAGTAAATGTTGCAGGCACGTCCTTGCAGATCGAACAATTCGCTTCGCAATTGCAACAAAAGCTACCCGATGCTGAAGTCCGCCCCCTGCGCCAATTCTCCGAGGCGCAGGCTAAAATCTACTCGCGCATCTCCGGCCTGCTGACCGCGGCAACAGTTCTGATCCTTACGTTGACAACTCTCTGCGTGATGGCCGCCATGACGAATATCGCTGCCGAGCGCCGCAACGACGTTGGCATGATGAAAGCGATTGGCGGTTCCGCTCGCCGCGTGCTGAATCTCTTTCTGACCGAGGCAGCCCTGGTTGGTTTGGCTGGCGGTCTAATCGGGTCGGCGGTCGGAATCGCTCTCTCCATTGCGTTGGGTAAAGCTGTCTTTGGCGTGGCCGCTGCGCCGCGCCTCATCGTGTATCCTATTTCCGTGGCACTTACCGTTATCGTCGCGATTCTCGGCGCCTATCCGCTGCGCCGGTTGGCCAGCGTGCGTCCCGCCACGATTTTTCGGGGGGAAGCATGACGACGCAACCGCTCGTGACTCCTTCGGCGTCGTTGCAGCCCGCACCGCAAGCGCCGCCGCAAGTGGTGTTGGAAAATTTGGTGAAGGAATATGGTTCGCTGCGCGCGCTCGGCGGAGTCAGCTTTAAAATTCAACCCGGCGAATGGATTGCCCTCATGGGTCCATCCGGCTCCGGCAAAACGACGCTGATCAACATTCTCGGCGGCTTGGACACGGCCACATCCGGTAGCGTCGTCGTCAACGGCCAGGACATCACTCGCCTGAGCGAATCTGAACTCGTCCGCTACCGCGCGGAAAAAATAGGATTTGTTTTCCAGCAATTTCATCTCGTGCCGTACTTAACCGCGCTCGAAAACGTAATGCTCGCGCAGTATTTTCATTCCGTGACCGACGAGTCGCAAGCCATCGAAGCCTTGAAGCGCGTCGGCCTTGGCGACCGCCTCGAGCATCTTCCCGGCAAGCTTTCCGGCGGTGAACAGCAGCGCGTTGCCATCGCGCGCGCGCTCATCAATCAGCCGAAGCTCATTCTTGCCGATGAGCCGACCGGCAATCTTGACGAGGCGAACGAAGATATCGTCATCAAAATTTTTCGCGACCTGCACAACGCCGGCCACACCATCCTGATGGTCACGCACGACGTGGACATTGCGCGCAACGCCGGACGCCGCGTTGAGCTGACACACGGGCACCTTACGCTCGACACTACGTGCAATTTCCTGGAACAACCCAAGCTCTGTCCACACGGCAAACCGTTTCCCTCATCCGGTTGCTGCTCCACGCTCGATGCAAAGGCTTGTAACCCATAGTCTGACCCGATGCCGATTCCTCTCCATGCCGGTCGCAAACCTACTTCCGTAAAAATTCACGTCTCAACGAATGCGGGCGTAGATATCGCTTGGGCGGACGGCCACGCTTCCCACTTCGATTTCTTTTATTTGCGCGACAACTGTCCGTGCGCCACCTGCAACGACGAACGCGGCAAGAAAGACTTGCTGGCGGAAGCTTCTCCCGCATTCGCGTCTTCGCCAGCGTTGCCGATGTTCAAGCCCAAACCCAGAGCGACCGCCGCCACGCAAGTGGGCAACTACGCCATCCAGATATCGTTCTCTGACGGCCATTCGACTGGTATCTATTCCTACGATCATCTCCGCTCGATTTGCCCTTGCACCGAGTGTGCTTCCCCAAAAAGCTGAAGTGGTTTCACAGTGGGGCGGTTGTTTTCTGGCGTCCCTTTGTGGAATCCTTTCTTGGCGTTTAACTTCAAGAATCAGCACCCGCGAGGTCTGCCATGCCGTGTCATCCGGAATCTCTCAAAAATGTTCCTCTGTTCGCGCTTCTCGACGACGACGAAGCCGCAATCCTCGCCGGCCAGGTTGAACTTAAAAAATTCGCGCAACGAGAGCGGATCTACAAAATCGGCGACACTGATGGCCACGCTTACGTCATGGTCTCCGGTCGCGTCCGGGTGACGACGGTGGACGACGACCATCAGGAAGTTGTCGTCGATGAGCCATCGCACGGCGAATTTTTCGGCTTCGCGTCGATGCTCGAGCAAACGCCGCATCAGACCAATGCGGTCGCGCTTGAAGAAACCGAATGTTTGGAAGTCGACCGGCACGACATCATGGTGCTCCTGCAAAAGAAACCTCATGCCGGCATGGACATGCTCACTGTGCTCGGCCGTCAGTTTCATTCTGCGCAGCAACTTGTTCGAGTTCGCGCCAGTCGCAATCCGAACGAACTGATCGAAAAAGAAGCCACGTTCGGTGAGCGCATCGCGGATGCAGTTGCGGGTTTCGGTGGCTCGTGGACCTTTATCATCACTTTTCTCTCCGCGCTCGTTGCCTATTCTGTTTTGAGCATTTCGATGGGGACGAAGTCCTGGGATCCCTATCCCTTTATCCTTCTGAATCTGTTTCTTTCCATGCTCGCCGCGATTCAAGCTCCCGTCATCATGATGAGTCAGAATCGGCAGGACACGAAGGACCGCCTCCGCAGCGAACTCGATTTCGACGTAAATCGGCGCAGCGAAACCGAAATTCAAGGCCTCGCCCGCAAACTGAATCATCTCGGCGATCACATCGACGACCTCGAGGATCTCATTCGCGGAAAAATTTCCGGCGGAGCCGGTGGCACTGCTCAGCACGAGCAGTGACTCCACAGCTTGGTAATATGGAAGGCATTTCGTTCCCGGGTTGCTAAATCGGTTTTCTGTGGGCTTTCGGGACTTTTTTTATTGCCAAAGAGACAACCCTGCTACTACAGTGAACGCATTCTCTCCCCTATAAGCCTCGGAGGCGACGAAAAAATGTCCAAAGCCGACCCTCGCTGGCTCACTGCGCAAGAAACCGCCGCGATACTCGATTCAACGAGCGCGGAGGTTTGTCGCCTGCTGAAAATCGGACGTTTGTCAGGCGTGAAAAAGAAGCAGCCGGGCCGCGCCGGCAAGGCGCAGTGGCTCGTCAATCCAGGCTCGATCAAAAAAGAAAAGCAGCGCGGCGCAAAAGCGTAGCGCTGTCCGCGGACTTTTTTATTTCTCCGGCAGCCGATTGGTCGCGTAACTGGAAATCCGCTCTACGGCTGGCGGATCCAGATTCGACAACACGGCAACCACATAACCCGATTCGGGAAAAATTCGCAAATCGCCGTTCATGCCCGGTGCTCCCCCGCCATGCCCGAACCAACGGACGCCGTCTTCGCGATCGTCCATGAATCCGTACGCGTATTTTGCGCCGCGTGGGGTGTCTGCGTGACCGGTCGTCAGGAGTTCTGTATGCTCTGCATCCAGCAATTTGTGGCTGAGCAGCGCGTTCGCAAACCGCACCAGATCTTCCACGGTCGTATACCCTCCGCCGGCAGACGTGCCGCGATACGGCAGTGTGTCTGTATTCGGTTTCCACGCGCCGCCACCGTCAAATTTCGTATAGCCAATGGATCGCCCTGCCACCGCTTGTTCTTCCGGCAGCGAATCGCTCCGAGTCATCCCTGCCGGTTGGAAGATATGTTCGCGTACATACTCGTAGTAATCCTGCCCGGACGCCTTCTGCACGACTAATCCCAGCAGCAAAAAGCCGTAGTTGCTGTATTCCCACTTGCTGCCTGGTTCAAATTCCGGCCCCCGCGTACCGTAAAGGCTGACGTAGTCTTGCAAAGTCTTCAGCTCGAGACGATGTTTGTCGTACTCCGGGCCGAAGAAATCTCCCGTTCCACCGGTGTGCGTCAGGAGATGGTGGATCGTTACTTTTTTCGCGATCTCTTGATTGGGATAGTCGGTCAAATATTTTCCAACCGGATCCGTCAACTTCAGTTTGCCAGCCTGCGCGAGCTGCAGAATTGCGGTGGCCGTAAACATCTTATTCATCGAGCCCATCCGAAATTGGGTTTGCGGGCTGTTCGGCGTCTTTTTGTCACGATCCGCCAGCCCATACGCTTGTTCGAAAACTATCTTGCCACCTTTTGAAATCGCGATTGCTCCAGAAAATTTGTCCGCTGCCGCACGCTCCTCGGCCAGTTTCTTTACTCCACTCACAACTTCGCTCTCGCTCAAACGCGCTGTCTTAAACTCCGCCGGTGCTGGACATGCGCGCAAATCCACACCCTTAATCACGTGCGGCTCCGCTTCCTCGACTTCCATCGTCAATCTGGCGAATTGATCGGATTCCTTTTCTTTCACGAGCGCGGTCAGTTTTGTCGGCGCCGATTCTTCAATTTTCTTCAGCTCAAATCCCCCGGTCATTTCGCGGAAGTTCATAGCGCCGTCGATGTCCTTCACTCGCAGCGGATAGTTCTTTTCGTAGAACGCCAAAAGCGTCGCCCGATCTCCGCTGTCGAAGGCGGTCAGCCAGCCCTGGAACTGTCTTTCCGCCGGCGTGCTTTGTTGTCCGGCAAGTCCGCGTGAAGCGAATACCGCGACTCCCAGGAATAGCGCAATTCCAGCGAATCTTCTGAACGGTCTGCCTGGATTCATCGTCATCACTCCTTGGGTGTATGGACGCTCCGCCACTGAATTCGTTTCACACCCGGCGAAGTTTCGTCGGCAGCAACAGAGCCAGCATTGCGCACAAGAATAGCGAAATCCCAGCTGCCGCAAGCCCTCCGTAGAGGCTGCCCGTTCGTTGGCTGATCCAACCGGCCGCATACGGCCCAACAAACCCCGCCGAATTTGCGATCGAACTTGCCAGTCCTAATCCCGCAGCCACCGCCGGCCCCGACAGCATTTCACTCGGCAAAGAATACGCGGGCCCGTAGACGCTGATCATTCCCGCGATGGAAGCGGCGAGCAATGCGATCGTGAATCCGATGGTGTGTGGAGCTCCGAGGAACGCCATGGCGGTTCCGGCAATCACCGCGGGTATTGCCGCATGAAATTTGCGTTCGAACCGTTTGTCTGAACTCCGCGACACGAACACCATCGCAATCAATCCCACGATATACGGAATCATCGCTAGTCTTCCAACCGCGCTGTTGGAGATTTGCCCCGAAAACCCCTTGATGAGTTGCGGCATCCAGAAGGTCAACATGTACACGCCGCAGTTAGAGAGGAACACAATCAGTCCGGCGTGCCAAACCCGCCAAATTGCCAGCGCTTGCAGGGGACTTACTTGCTTCGAATCGCTCTTTTCTGCTTTTTCGCGTTCCAGTGCGCCAACCACCCAGTCGCGCTCTTCGCGGGAGAGAAATTTCGCTTCGACCGGATTGCTCGGCAAAATAAAATACGTTGCAACTCCGCACACGATGGCCGGAAACGCCTCCAGCATCAGCAACCAGCGCCAACTCGGAACGTGCATCCAGTGAACATGATCGAGGATCCAGCCCGAGATCGGTGCTCCCACGATGTTGCTCGCCGGCAGGCCGGTCAGAAACAATGCCAGACACTGCGCCTGTTCCCGCTGCCGAAACCAATACGTCAAATACAATGCGACTCCCGGAAAATACCCGCCCTCCGCTAACCCAAGTAAAAACCGCAAAACATAAAGTTGCTGAACCGAGTGAACGAGCCCCATCAGAAAGGCAAACAATCCCCACACCACCAGAATCCCCGTGATCCATATGCGCGCACCAAATCTGTGCAGCATCAAATTGCTGGGAATCCCGGATAGTACATACCCAAAAAAGAAAACTCCGGCGACGAACCCAAACTGCTGGCTCGATATCGCCAGTTCTTTGTTCATCGTGAGCGCGGCGAAGCCGACATTCACGCGATCAATGAAGGAAATTACGTACAGCAGAAACAGAAAGGGAATCAGGCGCCATTGCAGTTTTCGAATCGTCTTTTGCGCGAAATGCTCCGCCGTGTTCGCCTGGTCGTTCATCCGGAGCTTAGCGGGCACTTTCCCGGCACTTTGCTGCAATCAACGTTATGTCGTCCTGCTGCTCGTTCGGGCTGAAATGGTGCACGGCTTCCACCACCGCACCGAGCATTTCACGCACGGGAAGTTCCCGGCTTTTCCGCAAAGCCTCAATCAATCGCTCCTCGCCGAATTGCTCTTCATCTTCATGGAACGATTCCGTCACACCATCGGTGTAAAGCACCAGGCAATCTCCCGGCGCTAGTTGCCGTTCGTCCACTGCGCAATCCCAATCGGCGAAGAGGCCCAACACCATGCACGTCGCTTCCAATCGCTCGACACCACCGGCCTTCCTGAACAGCAACCCGGGCAAATGTCCGCAATTTACGTAGCGCAACACGTTGCGCCGGTCATCGTATTCACTAAAGAACAGAGTCGCGTACGCCCCATCCGAAGTATTCTCGAAAAAAAGCCGGTTCACCGATCGCAAAAACGCTTCTGGTTGATCCAGCGCAATCGCGCATTGGCTTCGCAGATTCGCCTGCAAATTCGCCATTAACAGCGCGCCTGCGATTCCTTTTCCCGCGATGTCGCTCAACACCAGCCCAATCGGTCTTGTCCCAAATCCAGGAAGTCGTAATAGTCTCCGCCCACTTGCCGCGCTTGCATGCACATTCCTGCATACTCCAGCGTCGTCATCGGCGGTGAGCTTTGCGGGAAGAGCCTTGCCTGCACATCGCGCGCAATCTCGAGTTCGCGCGCCGCGCGCCGGTCCGCTTCCTGCCGTTGCTCAGCAGCTTTCCGCTGCGCGTCCATCGCGTGCGTCACTTCGTCATAACTCGCCAGCGTGAACGAGTTGCCGTCGATATCCCGAAAGTGCGCGACCGCGCTCCCCCAGATCGGTGCTTCGATCCCGAGCAGCAGTGCCTGTTCCGCCGCTTTCGCTTGCGTTTGTGCGTCGTATTTAATGCGGCGCAAACGCGGTGCAGACGAGAACCTCACTCCGCGTTTCGACCATTCTTGAAATCGCGCGGCGACATCGTCTGTTAACAGAACAATTTGCGTTGATCGTCCAATGAGCTTCGCTTCCTGCGATTTTGGCTTCGGTTTGATCAGTGCCAGCACCGTAGAACCATCCGGCGGCGCGACCGCCACCCATCGCTCGCCGGATTGCAGCTTCGCATCAAACGCCACGCGAAACCCCAACTGCTCGACGTAAAACTTCAGGCTCCGATCTTGATCCCGCACATACACGTTCACGCAGTGCACGCCCAGCAGTCTGATGGGCGTTTCGGCCTCCCGGGTCCGTGTCTCTTGGCCGATTGCGCTAGCGCTCGTCGTCATTGCGGGGAATTATATGTCGAAATGCGGGGCCAATGGCTTGCCTTCCGCCTTTAGAAGTTTGGTCTAAAGGAATGTGGAGGAAAAAAATGAAAACGGCTCACGAAGCAGAGAATCGCCGCGTGAGCCGCTGGAATTGCCTCGTTTGACGTTACAGCGATCGCAAGAAATCCAGGATCGCTTGTTTGTCGGTTGGAGAAAGTGCGCGGAACCGTTCAATCGTCGTGTTCGCCTCCGACGGCCCGTAGCACGGAGTCCGCGAGTCTTCACATTCCTGCCCTCGCGAATGGTGGGCATCGATGGCCTTCATCAAGTCATCGGTTCGGCCGTCGTGCAGGAAGAACCGCCGCTGCCCCACGCCCCACAGTGGGGTGGAGCGGAACATGTCGCCCGTCGCGGCTCCCTGCGTGATGTCGTCCGCCAGTCCCTTCCCCATGTGATGAATGAGCAGGTCGGAGTAGGGATGAACCGTCAGGCTCTGCAGCGCGGCAGTTTCGCTTTGGTCCGGTGTGATCATCGTCGGCGTGTGACATCCGAAACATCCGATGCCGGGATTTTCCGGTCCGGTCCCGAACAATTGTTGTCCGCGCGTCGCGCTCGCTGTTAGAGGCGCCGGTTGTGGCGCGTCCAGGAATCTCATGAAGATTGCGAACATTTGCCAATCCGGCAAGATGTGAAATGGGTTGAAGAAGCTTTGATTCCGCACGTCCGTCGGATCGTTCCGGAAAATGTCGTTCGGTTCGCTGACACCTTGATGACATTCCGGCGTCTCGTCTGTGGACTGTGGAAACAGGTCGTTCGTTACGCCCATCTCCACGTTGTACGCTTCGCCAGAAAAAATCATGATCGACTTGTTCTGTGCCTTCCAGCCGAACCGTGTGATCGTTCCGTCGTTCCCGCTTCGGTTGGGGACACCGATGATGCCGAGGTCCTCCCGAGCTGCTGCCGTCGCGGCATGCCGCCCTAGAATTTCGCGATCTTGAATGCTGTCGAGAATTCCCAGGCCAAACAGTTGCAATGGAATCCGAAAGCGAGCGTTGCCGCGCCGGTATTCTTTCTCAAAATCCGTGTACGGCAGAGTTTGTGCCGAGCACGCGTGCGGTTGTCCATCCGAAAAAATGTCGGAGCGTCCTACTACCGTGAAAAGCTGGTGTACTCCGCCGTCCGGGCTGCCATCCGGCTTTTTTGCGAATCGCACTTCGCGAATCGGTCCGTATTGCTGGATGAACGAGGGGACGGGATTGGTTGCGCCCTTGCGATTGGGAATCAGATGGAACATCGGATTCTCGGGAGCGCGATATTGGCTCGGTGGATCCTGCGGATTCGGCACTAAGAATCCGCCCGAACCACCCACCGACGGTTGATTGTGGCAAACACTGCACTGATCGCCGTTAAACCGAATCCCCAATCCGGAAGAGTTTGTTTTCGTCACCAAATTCGCTTGCGAAGGGTCCACAAACGATCCCAGCGTTACGTCGCTGCAGTCGTCGCAAACTGATTCCAGTTGCACCATGCGCTGGAACCCTTCTTTGAACATTGATTTCTCAATGTCCGTAAGGCCTTGCAGCGGCGTTCCGGCGCCCGGCGAACCAGACCTCACGCCAGGGTCTTTCTGTGCGGCGCTCGTCTCGGCCCACCCAAGGCATGCCAATCCGGCCAAAGAGATGCTTACGACAGCTTTCTTAATAAAAGTGAATTCCATTCCGTCCACTCCCCTATTCGCTTCGTAGGACCTTATTTCCTCGATACGAACCATCTCTCACCAGACACGCGTTGGCGTGCTACCTCGCCCGGCGAACACGCCAATCTGCGAATGCGGTGACGAAGGAGAGATGTTGATTCGTACCGAGGACTTTGCGCACACTAGCCAAGCTAGCGCCTTCCTTTCAATGGACGCTGGCTACTTCTTTTCTTCCCGGAAGCTTCCTTCGTAAGTAAATGTAAATAAGTGAGTTAGTCGATTTTAATTACGTTGGCCTGAGTCTAATTCGCAATCTCCATTTTTGCGATTGTGCTTCTCTTTTCCCTCGATATAGAATCTCTCAACGCGTCCCCAGCTCAGGTCAATGTTGGCAGACAATCAACCTACCGATTCCTACCGGTTCGGGCCCTTTCTTGTGGACACACCGGCAGGACAACTACGCAAAGGCGCGACGAAAATTCGTCTTGCCGGACAGCCCTTCGAGATTCTTCTCATGCTTCTCGAACGACCGGGTCAGGTCGTATCGCGCGAGGAAATTCAGCAGCAGCTCTGGCCGCGGGAGACTTTTGTAGATTTTGAGAACAGTCTCAACAAATCCATCAATAAACTCAGGCAGGCGCTTTCTGATTCCGCTGACCAACCGGTCTACATCGAAACGTTGCCTCGGCGCGGCTACCGTTTCGTTGGTTCGTTGCTTCCCGTTCCACCGGTAGAGCAACCAAAACCTGCGCCCGCATCTCAATCCGTTCTTCTCCCGAATCCTCCGCCAATCGCCGCACGCATTGCGGTCAAGCCGGCACGTCCCTTTGCCGCTTTGAGGTTCGCCGCTCTTTCTTTGCTCTTACCCGTCGCATTCCTTCTTTGGCTCGGGCTTCGGCCTCTTCCTGCGCCGCGCCTCGTTGGAGTCAGAACCCTTACTACCTCGTCTCGCGTGGATCTTTACGGCGGCCTTCATTCAGACGGCGTCCGGCTATTCTTTCTGATTCGAAATGGCCACAAGTGGCAGCTATCGCAGATGCCGGTCGCAGGCGGAGAAGTCCAGCCCGTAGCGCTGCCCTTTGAAAATGTCCGCCTTGCCAGCGTTTCGCCCGATGGCTCACAGTTTGCCGTCGAGCCGTTCGATGCTCGCAGGCCCGCTCTGCCGCTTTGGATTATCTCTTCCGTCGGCGGAACTCCTCGCAAACTCGGCGACATCGTGGCCAATGACGCGGTTTTTACTCACGATGGCAAAAAAATAACCTACAGCACTCCCGACGGCGGCCTAAGTTTTGTGGACCTTGAAAGCGGGAAGATCAGCGAAATCCTGAAACTGTCGGGACCGAAGTGGGGACTTGCCTGGTCGCCGGATGGGTCTCGGCTGCGTTTTCACTGGTCCAATGATGCCAGCGGCCATTCCCACATCTGGGAAATTCGTGCAGACGGCTCCGGTCTCCATCAGATCCTTCCCAATTGGACCGCTGCAGATGGATTGTGCTGCGGCCGCTGGACCACGGACGGAAGATACTATCTTTTCCTCGCGTCCTTGGAAAAATCCCCTGCGTCTGTCTGGGCCTTGCGTGAACCCTCTGGTTGGTTCCACCGCGAGCAATCTCCAATCCGGCTTTCTACGGAGCCACTTCCGGCCTCGGTCTTACTGCCGTCTCTCGATGGCAAGCGTATTTTTCTGCTCGGCAACAACGCGCGCTCGGAGTATGTCCGCGTAAACTCGGCTACAAACGAAGTCCACAGTCTCCTCGGTGGCCAGCCGGCAGCTTGGCCCACATTCAACTCTCAGGGAAATTGGGTTGTTTTCCGTGGAGAAGCCAACGCGCTTTGGCGTTCGAATCTCAACGGTACATCTCGCCTTCAAATCGTCTCCGGAAAATTTGACCCGGGCCTCCCCTCCATTCGTCCCGATGGAAAAATGATCGCCTTTCGCGCGCAACCACCCGGTGCGGCCACTTCACGAATTGATGTCGTTTCCTCCGACGGTGGCCAGCCGGAGGAGATCGCTTCTGCTCGATTGCCTTTGTCCGCTCCTGCGTGGACTCCCGACGGCTCCAAAATCAGCTACGCTGTCGACGATGACGCAGATCCATCGTCAGGCATCTATTTTTACGACTTCGCCTCCAAAACCACCCAAAAAATTCCCGGCTCGGAAGGTTTTTGGAAACACAAATGGTCGCCAGACGGCAAGTATCTCGCGTGTGTTACCGTTGCAAACGACCGCATTGCCATCTACAACTTGGCCTCAAAAAAATGGAAGACCGTCGCAACGGGAAAAGTCTTTAGTCCGGTCTTCTGGTCGTCAAATTCTCAATTCTTGTTTTTTCAGGATCTTCTGGAATCCG
>DATGIS010000022.1:0-20578 GCA_035295625.1 Candidatus Acidiferrum sp. | reverse complement strand
GCTTGCGGCGTGGAGAGCGCGAGCGACGAGTTCTTTTCCCGTGCCGCTTTCGCCGTAAATCAAAACTCGGCCGTTGGTCGGTGCGGTGACGGCGATCTGCTGGCGCAGCGCCTTCATCGGCACGCTTTCACCGATGACTTGATAGCGATGTCCGAGTTCGCTGCGAAGAGTTTGATTTTCTTCTTCGAGGCGGCGCTGCTGCACGGCGTTGCGCACGAGGACGATGATGCGTTCGAGCGAAAGCGGCTTTTCGACGAAATCGAATGCACCGAGTTTCGTGGCGCGGACCGCGGTTTCAATGCTGCCGTGGCCGGAAATCATAATGACCGCCGGAGGATGCGGAATGGATTGCAGACGGCTGAGGGCTTCGAGGCCGTCCATGCCGGGAAGCCAAACGTCGAGCAGAATGACTTCGAGATCGCCGCGCGAGGCACGCTCGAGCGCTTTTTCGGCGGACTCGGCGGATTCGACGTGGTAGCCCTCGTCGGTGAGGATGGACGAGAGAGATTCGCGGATGCCGGCTTCGTCGTCAACGACGAGGATGTAAGGATGTGCGGGCATGATGAATACCAAGGTATCGCATTCGGAGTGAGTGTGGCAAAGGCGAGACACACTGGTGGAAGAGAGATCTTGCGGGAGAGGGGATACCCCCCTCCCGCCTATTTTCGTAAGTATTGAATCTAAAGAGGATGGCGCGAGGGTACCCCCCTGAGTTGTAGTACGCGGACCACGGAATTTTGACAGGGTGCAGGAGGGATTTTTCTGAGAGTGAGGCGTTTTGGGAGAATTGCGGAGTACGACGTGGCGGAAAGTGGACACTAGCGCCAGATCCCCGGAGAGGCGAGATGGCGTGGCGGAAACGCAGGGGCCGGGGTTACGCGAATGTTCTGTTTGTTGCGACGACTGCATGAACAACGGTAGAGCGAAAATGAATTCGAAACAATTGAGCGAAGGGATAAATTTAGTACAGCTGCACTTTGCCATCACGCGAGAATGAATTCGAAGTGGCGGAGTTAGGCGGCTCAGGGAATAAAGTCGGGCGGGTTGGGGATGCCATAGACGGGAAGATCGGGGCGATCGAAGGACACCAATCTAGGAAATCAGAGTTTCGTATTTTTTGTGATCGCCGATCCAGAACCAGAGGAATCCGGAAGGCCGTTTGAGGGCCAGGGCGCGATAGTTGAGAGTGACTCG
Organism: Candidatus Acidiferrum sp.; assembly: GCA_035295625.1. Taxonomy (GTDB): domain Bacteria; phylum Acidobacteriota; class Terriglobia; order Acidiferrales; family UBA7541; genus Acidiferrum. The sequence continues at coordinate 19,384 of DATGIS010000022.1, read as the reverse complement.
CGCCGACCATACTTCGCGGCCTCTGGATGCTCCAACTTTTTTGAATTGCAGCGATGGATGCTGCGGATTGCTTTTCAGCTGTTGAAACTGCCGGTCCGCCCGGCCTCTAATTTCTGGCGGCAATTCTTCATATGCCTGCCAGAAAGCTTCGGTGGCAAGGTGTTTCATTTACTTAAAGAGGGCGAGTTCTCGAGTGGGTTTCATCGTCCAGTGCGCGGTCGACGGCAGTGTCGAGCCGGCCCTCGGCGAGATCGGTTTCGATGCGCAGATCCAGGGGCCGCGGACCCGCGTATTCATCGAGCCAAACGCGGAGTTCTTCCAATTCTTCTTGGGTGAGGGTTCCGATTGCGCGCTCAATTTCCTCAATTTTCTTAGCGGCCATATTTTGTACTCGCTCCGGGAGCGATGTGCAGCAGTGAGTGATTATAGCACTTTCAACAAGGGACTCAGATTGTGGGAAGGCCGGGAGATACGGTAGCGGAGCGAGCATCTAGTGGTATGCTTTCGCGCTATGAAGGCAAAAGGGCTGACACCGATATTGAATGTGAGCGACATTGCGGCGAGCTTCGCGTGGTTTGAGAAGTGGGGCTGGCGCAAAGGATGGGACTGGGGAACGCCGCCGACGTTTGGAGCAGTGTATTCGGGCGAAGACGTGCAGATTTTTTTGTGCGTGGGAGCGCAAGGGGGACGAGGGAAGGGAACGAACAGCACCACGTTTCAAGTGGATGACGATGAAGCCGGCGATAAGGGCGCGTGGATGTCCGTGTGGGTGGACGATGTGGATGCGGTGCATAAGGAGTGTGTCGCCGCAGGACTGGATGTAACGTTTCCGCCGCACGACATGCCATGGAAAGTGCGAGAGATGCATTTGCGGCATCCGGACGGGCACGTGTTCCGCGTGAGCAAGGGAATTGTGGAAGAGCGGTAGCGTGACAGGGGTTGTTGACCTGTGAAGATCATTAGAAGGTTAGTGGTACATCCGAGTTCCGGCGGGGTTCGTATTACAATTTGAATGTCATGATACGACGATTGAATGTAGCGACAGGGTGTTTGGTGCTTCTGGGAAGCCTGACGGGAGCGGCGAGGGCTCAGACGCCAACAGCGAGTGCGCCGGCGCCGGGTGGGCAACGTCTGACGGCGGCGCAGCTTCAGGGCGACGTGGCGGTGCTGAGGCGGGCTTATGAAGAGCTGCATCCGGGGCTTTACCGGTACAACACGCGCGAGCAGATGAAAGCGAATTTTGAGGAGCTGGCGCGGGCGCTGAATCACGACCAATCGCTGGCAGAGGCATATCTGGCGATTTCGCAATTTACGGCAAAGGTGAAGTGCGGACATTCGTATCCGAATTTTTTCAATCAGCCGAAAGCGATTCAGGCGGCGCTGTTTCAAGGGAAGAACCGGGTGCCGTTCTATTTTGTGTGGATCGACAGGCGGATGATCGTGAAGAAGGATTTTTCGGAGGAGAAGGCACTGCGGCCGGGCGATGAGATTGTGTCAATGAACGGAACGCCGGTGACGGAGATTCTTAAGAAACTTTTGACGATTGCGCGAGCAGACGGTTCGAACGACGCGAAGCGAGTGGATTTGTTGAATGTGACGGGCGATTCGGAGTATGAGACGTTCGATATTTACTTTCCCCTGTTCTTTCGGCAGGCAAGTCGGAAGATGAAACTACGAGTGCTGCGAGGGAGAGAAGGGAAATTAAGCGAAGTCGAAGTGACAGCGCTGACGTACGAACAACGGCTGGCACCGATCAAAGAGAAGGTGGCCGCGAAAAGGGGAGATGTACCGCTGTGGAAATTTGAGTTTCTGCGGCCGGATGTGGCGTACCTGAAGATGCCGGACTGGGCGGTGTACGACAGCAAGTGGGACTGGAAAGCATTTCTTGGAGATGTGTTCGAGCAATTGGATACGAAGAAACCGGCGCATTTCATTGTCGATTTGCGCGGGAACGAAGGTGGGATCGACGCGGGGAATCCCGTGCTTGAGCATTTGATTGAGAGGGATTTGCCGCTGGAACAATACGAGCGGCGAGTGCGGTACCGAAAAGTGCCGGACGATTTGGCACCGTACCTGGACACGTGGGACCCGTCGTTCAAGGATTGGGGAGAGAAAGCGGTGGATCTGCACGATGGATTTTTCAGGCTGACGCGGTACGACGATGACGAGCGCGGCGATGTGATTCATCCGAAGGGGAAGCGATACGCGGGTAAAGTCTGGGTGCTGGTAGATGCGTCGAACAGTTCGGCAACATTTCAGTTTGCGAGGGTAATCCAGGCGAACCGCTTGGGGACGCTGATAGGAGAGCCGACGGGAGGAAATTTGCGTGGGATCAACGGCGGGGCATTTTTCTTTCTGCGGCTGCCTAATTCGAAGATTGAAGTGGATGTTCCATTGATTGGGACGTTTCCCGGTACGCCGCAGCCGGATGGCGGGTTGCAGCCAGACGTAGTGGTGACTGTAAAGGCCGAAGACATTGCGGCGGGGAGAGATGCCGCATTGGAATATGTGCTTGCGGACAAGGAATAGAGGAACGAAGCGCTGCGGAAATGCGCGCAGCGCTTTGTTCGTGAAAGGCCGTGAGGACTAGTTATCGTCGTCGTTGCCGGAGCCGATGATGATGCTGTGGCTGCCACCGTCGGCCGGATCGGTGATGCCGCCTGCCAGAGTGAGCACATTGTAATTGCAGATTGTGTTCTGATCGTTCACTCCCGGGTTTGCCTGAACGATCAGGTCGTCACCTGCGGGGAGGACAATGGAGACGGCCGGGTGCTTGTCATTCCCTTTGGTCCAGAATTCGAGCATGTAGGATGTATTGTCGGCGTTGGTAAACTGAACTTGGCCACCGTTTGGAATGCTCACGGGATTTGGTGTGGGAATTCCGTTGGTGATCGTAACGGGAGCAGGAGTTGCGATGGGGCTCATTTGGGTTCCGGTTTCAGGCATGTTATTTCCTTTCACTATTGGACGTATTTCCGCTTGCGCGGAAAGTCTGGTCGCTCAACAGATCGATCAAGCGCGGGCGACTCTTAATATCGGCAAGCGAGCCTCCGTTTGCAAGGCTCCGCGCAGCGAATTCTAGTGCCTTCTTGCGGTCCGCCAGGTCTTCGTAGGACTCCGCAGCATCGAGGAGGATGGAAGAATCTTTGGGTTGTAAAGCGAGAGCAGAATCGAGCTGCCTCATGCTCTTGTCCCGAAGACCTGACTCGGCATACAGCGTGGCCAAGAGTGAATGCGCACCTGCATCCTGTGGATGATTCGAGACGAAGTCCTCGAGCAGGGAAACCGTTTTTGTCCGCGTTTCCTTGATCTTGTTTTCATCGCGCATCCACTCGTAGGCGAGGAGCAGGTTGTTCCAAACGTTGTAGTCGCGATCGTTCAGCTTGAGCGCTTCGCGGCTTGCATCCGCGGATTCCTGATAGCGGTTCTGTGTGAGGTAGAGACGGCCGAGATTTGCCGATGCGGCGTAGTTCGGGGAAAGCTGCGTAGATTTCTTGAGAGCGACTTCCGCCTTGGAGAGAGAGGCAGGATCGTTTAAGTCAAGATAGGCCCCGCCGAGATTGCTGTAGGCAGTTGCGTTGTCAGGTGTGAGTTCGATGACGCGCTGAAATTGAGAAACGGCGTCTTGCACACGGCCCTGGCGATAGTAGAAAAATCCGAGACTGTTATATCCATCCCAATAATCGGGCTTTAGGGCGATGGCGCGCTTGTAGCTTGCTTCGGCATCCGGAACGCGGCCCATGCGTTCATAGTCTCCAGCGAGGCCGATGATGGCGTCGGCGTCGCGTGGATTGATCTCAAGCGCTTTTTGGAATTCCGAAAGAGCGAGATCATTTTTTGCCGCTGCGGAATGCACGCGCGCGAGGGAAACGTAGGCGGCGGGGAGATGATTGTCGAGCTGGACGGCGCGTTCGAGCATGGCGGAGGCTTGTTCGATCCAGCGGGGGTTGGGGTCGACTTGATTTCTTAGGCGATAGGCTTCACCGAGGGATGCGTAGCCGAGGGCGAATTGGGGATCGGCGTGGACGGCGTCGTTGAGCGCGTTTACGGCCTGGTCGAGATTGCCGGGCTTGTCGTAGCGCTGCATGAGGCCAAGGGCTTTGAGATAAAGCTCGTAGGCAGCGGGAGAAGCACGGCCGCCGGTGGCGCGAAGCATTTCAGCGGAGACGTTGATGTTCATGAGGCGGCCGAGGCGAGCGACGGCTTCGTCCTGAAGAGAGGAGAGATCGCCGGCGCGGTCATCGAGGACGGCGGAGCCGAGCTGGCGGAGATCCTTGGCGTCAATAAGATTTACGGTGAGCTGAATGTCTTTGCCGTCGCGACGGATGCTGCCTTTGACGACGAGATTGGCGCCGAGATCGCGGCCAGCGGAGGAGGGGTCGGAAATTTTGCGGCTGCGAACGACGCTCGAAGGAACGACCCAAAGAGATTGCTGCGCGGAGTCGAGGTTGGTGAGCTTGCTGGTGAGGGAATCCATGAGGCCTTCAGCGATGGGCTCGTTGGCGGGATCGTTGCCGATGTTGTCGAAAGGGAGGACGGCGACGTGTCGCTCGGCGATTCTGCCGGAGACGATGGCTGCGGCGCGTTGGCGAACCGAAGGGATCAGCAACGTGAGCGCGGAGAGAACGACGAGCGCGAGCGCTGCGAAAAGATACGGGGCAGCGCGACGAGCGGAAGGAACGGCTGCGGATGCAGAGGAAGTCGCAGCCCAGCGCGGTTCGGATGCGCGAGAAAGGATTTCCTTGAGCGCTGCGGAATTGCTGGCGCCGAGAGAAGTGGGCGGCTCGGCGGGAAGTCCGGACGTCGTGAGTTGTGCGCGGAAAGATTCCAGGTCGGTGAGGAGGTCTTTTGCCGCGGCGTAACGGTGCTCGGGTTTTTTTGCGAGGCCGCGAAGGGCGATGGGCTGAAGCGCGGCTGGTAGCGCGTCGATTGCGACGGGAGGCTGATTGAGAATGGCGAAAGACATGGCCGTGGCGTTTTCGCGCGCGAAAGGATGGCTACCGGTGATGATTTGGACGAGAAGAACAGAGAGCGCCCAGACGTCACAACGCTGATCTACGGGTTCGCCGAGGATTTGTTCGGGTGCCATGTAGGGAAGCGTGCCGCTGGTGGTTTGCGTGAGTGTGGCGCTGGGAGTAGCGACGATGCGGGCGAGGCCGAAGTCGACGATGCGCGCGTTGCCGTCATTGGTGACGAGGATGTTGGCGGGCTTGATGTCGCGATGGATGATGTTTCGCGCGTGGGCGGCGGCGAGGCCGGCGGAGATTTGGACGAGGAGGTCGAGGGCTTGGCGGAGAGGAAGGGGACCGGCGTTGAGCGTTTGCGCGAGGGTCTGGCCGGAGTAATAGGCCATGACGATGAAGAGCTGGCCGTCGGGCGTTTTGTCGATGCCGTAAATGACGCCGATATTGGGATGATCGAGCGCGGAGGCAGAGCGCGCTTCGCGAAGGAAGCGTTCGCGGTCGGAATCGCTGGGGAGAAGATCGTGAGGAAGGAATTTTAGCGCGACAGGACGTTCGAGCTGCAGATCGAGCGCTTTGTAGACGACGCCCATGCCTCCAGCGCCGAGTTTTTCCTGAATGCGATAGTGAGAAACCGTCTCGCCGATCATGAGGGTGGGTTGGGCGCGATTGTAGAAGGACAGTAAGGGCAAGTCAACGAAGCATGTCAGGGTTAAAGAAATATAGGAATGCGCGAGCCTCAGAGGGAGCGGAGAAGATAGCGGACGGTTTTTGCGCCGTCGTGGACGGAGGCGCGGCCGACTTCGGCGAAGCCAAGATTGGCGTGAAAAGCGTCGGAGGCAGGATTTGGCGGCACGAGATTCACTTCGCAAACGATGCGGGAGTGGCCGGCGTCTTTGGCTCGTTGGAAAAGATCGGCGTAAAGCGCTTTTGCGAAGCCCTTGCCGCGCGCAAGAGGGGATGTGACGACGCGGTCGACGTAGACGAAGCGGTCGTAGCGTTCGCGGAACCAGAGAAAATTGGGGCTGTCGTAGCCGGCGGTTTGGTCGAGGGCGATGAGGAAGGCGGCAGCGTCGTCGAGCGCGACGGCGGCAAAGCTGGTTCGGATGAGCTTGTCAAATTGCGCGAGCGTGAGTGGAGAGAGCTCGGTGGCGTGCGCGTTGTTTAGAGCAAGGAACGGCGTGGTGGCAACGCGGAGCGGACGGAGTGCGGGATTCGCGGGGAGAGTCGCGGTCATTGGTTGCGGTTGCTTCTTTCTGGGCCAATCATCGAATAGATGCGGGATTGGGCGGCGAGGTTATGAGGGATTATTTCGTTTGCAGTGCGGCTGGTTCAAGCAAATCCCATTTATTGCCGTAGAGGTCTTCGAAGACGGCGACGGTGCCGTAGGATTCGATGCGGGGAGATTCGAGGAACCGGATGCTGTGGGCGCGCATGGCGGCATGGTCGCGGTGGAAATTGTCAGTGTGAAGAAAAAGAAAGACGCGGCCGCCGGTCTGATTTCCCACTGAAGCGAGTTGCTGCGGAGTTGCGGCGCGAGCGAGCAGGAGCGCACTGCCGTGCGAGTTCGGCGGGCTGACGACGACCCAGCGTTTTCCGGCACCCATGTCCGTGTCTTCCACGAGGGAAAAACCGAGTTTTTGTACGAAGAACTCGATGGCTTCGCCGTACTCGCGGACGAGGTATGAGACGAGGGCGATCGATTGCGAGCGCGGTGGATTTTTGGAGGAGGAAGGCATCGATTCACGCAAGGCCTGCGGAGGTTGCGGAACGATCGATGGACGGAGTGAGTTCGGCGGGAGGCAGTTCGAGGATAAAGCGCGAGCCGATGGGGGAATTGTCTTCGACGCGGAGAAGGCCGTTGTGCTCGGAGACGATGCGAGACGCGATGGCGAGGCCGAGGCCAGTGCCGCGGTCTTTGGTGGAAAAGTGCGGGAGGAAAAGTTTGTCTTTGTCGGCGGGAGAGATGCCGTGACCGGTGTCTTCGACGCCGATTTCGACGGAGTCGGATTCGGAGTTGAAGCGCGTGAAGACGCGGATATTGCGAACGGGAGCGGACTCGATCGCTTCGGCGGCGTTGTCGATGAGATTGACGATGACGCCGCGCAGAAGACCGGCGTCGGCACGAATTGCAGGGACGTTGTCGGCGAGATTGCTGGCGAGGAGGATGCCGTCGAGTCGGCCGGAGAAAACTTCGAGCGCTTCGCGGACAATGTCGTTGGCGGAAGCGGGCTCGAGTTTTGCGGAAGGGAACCGGACGAATTGAGAAAACTCGTTGACGAGTGCTGCGAGCGTGCCGACTTCGCGTTCGATGAGATGGGAACATTCTTCGACGAGGCGGGTGAGTTCGGGGTCGAGCGGTTCGGCGGTTTCAGACTCGGTGCGGCGCTGCATATGACGGATCAGGCGTTGGGAGGAAAGCTGAATTGGTGTGAGGGGATTCTTGATTTCGTGCGCGATGCGGCGAGCGACTTCCTGCCACGCTGCGGATTTTTGCGCGAGGAGAAGTTCGGTGAGGTCGTCGACGACGAGAACGTAGCCGGAGTTTGCCCGACGTGGGCCGAGCGAGCTGACCGTGACAGCGGCGTGAAGAACGCGGCTGCCGACGACCATTTCGATTTCGCGGGAAACGACGCCCATGCGCAGGGAGCGGCGCATCAGGTTTTGCACGACGCGGGAGGATTCAGAGCCGAGCAGGGCGTCGAGCGTTTCGGCTTGCGGCGAGTTTGGACCGAAAATTCGCGTGACGGCAGAGTTGCTGCGGACGATGCGCGCATCGGAGTCGAGCGAGAGCACGGCGGTTGGAATGCTTTCAAGAACGGTTTCCATCAACTGGCGGCGGCGCTCGAGTTCCTGCACAGCCTGTTGCAGATTGCGCGTGAACTGGTCGATCTGCGAACGCGAGTCGCGAAGCTGCGTGGTCATGGCGTTGAAAGAGCGTACGAGCAGGCCGAGTTCGTCCTGAGCCTGCTCGGGAACTTGATAGTCGAAATTGCCGGAGGAGACTTCGCGGGTGCCTTCGGCGAGCGCTTCGATGGGAACGGTGACTTGTTTCGCGAGGTAAAGCGCGGCCCACATCAGCGAGAAGAAAAGAAGTACGGTGAAGAAGACGAGGATGAGTAAGAGTTGGCGTTTTAGGGCGCGCAGATGTTGCTTTTCCTGGTCGTAAGCAGCGCTCTGCAACTGAATTTCCGCGAGCCGTACGGCGAAATCATCCGGCGCTCTACGCGCGGCGTATGCGAAGCCATTTTGTTTGAGCGGACCTGCGGCCGCGATGAACAAGTGCCCATTTGCGGACCAAAGCTGCGCGCCACTGGCTAGCTTTTGCTTGAAGACGGGGAGGGATCGCGTGGATTCCGCTGGTGAAGATGTCGGAGCGGCGTCGCCGGGAGGAGTACATTCGTAAAAACCAGTGATTGAGCCGTGGTCATCCGCTTGCCAATATGCGTCCGCCGCGCCGCACAGAGCTTTCGTGCCGGAGGCAACAATGAGGAAGGGCTTGTTTTCCTCGAGTTTGGCGAAGGAGGAGGCGACGCTCGTGAGGCGCTGATATTCCGAGTGGCCCATCTCCTGAATGAGGCCGCTGCTCTGCTCGGCGGCGATTTCGAGCGGGCGAGGGAACCAGCGCGCGAGCGTACGGTTCAAGAGCGAGTAGCTGACGAAAAACATGAAGAGGACGGGCAGGAGGGAAATGGCCATGGCGCCGAGGACCATTTTCGATTTGAAGCGAGCGCCGAGTTGCTCGCGGCTACGCTCGGCCCAGAGGCGCAAGGTGCTGCGGACGAGGACGAGCGCGAAGACCATGAGCAGCGCCGTAATGAAGGACGAGACTGCGTACAACGTGAGGACATCACGCCAAGTGCGGGGCTGGAACGGAGCATCGAGCGAGCCAAGTGTGAAGACCGCAGCCAGTAGCAGGGTGAGAATGATGCCGCCGACGATGAGGCGCAGCCGCTGACGCGAGGTAGTGGATGTCATGATTTGCCGACTCGCAGCGGACTCTCCAAGGGAAGAAACTGCCGCAGTGCGCAGTTGGAACAATCCGCGCCGGATTTGCGGCAGAAGTTTTTGCCGGTGTGCACGATGAGCGCGTGAAATTCGTTGAACACTCGCGGCTCGCGCGGCAGGGAAGCTTCGAACAGAGCCCGCGAGTGTTCGTAAGAATGGTCTTTCGATGAGAGCGCGTGCCGTTCCATGATTCGCCGCGCATAAGCATCCACCACGAAGACGGGACGATTGCCCGCATATAAGAGGATGGAGTCTGCGGTTTCGGGTCCAATCCCGCGAATTGCCAAAAGTTGTTCGCGCAACGCGCCAGTGGGAGTTCGAAACATTTTCGTCAGCGATCCGCTGTACTCGTCCGATAGAAACGCCACAAACGCTTTGAGTTTTTTCGTCTTCTGGCGGAAGTATCCGGACGGGCGAATCAGCTGCGCCAGCAAAGCTGGCTCAACCGCCCGCATCTTAGCAGGCGCTAACAATCCGGCCCTGCGCAAATTTCGAATCGCGCTCTCGACATTCGTCCAAGCTGTGTTCTGTACGAGAATCGCACCGACAATGACTTCAAAGCGGCTGCGCCCTGGCCACCAATGCTGCGGTCCATGGGCATCGAATAACGCGTGGTAGTAATCCTGGAGGATCGGCAGCGGCGCAAGCGCCGATGTGCGCGGCTTCGCGGAGACACTTTTCGTCACGCGAAATCTTACACGGACAGAATGTGGCAAAGAATGCGCGGACGCCATCGCAAACTTCACGATAGCCACCGCGCCGGAGCAAGTCAAGAAAAGGGCTGGTACCAAAGCACTACGCGCGTTTTTTGCTGTCCTTTCGTACAGGTATTAGCAATTCAGAACCCGATGACAATTTCGGTCTGCCGCCAACGCCGGACTTTGTTAACTTGAGCGGTGGGAAGTTGCGGTCACTGGAGCTCAGTTGATGTCGGTTCGCCTTGGCGAAATTTTGGTCAAAGAAAACCTGATCTCCCAAGATCAGCTGCAGAAGGCGCTGGAGTTTCAGCGGTCCAACGGCGGCAAACTGGGGAGTTGTCTGACGAAGCTTGGCTTCATCACCGACGACGACATCACCGGTGTCCTCTCCCGGCAGTACGGCGTCCCCTCCATTAACCTGAAATATTACGAAATTGATCCAAACGTCATTCGTTTGATTCCGCAGGATACGGCTCTGCGCTATCAAGTCGTCCCGTTGTCCCGCGTTGGCTCTGTTCTGACCATCGCGATGACCGACCCCACAAACGTGTTCGCGATGGACGACGTGAAGTTCATGACCGGTTTCAACGTCGAACCAGTGGTCGCGTCCGAAGCCGCGATTGCAGAAGCGATTTCGCGCTGTTACGGCGGCGCTGCTTCCAACGGCGAAGAGCTGACCAACTTGATGAAAGACCTCGTCAATGAAGACGAGGAACTTGAGTTGGCGGCGGATGAAGCGGAACTGGATGCCGCGGCCCTCGAGAAGGCCGCCGACGAAGCGCCCATCATTAAATTGGTCAACTTGATTTTGACGGATTCGGTCAAGCGCGGCGCGAGCGATATTCACGTCGAGCCTTATGAAACGGAAATGCGTGTGCGGTTCCGCGTGGACGGCCAGCTGCAGACGGTGATGAACCCGCCGCTCAAACTCAAAGACGCCATCACCAGCCGTATGAAGATCATGGCGAAACTGGACATCGCAGAAAAGCGCCTGCCGCAGGACGGCCGCATCATGATCAAGTACAAGGCCGACGGCAAAAAGAAGGAACTCGACTTCCGCGTTTCCACGGTTCCGACGCTCTACGGCGAAAAAATCGTGCTCCGGTTGCTGGATAAGGAAAACCTGCGACTGGACATGACCAAGCTCGGATTCGAGCAGGAATCGCTCAAGAAATTCGAGCGGAATATTTTGAAGCCGTACGGCATGGTGCTGGTCACGGGTCCGACGGGTTCCGGCAAAACCAACACGCTTTATTCTTCGGTCGCGCGCCTCAACCAGGTCGACACCAATATTATGACCGCCGAAGACCCGGTCGAATTCCAGCTAGGCGGCATCAACCAGGTTCAGATGAAGGAGCAGATCGGCTTGAACTTCGCAGCCGCCTTGCGCGCCTTCTTGCGGCAAGACCCGAACATTATTCTCGTCGGCGAAATCCGCGACTTTGAAACGGCGGAAATCGGCGTCAAGGCCGCGCTCACGGGCCACTTGGTTTTGTCCACGCTGCACACGAACGACGCGCCTTCCACCATCAGCCGTTTGATGAACATGGGTATCGAGCCGTTCCTCGTGGCGACGTCGGTGAACCTGATTTGCGCGCAGCGCCTTGTGCGGCGCATTTGCGCCAATTGCAAGGAACAACTCGAAATTCCAGAGCAAGCGCTGATTGATGCCGGTTACACGCCGGAAGAAGTGAAAACGACCAAGATTTATCACGGCAAAGGCTGCACGACTTGCAACAAGGGCGGCTACAAAGGCCGTACCGGCTTGTACGAAGTGATGGAAATCAACGACGAACTGCGCGAGTTGATCCTTGTGGGCGCGTCGGCACTCGAACTCAAAAAGAAGGCCATCGAGCAGGGAATGATAACGCTGCGGCGAAGCGGCCTGATTAAGTGCGCGTTGGGACAAACGACGCTGGACGAAGTCCTGCGCGAAACAGTTTTATAACGAAGAAGGTGAGCGATGTCAGGAATCACGCTGAGTGAATTGTTGAAAAAGATGATCGAGATGGGCGGCTCGGACCTGCACATCACGACGAACAGCGCGCCGCGCGTGCGCGTTCACGGCCACCTGCGCCCGCTCGATATGCCGCCGCTTACCGCCGCGGACACGAAATCCCTGGCTTACAGCGTTTTGACCGATGCCCAGAAGCACCGCTTCGAAGAAAATCTTGAGCTCGACTTTTCTTTCGGCCTGAAAAACCTTGCCCGTTTCCGCGGCAACGTTTTCAATCAACGCGGTGCGGTTGGTGCGGTCTTTAGAACGATTCCTTGGGAAATCAAAGGCTTTGACGCTTTGGGGCTTCCGAACGTGGTGCGTGGTTTGTGCGACAAGCCGCGCGGCCTGGTGCTCGTCACCGGTCCGACCGGTTCCGGCAAGTCCACGACGCTCGCCGCGATGCTCGACAAGATTAACGCCGAGCGCGAAGAGCACATGATCACGATCGAAGACCCGATCGAGTTCCTGCACAATCACAAAAAGTGCCTGGTAAACCAGCGCGAAGTCCACGCGGACACGCACTCGTTTGCGAACTCGCTGCGCGCCGCGCTTCGCGAAGACCCCGACGTCGTTCTCATCGGCGAAATGCGCGACCTTGAAACAATTGAATCCGCTCTGCGTATCGCGGAAACCGGCCACTTGACGTTCGCCACGCTTCATACGAACAGCGCCGCGTCGACCATCAACCGTATTATTGACGTTTTCCCCGCGCACCAGCAGCCGCAGATTCGCGCGCAGCTCTCCATGGTGCTCGAAGGCATTCTTTGTCAGGCGCTTTTGCCGCGCGTCGATGGCCGCGGCCGCGCCATGGTGATGGAAGTCCTGATTCCGACTCCCGCCATCCGCAACCTGGTTCGCGAAGACAAAATTCACCAGATCTATTCCGCAATGCAGACGGGTACCGGAACAACGGGTATGCAGACGTTCAATCAGGGACTGGCCAGCGCGTATTTCTCGAAGGCCATTTCGCTGGACGTTGCGCTCTCGCGTTCTTCCAATCCGGATGAGTTGCAGGACATGATCAACCGAGGCGTCGCAGCCCCCTCGACGGGCGGCTCGAAGGTGCCGGTTGGCAAGCGATAAGAGTTTCTGCGGGCGGCTCGAGGGTTAGCCTGCGAAAGACGTGACCGACTGAGGAGGTTAGGTTATGCCGGTCTATACATACAGAGGTACAAACCGCACCGGAGCATCGGTGAGCGGAGAGATGGTCGCAGCCAGCAAGTCCGACCTGCAAAATCTTTTGAAGCGGCAGCAGATTACCGCTTCGAAGATGAGCGAGAAGGGCCGGGAGTTCAACGTCCCGACGTTTGGCGGCGGCGTGGATTCCAAGGAGCTCGCGATCTTCACGCGGCAGTTCTCGGTGATGATTGACGCCGGCTTGCCTCTCGTGCAGTGCCTGGAAATTCTCGCAGGCCAGCAGGAGAACAAGACGTTTCAGAAGGTGCTGACGAACACGCGCGAAATGGTGGAAGGCGGCTCGACGCTGTCCGCCGCCATGAAGGCGTCGCCCAAAGTGTTCGATCCGCTCTACACCAACATGGTGGAAGCGGGCGAGACGGGCGGTATTCTCGACACCATTCTGCAGCGGCTTTCGTCGTACATCGAAAAGAGCGTCAAGCTGCAGCGCGCGGTGAAGTCCGCCATGGTGTACCCGATCGGCGTTCTGACGGTCGCCGGCGGCGTTATCACCCTGCTGCTCTGGAAAGTCGTTCCGATTTTCGCAACATTGTTCGCGGGTTTGGGCGTGGAACTTCCGCTCCCGACTCGTATCGTCATCGCACTGTCGAATTTCATCGGCAGCTACTTCGGCTTGCTGATTCTCGTTGGACTCGTGGGCGGCATCTTTGCGATCAAGGCGTGGTATGGAACGCCGCAAGGCCGCTATGCACTGGACAGCCTGATTCTTAAGCTGCCCGTGCTGGGAATCCTCATGAAGAAAATCGCGGTCGCACGGTTTACGCGGACGCTCGGTACGCTCATCTCGAGCGGCGTGCCCATCCTCGAAGGACTCGACATCACCGCCAGAACCGCGGGCAACGCGGTTGTGGAACGCGCGCTCATCAAGGTTCGCAGGTCGCTCGAAGAAGGCAAATCACTTACCGAGCCGCTGAAGGAATCCGACGTTTTCCCGGGCATGGTGACGCAGATGATCGGCGTTGGCGAACAGACCGGCGCCATGGATGCCATGCTTCAGAAGATTGCGGACTTCTACGAAGAAGAAGTCGACGCGGCGGTCAAGGATTTGTTGACGGCTCTCGAACCGATCATGATCGTGTTTTTGGGTTTGGTGGTCGGCGGCGTTGTTATCTCGATGTACTTGCCGCTGTTCACGGTTATCGGAAAACTCAGCGATACGCACTAACCGGACGCTCGTCCGGAAGTGAAGCAGGACCGGGCGAGGGGAGGCCGCCGAAAGGGCGACCTCCCCTTGTTTCGCTTGTAACGAAGAATCGTTTTGGCTAAAGGCGCCGTGCCGCGATGGAAAAGACGCACAACATCCAGGAGTGGTTGACGTGGCTGACGCGCGTGCGCCTGCTGTTCATCGTCCTGATTCTGGCGGTTGGCGGAGCGTGGCCGCAGTATTTTCCGACATCGAACGCATACCGTTTGTTTCTGCCGATTCTGGTGCTTTGGATTACCTTCGCGATCCTGGAGCTGATTCTGGTTCGGTGGATGCCGCATGCCACGTGGCAGGGCGGTCTGCATGTTGCGTGCGACGTGGTCATGGTCACCGGGGTCGTGTACGCCACAGGACTGCAGGATAGTTACTTTAATTCGCTCTATTTGCTCGTAATCATCGTTGCGACGATTTTGTTTTCGCGGCGCGCTGCGTATCTTACGGCAGTGTTTTGTTTAGTGCTGATGGGTGGCGCGGCGCTGCTCATGAATTCGGGGCGCCTGCCAGTCAGTTCCATCACGGCGCCTTCTGAGTCTGGCTTGCGGATTTGGTTTCTCAGCAACGCTCTCGGTTTTCTCGTTGTCGCGTATTTGGGCAGCGTCCTCGCACAATCGCTCCGGAGCAAGGGCAGGGAACTCGAAGAGAAGAGTGAAGAGCTGCTGGACCTGCAGGATTTCACCGAAGACATCATTCACTCCATGCGCGGCGGGCTTTTGACGACGGATGTCAGTGGTCGCATCACGCTGCTGAATCGAACCGGTGAAGAGATTCTGGGGCGCAAGTTTGTGGATGTTCGCGGACAGAATCTGCGCGAGTGGAACGAAGAGTTCTGGCTGCCGGGCAAAGCTGACGGAATGGAGAAAGCTGGCCAACGGCGCGAAATTGAATTTCAGACGCCCGATGGTCAGCAGCGCTACATCGGTATGAGCGTTTCGCCGCTCCGTTCACGGGATGCGGAACGCAGCGGTTTCGTTTTTAATTTTCAGGATTTGACCGACTTGCGCCGGCTTGAGCAGGAAGTTGCGACAAAAGAACGAATGGCAGCGTTGGGACGCCTGTCAGCCGCAATCGCGCACGAGATTCGCCAGCCACTTACGGCGATGGCGGGCGCCGTGAAAGAACTTGGCCGCATGGTTCCGCTCGAAGAGGACGAACGGCACCTCGTGAATATTGTCGGCCGCGAATCGGAACGGTTGAATCAAATCATTACGGACTTCCTGAATTACTCGCGCGAGAAGACTTACGAATTCCAGGAAGCGGACGTCAAATCGTTGTTGGACGAAACGTTGACGCTGCTCGAAAAGAAGCCTGAAGTCAGCACCAAGTACGCGATTGAACGCTCGTATAACGGCAGAGAGGCTCGGGCGCGCGTCGATTCCAGCCGGATTCGCCAGGTATTCTGGAACTTGTGCGACAACGCATTGCGAGCCATGCCGACCGGCGGCAAGCTAACCGTGAGCCTGGACGCACGGCCGTTCTGGTTGCGCGTCGCGTTTCGCGATACGGGCGTCGGGCTCGATGCGAAACAGAAGGCAAAGATTTTTGAGCCGTTGCAATCCAACTTTGAGGGCGGTACGGGCCTGGGGCTTTCCATCGTGTACCAGATTGTTCAGGCGCATAGCGGGCGCATCACGGTGATCTCGGAAAAAGACAAGGGTGCGGAATTTATCGTGGAACTTCCACGAGTGGCGTGAGGGACTATGCTAGCGACGAAACCAATGCCCAGAGAAACGAAGGAAAAAGAAATTACGCGGGACGTGGCTCACATCCTTGTCGTCGACGATGAACGGTCCATCTGTGAACTGCTCGAGATTACTTTCCGCAAGGAAGGCCATCGCGTGGAAGTGGCGAATACCGTGGAGGCGGCGAAGCGCAAACTCGAATCGCAAATTTTTGACATCGTCATTTCGGACGTGCGGATGCCTGGCGCGGACGGCTTGGAGCTTTTGAAGTTCGTCAAGGAAGTTTCGCCCACGAGCTTTTTTCTTCTGATCACCGGCGTTCCTACTGTGGAGACGGCAATCGCGGCCATCAACGCGGGCGCCGATCGTTACGTGATCAAGGACCATGATTTAGTGGACCAGTTGCGCCGAGCCGTGGGTGGCGTTGCCGAGAATTTGAAGTTGCGCAAGGAAGCAGGATATTTGCGCAGGGAACTGCGGCGACTGACCGGCCTCGACAACATTCTCGGGCAGAGTCCCAAGATGCGCGCCATTTTTGAGCTGATTCAGACCATCGCTCCGCAATCGAGCCGCGTGCTCATCACCGGCGAAAGCGGAACGGGTAAAGAGCTTGTCGCGCGTGCCATTCACGAAAACAGCCAGCGCTCGCAGGCGCCGTTCATCACCATCAACTGCGGAGCGTTTCCGGAAACACTGCTCGAATCGGAACTTTTTGGCTACATGAAAGGGTCGTTCACCGGCGCGAACGAAAATCGCCAGGGGCTCTTCCAGGCTGCGCATGGAGGAACGCTCTTTATGGACGAAATCGGCAACATGAGCCTCACGATGCAGGTGAAACTCTATCGCGTCCTACAAGAGGGAAAAGTCCGTCCGATCGGAAGCAACGAGGAAATTGACGTCGATGTGCGAGTGATCGCCGCGACGAACAAGGACTTCGAAAAAGAAATCGCCGAAGGCCGCTTCCGCGAAGATTTGTACTACCGCTTGAGCGTCATTCCAATTCAACTGCCGCCGTTGAGCGACCGTCGCGAAGATATCGCGCTTCTGGCCCGCCACTTCATCGAGCGATTCCGCAAATCCATGGACAAGCCCATCGTCGGAATTTCCGCGGAAGCATTGCGCCGGCTGGAGGCCTACGATTGGCCCGGCAACGTTCGCGAACTCGAAAACACAATCGAACGCGCGATTGCGCTCGAAAGCGGCCCCGAAATCACGCTCGGCTCTTTGCCGGACCGCATCGCGGGTTACGCAGGATCGTCCAACGCCGCCAATGACAACGGCCACAGCGCCTCGTTCCCCGAAGCGGGCGTTAACTTTGAAGAGGAAATTGCCGATGCCGAGCGGCGCTACATTGCGGGCGCGCTGGAAAAGTCCGAAGGAGTCCGGACCAAAGCGGCGGAGCTTCTGCACATTTCCTATCGGTCCTTCCGCCACTACGCCAAGAAACACAATCTAATTGATAATTCTGAGCGATGTCGAGCGGCGGCAGCCTCGCTATTTTCGGACGAACACGACGCCTTGCGGATCGTCAAAAACTTTCTTGAATCGTGGATCGCATTGCAGTAACCCAACCAGCGGTGACTTCGCCGGCCAGATGATCAAGTTCGCTTGAGAGAGATCTGCGTCTTTTTCCCAGCCAGGAAATCCCTTGAGTGCGTTTGTATACTGCTGCACGCGCTCGTCGCCATGAACGTTCGTGCGGCCATCCATCGAAACTGGAATATTCGGCAGGCGCCAGATCAGAAATCCGCCGCTGGTGAAATCGTTGTAAAGCGGCCCTTGCAGGTGATGCTGTTCGACATAGCGAGCCGCGGCCTCCGGATATCGCCCTGCCAATCCCATTTCAATCCAGTTGTTATCGATGCCATAGCGCCGCCAGCCCACCGCGACGACCGCAACAATGCAAACCGCCAGCGCCAGTTTGCTCTTCAATTCCATCGCGCGTTCTGGCGTTGATTCTGTCCGTCGCAGGCTCACGGCAAGTAGCGCGACGGACACCGCGGCAAGGATCCACGTATCCTTGATCGATCGAAATCCCAGAATCGCCGCAAACGCAAACAGCAAAACATAAATCGGGCGAATCTTCCGGCTCCAGCCCAGCGCCCCAGCCGCCGCGAGAGTCAGTAGCGCCAGCACATAGTGGTACGGCTCACGGAAACTCATCGCCAGCATTTCGGAAATCGATTCGTAGATATGTTTTTGGCCGGCGTATACGAAAACCGTCGAGTAAACGTGCCAGCCATAAGGGGTAAGCAGCGTCGCGACGAAGCACGCCGCGGCAACCGCCGGCGACTTTCGGGGAAGCGGTGCGGGTTCTGCTCGATACCGCAACACCGAGTTCAGGATCGATTCACCCGCGAACAACGCCAGCACAATCAACCCGTGAATGAATTCGATGTGAATGCTCGCCCAAAGCCAGAATATTGGGATGAGCCAGTACAACCCGGAGAATTTGCCCTTGAGCAATGCGCCGAACAGAATCCGGAGCTCGAGAATGAAGAAAATAATCGTGAACATGCCGGGCCGCGGTGCATAGATCGAAGTCAGCGAATACGCGCCGAGCGTCGCTGCCGCAATCGAAGCCCAGAAAGAAAGGTCGAGGCCGCGCGCCAGCCGAAATAGGGAAGCCGGAATTGCAATTCGAAACACAATCTCTAGCAGCGCAAATCCCGCCAGCCCAAAAATCCGGTACAGCGCAACAAAAAAAATGTCGAAGAGCCAGCTGTAGTCATACCAGGCTTTCCCAGCGCCATAGATCGAAAATGGGTCCGTAAATGGAACAGCATGTTTCGCAAGGATCCACTCTCCCGCGCGCAAGTGCCAGCCAAAATCGGGGTCGTTCATGTAGAAGTCGCGCAGGAAGATCACCGCAGGCAGCGTGAACGCGATCAAAAGCGCGAGCATTCGAATGGACGCATTGCCACCAACGCGCGACCATACCGAACTCGGGTCTCCACCGGCCGGTCCCGCCAATCCTTCCTGGTTCCTCTGCGTCGTAAGATCCATTTTTGTCCGAGAGTCTGAAAATAGCCTGCTTTGAATCGCTCCACTAGGCGTATCGCCAGGCAGTTTCCAGAATTGAACGCAAGATCGTGACGGTTCGAATGAACTCAATCCAAGCTGTCGAGTCGCACCCAGTTCCCGCCGAGAAATGGCAGAACTGACACTAATTGTCACTAATTTTTGACAAAATAACGCACTTCCGCACTTTCCCGGCCCCCGCAGCTAGCCAGAATCCACTTAACATCCTATTTTTCTATTGCTTACGAATCCGCAGCCCTTGGTAGAATGCGTGCACTTTCTGAGTGGCAGTCTCGACGGAGCTATGACGGAGCGACCAGGCTATCCTTGTCCCTTGGGAGCTCTGAATGAAGAAGCAGCAGAAGGGTTTCTCTCTTATCGAATTGCTGATCGTCGTGGCGGTCATTTTGATCATCGCGGCCATCGCAATCCCGAACCTGATTAAATCGAAGATGGCAGCGAACGAAGCTTCCGCGGTTGGTTCGCTCCGCACGATCACGACGGCGCAGATCGCGTATTCCTCGGCCTGCCCGACGCTTGGTTTTGCCGCTACCTTGGCCGAGCTGAACACCAGCACGACTTGCCAGGGCGGTACGAGCCAGATCGATGCGACGCTC
>DATGIS010000021.1:0-17357 GCA_035295625.1 Candidatus Acidiferrum sp. | reverse complement strand
CGTGTGGCCGATTCAAGCGGCCGGCGAATGATGATCCCCCAGTGTCCTCCGGTGAGGTGCTGGAGCATCAGTAGACCGAGCGAACCAAGCGAAAGGCCGAGCACCGCGAGAAATCCGACAAGATACGAACGGAAGAAAGTCTCCGGCGATGTAATCCAACCGATGATGCACCCGACGATGCCGAGAACGCCCACCACAAGCGCGCGCTTCTCGAGGCGGCTGACGCTTTCCGGCGCTTTATAGTCCTGCGCGGTCATTCCTTCGCTCCCTGAGATTTTGCGTCGCCTGCTTCGGTGGATGCGCTTGGAATCTTCGAGCGCATCGACTCCGGCAAATCGGCGGCCTTGGTGTTGCGGCTCAATTGCAACGCACGAACGTAGGCGATGATGGCCCAACGGTCGCGCGGTGGAATCTGTGCCGAGTAGCCATACATTGCACCGAAGCCGTTGGTGATGACGTCGTAGTAGTAGCCGTTTGGCGATTGGCGCAAACGGTCAATCTGATAGCTCGGCGGGCGCTTCATTCCGCGCATCACGATCATGCCGTTGCCGTCGCCCTGCAAGCCGTGGCAGGGCGTGCAATAAATTTTGTAGCGGGCTTCGCCGCGCTCGAGCAGTTCCGCGTTGAGCGGAATCGGGAACGCGTTTGAATCTTTCGGAATCGTGAGTTCGTCATTGGCGACGGAGCCTCGCGCCACGGTGTTTTCAATCAACGGGCGTCCGGAACGGCCGTCGGCAAAGAAATCACTTGCGGAAAGCGGCCGATTTTTCGGCTGGTTTGCCATGTCCTGGCGAAGCAATTCCTCGTTGCAACCTGCAAGAAACAGTCCGCAGGCGGCGAACAAAAGCGTGCGTGCAAACGAGGCGCTAATCTTCATCGCGCACCTCGGTCACAAATTTTGCACTAATCCCTTCGAGAAATTTGGTCGCATCGGCCAGATTAAACTTCTTGTCGGTTGCTTCGATGCACAGGAAAAAGCCGTCATTCGAAGCGCGCTTGAACCGCTGCACGGTAAAGAGCGGATGATGCGGTTGCGGCAGTTTATTCAGAGCCAGCATGCCAAACACAGCGAAGGTTGAGGCACCTAGAACAGTTAGTTCGAACGTGACGGGAATGAATGCAGGCCAACTGTTCAGCGGGCGGCCGGCAACGTTGAGCGGATATGCGAAAACGTTCACCCAATATTGAAAGAAGAAGCCGGTCAAACCGCCGCCGATTCCGCCGAGCAACGTAAGTTGCGGAACGAAGTTGTGCTTCCAGCCTTTGAGACCGTAATGCAATCCACACGCTTCAGAAAGACCTGGGACAGGGAATGGCGCGAATGCGTCAAAGCACGTGTAGCCGGCATCACGCACTTTGCGCGCAGCCGCCATCAGCGCATCCGCCGAATCGAATTCGCCCACGACGCCGTAGAGAGTATCGCGCGGCTCGCTCATTCGTGACCCTCAGACTTGTGCGCAACCAGTTCGCGCATTTCCGCGATGGAGATGGCCGGTAATCCGCGAACAAAGAGGAAGAGCAGTGAAACGAAAAGCCCCATCGTGCCGATAAAGGTGCTGTAGTCCCAGAAGGTAGCCTGATAGCGGCCCCATGCGCCAGGCACGAAGTCGCGCGTCAAGCTGATGACAACGATGACGAAGCGTTCGAGCCACATACCCAAGTTAATGACGAGCGACATCACGAAGAGCGCGGCGACATTCGTGCGCACCTTACGGATCCACAGTAATTGCGGCGTCAGAATGTTGCACAAAATTAGCGCGAAGTAATAGCCGCTATAGGGGCCGTGCAGTCGCTGCTGCACCAGGAAAACGTCAAACTTGTTGCCGCTGTAAAGCGCCAGGAAAAATTCCATGAAGTAGCCGTACGCGACGATCAGGCCAGTGGCGAGCATGACTTTCGCCATGTTCTCGAGATGACGCATCGTGATGAAATCTTCGAGGCCGTATGCTTTGCGCAGCGGAATCGCGATCGTCAGCACCATTGCAAAACCGGAGTAGATTGCGCCTGCGACGAAGTAAGGCGGAAAAATAGTCGTATGCCAGCCGGGCACGATGCCCACCGCGAAGTCGAAGCTCACGACCGTGTGAACGGAAAGCACGAGCGGCGTGGCTAAACCAGCCAGCAGGAGATACGCCGATTGATAGCGATGCCAATGACGCGCTGAACCGCGCCAACCCATCGCGAGCATGCCGTAAATGATTTGCGCAGGCTTGTTCGTCGCGCGGTCGCGCAGCGTGGCCAAGTCCGGAATCAAGCCAACGAACCAGAACAACGCGGAAACGGTGCCGTACGTCGAGACCGCAAACACGTCCCAGATGAGCGGGCTCCGGAATTGCGGCCAAACGCCCATCGTGCTCGGATATGGAAACATGTAAAACGCCATCCACGGACGGCCAACGTGGATGCCCGGGAAAACCGCGGCGCAAGCCACCGCAAAGAGCGTCATCGCTTCCGCGAAGCGATTGATGGAAGTGCGCCACTGCTGATTGAGCAGGAAAAGAATCGCGGAAATGAGCGTTCCGGCGTGGCCGATACCGATCCACCAGACGAAATTGACGATCGCGAAGCCCCAGCCAATCGGGATATTGATGCCCCAAATTCCAACGCCCTTGATGATCAACCACGCAATCGAGCCGAGCAGCACCATCAAAATCGTGAACGAAATGCTGAAACCTGCAAGCCAGCCGAGCGAAACCGGACGCGTCAGAACGATCGACGCGATTTTGTCCGTCACCGAGGCATAGTTATAGCCCGGCTCGAGGACGCGCGGTAGGCGCGGAATTTCAGGCGAGTTGACTGGTCCCTCGCTCATGCCTTCTCCAGGTCAGGATTCAAGTTGCGCACTGCGCCCAAATACGTGGTGCGGGGACGTGCGTTCAATTCGCCCAGCATGTTGTAGTTTCGCTGCTGTGCGCGCAATTTCGAAACGCGACTGTTCGGATCGTTCGCATTTCCAAAAACGATTGCTTCGGATGGGCAGGCCTGTTCGCAGGCCGTAACAATTTCGCCGTCGCGAATTTCGCGCCCAACTCCGCCATTGTCTTTTTCCGATTCGATACGCACGTTGTTAATGCGCTGCACGCAGTACGTGCACTTTTCCATCACGCCTCGGCTGCGCACCGTCACTTCCGGATTCCGCATGAGTTTCAACGAAGGCGTCTCCCAATCCTGGAAGCGCAGGAAGTTGAAGCGCCGCACTTTATACGGGCAGTTGTTCGAGCAATACCGCGTGCCGATGCAGCGGTTGTAGACCATATCGTTCAGGCCTTCCGCGCTGTGCACCGTCGCGCCAACCGGGCAAACCTGCTCGCACGGCGCGTTTTCGCATTGCTGGCACGGCACTGGCTGGAAATATGCCGGTGGATTGTAGAGCGCCGGAATTTCGATTGCTTCATCCTTGACGTCGTCGGATTCCGTCTTCAGTCCGGTTTCGAAATAACGATCGATGCGGATCCAGTGCATCTCGCGGCCGCGCATCACCTGATCTTTGCCGACAACCGGAATGTTATTTTCCGACTGGCACGCGACGACGCATGCGCTGCAGCCATTGCACTTCGTCAGGTCAATGGCCATCGCCCACTTGTAGTGCTTGTAGTAGCCGAGTTGCTGATAATCCTCGTAAAGCGTCAATCCGTCGGGTGGCGTTTCGTCATGCTCGTGCGCAAAATTCGGATTCTTCTTGTATTCCTCGAGCGACGCACTGGCGACGATTTTGCGGCCTTCCACGTTGTGGTGATACTGCGTGCACGCAATCGAATACTCGTCGCTTGTAACGGTCAGTTTTCCGCCGGTCGTCGTCCACAGCCCAGTCGAGGCGCGGACGGCGTAAGCATTAAAACCTTTGTTCGAACCGGTTTCGCCGGCTTTCATGCGGCCATAGCCAAGCGGAAGCACGACCACGTTGTCAGCCTGGCCAGGAACGATCCACGCCGCGGCGGTCACTTTTCCGCCCGCCAATTCAACGTCCACCACCGTGGCGCGTACCTGCCCGTGCTCGCCGCCGCGCGAAGCGATCGTGCGGCCAATGCCGAGCTTTTTCGCCGTCGCTGGGCTTACCAGCGCTGCGTTATCCCAGGTGATTTTCGTGACGGGCTTTGCCAATTCCTGCAGCCAGCCGTTGTTGGCAAACCGACCGTCGTAAACGGTCAGGTCCGGCCGGAAGATGAACTCAAGCTCTTCTTTGCCAGGCATCGTCGCCATCGGCAAACTTGCCGGATCGACTTTCGCTGCAGCGGTCACGGGCTGCAATTTCATGATCGGGACTAGACCGTCATTCAGCGTCTTGCGCCAATTCTTCTCGACGTCGCCATCGCCTAAAGTCGACTTCACCTGTTCGCGGACCGCGTCGTAAGCGGAAACGCCTGGCTTGTCGGTAAAGGCGGCAAGCACTTCAAACGCGGAGTGCGCCTGATAGAGCGGCGCAATCAGAGGCTGGATAACGCTGTACGTGCCATCGAACGCGCGCGCATCTCCCCACGTTTCAAGGAAATGCGTTTCCGGAATATGCCAGCGCGCAAATTCGCTGGTCTCGTTGTAGTGCGAGCTCAGGTGAACAACGTCGTGAACTTTCTTGAGCTTCTGCTCGAATTCCGAGAACGCCCAATCACGCGGCGCGTCATATACCGGATTGCCGCCGAGGATCAGCAAAAGGTCGACTTTGCCTTTGTGAATGTCTGCCGCAAGATCATGCAGCGATTCCGCGTGATTGACGGGATTCGCTTCCACCGGCTCGGTGTAATAAGTCGTTGTGCCGGCATTGCCGAGCGCTCCATTGATCGCGTGCGCAAGGGCGTGGACCGCCGCCGATTGCTGTTCGCCTGCCACTACCAGCGAAGCGCCCTTGTTCTTCTGGAGATCTTTCGCAACGGCATCCGCGAACTTTTCCGCATCATGGTCCGGCAAGGTTGCCGAACCGCCGAGTCCGAGCTTCGCCGCAATCGCGCGCGCAAACAGCTCAACTTCCGCTGTGCGCAGCGGCAAACGATGGTCCGCCGCGGAACCTGTGACGCTTGGCGTCGGCTCAACGACATACAAGCGGTTCATTTCGTCGGCCGGGCCGTTCAGATTCCGGCGACGATAAAAATCCTTCGCGTAACGAATGTGGCCGGGACCGCTCGATAGAAAATCGCTGTCGAGCGAAAGAATCACGTTGGCCTTGTCGATGCGATGGACCGTATTCAAATACCGGCCAAATGCCAGCTTCGAACCCTCGCGAGCGCCGTCACTCACGGCCGGTTCCCACTGATGCCACTTCGCTTGCGGGAAAAGCTTCAAAACGTATTGAATCTGCGCGGCAAGAATTGGCGACGTCATGGTGCCCGTCAAAATGCGCATTCCCGCGCCATTGACGGCCTTTTGCGACGTCGCAAGCCCTACTGCCGCTTCCTGGAACTGCGCCCACGTGCGAATTTCCCCGGCATAAGTAGGTGTTTTCGCGCGATCCGGATCGTACAAATCGAGAATAGTCGCCTGCGCAAACGCATCGGTCGCGCCCAAACTCGACGGATGGTCGGGATTCCCGTCAATCTTCGTCGGACGGCCTTCATGGCTTTCCACGAGAATTCCGATAGCGTCCGCGCCAAACGGCATCACCGTCGCATATTGCTGCGGCTTGCCGAGGATCAGCCCATCCGGCTGCTTTACGTACGGAACAATGTGCTGCTCCGGCGCGCGGCCGCAGCCCGCCATTCCTGCAAGCGCCATGGAAGCGCCCATCAGCTTCAAAAAGTCCCGTCGATCAACGGATTCATCCCATTCGGAGGCAGCGCGGGGAAATTCGCGGTGGAGCAAATCTTCAAAATGGGGATCGCCGGCGAGTTCCTCGATCGAGCGCCAGTATTTCTTTCCCGCTCCGCTCTGCGCTTTCGCGTTCGCGGCATCCAGGTTCAGCGGATACGAGCGCAATTCGCGTTCTTCCGCCGTGGGTGGATGATTGTCCGGGTCTTCAGCGTTTGTATTTACAAACCCTGAGTTGCGAAGGCTGATTTTGTGCTCGTGATCGCTCATGCCGTCCATTAACGATGACACGTCGAGCAGCTCGTCAGCTCAACGGTCGTCCGAATTTTACGTTCCTTGGCTAACCGCGCTCCAATTTCCGCCTGATTGTCCGGCGCCTTCCAGTCCATGTTGAACACGTCATCCGGCTTCTCGCGCAGCGCCATCTCCGGATTGCGATGGCAATCGAGGCACCACTGCATCAACAGCGTGTTCGCCTGGAAAATAAGCGGCATCTGGTTTACCGCGCCGTGGCAAGTCGAACAACCGACGCCCTTGCTGATGTGAATACTGTGGTTGAAATAGGCGAAATCGCCGAGGCGGTGCACTTTCACCCACTGAATCGACTCGCCCGTTCGATAACTTTCGCGCACCGGCTCCAGATATCCGACGTTGTTGAACAAAACCGAATGGCAATTCATGCACGTTTTCGTCGGAGGGATACCTGCCGTCGCGGACTTTTCCACCGAAGTATGACAATAGCGGCAATCGATGCCGTCGTCGCCCACGTGATGCTTGTGGCTGAACTGCACCGGCTGCTCGCGAGAAATATTCTGCCGCGTGAAATACGGTGAGCGAGCGAGCGCCAGGATGCCCGTCAGCGCCAATCCCGCCAGAAAAATTGCGGAGAAGAGACTGAAACGAGCGATAAAATTCGTGCTGCGGTGAAAAATCTGGGCCATGTTCGAGTTGCGCTGTGGCGGGTGCCTCCATTCACAGGGGCGGCAACCGGGAGACTCCACCGTCAATCACTGGGAGCGCAGGCCCACGGCGTGATTGACGCGATAGTGTCTACCAAAACTTTTGGAATTGCAACACTTCCACCAAAATTTTTTCGCGCAAGTTTTTTCATGAGAGAAAATGAATTGAATGAAATTTTCGAAGAATTCAAATGCAACTTGGAACGCAAATATTCCCAAAATGAACTTTATGCCGACCCAAAGTGGGACTTATGTAAAAATTCTTCTCTCCTCGTTTCCACTTATTCTCGGCCATGCTATCTTAGATAAACCCTTCGCTGCCTCTGTGCGGCGAAGTCTACCCTGGGGATGGCTCGATCGCGCCATTCGCCGGCCAAGCCTGCTGGGGCGTGGTCCAACTGGTAGGGCACCTCACTGTTAATGAGGACGGTGATGGTTCGAATCCATCCGCCCCAGCCAATTTTTCTCTTTAAACGCCTTGCTTCATCCCTTGGCGGTTGGCAATCCCGCAGCGAGCCAACCCTTCCAGCCGCCGTCCATCGATTCCACGTTGCCATAACCCATCTTCTGAAGATTGTCCGCGACAAGCGCCGACCGGAAACCGCCGCCGCAATAGAGAATCATCTTTGTCGCCGTATCGGGAACCGCGGTCTCCACGTCGCGCTCGATAATTCCGCGACCCATGTGCACCGCGCCAGGGAGGTGGCCGTTCGCCCACTCATTGTCTTCACGCACGTCCACGAGCAGAAATTTTTCGCCTTTGTCCATGCGGCGTTTCACATCTTCCACATTTGTTTCTTTGACTCTGGATTTCGCGTCGTTAACAAGCTTCAGAAATTGCGGCGAATGCGC
The DNA here is from genome assembly GCA_035295625.1 of Candidatus Acidiferrum sp. GTDB lineage: Bacteria > Acidobacteriota > Terriglobia > Acidiferrales > UBA7541 > Acidiferrum. The sequence continues at coordinate 9,810 of DATGIS010000021.1, read as the reverse complement.
CATCGTTGGCTCCTCTGCGGTGGTTGGGTAAATTTAGCGCGGCGAGTTCAGAATTCGCCTAAGTGATTCTTCGAATTATTCTACTGCTTCGGCGCAGCTTCAGCGGCCTTTGCGCCTTCTCCCTTTTTCGCCAAGCTGCGCACGTAATTCACCATATTCCACACTTTGTCCGGCGGCAAACGATCGCCTTCACCGGTCATTTTCCCCCGGCCTTTGGTAATGACTTCATACAGCTCGCCGTCCGTCATCCCCGCGAGCGACTGCGGATCGCGCCAATCTTTGACGGTCAGCTTCATCGATTCGACCATGTCGCCTTTGCCATCGCCAGCAGCTCCATGGCACATCGCGCAGTCATAACCGAACATTTTCTTCGCGGATGCCATGCCTTCCGCCGTCGGCGCCACGGGATTTTTCTTGTCGTAACTCGCGGGCCTCGCCGCCTCCGCCGCCGGCGCAGGCGTCTCTTTCGGCTTTTCCTGAGTGGCTTGCTGTTTCCCGAATCCCAGTGAGACCGCCACCAAAATCATCAAACTTACGCATGCAAGTGCGGGCCGCATCGAATCCTCCTGACAGAACGAACAGGCGATTTACCGTCCTAGTTGTCGCCGGAGCTCAACCGAAAGGCACTTCTTCCTGCGCGGATTCTACACCCGTGTCAGGGCGAAACAACTAACTTTTGCAATTTTAATAGCTTACGAGCGGTGCTCGCAGTGACAGCGGTCACTCATTGTCACTCCATGTCCCGCCAGTTCGGCCCGACTCCCACTTCCACCACCAACGGCACCGCCAGCTTATGCACGCCTTCCATCTCTTCGCGCACAAGTTTCTCGAGCTTCGCCTTCTCTTTTTCGGGCGCTTCAAACAGCAGCTCGTCGTGCACCTGCAAAATCATCTTCGCTTCAAACTTCTCTTTCACGAGACGGCGATCGATGGTGATCATCGCCAGCTTGATTAAGTCCGCCGCGGTTCCCTGCAGCGGCGAATTCAGCGCCGTACGTTCCGCAAAATTCCTCAACTGCATCTGCGGCGAAGTAATTTCCGGCATCGGGCGAATTCTACCGAACAGCGTTTTCGCAACTCCTGTCTTTCGGGTCTCCGCCAGGACGTTGTCCAGATATGTCTTCACACCTTTGTATCGCGTGAAATACGCATGGATGAATTGCGCCGCCTCGCGTTGTTCGATGCCCAATTGCTGCGCCAATCCAAATGCCGACAGCCCGTAAATAATTCCGAAGTTAATTGCCTTCGCCGCCCGGCGGTGTTCCGCCGTTTGCGCCAGTGGTCCCACGCCAAAAACTTCCTGTGCCGTTCGCGCGTGAATGTCTTCACCATTGCGAAATGCTTCCACCAGGACCGGGTCCTTCGAAAAATGCGCCATCACCCGCAATTCAATTTGCGAATAATCCGCCGATAGCAGAATCTTTCCTTTTTCTGCAACAAACGCCGCGCGAATCTCGCGTCCCAGCTCCGTTCGAATCGGAATGTTCTGTAAGTTCGGATCGCTGGAGCTGAGCCGGCCCGTTGCCGCGACCGTCTGCGAAAGGCTCGTATGCACGCGGCCCGTCTCCGGATGAATCAGCTTCGGCAATGAATCCACATACGTCGATTTCAGTTTCGCAATCTCGCGGTACTCAATTACCTTCGCCGGTAATGGATGCGCAGCGCTCAATTCTTCCAGAACATCCGCCGCGGTCGAACGCGCTTTCGCCTTCCCCCGCTTCGCCGCCGGCGCCAAATTCAATTTGTCGAAAAGAATCTCCGCAAGCTGCGTCGGCGAATTCACATTGAATTCCGAGCCGGCCATCTCCCAGATCTCTTTTTCCAGGCGTCGCACTTCCTTTTCCATCGACTGCGACATTTTCTCGAGGACCTTCGGGTCCACTCGAACGCCAACGCGTTCCATGTCCGCCAGGACCGGCGCCAGTGGCAAATCGATTTTTTCGTAGACGCTTTCCAGCTCCTGCGCCTTAATTTCCGCTCGCAGCAGCGGCGCCAGGCGCTGTAAGAAATCCGCACGCTCGCCGGCCCCGCCGCCAATCGCCGAACTGAATTGACGGAAAATCACATCGGCGAAATCGTGCTTCGAAGTCGTCGGCTTCAGCAGGTACGAATAAATCTGCGTCGCGTCCTGAATATTTTCCGTGCGTCCCGCCAACAATTGAAACAGCTTAGGGTCATGCACGATCTTCACCCGCTTCGGATTCGCCAGCACCGGCGCGATCACCTTCATCACTTCGCCTTTTTCGTCGATCCAGACCGCGCGCCCCTCCCCCGGCTTGCTCGACACTTCAATTCCCGTCACGCGCGTGCCGAATCCCTCCACTTCGCGATCGCCCGCATCCAATTGCAGCCACACGGCCAGCGGCGCTTTCGCCGGAATTGTTTCCAGCCACGCGCGAAACTCTCTCGCATCCGCAAGCTGCGCGTAATCTTTCTTGACCGGCTCTTCCGTTTCAGTCGCAACCGGCGCGACAGCCACCTCTCCCAGCTCCCGCAACAACGAGTTAAATCCCAGCTCGCGATACAACTCCCCAAGTGCCGCGGTATTCGGCGGCCGCAATTCCAGTTCCTTCACCTTCATTTCAACCGGAGCATCCGTCGCGATCGCCGCCAGCTGCTTCGACATCATCACTTGCTCGCGCTGTTGTTGCAGCGCTTCGCGGTACCGCTTGTTCGGCACTTCGTCCGCATGATCCAGCGCCTTTTCGACGCTTCCATATTTCTTGATCAGCTCCGCCGCGCCCTTTTCTCCAATTCCCTTCGCGCCGGGAATGTTGTCAATCGTGTCGCCGAGCAGGGACATGTAGTCCACAACCTTGTCCGGCGGTACGCCTAAAATCTCTTCTACTTTTTTTTCATCGACGATGATGTCGCCCTTCGCTCCGCCTGAACCCGTGCGCAGCGTCCGCACATTTTTCCCCACCAGTTGCATCATGTCTTTGTCGTTCGAAACAATCAGCACTTCGAAGTTCTGCTTCGACGCCGTCAGCGCCATCGTGCCGATTACGTCGTCCGCTTCGTAGCCTTTCACTTCCAGAATCGGCAACCGCATCGCTTCGCACAATCGCTTCACGAACGGCAATTGCACGCGCATCTCGTCCGGCATCGGCTGCCGTTGCGCTTTGTATTTTTCAAACAGCTTGTCGCGAAACGTCGCGCCCGGCGGGTCAAACACAATTCCGATGTAGTCCGGCTGGTAGTCCTTGATCAGCCGCCGCAAAATATTTCCAAATAGGTAGGGAACATTCGTGGGAACGCCGCCCGGCCCGGTCAGCCGCATTGGCATCGGCGCAAAAAACGCCCGGTAGATATGCGCCATCGCATCGACCAAAAACAGTTTTTTCTGCTCAGCGGCCATCGGTCGAGTATAGCAAAGCCGCTGGTTGCGCCGTTCGTTGAACGGCCTGAGTCAAAAACAATTTCTCGTTCGGCTAATGACGAGTCGCCGGAGCGGCGCTACGGATTCGAACCTGCGGACTCAGCGGCTTGCGTGAACAGCAACAATCTCGTTTCGCTTTCCACGCGCACACTTTTTTCCGCGGAGTTGAAAATCACAACCGGAGGCATCTTCGACGAATCTGCCGCAAGCCGCAGTCCCTTTATTCCGTAAACGCCTCTGCTCGCCGGTGTCAGGTTCCCGTCTGCGCCCAACTCGGAGTTCGCATCCTCCGCTTCGCCCCGGTTTGCGGTTACGCGCTCCATTGTGCTGTCCGTCCTGCCCGTTCCCATTGGAGAGGTCATCGTTCCCGCGTGCGTCCCCGCCAACGGGTCCTGGCCCACGGAATCTCCCGTGACAATGCGCCGCGGCGGCGCGATCGCCCGGATCACAACCGCAATCGGCAATTCTTCCTTGTCTTTCAGGACAGCTTTGTCGAATTGGATCGCGAGCAGCGAATCCGGGTCGCCTTTCGCCCGCGCTTGCGACACGACCACGTGCCCGATCAACTTCGTGCCATTCGGCAGAATCGTCTTCCCATCAACCTTCAGCGCCTCGGTCGTTCGCGCAGCCACTGGCTCGCCCGTTTTTATTTTTTTCGAATCCAGCGTTGACTCCAGGTTCCCTCGGAACGCCAACCCGCCGGCAATCTGCGTTCTTGCCTGTTCATTGGCCTGGCCGTTAACCCCAGCGGCCGTCAGCAACTTCAATGTGATTGCAACCGCCATCAAAAACTTCCCGTGTCTCCGCCACATCTTTAACCTCTCAACAAAGAACTTCGAATATGTCTGCGCCACTTCATCAGCTTCTTGCTCTTTGATGCCCCGACAACGGTCTGGGTGGGCTACGCGGCCTCAGCCATCGTCGCGATCCGATTGCACATTCGCCCACTCTTCGCTTGACAACAAACTCTGACTGTCCTAGTGTCCTATGACAGTAGGACAACATGCTCTTTCAGATCAACTTCAAATCCGGCAAACCCATCTACCTCCAGGTAGTGGATCAGGTCAAAGCCGCCGCCGCTTCCGGTGCTCTTCGAACCGGCGAAGCGCTGCCTTCCATTCGACCGCTTGCGGAGGAACTTCGCGTCAATCGCAACACCATCGCCAAAGCCTACTCCGAGCTCGAAAGTCTCGGCATCGTCGAAACACAACCCGGCCGCGGCTGCTTCCTTAAAGAAAACAACGGAGCTGTCCGCAAAGAAGTCCGCCGCAAGCTTCTCATCTCGGAAATCGATCAAACGCTCGTACAAGCTCATCATCTGCAAGTCCCACGCAAAGAGCTTCTGGAGCTGATTCAGGAACGCTTGGACGCGCTGGAAGAAAGACGGCGCGGTAACGAAAACGACTAGGAGGCTCGAGCCACATGACTGAAGCTACTCCCGCCATTCGCATCGAAAATCTCACTTACTCGTACGGTCGAGCCGAAGCCGTTCACAATTTGAGCCTGACCGTCCGCCCGGGTCGCTGCTACGGACTCTTCGGCCGCAACGGCGCCGGCAAAACCACGACCATGAAATGTCTTTTGAATCTGCTCCGCCCGAAAAGCGGCCAGATTCGTGTGTTTGGCATCGATCCATCCAAAAATGAAGTCGAAGTCAAAAAACGACTGGCCTACGTTCCCGATCAAGTCGCGTTTTATCCCTGGATGAGCGTGCGCGAAACGCTAGACTACTTTGCCTCGTTCCGCAAAAACTGGAATCGCAAAATCGAACAGGACCTTCTCGATCGCTTTCGCCTCGACTCGTCTCAACGAGCCTCGGCTCTCTCCAAGGGCCAACGCACACAACTCGCACTGATCGCCGCTGTTTGCCCCGAAACGGATTTGCTCGTCCTCGACGAACCAACTTCTGGCCTCGACCCCATCGTCCGCCGTGAATTCATTGAAACCGTCATCGGTGCCTATCAGGACGGACAGGCCGGCCCTCGCACGATTTTCCTCTCCACTCACCTCATCAGCGAATTCGAAGGCCTCATCGATGAATTCACGATCCTGGACGCCGGCCGCGCTGTACTCACGTTACAGGCCGACGAAGCGCGCGACCGCTATCGCAAAATCCGCGCTCGCTTCTCGGCCCAGCCTCCCACTTTGAAGTTGGACGGCGCCCTCAGCATTCGCACCGTAGGCCGCGAACTCGAAATCATTGCCAACGGCGCTGCACCGGCGATTGAACAGCGCGTTCGCGCCGAAAATCCCGAGGAACTTTCCGTCGAATCTCTCACCCTCGAAGAAATCTTCGTCGCCACTCTGAAGTCATAGGGACACTTCATGACTCTTCGATCCATCCAACTCGTAAAGGAAATCCGGCAACTTCTGTTGCCGTGGACTGTGACCATGCTCGGCGGATTCGTAGCTCTCTTTCCTGTTTCGCGTGCCGGCTACTCCTGGAGCCCTGTCGATTTGTTGAGTTGGATCCTTCCCCTCGGTTGCTTCGTTGGCATTCCACTGTTGGCTGCTTTGCCGTTGGGAAACGAATTTCAATATCAAACTCTTTTGCTGCTGCTCTCTCAGCCGATAGATCGTCGCTCACTCTGGCGCCAAAAAATGATGATCACGCTGGCCGCCGTTTTGCCGGCGTCGACCCTGTATTTATTTGCCTTTCGCAGGAATTTGGAATTCTCGGACGACTTCTGGATGGCTGCGGTGTGGATCGTCGCAGCCACCGCCGGCTCCATCGCCGGAACGCTGGTCGCACGGTCTACCATCGGCGGTTTGGCGCTGAGCAGCGCATTTTACGGACTGGGCTTCGTTGCTTGGTCGCGCATGGCTGAGTCTTATCGCAAGAATGGCGAGATTCCCGCGGTTTTTCTTTGGAGTTCGGCGATGGTGCTGGCCTGTTATGCAGCCGTTTTGGTTTTCGCCGGCAGAAGAATGTTTCTGCGCTTTCAGCCGGCCGACGGGAGCTACGGTCCCGGCTACTTGACGTCTGGCACGCGATTCTTGCCTAGGTTCGCGACCAACTGGCTTCGCTGTCGGCCCCACGGCGCATTCCTCAATCTCATTCGCCGTGAGTTTCATTTGCTTCGCACCGTCTGGTTCTTGGCCCTGCTCTCGTTTTTCACCTGGACCTGCCTGATCCTTTTCCATCTCGTTCGCCCCAACAACGACGAGTTCGAGCGAGCGCCTTTGCCGGCAGGACTGGCTGTCATCCTGAGTCTGTTGATAGCGTTCCTTGCTGGTTCGCTCTCGCTCGGCGAAGAAAAGAACTGGGGAACCCACGTGTGGCAACTGACGCTGCCGATGTCGCCGTCTACGCAATGGGTTGTAAAACTGGTCTTCGCTCTTTGCGCTAGCTTGCTCTGTGCCGTTGCTATTCCACTGGGAGTGCTCATAACGCGCGGTTGGATTTCGGGTTCGCCCCTCTCTTACCTCGATCACACTCCTCTCTGGGTCTGGACTGTGGAAGCATTGGTTGCGACACTGCTCGCCTTTTGGTGCTCCTGCTCAGTCAAAGGAACTGTGAGCGCCGTGCTTTGGTCTCTCCCCATGCTGTTCGCTTTGGGGCTCGCCGGCGTGTTCGGCGAATGGATGGGCGATGGCGTGATCGCCCGGCTGAAACCGCTCGTCGATGTACTCGAGTCAAGAGTCGATCCATTTAGGATGAATCGCGGTGTCCTCGGCGTCATTGGGCTGACCGGCCATTGGTGGGCTCTCTTGTTGGCCGCTCCTTTGCTTGCTGCTGCGTTGATCCAGAGCCATCGAATGTTCCTCGCGCCGACAGATCATCGAAAACTCCACGCCGTCCGAAACACGTTTCCTCTGATTGCGATCATGGTGTTTTCGACGTTCTTGCTTGCAACGGTCGCGTCAGTGGCGGGGCAATTGCGCGCTGAACAGACGAACGTCGTTCGCCAAGCACATCTCGCGATTGAAACTCTGGAAGCGAGCGCAAATCAAACAGACCTGCCTCGCATGCAACGATTCACTGCAGACGACTTGGCAAAAGCTACTCCCCTCTCAAGCAACGCGCAACATTGGCTGCGCGATTCCGCAATTGTCGTACGGCCGGAAGCGGCAACTCGCACGGTCAGTTCGTTGCCCGCGATTCAGTGGCCCTATGAACTTGCGTTCTTGGCCGATGGCGCTCCCGGGAAAAAAGCAGTCTCCTACTCCGCGACGATTCGTACTCCGAGAGGCTCGGAGTGTAACCTGCGCTTCTGGGCGGTCGCTGGCGGTAAGAATGGATTCCTGTTTCAGTCCTGCCAGTAACTCGCATCACGAAATGATCTGAGGATTCTTATCCGCTGCGTCGCCTAAAAACGAAGGGCCGCCCGTGGTGACCCGGCAGGCGGCCCTTTCTCGCAAAATACTGCTATTGATTGTTCTGTTTGGGGGAACTCGATTTTGGTTCGGGCTTTTGCGCTGCGGGTTCCGATGATTTTCTCTCCCCAGCCGAAGCTCCGGACACGATCAACATCCGTGTGCCGCTATCGAGACGCACATTTTTCCCTGCCGAGGTAATCAACGAACCTTCCGTATTGTTTGAACCAGCCGCATTCAGATTCAGTCCGTTCAATCCGAATACGCCGCGACTGTTCGACGTGAATTGTCCTGCGGCGTTGAGCCCGCCCGCCGCGGCCGTTGTCGACCCGCCAACACCGCTTGCGGTGCGCGTCTTCGCATCAAGCGCGCCGCCCGCGGCCGTCGTTGTACTCGCCGCCGTGTTCGTCACAGCGCCGACGGCTCCGCCGGCAGTTGACGCCACTCCGCCCAGTGCACTGCGGCCTCCACTCATCACTCGTCCTCCACTACTGGCTCCCGCGTCCGCCATCGCATCCAAGTCTGTTCCCGCCGCACTCGCAGCGGTCTCCCCGCTCGCCAACGCTTGAATGCTTCCGTTCAGCGCGATCTCTTGTCCGTTCTTCAGAATCGCTTTATCGAACGCGATTCCCAGCGCCGAATCCGCATCCCCCTTGCCGCGTGCCGAAGCGCGCGTCACATGTCCCACCAACTTGCTTCCTTTCGGCACCACCGTTTTCCCCTGCGCGTTGATCGATTCGGTCGTGCGTGCCGTGACTTCGTCGCCCGCTTTGGCCTTTTTCGAATCAACCGGCGCGCTCAACGCCGCATTGATTTCCGTTCCATTCGCAATTGCCGCGCTCGATCCATTGCTTTGTACAGCGGTAGCCGAAGACGCCGACGAACTTCCCGAGGCTTGATCCGCACTGACGCCAGCAGCAGCCTGTGCTCCAGCTTGGGCGTCCGCTTGTGCTTGCGCGTTCGCCGCCATCGCGAGCAATGCCGCGCCAAAAAGTGTTAAGAATTTCCGGTCCATGATCATCTCTCCTCTTGTGGTCCCCGATTCACGCCGAACCACAACCTATCCCCTGTGAATAGGGGTATCCAACCCGCAGTTTGATTTCGCAAAACTGGGGCCATTATCTAAGTGGCTTATTTTCAGTCGATTGAACTGGATACGGTCCGCGGGCTAACCGCTCGATCGGCGCGAAATTACGCGCCAACCGCGAGAATTTACAGCCTTGTTCTTCTTCGATTGGACGCCTAGACAATCCCCAGCGGCTTCGCTACTTGCTCCAAAATCTCCGCCGCCTTCAACAATTGATCCCGCTTGTGCGCCGCGCTCACTATCGCCCGCAACCGCGCTTTTCCCTCGGCCACCGTCGGGTATCCTACCGCCGGCGCAAACACCCCGGCTTCAAAAAGCTTCCGTGAAAATTCGAACGCCTTCGCCGCATCGCCCACATGAATCGGAATAATCGGCGTCTCGCTCACCTTAAATTGAAACCCGCGCTTTTTCAGTTCACGTTTGAAAAATTTCGTATTGGCCCACAATTTCTTCACCAGCTTTTCGCCGTCCGGTGAATCCAGCAGCGTAAACGCCGCCTGGCATGCCGCCGCCGTCGCCGGCGGGTGCGAAGTGGAAAACAAAAACGGCCGCGCGCGCAAATACAGAAAATCGATCAAATCTCGCGAGCCGCAAACGTACCCGCCCATCGACCCAATCGCCTTGCTCAGCGTTCCCACTTGAATGTGCACACGCCCATGGCAATCCAAATGATCGATCGTCCCGCGGCCGCCGCGCCCCAGCACACCGCTCGAATGCGCATCGTCCACCATCATGATGCATCCATATTTTTCCGCCAGGTCGCAAAGCTCCGGCAGCGGCGCAATATCGCCGTCCATCGAAAACACGCCGTCGGTAATAATCAGTTTCTTCCCGGCAAAATTCGCGTGCTCCTGCAAAATCCGCTCGCAGTCCTTCACATCCTTATGTTTGAAAACTTTTATCGTCGCCTTCGAAAGCCGCGCCCCATCGATAATCGACGCGTGATTCAGCTCATCCGAAATTATCAAATCTTCTTTGCCAAGCACCGCCGAAACCGTTCCCGCATTCGCCGTAAATCCCGACTGAA
>DATGIS010000020.1:0-3703 GCA_035295625.1 Candidatus Acidiferrum sp. | reverse complement strand
TGGGCGTGCCGCACTTTCTTAAATCCACGTACCGGTCCGGGGACACGGTGAGACTTCGGGCAGAACGGGCAAACGAAGCGGGTGCCTTGCGCATTCGGCGTGCGCTCGACGATCACCGTCCAGCCGGGCTTGCAAAGCTTGTAAAGCGCCGGCTCAAGCGGAACGATTTGCGATTTGCGCAACGGAAGAACCGGCTTGGCTGCGGGCTTTGCCGCGACGCGCTTCGCTGCCGCGCGCTTTGCGGGACGTGCCCGGCGCTTTGCCGCTACCTTGCGTGCTGCCGATCGATCTGTCCGAATCGCTCGCATTTTGTTCTGCTCTTTCCTGCGGCTTTTATTTCGCCGCAGGAGTTCTCGCCTCAGTCACTGCAACAACGAAATTCAGAAACTACTTGCGCCGCTCTACGATGTGCTTGTCGGTACGCTTGTTGTGGCGCGTCTTCTTGCCCAAAGTCGGGAAAGCCCATGGCGTCTGGGGATGATTGCCCTTCACTTTGCCTTCACCACCGCCGTGCGGGTGATCGACCGGGTTCATGGCCACACCGCGAACCGTCGGCTTGATACCACGCCAGCGCGTGCGGCCAGCTTTGCCGAAGGTTTCGTTTTCGTGGTCGAGATTGCCGACCTGGCCAACCGTAGCCATGCAATCCACGGAAAACTTGCGCACTTCGCCCGAAGGCAGCTTGATGAGCGCAACGTCGCCTTCTTTGCTGAGCAACTGCGCCGAGCCACCCGCCGAACGAACCACTTGTCCGCCGCGGCCGGGATACAGCTCGAGGTTGTGCACCATCGTGCCCGGAGGAATGTGCCGGAACTTCAGCGCATTGCCGGGAAGAATGTCCGCGTCGTCGCCGGTGGAAACGGTTGCGCCGACTTCGAGGCCGACTGGCTGCAAGATGTAGCGCTTGTCGCCATCGGCGTAGTGCAAGAGCGCAAGGTTCGCGCTGCGATTCGGGTCGTACTCGATCGCGGCAACCTTCGCCGGCACTCCCGCTTTGTCGCGGCGAAAATCCACCTTGCGATACTGCTTCTTGTGGCCGCCGCCGCGGTGCCAAACCGAAATTTCGCCCTGGTTGTTGCGGCCGCCGGAGCGCTTTTTCGGTTCGAGCAGACCTTTTTCCGGCGTCTGCTTGGTGATTTCGCTCTTGTCGAGAACGGTCATAAACCGTCTTGACGCTGTATACGGATTAAAACTCTTCAGTGCCATCGCTGCCTCTTGCCTTCTGAAACTTTTTCCTGCTGCTTCGCCTTCTTTTGAGAGCCCGAACTACAGGTTGTCCGCGTACTCGATCATTTTTTCGCCTTCGGCGAGTTTGACGTACGCTTTCTTCCAATCGCGCCGGTAACCTTCATTCTGGCCACGGCGGCGCATCTTGCCGGGGAAATTCGCGGTGCGAACATCCGCGACTTTCACCTTGAAAATCTGCTGCACGGCTTCCTTGTTTTCGGTCTTGGTGGCTTTCGCCGAAACTTCAAAGACCACTGTTGCGTGCAGTTCCTTCACGCCCAAACCTTTTTCCGTGATGATCGGGCGGCGAATAATCTGATAGTGAGGGGTTGCTGCCATGATTTATCCCTTCCCCTTTTTCGCTGCAGGCTTTGCTGCTTTTTTGGCAGCGGGCTTTTTCGCTTCGGCTTTCGGAGCGGCTTCTTTTTTCGCAACCGGCGCAGGAGCGATTGTTTCGACGTGCGGCGCTTCAATCGGCGTCTTTTCCGGATCGAGCGAACGCACGAGGCGCGCAACCGCATCCTTGGAAAGGACGAGGCGGTCATGCTTCAGCACGTCGTAGGGCTGAAGAACGTTCGGCGCCGTGAGTTTTACGCCTTCGATGTTGCGGCTCGCAAGTTCCAGATTGCGGTTCTCGCCATGCGAAACAAGCAGAGCGGACTTCGTGAAACTCAGCTTGTCGAGCGCGGTAATGAGGCCGCTCGTCTTGTGCGATTCGAGCTGCCAGCCGTCAACGACGGTCAGCTTTTGTTCCGCAAGCTTCGCGGACAGAGCCGAGCGCAGAGCGCCGAGCAGAATTTTCTTCGGAAGCGCATAGCTGTAATCGCGCGGGCGCGGTCCATGAACCGTGCCGCCATGGCGCCACAAAGGAGACCGGATCGAGCCGATACGCGCGCGGCCGGTGCCCTTCTGCTTCCAGAGCTTGCGGCCTGCGCCGCTGACTTCGCTCTTTTCTTTCACTTTGTGCGTGCCGCGGCGAAGTCCCGCGAGATACCAGCGCGACGCTTCGTGCAAAAGATGTTGATTCACCTTTGCGCCGAAGACCGCGTCGGCCAGCTCGACCTGCCCGACTTTCTTGCCTTCCAGATTGACGACATCTACGACCGGCATTGTTCTTCTTCCTTCGTTATCCAAAATCGATCTGAACAAAAACTCTTACTTCGACTTCTTTGCAGCCTTTTGCGCTCTGCGGATAAAAATGTACTGGCCGCTGGGCCCGGGAACCGAACCACGCACGAGCAAAAGGTTCTCGTCCGTGTCCACCTTGATCACTTTCAAATTCTTGGCCGTCACCTTGGCATCGCCCATGTGACCCGGAAAGTGCTGGTTCTTCCACACGCGCGACGGAAACGAACTGCCGCCGATGCCGCCTGGTGCGCGGTGAAACATGGAACCGTGCGTCGCATCGCCGCCTGCGTAGTGCCAGCGCTTCACGCCGCCGGCAAAACCTTTGCCCTTGCTGACGCCAGAGACGTCAACCAGTTCGCCAGCTTTGAAATTCTCGACGAGCACGCGATCGCCGACTTTTGTTTCGTCCTTCGATTCGGCAAGCCGAATTTCCTGGAGGACCTTCATCGGAGCGACATTGGCCTTTTTGAAGTGGCCGGTCATCGCCTTGTTCACGCGCTGCGGCTTGACGAATTCCACAAGGCCCAATTGCGCGGCTTCGTAGCCGTCTTTTTCCATCGTTCGGCGCTGGACGACAACGCAGGGGCCCGCTTGCAGAACCGTGCAACCCACAAGGTTGCCGTCTTCGGCGAAGACTTGCGTCATACCCAGTTTGATTCCGATAATTCCGTCGACCGCCATTTTCTCTTCTCTCTCTTTCGCAGCATGTCCGCCCCTGGCGAATATTGGCTGCGTAAAACAAGTATTCAGTTCTAAGTCATCAGTTTTCAGTAAAACCCTTCAGTCCGTTTTGCTTTTACTGAGGACTGAAGACTGACGACTGCCTTACTTCACTTCGCGGCGTGACCGAACGCCTTGATTTCGACGTCCACGCCCGGCGGAAGATCGAGCTTCATCAGAGCGTCAACCGTGTCCGGCGTCGGCTCGAGGATGTCGATCAAGCGCTTGTGCGTGCGCATTTCAAACTGTTCGCGGGACTTCTTATCCACGTGCGGCGAACGAAGCACGGTCCAGCGGTTGATCGTGGTGGGCAGAGGAATCGGGCCGGCAACATCCGCGCCGGTACGCTTCGCTGTCTCCACGATTTCCCGGGTGGACTGATCCAGGATGCGGTGGTCAAACGCCTTCAAACGAATTCTGATTTTGTCGCCTTGTCTCATGTTTTTTCTTTTTGTCTCTTACTCGATAATTTCGGTGACGGCGCCGGCGCCGACGGTGTGACCGCCTTCGCGAATCGCGAAGCGTAAGCCCTTTTCGAGCGCTACCGGCGTAATCAATGTCACTTCGCAGCTTACGTTGTCGCCCGGCATCACCATTTCCACGCCGGTCGGCAGCTTCACGTCGCCTG
>DATGIS010000019.1:0-18486 GCA_035295625.1 Candidatus Acidiferrum sp. | reverse complement strand
CAAGAAGTTTTTCCGGTGTATCGCCGTCTTCGGGAAACGCGGCAACGCCGGCGCTCGCGGAGATCGCAGGCACTTCCGCATCGGATACCAGTCGTTCGCGAATCCGCGAAACGATGCGGCTGGCGATGTCCTTGCCCGCTTCGGGAAGAACAATCGCGAATTCATCGCCGCCGTAGCGTGCCGCGGTGTCAATCGCTCGGCTGTGGCTGCGAAGCACTTTGCCCAGGCGAACGATGGCGCGGCTTCCGGTCAAATGGCCGTATTGATCGTTGATCGCTTTCAGGCCATCCATGTCGAACAGCACGACGCTGAAAGGCCGCTGCGTCCGGCGGGATCGGTCCAATTCCGCTTCGATCACGCTGATCAGGCGGCGATAATTTGCCAATCCTGTCAGCGAATCGCTGACTGCAAGCGTCCTCACTTGATCGAACAAGCGAGCCTGGTCCAGCAATGCTCCGCAGAGCATCACCACATAACTTGCCGTCTTGCTGAGCTCAGCGAGAAAGAATGGTCCGTCCAGCAGGTGCCGCGAAAAAGACGCCGCGACATGGCAGGCCACGTTGAGCGATGCCACGATGAACAAGGAATAGTCGTAAAGCGATCCGCCGGTCTTTTCCTTCCGGAAGCGCCGCCGGAATGCGATTGCGGCAAACAGAAACAAACCAGCCGGCAGCAAATCCCACGGACGCGAAACAATTTGAAGAGCTTGCGGAATCGGTGCAGCCGGAGCGGCGAGAAACGCAGCGCTCGTCCCGTATGCCGCGAGTGCGACAACCAAAAGTACCCCTGCAATTTCTTTGCTTGGCTGGCGGGCCGTCGGTATGAAGCGCTCGACCGCGAGAGCTGCGAGCAGCAACACCGCCAAAAGCGTGCGGCTGACCATCCACCCCAGCGGAATGTGCGCCAAAGCCACTGCGCCACGGAGGCTTCCATTGAGACTAAAGTAGCCGACCGTCTCAATCATGCCGGAAAGAACAAACCCGAACGCCAGAATCAGCGCAGTGCGATCGTGCGTGCCGCGAAAGCGGACAAGCGCATTGGCGGCGTAGCAAAAGCTGATGAGTGTGCCGCCCACTTCAAGATAGAGATAGGCTTGAGACGTCCCGCTGAAATTGGAGGCACGCAAATAGAAGATCGCGCCGAGAAAGACGAGGAGAGCCGCCAAAAGGGCAGCAACAGAAGCCGTCGAAGGACGCTTCCGAAGAACCCCGATGAAATTGGCCCAATCTCCCACGAATTCCCCCAATTGCCGATAAAAACAGGACAAACCCGAAGAAATGCACGTTGATGCCCTTTTTCGGCGGGAAATTCGTTCTTCTAAACCACTGAAAATACGATTGTTAACTGGATGGCTTACGACGCGCGAAATCGGTCTCGCAGGCGCGAGACGGGGCGATTTAAGCCGCCCTTGGTCCTATGACAAAATATGGCATTTGTTTCCAGATAGTTACGGCCAAAAGCGATAAAAATGGCCTTATCGAAACACAATCTCAGTTTGATACAGTCTCAGCGAGACTAAGGCATCGAGATTGTCTCAGACCTTGGGCTTCGGGGCCGGCAGGTCCCGCGCCTGGACCGGGTCCGCAAAGCCCACGCGGTTGTGGGAGCCATCGCAGAAAGGCTTGTTCGCCGATTGACCGCAGCGGCAAAGCCCAATCGCCGTTCGACCCGCCAAACCAAACGGCTTTCCTGTGGGGTCGAGAATTTCGAAAT
Source organism: Candidatus Acidiferrum sp. (assembly GCA_035295625.1). Lineage (GTDB taxonomy): Bacteria > Acidobacteriota > Terriglobia > Acidiferrales > UBA7541 > Acidiferrum. The sequence goes on along the minus strand of DATGIS010000019.1, from coordinate 16,773 downwards.
CACCTTCGACTCGAATCGACCCGTTGCTATTGATCGTAATTTTTGTGCCAGCCATTTAATTAATTTTTCTCCTGAAATTTTTACGCCTGAAGCTTGCGTCGTCTCTGCAGCGGTCAGGCGACGATTACTTCCCGAAGCGAGCCCTTTTTGACGTCGTAAACATACCCGCGCACCTGGATATTCTTTGGCAAAAACGGGTGCTCGCGTACGCGCTTCACCTGTTCGGTCACATTGTGGTCCAGGTCGTGAAATGCATGAAACTGCAGATGCGAGGCGTCCTTGCCCGTCTCCGACGTCAGCCGAAAGCGCATCTGCTCGTCCGTGATGGAAAGCAGGCCGCACTCGGTGTGCTGAATGATGGCGATCGCGCGCGTCCCCAGGAGGTGAGTCGAGAGAATCAGCGAGCGTACCGCGTCGTCGGTGGCCAAACCGCCCGCGTTGCGAATCATATGCGCATCGCCCACCTGCAAGCCAAGCAATTGCTCGAGGTCCATGCGCGAATCCATGCACGTGAGAATTACCAGCTTGCGCACCGGCGGGGTTTGAAGATGTCCCAGCCCGAACGTCTGCGCGTACCGGACATTGTGTTCCATCATCTCTTCAAAGACAGATTTTTTTTCGGCCATTCGTTGTACGGATTGAGAGTTCATCTCAATATTTTGGCACGGATGGGTCGACTTCGTCCGACCAAGCGAGGATTCCGCCCTTCAGGTTCAGGATTTTACGAAATCCGGCTTTGCGAAGAAAGTCTACGGCATCAGCCGAGCGTTTGCCGCTGCGGCAGTGCGCGACGATCTCTTTCGAGGAGTCGAGTTCATGCACACGGCGCGGCAATTCGCCGAGCGGAATCAAATGACCGTTCAGATTGCAAATCTGATATTCGTGCGGCTCGCGAACGTCGAGGATAAAAAGATCGTCGCCACGATCGAGCCGCGCCTTCAATTCACGCGGCGTGATTTCCGGGACCAGTACGTTCGACGCCGGCGCTTCTTCGCCGCGCACGCCGCAAAATTCGTAGTAATCGATTAATTTGGTGATCGTCGGATTTTTTCCGCAGACGGGGCAATCCGGATTCTTGCGAAGCTTCAATTCGCGGAATTTCATTCCAAGCGCATCGAATAAAAGCAATCGGCCGGCAAGGCTATCCCCGCGGCCAATAATCAGCTTGATGGTTTCCATCGCCTGAATCGATCCGACAATTCCCGGCAACACACCAAGAACGCCGCCCTCTGCGCAGGAAGGCACCAACCCCGGCGGAGGCGGCTCGGGATACAAGCAGCGGTAGCACGGTCCATCCGGCGCGCCAAAGACTGTCACTTGCCCTTCAAAGCGAAAAATCGAGCCATAAACGTTTTGTTTTCCGAGCAAAATGCAGGCGTCGTTCACCAGATAGCGCGTCGGAAAATTGTCCGTGCCATCCACGATAAAATCGTAGTCCTTGAAAAGTTCCAGCGCGTTGCTGCTTTCGAGTTTTGTTTCGTACGTTTGAATTTCGATGTCGGAGTTCAAACTCGACAGTCGATTCTTTGCCGCGAGCGTCTTCGGCGTTCCCACATCTTGCGCACCGAACGTCACCTGCCGCTGCAAGTTCGTCGAATCCACAACATCAAAATCCACGAGGCCAAGCCTGCCCACTCCCGCCGCCGCCAAATAGAGTCCGAGTGGCGCGCCGAGCCCGCCCGTCCCGATAAGCAGCACTTTCGCGTTCTTCAGCTTCAGCTGCCCGTCCATGCCGACTTCCGGCATGATCAAATGGCGGCTGTACCGCAGAATCTCGTCCTTCGACAGATTCGTGAACCGCGCGTTCGCATCAACTACTTGCGTCTTTGTAGCCATTTCTTCTCTGCTCCCCGGAAATTAGATGCGGCCGCCCGCGATGGACGGAACAATGCTCACGACGTCGCCGTCTTTGGTCGGCGTGTCTTCCTTGCCGAGGTAGCGGATATCTTCGTCGTTGAGATACACGTTCACGAAGCTGCGCAGCTTCCCTTCTTCCGTAAAAAGATGCTTGCGAAGATCCCCAAATTCAATCGTTAATTTGCCCAATGCTTCGCCGACCGTCTGCGCCGGAAATTCGGCTGAATCTTTTTTTGCCGCGAAGACTCGCAGCGGCGTTGGGATGATAACTTTAACTGGCATTTTTCTCTCCGATTCCTTATTTCTGAAACTCGTTCCAATTCAAACTGCGGCTCTCTGACTGATTTCAATTTCTTCGGGCGAAAATTGCTCGCGATTGTCATCCAGCCGCCAGGAGGTCATGTCCTGCGGCTTGCCTTCCGCCACGCTCACGATGATGTAGCTGTACCACGGCCAGGCATGATCGCGATCGTACTGGCTGGGCCGCGCGGGATGATCGGGATGCGAGTGATACCAGCCGACCACGTCCCAGCCTTGTTGCCGTGCCGCTTTCTCCGCGTCGAGAACATCCTGCGACGTTACGGAAAAACGGTTGCGCGGCGAATCATCGCGGCGATTAATCAGCGGAAACAGGCCGAGAATTTCGCGCGGCTCCGTATCTTTTCCGAGCAGCGCTCCGCAACATTCGTGAGGATATGTTTCCGCGCCGTGTGCGCGAATTTTCTCCGCGAGTTCCGCGCTGATGGAAAGTTTTGTTTCAGCCATAATTTATTCTTCGTCCCAAAAACGTTCGCTCAAATACTTGGACGCAGAGTCCGCAAAGACGGTGACAATCTTCGCTTGCTCGCGCTCAGGAATTTTTTTTGCCACGGCGAAGCAACCAAGCAACGCGGCCGCTGCACTCGGACTCACGAGGAGCCCTTCTTCTCGCGCGAGACGTTTCACCAGCCGGTAAGCCTCTTCCGTGGAGACTTCCAGATTTTCGTCGGCGAGCGAATCGTCGTAAATATTTGGACGCAACGCTGTGGGCATGTGCTTCCAGCCTTCGAGGCCATTCCAGGGCCCGTCGGGCTGCAGACTCACAAAACGAATCGCGGGATTCAATTCACGCAACCGACGCGTGGTGCCAACGAACGTACCGCTCGTGCCGAGCCCCGCAACAAAATGCGTGATTTGACCGAGCGTCTGTTCCCAAATTTCGTTCGCGGTCGTTTGGTAATGCGCTTGCCAGTTTGCCGGATTGCTGTACTGATCGGGATAAAAATAGACGCCTGGATTTGCCGCAACCGCTTCGCGCACGCGACGAATTGCGCCGTCCGTGCCCTCATCGCCGGGGGTCATCACCAATTCCGCGCCGTACGCCGCCAGGATGCGTTTGCGCTCGTGGGACGCGCTTTGCGGGAGGTACAGCTTAACGGGGTAGCCGAGGGCGGCACCGATCATCGCGTAGGCGATGCCCGTGTTGCCGCTCGTTGCATCAACGATGGTTTTGCCGGGAGCGAGGTTGCCCGAGGCAAGGCCGGCGCGGATCATGCTGAGTGCGGGACGATCCTTGACGGAGCCACCGGGATTGAACCATTCGGCCTTGGCGTAAAACGTGACGTTGGGATATTCGCTGCCGACGCGCTCTAAGCGCAGAAGAGGAGTGTTTCCAATACGTTCGAGCACAGATTGCCCGCCGGCCAGTTGGAGGGCCTGTAAGTCGACCTTAGCGGATGCGGGTTCTGTAGTAGCCATCTCTGGACGTTTCCTGAGACGCGGGTCGCAGTCATATGCGACCGAAATACTCCGAATTGGATGCAACAGCCCATGGTTCCGATATCAAAGATAGTCTACCGCAGTTCCGGTCTTTCCCTCCAGAGAGAAATTGAGGGGGGACCCCCTCCCCCTGTAATTTCGTAAGTATTCATTCTAAAGAAGATAGCCTGAGGGTAGGGGTGGGGTACTGGAACCCCACACGTCTGGGGAGAAGACTTGCGAGGCCGGGAGAAGCCAAGATTTCAAAGAGCCTATCAACGCGAGCTCGTCACGCGAAAGAAACATTGTATCTGAAGTTTCCTAGAATGTCAAGTTTACCTGATTCGAAACAGGCGTGTTCGAAGAAGAAAATAAACCCTTGCGCAGCAACAAGAAGCGGAGGGCGGCGCCGTCTTCGGACGCTGCCCTCCGCAAAGGACTGTTGGAAGGTCAGAAGGTTAGGTGGAGCGCCATCTGAATGAAGCGGGGGCTGCCCAAAGTGCCCTGGATCACACCGGAACCAAACGGAGCTGCCTGATTCGGGTTGTGAAGTCCATCAGCAATCGGGCCGGTCAACCCGGCCACAGTTGGGATCGTTCCAAGCCACTGGCATCCATTCGCCGGACTGCTCTGGATGTTTGGCCCGAAGCAGGGATTCAAGCTGATGTTGTTGTTGGCGGCGTCGAAGCTCGGGTGGTTGAACAGATTGAAGAACTGCGCGTCATAGCGCAGGCTAAACCGCTCCGAGAGCTTCCACGTCTTGACAACACCGAAGTCGAACCGCAACTGGAACGGCCCGCGGAATGTATTTCGGCCTTGGCTGGAAAATCCCGTTTCGGAAAAGTCGCATGCAGCAGTCGCCGTATTTTCGTCCGTTGTAGGGCCGCAAGCAGGAACACCATTCGTGCCCGGAGCGTTCACGGTGATGCCGAACGCGCTCGCATTGAGCACGGGGTTGTTTGGGTTCACGCCGGTCGTCCCTTGGAGTTGCACGCTCTTTGACGTTCCGCCGGGAATAGCAAGCAACGGATTCGTGATGAAGTCGTCGCCCGCACCAAAGAACTGGCTGGCGACCGTTCCAGAAAAGTCGTACACGCTGTAGGGCTGTCCGCTTTCCGCGATCGTAATTCCCGTCAGTCCCCAGCCGTTGACAACGTGTTTCATGAACTTTTGCGATTTCACGAAGTCCGGCAATTGATAGGTGTAGCTGACGGTGAACACATGGGTGCGGTCATAAGAGGAACTGCCATAGGCGCTTCGGGCGTTCAATGGGTTGTTCCCGTTAAAGAAGAGGCCCTCGGAGAGTCCGCTGCCCTCATCCAGTGCGTGCGACCACGTATAAGAAGCATTGACGGTAAGCCCGTGGCTCAAACGTTTTTTTACGCCGACGAGCAAGGCGTGGTAGTTGGAGATTCCTTCCGCCTCCCAGAAATCGGAATTCGGGTTATAGCCGATAAATGGAACGCGTAGGGCCGTATTGCCGTCAGCTCCGGTGAATTCGCCGATCGTCGTTCCCACTTGTTCCGTGAGGAGCGTTCCCCCGCCCCCATCGGCATCCGTGGCCTGAAACCCGTAGGAATAGATCTGGCCATTGATCGGGTGAGTTGGCGTAGCGATACCGGGCTGGTTGAATGGAATCGGCAGCAATTCATGCTGTCCATGATTTCCCACGTAGCCGACGTTGATCACGAGGGTGTCGCGCGGCTGCCACTGCAAATCGAGTGACCAGTTCTCTGAATACGGCAGAGTGTTTTTCGGGTCGTAGCCGCCGAATAGGAATGCAAACAGCGGCGTTCCTGTCGGGCTGCAGGTTGGCGTGACGGGCGCGGCGCAACCGCTCAATCCAGACTGGTTATGCACGAGAGCAGCAACTCCAGATAGATTGGTCGGAGGAGGCGGCGGTGCCGCAGTGCCGAATGGATTCTGGCTTAGGCAGCCCGTGCCAGTGCACGTATTGGCAAACGGCACAGTAAAAGGCTGCTCGGTGGTAACGCCGAAAGGCCCGCTGATGCCGAGCCCCGCGCTTGGTGAGAACTCCGTGAAGAATTCTCCGCGGTCCGCATAGAGGCCATAGCCTGCGCGAACAACCAGGTTTTTTACAAAAGAGGGCGACCAGGCCACGCCGATTCTTGGTTCAAAGATCCATTGCCTGCCGGTGAGCGTCGAATCGCTGCTGGAACACGAGGTCGATTTCGTGGCGCAGAATTGTTTGTTGTTGCCCGCGATCACCAAACCGATGTTGTTGATGGTGTCCGAGGGGAGATCGTACGAATAATTCTTGGCATAGAAGTTGGTAAGGAGGCCGTTCTTTTCGTAGAGGGGACCATCCCAATCCCAACGCAGTCCGGCGGTAATCGTTAAATTGGATTTGAGTTTATAGCTGTCCTGCACGAAAAGGCCGGTCTGCTTGGCTCGGAAATAGCGGTTTGTCTCTCCGTTCAGGAGTTGTCCGCCGCCGTTTCGGCCACCCATCTTGCCGGTCAGGAAGTTGGCAAAATTCCGGAACGTAAAGGTGGCGACCTGGTTTTCACGGTTGAGGACGTTGAGCTGGCCGTAGTCGCCACTGAAACCGAAGGAGAGGGTATGGCGGCCAACGCTCCAGTTGTAATTTGTAGCAACCTGATAGTGGTTTTGAAAAACTCCGGCGTTCGCAAAGTTATTCGCCGGCCCAATGCGAAGTGAGTTGAAATTTCCGGACCCAGCATTGTTAATTGTAAATCCCGGGAAATTCGGATTGCCTAGCAGATTGAGGTTGATATCTCCCGGAGTTAGTACCTGCGTCGTGCTGGCATTCGCGAACTGGCGGAGAAAGCCGATTCTCTGTTCCCAGGTCGTATTCGGGGTCAGACTCAGAGTGTTGTCGATCGATACGACCTGGCTTCCAGCGTGCAAGCTTTGTGGAAAGCCAAGCACCTGACTGACAGCAAATGGACTGGTGGAAGGATCGTTCTGAAAGTAGTATTTCCCCGCGAGCCGGTCTTTTGCGCTGAAAATGTAGTCGATATTTCCGTTCGCCTGGTCTGCGCTGAAGGTTGCCGGTGGTCCGCTTTCCTGGGCATTGCCACCCAGCGACTGAATCAAATTTGGATCGGTGATGTTCGCCGACGGAACGATGAGCTTTCCATTCGATCCCTTGGCTTGAAGGATTGCCAAGGCTACGCTGTCCACGCTCGTAACGGGAACGCCAGCCAACGCGGCCAGAGTTGGCGCGCTTCGATCGTCAGTTAACCCTGTTGGAACATTCGCAAATTGGGTTGAACCGTTGGTGGCATCCGAAACTCGTTGGCCCTGGTACGACCCAAAGAAAAACAGCTTGTTTTTCAAAACCGGCCCGCCAAACGTGGCACCGAAGGTATTGCGGTGCAGCGGAGGCCGCGGAATGCTGGCTGCGTTCAGGAAGAACTGATTCGCGTTCCAAGCATCCGTCTGATGGTATTCGTACGCGGATCCATGGAACTCGTTTGTGCCGGATTTTGTGGCAACGGCCACGTGCGCGCCGCTCGTTGCTCCCTGCGAAACGTCATACATGGACGTGGTGACGTGGACTTCTTCGATGGTTTCCGGCGGAGGAGCGGGCAATCCCTGGCCGATTGCGTCGAACACCGATGTGTTCGTTTGAATTTGGCCTCCTGCCAGAAATTGCTCATTGGTATTCAGCACAAAGCGGCTCTCACCGATTGAACTCGATGACAAGCCGTTGAACAGGTTATTCGCATCGACCGAATTGAACGTGAAGGTGTTGCTTGTGTCGCGCTGGCCGTTGGCAAAAATATTTTGGTTCCCGAGACCAGCGTTCGTGCCCGAGCCCGCCAGTAGATCGGCATGGACCCCCGGCGCCAGAACTGCGAGCTGCGTGAAGCTGCCCGTGCCGAGAGGCGCCAGAGAGATTTCTTGCGCGCTGAGCGTGAAACCGTTCGTCGTATCGGTTTCGTTGAGCAACGGCGAACCACTCACAGTGACTGTGGAGCTGACGGCGCCGGGCTGCAGACCCGCGTCAACGGTGGTCGTCAGGTTTCCACGCACCAGGATTTGCGAGTGCTCCTCGGTCTGAAATCCGTCTTTCGAAATTGTGACAACATAGGTTCCGATAGGAAGGTCGACGAACCGATATGAACCATCACTTTTGCTGCGCGCGTTTTGTTCAAGGTTGGTCGCGACGTTACGAATTTTTACGGAAGCGCCGGAGACGACGCCACCACTGCTATCTTTCACCGTTCCGTTGATCGCGCCGAGAGATTGCTGTGGAAAAGCGCTTGTGGAACCTAAGCCAAAACAGGCAACAACTCCGAAAATGAGTGCAATCAAACGAGAAGAAAAGCGTCTTTTCATAATCCACCCTGTCCTGCCGGCTGTGCGGCATCGTCTAAAACATGGCGCGAGGCTTGCGATCGCGACTATCTCGACTGACCTGGGGATTACGCACCGAATAAACAGGTTTTATCCTGTTCTGCGGAAAGGGACAAGAAAAAAAACTTTAACATAGCCACTCAAAATTTGAATGCTGCTCAAAGATGCAGAAGTGTGGCGGAGGGCGGTGAGAATACCGGCTTGCGCTCCGGCACTTTACAGAAACATCTCAATTCTTTAGTCTGTTTGCATCATGTGGAACGTCGAGCAGCGGTTTTCGCAAAAGGCAATCGAGAGTTTGGCTGCGATGGGATTCAGCGTCGGCAGCACGCGCGGCGTTGTCCGCGTGGAGAAATTCGGATGTGGCGCGGAGTTTCGCCAGGATACGGACGGCAGCTACCAGCTGACGATTTTGCCCACGATCATGGTGAAAGGCCAGTTCTCGCGCCTGTGGGACGCTGGATATCAAAAATTTCTGCTGACCGATACGGGCCTGAAGCTGCCGGCACTCGCGATGCATTTGCAAAGCCTGCGCAAGTTCAACGAAGAGCTGCGCACGGCGCTCGGCGTACCGACTTTCTATAACGAGGCGCTCGGCTCCGTGAGCCAGGTGTCGGTGTACGACAGGGTTCTCGGCCGCGAAGGGGACGTGCCGGACAAAACAGTCGGCGCGCACAGCCCCGGCTCCGGCCACTAGTTTTTCCATCCACGCACCCGACCTTTTTCTCGTCGCGATGAGATAACGACAAGGCTTTTTACATTTGCTTGTGCCGCGCGAGGGGTTGACGATTCAGCGATTTCTCGCATCCCAACTTCTTAGGCATACTGATAGCGTCAGCCCGAGGAGCGAAGTCGCATGGCCCGAGTCGTCGCGTACATGGATGATCTGTTTTTTCAGATGAAGCTCGCCGAAACGGCGAAGCACCTGCATGTGGAAGTGAAAGTGGCCGCGAGCCCCGACGCCCTGCTTCAACTGATGGATCCGTTGCCGAAATTCGTAATCGTCGATTTGAATGCACGCAACGCGCCGTTGCAGGCGGCGCAGGCGCTCCTGCGGCAACAGCCGACGCTGCCCATCATTGGTTTTTTGTCTCACGTGCAGACCGATCTTGCCGCTCAGGCAAAAGCGGCGGGGTTTCAGCAAGTGATGCCGCGTTCACAGTTCACGACGAACCTGCCGCAAATCCTGGCAATGGCGAAGGACTGAGATGCGCAAGACCGGGCAGCTCCTGGCAGTCGCAGCTTTTCTGTGTTTCGCACAATCGAGTTTTGCCCAGGAATCCAGTTCCGACGGTGATGCGCCTCCTCCCGTCGCAGGACCTGCATCGGCGTTGCGGGATATTTTTTCCGCGGCTTGTTCGCACGACGAAGTCGCGTTTAAGAAATTTCTGACCGAGCGTAACGCGGGTTCGTTCGGCAGACTGACCGTGTCTGCAAGAACAGAATTGATGAAGCGATTCGTGCTCTTAAGCGACCCAGGAAAGCCGACTGCGAGTGCGAACGCGGCGGGCCGTCCGATTGTGAGTTGCGCGACACCATACGGAACCGCGGAAATTCAAATTGGCGGAACGGATTTGCACGATGCGATTGCATTTTTGCCCGTGGATCTGCGAGAAGCCTCGGATCCGGACACGGGCGCGGCGCGTCATGTGATGTTCGGCATGGTTCGCGAAGATGGAAATTGGAAAGTGTTGTCGATCGGACTGCTTCTGCTTGATCTTCCTTCGCTTGAAGTCGAGTGGGATCAGGCGGAAATTTCCAGCAGCGAGCAGCAGGCGCTTGATTCGCTGAAGCAAGTCGCAACGGCAATCGAAGCCTATCGCAAACTTTATTCCCGGTTGCCCGAATCGCTGGAAAAGCTTGGACCGCCGAAAAAAGGCGGGGCGTCCCCCGAAGCCGCGGGACTGCTCGGTGTTGATCTCGCGGCGGGCAAGAAGAATGGATACACATTTCGCTACGTCATAGTTGGCGCGAACGATGTTGGCGCTCCCGCGCAATACGAACTGGCAGCGACGCCCTCCGTGTATGGACGCACCGGCAAGAATTCTTTCTTTCGCGACACGATGGGCACGATTCACGGCGGCGATCATCAGGGTGGAATCGGCGACGCGAAAGATCCACAAGTCAAATAGCCGAAGCAGTCAAATCGCCAGTGCAAAGTTCGTATCGCCGAGCTTTTCGAATCGCCACGCAGGGGCGAATTCTGGCAAACTGGTTGTGGGTCAGAAATCCTCCGCGAACCGCGCCGCAACGGCCGGTGCGCCGGCTTCCGCGTCTCAAGGCAACATAAGGAGACTCGGCAATGGCCGACGTAATATCGAATCGCCGCAACGCGCCTCGTTACGCTTTGATTCTAATCGCAGCAGTGATCGACATGGAGAGTGAGGCAAGACTGTCTGCGCGGACCAGCGACGTCAGCCGTACGGGCTGTTACGTGGACACGCTCAATCCGATGCCCAAAGGGAAGGCTGTGTACGTCGTGCTCAGCCGTGGAGAAGAGGTTTTCGAAGCGCGCGGGCGTGTTATGTATGTCAGCGCGGGACTCGGAATGGGAATTCAGTTCGACGAACCGATTGATCCCGAACAACTGCGCATTCTGGACCGTTGGATCGAACGAGGCGAAAACCTAAGACTCTAAACGCGTTTGTCCGAGGTTCACTTTGGCGATACCATCAGGTTCGCTCCATGCGCGCTCCCTTCGCCACAAAGCTGTCACTACTGCTCGCTTTGTCATTTGTGGCGCCCACAGTTCTTTTTGGACAAACCGAGAGTTACGGTTCTCCGCTGCCAGTATTTGAATTTCATAGCGGCTTCTGGCTCAATCTTCATCACACGTTGTATTACCAGGCGCGACAGCAGCGGACGCCCGGGGCGGCGAACGTGCTGTCCGCGGCGAATCTGACTCCCGCCGAACAAAAAGCGTGGGATGCGGCTGTCGGCTTTTACGCGCGAACCTACGCCGGCAAAGACCTACTCGTTGCGCTGGATCTTGTGCTGATCAAGAACCAGCTCGGCGATTTTGAGACCTGCGAAGATCTCGCGGGCCTGAAGAAAAAAACCTGTGACGCCGGGCTGCCCAAACAACTGACGGATGTTCTGAACGCCGCTGCGCCCGTTTATCGCGCACGCTTGTGGAAAGAGCATGACAACGCCAATCGACGTTGGATTGCCGGCGTCGCTCCGTTGGTGAGGCGCAGTGGCGTCGAACTTTCTCACCGACTTGCGGAGATCTATCAAACGGATTGGCCACAGGAGCGAATTCGCGTGGACGTTAGCGCGTATTCGAATTCGGCTGGGGCTTATACGACTTTGGACCCGCTACGTGTTACGGTTTCGAGTCTCGACGCCCGAAACCAAGGGCCGGAAGCGCTCGAAATTTTGTTTCACGAGGCGTCGCACGGAATTTCCGACAACGTGCAGAATGCAATCCTTAGAGAATGCCGCCAGCGCGACAAGCCGATCCCTCGGGACCTCTGGCATGCGCTTCTGTTTTACACGACGGGCGAAGTGATTCGGCCCACGATTTTTACGTCAGAGCAAGCCGCGCCCAAAAAAGGCTACGTTCCGTACGCTGTGCGCGAGGGTCTCTACAAACGCGGCTGGGAAAATTATTTGCGCGTTTTGACGGAGTACTGGCAACCGTATCTCGATGGGAATCAAACGTTCGATGACGCCGTCGCACACATGGTGTCAGCTCTGTGAAGTGTTGCGCTGTGCTGCTTACGCTTTGACGAGGGCTTTTAATTTTGCCTGGCCGCCGACGACTTCCACCACGTACTCGACTTCCTTGCAGTTTTTTTCCTGCTGAAGATTTTTTGTTTTCTTCCTCACGAACTCCGCAAAAGCTTCCGGCGTCAACTTGCCGAGATCCTCGCCTGCTTGTTGCTTTGCGCTGACCAGCGCCCGGTAGAGCTTTTCGACCTTTTCACTCTCGTGCTCGGGTTCGGAGCAGGTCATGCGGAAGGCCGGTGACGGGGATGCACCGGTGCGACCGGGGGCTTCGCTCCCGCCGGATGCAGTCACGGCTTCCAACGCTTGTCTCGCGCGCTCCGCCTCGATGGCTTTCGCCGCAGCGCCGAAGTGGCGCTGAACTGTGCCTTCCTCTTTTTGCTTCACGCGCTTGCGAAAAACGTCTTTGTACTTGGCGTACGTTTGGCTCAAATTCGAGAAGCGGAAACGCTGGGCGGGTTTCAATTCACCGCCGCGTTCGGAATAGCGCTTCATCAAAAGTTCGAGGCGCCACTCAATTTCGGTTGGAGGACGTTTGCGGCCACCACCAAAAAATTGATCGTATTCGATCTTCAGCTGGCGAATATCTTTTTCGATTTGGCCCAAATCTTCGTCTATGGTGGCCATGGGGGACAGTCCCTCGCCTTTCCATGCTAGTGCCGCGTATGCCGCGGGTCAACGATTCGCATCGAGCGGAACGCAAAATCTATAACTGACCCGGATGTTGCGTCACCTGTACCAACGGACAGGAGCTCAATTGCGGGCCCGGCGTCTCTATGCTCCAATACGTGCATGGACGCACAGCCCAAGCGAGATCTTTCCGCGGAGAAAGCACAGCTTCTGCGGCAGATTCCGAGCGTTGACGAACTTCTTACCGGAACGCGATTGAGCACCCTTGTTGCACGCGTGGATCGCAAATTGGTCGTGGAAGTCACTCGCGCCGCGCTTGCCGAGCTTCGGGAACGCATCGCCGGAACACATCAGATTCGAGCCTTGCCTCTGCGCCGCGACGAAATCGAATCCGCGATTGCGGACGAGGTGGAGCGCATTCTTTCCCGTTCGCTTGTGCCGGTCATCAATGCGACCGGCGTCATTCTGCACACCAACCTCGGCCGTGCGCCGCTCCTCACGGCCGCTGCGGAAGAGATTCTGCGGAGCGCCACGCGATATTCGAATCTCGAGTACGACCTGGAAGCTGGCGCACGCGGTAAGCGCGACATTCACACGTCACACTTGCTCGAACGGTTGACCGGCGCAGAATCCGCAATCGTCGTCAATAATTGCGCCGCCGCGGTTTTATTGGTGCTAGCAGCACTCGCGAAAGGCGGGGAGGCGATTGTTTCGCGCGGCGAACTCATCGAAATCGGCGACGGTTTTCGCATTCCGGAAATCATGGCGGAAAGCGGCGCCATTCTGCGTGAAGTTGGCACGACCAACCGCACAAAACTCGAAGACTATGAAAACGCGATTACCGAACGCACACGCGTCCTAATGAGCGTGCATCCTTCGAACTTTCAGATGACCGGATTCACCGACAAGCCGCAACTTTCCGAATTGGTCGCGCTCAGCAGGAAGTCCAATCTGCCGCTGATCGAGGATTTGGGTTCCGGTTGCCTGCTCGATCTCTCGGAATTTGGAATCGAAGAACCTGCTGTTCGCCGCAGCGTTGAGGCGGGCGTCTCGCTTGTAATTTTCAGCGGCGACAAACTGCTCGGCGGACCGCAAGCGGGAATCATCGCGGGCAAAAAAGACCTCGTGCAAAAAGTGCGCCGGCATCCCCTCTTCCGTGCGCTGCGAGTGGACAAGCTGACGGTTGCGGCACTCGAAGCCACGCTCGGCGCGTACTTGAGAAACGCAGTCGACGAGATTCCCGCGCTGCGCATGCTTCGCAGCAGTTTCTCCGACTTAACGGAGCGCGCCGACAGGTTCTTGAAAATTCTTCGGCCAAATCTGCCTTCGGCGGGCGTGGTCGTTGATCTGGTTGAAGGCGCGTCGCTGGCGGGCGGAGGCTCGACACCGGCGCAGAGTCTCCGCTCGCCCGTTTTGCAGATTCGCAGCGAACGTCGTTCTGCCGCGGAGTTGGAACGCCGGCTGCGTACCGGCGCCACTTCGGTCATCGCCCGCATCGAGAACGATCGCGTCGTGATCGATCTTCGTACAGTTTTTGAGGACCAGGAATCGGATCTCGCAAACGCAGTTGCCGCCGCGCTGAATTGATCGGATCCATCGACCGTGCTCGCCTTCGAAGTACATCGGGGGAAACTAAAAGCCGTCTCGAAGCCGCAACCCAGGCTGCGGAGCGACTGGGCGCTCATAAAGGTGCGACTCGCCGGAATCTGCAATACGGACATCGAAATTTTGCGCGGTTATCATGGCTTTCGAGGCACGCCGGGACATGAATTCGTCGGCGAAGTTGTGGCGGTGTCCGGCGCATCCGACGCAAAGAGAAAGTTGTGGTTGGGTAGCCGCGTGACCGGTGACATCAATATTTCGTGTTCGGCTTTTGGATACCGGCCCGTCTGCCGCTTTTGTAAACGCGGGTTGCGAACACATTGCGTGAGGCGCAGGGTGCTCGGCATTCTCGGCCACGACGGCGCGTTTGCCGAATATTTCTCTTTGCCGATCGAGAACTTGCATCAAGTGCCCGGCAATGTGAGCGATGAAAAAGCTGTGTTCGTCGAACCGCTTGCCGCCGCGTGCGAGATACTGGCACAGATCGATGTTAAGAAGTTCCGTAGTGCCGCGGTTTTGGGCGATGGCAAATTGGCTCAACTCATTGCTCGCGTCTTGCGCACGAAACTCGCGCGGGTCACGATGTTCGGAAAACACACAGAAAAGTTGCGCCTGGCTCGACTTGCGAGAATCGAGACGCATAAAATTAATGGCGACGAACGCGACCACGCAACACTCCGCGATTCGTACTCGTTTGTCGTCGAGGTGACTGGCTCGCCAACGGGCCTGCGACTCGCGCAGGAAATGACGGAGCCTCGCGGCACGCTCCTCCTGAAATCCACGTTCCACGGAGCGGCACGCGTCGAAACGTGGCCGACGGTGGTGAAAGAACTGAACGTCGTTGGCTCCCGCTGTGGTCCGTTCGCTGATGCCATCGCGCTGCTGCGATCCGGCAAAGTCGAGCCGACAACGCTCACAACGAGATTTTTCCCGCTTGCGGACGCGGCGGAAGCGATTCAGTTCGCGCAAAAGCCCGGAGTTATGAAGGTCCTGCTGAAACCGTGAGGCAAAGTGTTCTACAAGCGGTTGATGCTGGACGCCACGCACGCCGCTCCGAATCCGTTATCTATGTTCACGACCGTGACATTTGACGCGCACGAATTCAGCATCCCCAGCAGGGCCGCAACGCCGCCAAAACTTGCACCATAGCCGACACTCGTTGGCACCGCAATGACTGGCACTCCCACCAATCCCCCGACCACGCTTGGCAGTGCGCCTTCCATGCCGGCAACGCAAATAATCACCCGCGCTTGCGCCAACTTTTCCTTGTGCCCGAGTAATCGGTGAATGCCGGCAACGCCAACGTCATAGAGATGCTCGACGCGGTTTCCCATGATCTGCGCGGTGAGCAGCGCTTCCTCGGCAACGGGAATATCGCTGGTGCCGGCGGACACGACGACAATCGTCCCTTTTCCGGTGGTTTCTTTGTTTCGCTCGACCGTAATCACACCGGAGAGCGAATAAAACTTCGCGCTCTTCGCGACCCGTTTCACCGCGGCAAACGTGTTCGCGTCTGCTCGCGTAACCAACACGTTGTGCCGCGATCCGTTCTTTTGAAGCATCGCTTTGACGATTTCAGCCACCTGTACCGGCGTTTTCCCTTTCGCAAAGACAACTTCCGCAAAACCCTGCCGCAACGCTCGGTGATGGTCCACTTTCGCGAAGTCCAGATCCTCAAACGGCAGGTGCTTCACTCGCCGCAGCGCCTGTTCGGGCGAAAGTTTCTTCGCCTTGACGTCCTCAAGGAGTTTCAATAGCTCGTTAGCATTCATGGCGAGGGAATTCTAGCATCGACACAACTCATGCGCTGGAGTAACGGAGCCGTGAGATTCAAGAAATCCACAACATATGACTCGCCACCAACTTCCACTTGCCCGATTCTTTTTTCAGAAGATGATAGTGTCCCGTTCCGCAAAGCCATCCACAGCCAATCGCAGAATAAAGCACCGCACAGTCACGTGCTTTGTTGAATCCAACTCGAGAGAGAGATGTTATGCCCCCGGCGCCTGGGTACTTGTCGTAGAAGACTTTCCACCCGTCGGCATGCTTCTTTTTGAAGAGCTCATCTACTTCCTTTTTCGACAGGAATACCTGAGGAAGATCAATCGGAATGTTCTTGGAAGTAGAGACCTGTTCGGTGCTGTTCTTGAGGAAATCTTCGACGGCATCGATGTCAACCTCGGAGCCAAACGCGGCCATAATCCGCTTTCGTGACTCGGCTAAGCAATCCTCAGATTTGTTGACGGTCATACAATCGAGACCAACGGTTGTGTCCATCAGGACGATCTGTTTCGCCTTTGGCCCTTCACCAGGGTTCCGCACTCGCATCGCGAGAATGGCGGCATAGACTTCGTCGGAATCGGGATCGGGAGAATCGACTATCACCGGTTTCGCTGGGCCCTGCGCCCGCGGCTCGCCGTTCGGTCTGCGTTCCAACGCCGGGTGAGGTAACAAAAGCAGGGCTAAAACCAATGAGAATCGCATGATACCTCTTTCGTTCCAGACACCATTCGTGATGCTAATATTCCCATATATGTTTCTCCGTTGGGCCCTTCGGTTGCTTGACTTGCCTTCAAACGACTGCGAAACTGAATTTCTCCGCGCAACAACATGAGCCAAAGCACAGGACAAGTCGTAACTCTGGGTGTGACCGGCGCCAGCGGGGCACTGCTGGCGCAAAAGGCGCTCCAGCTATTGGCGAACGACGCGCGCGTCCAGGCAATTCATCTGGTTGTCACCGAGACCGGCCAGCGCCTTTTCGCGGAAGAACTGAACATTTCGAGCGGCGATCTGAAACAACTTCCTGCACGCCTTCTCGAAAAATCATCCAACAAAGTGGAAGTCATTTCCAACAAGGATGTCGGCGCTTCG
>DATGIS010000018.1:0-9899 GCA_035295625.1 Candidatus Acidiferrum sp. | reverse complement strand
CCGCAACGCAAACCATTGGCGCGGTCCGTTTCCGCGCTTGACATTTTTCGCAGGCAGCTTATTGTGGGCGATTCCGCCAGATGGAAAGGCAAACTGAGGTGATGGGAATGCGCAGAATCAGGGAGTTCGTGGTCGCGTGTTGTGCGCTGTTTTTGGTCGTCGCGTTACAAGCTCAGGAAAAGATGGGGAGCAGCAGCTACGTAATCAAAGCGGCGCGAATGTTTGACGGCAAGAGCAACGCTGTGACCGCGCCGGGCGTGGTCGTGGTGACCGACGGAAAAATCGCCGGAGTGGGCGCCAGCGCTACGGTGCCGGCGGGAGCGGAAGTGATTGACCTAGGAGACGCAACGCTGCTGCCGGGGTTCATTGACGCGCACACGCACCTGACCATGATGTACAGCGAGGACTACGCCCGTGCGGCTCTGGATGGGTTGAGGAAGCCGATCCCGGAAATGGCATTGGACGCCAGCGTGAACGCGCGCGTAACGCTGATGGCGGGATTTACAACGGTGCGGGACGTCGGTTCGCGAGACTACCTGGATGCCGGATTGCGAAATGCGATTAACCGCGGCGTCGTGCCGGGACCGCGGATGCTGGTTGCTGTGCACGCCATCGGAGCGACCGGCGGCCACTGCGACGAGACCGGATACCGGGAAGGCGCCATCGGGCCGGAGACGGGGCCGGAAGTTGGAGTAGTCAACGGAGCAGACGAAGCGCGACGCGCAGTACGGCTGGCGCATAAATACGGCGCGACGGTGATCAAGACGTGCGCGACGGGCGGCGTGCTCTCGCTGGCGGACGCGGTGGATACGCCGCAATTGACGCAGGCGGAATTGGATGCGCTTGTGGATGAAGCGCATGCGCTACGGTTGAAGACGGCGGCGCACGCTCACGGAAACGAAGGCGCGAAGCGCGCGGTACTGGCAGGGATCGATTCGATCGAGCACGGATCGTTCCTGCAAGACGACACGTTGCAGTTGATGAAACAAAGGGGCACGTATTATGTCCCGACGTTGATGGCGGTGCAGGGACTGTCTGAACAGATTGCGAAAGGGGTGCCCATTCCTCCGGCAATTCGCGTGAAGGCGGACGCGGCGATTGCTTCGGTGCACAAAACGTTTTCGAAGGCAGTGGCGATGGGCGTGAAAATCGGACTCGGCACCGATGCCGCCGTCTATCCACACGGGCGGAATGCGGAAGAGTTTCATCAGATGGTGGACCTCGGAATGAAGCCGATCGACGCGCTCAAGGCGGGAACTTCCGCGGACGCGGAGTTGCTCGGCCTGATCGACAAAGTCGGTACTCTCGAAGCGGGCAAGCTTGCGGACGTGGTGGCTGTGCCGGGTGATCCTTCGCAAAATATCCGGCAGACGGAACACGTCTTTTTTGTGATGAAGGAAGGAAAGATTTACAAGAACGAACCCGCGGCAAAATGACTTTTTGAATGGAGTCGGTTCGGACAATGGCTACTTTGGCAGGAGTAATCGCAAAGGATCTCGCCGCTTATTACGAAATGGTTCGCGAGAGTGTTCACAAGTGGGCGGGAAGTCTGACGACGGAACAGCTGTGGCGAAAGCCGTATCCCTACGGCAACAGTGTCGGTCACTTGATTCTTCATTTGACGGGAAATTTGAACTATTACATCGGCGCACGCGTAGCGGCGACGGGTTATGTGCGCGATCGCGACCGGGAATTCACCGAACCAAAGCCGGCTCCAAAGGATGAAGTGTTTGCGGCTTTCGACAAAACGATTGCGATGGTTGTCGAAACGATTCGCAAGCAATCGCCCGACGACTGGATGAAAGAATACTCCGCGGACCGCGAGCCGGAAGCGAAAGAGCGTTTCAATATTTTTCTTCGCTCCGCGGGACATGCGTATCATCATGTGGGCCAGATCATCTTTCTGGCGAATGAGCTGAAGAAGTGAACCTCCTGCAATGAGCGGCGACGCGCCCGGCTCCGAAGCAAGCTGGAATGTGGAAGGTGCGCGCGCGTGGGTGAGTGCGACGGCGGTATCTTTTGTCACTTCACTGGCGATTCTGATTCCTTTCTTTTGGCTCGGGACAGCCTCCGGGCACGACATTCAATTTCACATTCAGTCGTGGGTTGACGCAGCGGGGCAGTGGAAAGAAGGAATTCTCCTTCCACGCTGGACCGAATGGGCGAACTACGGCTTTGGCGAGCCACGGTTTATTTTTTATCCACCACTCTCGTGGATGCTGGGTGCAGCACTCGGAAGCATTTTCCCGTGGACGTGGATTCCCGCACTGTTTGTATTCATCGTGCAAACGTTCGCAGGCGTTTCGGCGTTCGCGCTGCTGCGACGCGTGTTCGGAACGGCGCGCATTGCCCTTTTTGGCGCGGCACTTTTTGCGGCGAATCCTTACGCGTTGCTGGTCATCTATTTACGCAGCGATTTCGCTGAACTGCTCGCGAGCTCTTTTTTTCCGCTACTGCTGCTCGCTGCGCTTCGGCTGGGTGGTTATTTGAAGGAGGATCAGCCGCCGCTCAAATCGGTGGTCCAATTCAGCTTGTTATTTGCAGCAGTGTGGCTCTCGAATGCGCCTGCGGGCGTTTTGGCAAGCTACAGCCTGGCTTTACTCTTCGCGTGGGCAGCTTTGAGGCAACGCGCGTGGCGGCCGGCGTTTCGCGGATTCACTGGCGTCGCGCTCGGATTCGGCCTCTCGAGTTTCTACCTGATTCCGGCGGCCTACGAACAGCGTTGGGTAAACATAGAAGGCGCGCTCGCGGGAGGCTTGACACCTGCTGAGAATTTTTTGTTCGCCCACACGCAGGACGCTGAGCACGATGCATTCAACCGGATTGCGTCGTACGCGGCGCTTCTTTTGATTTTCGGAATAATCGCCGCAGCCGCGCTGCTAGGGAAAACCATTTTCGATGAATCGGAAAACAAATTCTTGCGCAAGATCTTGCAAGCTCTACTTGTGCTCGGTGCTGTAGCCACAGCCATGATGCTGCCGGTCACAAATATCTTGTGGCGGCTCTTGCCAAAGCTACGTTTCGTGCAGTTTCCATGGCGTTGGATGGCGGTACTGGCCGTGGTGTTCACAATTTTTGTTTCAACGGCCGTTGCACGACGAATGTTTGCTCTGAATTGCGTCGCGATGGCGCTGCTGCTGGGCCTGACTGGCTGGTACCTCGTACGGCACACGTGGTGGGACACGGAGGACGTCAACAGCGTGAAAGAGGCCGTTAACAATAAAGCCGGATTCGAAGGAACCGACGAATACGATCCGCTTGGCGACGATCACACGGATGTTCCGCAAAACCAGCCCGATGCAAAGTTGATAGGCGCCGCGGAAGGTTTACCAACGCACGCAATACGAATTATTCGGTGGACGGCGGAAGACCGCGTCGTGGCGGCAAAACTGACGCAACCGGCAACTGTAAGACTGAAACTGTTGCATCATCCCGCGTGGCTAGTAACAGTGGACGGAAAGCCAGTAAAAACCGGCCGCACTATTTCGTACAACGCGATTTTGGTTGCTCTGCCTGCGGGCGAGTCGCGAATCGAGGCGCATTTCACTCGTACTCTGGACCGCACCGTTGGTGGATGCGTTTCTCTGCTGGCGTTGGCCTTCGCAGGTTTCCTTGGCTGGCTTCCGGCGCATTCGAAAAGATGAGTATGGTGCGCCTGTTTCCTCGGTTTGGTATAGAATCCGCGTATTGAAGGCCAGGTACCTCGATGTCTGCCAAACACCACAGGCTCTTGCTCGTTTTGACGCTCTCGCTCTGTGCGTCTCCGTCTGCAGTTTTCGGCAACGATGATCCAAAGCCCAAGCCCGAAAATACGATTTCTATACACGCGCCACAAACCGTCACGCCGCAAAAGTTCGCACAACCCTTCACCATCGCACTCCTGGACGTGACGGACCGTTCCGGTAATCCTCAGCCAATGCTCGTCTACAAACCGCGCGGCGGAATCTTCGTTGACCGAATGCCGACGGACATTTTGCGCGAGGCGCTGCAGGATTCGATGAAGCCAGCCGGGCTGCTCGCCGCTGACGCGGAATCGGCAGACTTGACCGCCAAAGTTTATGTTTTCAAATTCGGACTGGCTCCCGGCTCCGGCCTCGATTTCTTTGGAAGCGTGGAATTCGCGGTCGTACTGAAGAACAAAAAGACAGGCGCCTCTCAGGAAGTGCGCGCTGCGGGCACCGCGATCGCCAACGCCGCCGTCTTGAAAAAGAACATACAGAAAAATGTTCGGGAAAATCTGGAGACAGCTCTGGGTGACGCCCTCACCAACTTTTTTCGCGGTGCACAATTGAGAGAGGCCGTCAGAACTCTACTGGCTGAGCAAGATAAGCCAGTCGGAGTGCAAGAAAAACCCCAGGGCCATTCAGGCAATCCGGAGCGCTTATAGTGAGGCGAGGCACCGACTGCCTAATTTTTCAAAGGGGATCGTGATGAAGCACTTTTGGATTTCCGCGGCGTTGCTCTTGACGTTCGGCGCTATGGCGCAGGCAAAAGATCCGGAACAGTATTACAAAACGGCCGAAGTGAAGCACTACACGAAAGTCGAGGGCGTCGAGCTCTCCGCGACGTTTACCGACTATCTCTACGCAGAGTTACGCGCTCAATTGACGAAGACCAAAATGTTTGGGCGAGTCTTGACAGAAGGCGAAGTGGTAGACGATGCCGAGGTGCCATCTTCGATTGTTCTGAACGGACAGCTGATCGAATTCAAAAAAGGCAATCTCGCCAAGGAAGTGATCATCGGATTCAGCTCGGGCTACTGCCGCTTGAAGCTGGATACGGTCGTCACGAATCGGAGCGATGGCGCGACGCTTTTTACGCTTCACACGCAAGTCCGCACACCGCCGAACCGGACCGAGCAATTGATGGCCAAAGCGGCAGCCGAAGCGATTGCGCATGAACTGAAGGACGCCGTCAAGAAAGCGCACGAGCAGAAATAAGAATTGCCCTTGGAGACTTCGTTTGCGGAAAGCATCTCGACATAAACCGAAACGACCGGTGTGGCGCAGGAGCTGTGCGTGGCTATGCAGCTTTCTCCTATTGAGTTCGGTCTTTGCAGACCTCACAACGGCATTGCCAGCAATGAAAATGAAATTCGTCGGGTACATTACGGCGCGACTCGACGCGCGCACGATCGAAGTACTCGACGACCATATTCACTTTGATGCGAATACCAAGTTCTCAAGCGAGAATCCCGACGGCACGATCGGAACCGCCAACGAATCAAATTTGATCGTGGGAGCGTTAATCGAAGCCGAGGGAAACTGGACGGCCACACATCAGTTCTCCGCCGAAAAGATCATGGTCGATTTGCGGCAGAACGGAAAGCGCCTGCAAAGCTCCGCTTACCTGCAGGAAGAGCCGCCCGCGACGGAACGGATTGCTTCGAAAGCAGACGTGGAGATGAATGCCGATGGCGAATGGCTTGTCCTGACGGAGCGCACGAAACGCTCCTGGGATCCCGCGAAAATCCATGCCGCCGATGGCGCTCTCGCCGGAAGCCAGGTCAAATATAACGGCGTTCGCGGCGATGACGGCAAAATTGAAACGCGCGAAGTGGAACTGCAAGAACCTGCTCCCGCCGATGCCTACAAGCTGCCACACAATCTCGAAGTGAAGCCTTCCACCGATGCGCAGACCGGGACGCCGACGCTCGAGTTCCGCCGAAACAACAAGATCGATGGGCGCTTGAAACTCTTCCCTGAAAAATCCGTGCAGCAGTACGTGAGCGATCTGGGCGTATCGTTGTTACCGCCAGCCGCGAGCATGACAAAACGCAGCCTCGAGTTTCGCTTCTTTGTGATCGAAGATCCGTCGATTAACGCAGCCGCGCTTCCGGATGGCACGGTCCTTGTAAACACCGGGCTTCTCGCGGCAGTCGAAAACGAAGCGCAGCTCGCTTTCGTTCTCAGCCACGAGACTGCACATGTCCTGCAAGTTCACTACTGGCGGGAAGTGCGGGAAACGCGGCCAAAACGCGTCGGGCTAATCATCGCGGGCGTTGCCGGTGCGTACTTTGTCGGCAACCTGGGAATTTTTCTGGCTGAGCTGGGAATGGTGTCGGTAATCAACGGGCACCAGCGAGAATTGGAGAACCAGGCCGATCGTCTGGGAATGCAGAACATCATTCTGCATGGCTATAATCCACGAGAAGCACCGCGGATGTCACGCATGTTCATTTCCCGCTACGGCGACCGCTCGACAAGCAAGGTCTGGTCAAATCATGATTCAAGCGTTTTGCGCGGAAGCTATTTGACGATTCAACTCGCGCGGCAGTATCCCGCAAACCAATGGGAAAACGCGAAACGAACCTCCAAAGAATTTCAGCAGATGAAGGAAGATCTGGGCCCGATCAAGATTCAATGACGCCAGACCGGGCGGAGTCTAGCGGCGGTCAACGGTTGGATGGCGAACGTCTTCGCCCTGCACAAGATAAATCACGTCCTCGGCAATATTCGTAGCGTGATCGCCGATGCGTTCCAGATTTTTCGCGACAAGAATCAATTCGAACGCCGGGAATACTACGCTCGAATCGCCCATCATATAAGTCAATAGTTCACGGAAAATTTGATCGCGGTAATGGTCGACTTTGTCGTCGCTTGCCAGGACTTTGCGGGCGAGTTCCACGTCGCGGCGCACCACGGCGTTCAACGCATCGCGCACCATCTCTTCCGCAACTTCGCTCATACGCGGCAAATCCACGTAGGGCTTCACGCGCGGATGACGAAGTATGCGCAGCGCGCCCTGCGCGATGTTCACAGCCTGGTCGCCGATCCGCTCCAAATCGTTATTGATGCGCGAAACCGCCAGAACAAAACGCAAATCCATCGCCATCAGTTGATGCAACGCCAGCAACTGAACGACGCGGTCGTCGATTTCGATTTGCAGCTCATTAATCGCGTCTTCCTCGTCCAGCACGCGCTTCGCGAGCTGCTCATCCGAATCCAGCACGGAGTGCACTGCCTGGTGCACCGCGCGCTCGGCGAGGCTGCCCATCCAGAGCAGCCGCTCTTTGACTTCGTTCAAATCCCGTTCAAAGTGGCGTTCCATTTCGCAACCTCACCTGAAAACTTAGACGCGCAAAAAGCAAATCCGCTCCCGCGCGAAACTCATCCAAAGCGGCCCGTAATGTACGCTTCCGTGCGCGGATCGCTCGGCGTCGTGAACATCTGCGGCGTGGGGCTGAACTCCACGAGCTGACCCATCAGGAGAAACGCCGTGTAATCGCTCACGCGAGCGGCTTGCTGCATATTGTGTGTCACGATCGCGATGGTGCAGAGGTCTTTCAGCTGCACGAGCAATTCTTCGATCTTCGCGGTGCTGATTGGATCGAGCGCGGAGCAGGGCTCATCGAGCAGGAGAACCTCCGGCTCTACCGCCAAACCACGCGCAATGCAAAGCCGTTGCTGCTGTCCACCGGAGAGTTCGTACGCTGATTTGTGTAAATGATCCTTCACTTCGTCCCAGAGCGCGGCGTGTCGCAAACTTTTTTCCACCGCTTCAGCGATCGGCAGTTTCGATCCATTCACCCGCAGTCCGTAGGCCACGTTGTCAAAAATCGATTTCGGAAACGGGTTCGGTCGTTGAAACACCATTCCGACGCGTCGGCGAAGCTGCGTGACGTCCTGCGAAAGAATATTTTGTCCATCGAGCAGGATTTCGCCCTGTAAGCGCGCGCCCCGGACTGTTTCATGCATGCGGTTAAACGTGCGGAGCAAGGTGGACTTGCCGCAACCTGATGGGCCAATCAACGCGGTCACCTTGTTCGTGGCGATTCCCATGTTGACGTCGAAGAGCGTTTGCTTCTGGCCGTAGAAAAAATTCACTCTGCTGATGGTCATCCGCATCGACGCCGGTGTCGCCGCTTCTCGGCCCGCCGTCACGGTAGTTGGATTAATTTTCACGGACACAGCCTGCCTCACGGATGCATGCATGATTTCCTACCTCAAAACTGTCCCGCCGCGGGAAAGGATCGCCCGGGCAAAAATGTTCACGATCAGAATCAGCGCGAGCAGGACCAAGCCCGCTGCCCACGCTTGTCTGTGCCAGTCGTCGTACGGCGAAATTGCGTAGTTGAAGATCATGACGGGCAGAGAAGCCGTTGGTTCACTCAGCCCGTGGCTCCAATACCGGTTGCCAAACGCAGTGAACAACAGTGGAGCGGTTTCTCCGGCGACCCGCGCCAGAGCCAGTAAAATCGCGGTCATGATGCCGCGGTAAGCCGCAGGGACAACCACGGACATGATGGTGCGCCATCTGCTGGCACCCAGGGCCATAGAACCCTCTCGCAAGGCGCGCGGGACGCCGTGGAGGAACTCTTCGGTGCTCCGCAAAGTGATGGGAATCATCATCAAGCCCAACGCGAAGGCCCCTGCGAAAGCCGAGAAATGTTTAAAGGGCAGAACAGCGAGAGCGTACGCAAAGATACCAATCACAATCGAGGGCACACCATTTAACAAATCCGCGGCATAGCGCACCACGAACGCAATCGTGGAGTTGCTGAATTCAGAAAGATAGATTCCGCCAAAAAATCCGATGGGCACTCCGAACAGGGATGCAAGCAGGAGCAGCTTCGCGCTGCCAACGATAGCATTGGCCATGCCGCCGCCCAGTTCACCAACGGGCACGGGCAGCTTGGTGAAAAAATTCCAGTTAATCGAGGCCCCGCCGTGGTACACGAGGTAACCGAGAATAAAAAAAAGCACCGAGACGGCAACCACCGCACAGACTCCGGTCATCGTCAGCATAAAACCACTGACAAACTTGCGCCAACCTAGCCGGGGGCTCATACGTGCCCCATTCCGCTGCCTTTTTGTGCCGTGAGAACCAGCAGTAGGCGGGCGAGCCCATTCAGGATGAAGGTGAGCAGAAACAGCACGAGGCCCAACTCAATCAGCGCCTGCAGATGGATTTGACTCGTGGCTTCGGTAAATTCATTGGCAATAACGGCGGCAATCGAATAGCCCGGAGACAGCAGAGAGGTACTCACTATCGGACTGTTGCCAATAACCATCGTAACCGCCATGGTTTCACCCAGCGCACGGGCCAGCGCCAGAAAAATCGAACCCATGATTCCCCCGCGCGCGAATGGGACAACAACTTTCCACGTGGATTCCCAGCGCGTCGATCCAAGCGCCAATGCTGCTTCCCGCTGGTCGCGCGGCACGGACAGCAAGACTTCGCGTGACACGGAAATAATGTAGGGAATGACCATGATGGCCAGGACGATGCCGGCAGTAAAAAAACCAACGCCGTAAGCCGGCCCCCTAAAAAGAGGCAAAAAGCCCAGGGAGTGCTTGAGAGCCGGCTGGATGTAAACCCTCATCAAAGGCACGACAATGAAGACGCCGAGTAAGCCGTAAATCACGCTGGGAACCGCGGCCAACAAGTCGATGAAGAACTGCAGGGTGTCCGAAATTTTTTGCGGTGCAAGTTCAGCAAGAAAAATGGCGGCACCGATGCCCAGGGGAACGGCGATGAGCAGGGCTACGGCCGCGGTGACCAGTGTCCCGTAGATGAAGGGAAGCGCGCCAAATTGTTCGGCAATTGGATCCCATACTTGCGTGACAAAGAAGTTCAAACCGAACTTATGGCGCGCGATGCTGGAGTCGTGCCAAAGCTGCAGAACCAGCACGAGGGTGATGAGCACTACGCTGGCCGCAAACAAGAAAGTAATGATGCGAGCAATCTCGTCGCCGTTCCGAAGGCGCGATAAGAACGAGCGCGAGTCCTCTGCGGGGCCCGCGCTCGGTACCGTTGTTGTAGAGGTTGCCACTGTCGTTTACTGAATCGATCCGATCGCCTTCAACTCTTTGGCCACGACTTCCTTTGGAAGCTTGGCGTACTTGAGATCCTCATTGAACTTCTGGCCGTCCGTAATCGCCCACTTCAGAAACCCC
>DATGIS010000017.1:0-37635 GCA_035295625.1 Candidatus Acidiferrum sp. | reverse complement strand
TCGAACGCCCCGAAATCATCGGCATCGTCGTCAACGAAAAAGGCCTCGAGCGCGCTCTCAAAACTCCTGGCGTCACCACCATCGGCTATCCTTACTCCATCTCTGCTTATTTTCGCCGCGCCAACGCCAACATGTCCCGCGACGAATCCCGCAAGCTCGTGGAAGTCCTCCAAAAAGAAACTCGCTCCGCCAATCGCAATCTCGTGGTCTACATCTCCATGGCTTTCGGCAATCCCTACGACGAACCCTGGGGCCCCGAAATCGTCGAAGAAGCCCTCGAGTGGCTCAAGGACACTCGCGTTCGCACTGTTTCTCTCGCCGACACCGCCGGCACCGCCTCGCCCGAATCCGTAACCGAAATTTTCCGCCGCGCGAGCAATTACGTAGCCGGCATGGAAATTGGCGTTCATCTCCACTCCACGCCGATGGGCGCCGCCGACAAAATTCTTGCCGCATATAACGCCGGCTGCCGTCGCTTCGATAGCGCGCTCACCGGACTCGGCGGTTGCCCCTTCGCAGGCGACGAGCTTGTCGGCAACATCGCCACCGAAGACGTCCTCGCGGCGCTCAGCCTCGCTGGCTACACGCAGGAACAGACTGGCCTCCATCTCGAAAAAGTCGTAAAACTTACCCATGAAATCCGCGCGAGCTTCGCCCACGCGCCACTGGTGAACTGAGGAGGGCCGATGAGTTACACAACTCTTACGCTCGAACACGATGGCCCCGTCGCTAAAATCACGTTTAACCGGCCCGACAAACGCAACGCTATCTCCGCTAAAATGATTTGCGATCTGCTGACCGCGCTCGATGAGCTCGAAAAAGATCGCTCCCGCGTCATCGTCATGACTGGCGCCGGCCCCGCGTTTTGCGCTGGCATGGATCTTGATATGCTCCAGACTATCGGCCAGCAATCCGCGCAGGAAAATCAGGAAGATTCCCGCCGCATGGCGCGCATGTTCCGCCGCATCTGGAGTTTTCCCAAGCCGATGATCGCCGCCGTAAACGGCCACGCGCTCGCCGGCGGCTGCGGCATCGCCACACTGTGCGATTTCACCATCGCCGTTCCTGAAGCGAAATTCGGCTATACCGAAGTGAAAATCGGCTTCCTCCCTGCGATCGTCTCCGTTTTTCTCACGCGCCAAATCGGCGACAAACGCGCCCGCGATCTTCTTCTTACTGGCCGCCTTGTCGAGGCGAAAGAAGCGAAAGAACTCGGCCTGGTCACAGAAATCGTTCCTGCGGAAAAACTCATCTCCCGTTGCACTGAGCTTGCTGAACTTCTCATCGCTGCCAGCCCCAGCAGCCTCACGCGCGCCAAGCGCCTCCTCACTTCCGCCGCTGCCGCAAGCGTCGATGCCGACCTCGAACGCGCCGTCCTCGAAAACGCCCGCATCCGTTGTACGCCCGACTTCAAAGAAGGCCTCGCGTCCTTCCTCGAAAAACGCAAACCCGTCTGGCAAGGCGAGGAATAGAAAGAGCAGAGATCTGCCACAGAGTCACAGAGTTCACAGAGCTTCAAAGCAATCTTTAGAGCAAGAGAATGACTGATCCAGCCCAAGATCCACTAACAGAGAAAATCATTGGCTGCGCGATTGAAGTTCATCGGCGACTCGGCCCCGGCCTCCTGGAGTCAGTCTACGAATCGGCGCTCTGCATCGAATTCGCTCACTGTGGATTGAAGTTTGAACGCGCCAGGCCCCGCTCCCGCTGACCTATCGCAATGTCCCCATCGGCGATCTGCGCATGGACATCGTCGTGGAAGAGTCGGTCATACTCGAACTGAAAAACGTAGAAAGGATGGATCCGATCTTCGAAGCGCAGCTCTTGACCTACCTTCGCCTCAGCTGCCTCAAAACCGGCCTCTTGATCAACTTCAACACTCGCCTCCTCCACCAAGGCATCAAGCGTCTCGTCCTCTGAACTCGCGCGCACGCTGCCCCCTCTTCCTGCTCCCTCTTCCTGCTCCCTCTTTCCTGCTTCTTCTTTCCTTCTCCTTCTTTCCTTCTTCCTCTCTTTCCGTCTTCCTGCTCTCTCTTTCTCTCTCTTTCTCTTTCTCTTTCTCTTCCTCTCTTTTCTTCCTTCCGACCTCTGTGTTCTCTGTGACTCTGTGGCAAATCCCTCTTCTCTTTCTGTACACTGATACGTCACCACAAATCCATGCTCGAATTTCACGATACAAGTGTGCGCGTCCGCTACGTCGAAACCGACCAGATGGGCGTCGTCTATCACGCCAACTATCTCATCTGGTTTGAAGTCGGCCGCGTCGAGCTCATGCGCGCGCTCGGCGTCGAATACAAACGCATGGAAATGGAAGACGATTGCCAGATCGTCGTCGCCGATGCGAAGTGCCGCTACCATCATCCGGCTCGCTATGACGAAGTCCTTCGCGTCCGCACGCGAATCGCCGAAACGAAAAATCGCGTCATCCGCTTCTCTTACGAGATCTTTTGTGAAGCCAACAACGTCCTGCTCGCTTCCGGCGAAACCACTCATGTCATCTGCGGCAAGAACGGCAAGCCCAAACTTCTGCCGGAAAAATACCGCGCCATCTTTGGAATGAAATCCGCCCACGCGGCCACTGAAAGCAATGCTCAATGACCATCGTACTCACCGGAAACGACCTCACGTTCGAACAGATGCACGCCGTCGTCGCCCACGACGAGAAAGTTGCTCTTTCGCAATCCTCAATCGAGCGCATGAACGCTTCTCGCGCCGTTGTCGACAAGCTCGTCGCTTCCGGCAAAACCGCCTACGGCATCAACACCGGCTTCGGCAAACTCGCCAGCGTTCGCATTTCCACGGAACAAGTCCGTCAACTGCAAGTCAATCTTGTTCGCTCCCACGCCTGCGGCGTTGGCGAACCTCTCAGTCGTGCGGAAACGCGCGGCATGATCCTTCTTCGCGCCAATGCTCTTGCAAAAGGCCTCAGCGGCGTTCGCCCGTCCGTCGTCCAGACTCTCTGCGACCTTCTGAACCACAAAATTCATCCCGTGATTCCTTCGCAAGGTTCCGTCGGCGCATCGGGCGATCTCGCTCCCCTCGCCCATCTCGCGCAAGTCGTCATCGGGGAAGGTCAAGCCGAGGCGAATGGAAAAATTCTTTCCGGCGCTGACGCTCTCAAGCAGGCGGGCATCATCCCCGTCTCGCTCGAAGCCAAGGAAGGCCTTTCGCTTCTCAACGGTACACAGGGCATGCTCTCTCTTCTCGGAATCGCTCTCTATCGCGCGGATGTCCTCGCCGACACCGCCGACGTCGCCGCCGCCCTTTCGCTCGATGCGCTTCGCGGCAGTCCCGGCGCTTTCGACGCACGCATCATGCACGCGCGTTCCTACGCAGGTGCCGCTCGCACCGCGCGCAACCTCGCGCACCTCAATGACGGCAGCCAAATCCGCGAATCGCATCGCTCTTCCGACAAAGATCCGCGCGTGCAAGACGCTTACAGCCTGCGCTGCACACCGCAGGTCCACGGCGCCGTGCGCGATTCCCTTCTCCAGGCCCGCGCCATGGCCCAGGTCGAACTGAACAGCGCGACCGACAATCCGCTCGTCTTCGTCAAGGAAAATGGCGACGGCGACATCATCAGTGGTGGAAATTTTCACGGCCAGCCGCTCGCCATGGCCGCCGATCAAGTCGCGATTGCCATCGCCACGCTAGGAGGTATCGCGGAGCGTCGCATCGAGCAAATGACAAATCCGCTCACCAGCATGCTGCCTGCGTTTCTTACGCCCGAGCCGGGGCTCAATTCCGGCTTCATGATCGCGCAAGTCACCGCTGCGGCTCTCACCAGCGAAAATCGCGCGCTCGCTACGCCCCATTCTGTCGATTCGATTTCCACCAGCGGTAATCAGGAAGACTACGTTTCCATGGGCATGAGCGGCGCGCGCCGCCTCGATCGCATGCTCACCAACCTCCGTCACATCCTCGCTATCGAATTGTTGTGTGCTTGCCAGGGCATCGACCTCCTCGCCCCTCTCAAGACCGGCACTCTCGCCACCAAAGCCTACGACGCCGTCCGCGCCAAATCCCCCAAAGTAGTCGAGGATCGCCCCCTCGCTCCCGAAATCAACGCCGTCTCCGACCTCATCGCCTCAGAAACCTTTTCAACCCTCATCCGCTAGTTTGGCCTGCGCCTCATCCCGCAACTTTCTATTTTCCGACTTCCGTTATTCGTTTTTCTCTGTGACCACTGTGCTCCGGCCTCTGTGACCTCTGTGTTAAATCTTCTCTCTTCTCTTGCTTCCTGTCTTCTCTGTGAACTCTGTGCTCTTCCCTCTGTGACCTCTGTGTTAACTCCTTCTTCTCAACCCACCGAAACCGCCAATTTCCAATTTGCACTCCTCTTACGCCAGCGCGCCCTTCAAAAATCGCAGCATCCTGATTCCCGCAATATACGAAAACGGCGCCAGCTCCAGTGAATAGTGCCCGCAAGCCAATTCCAACGTTCGCGGATTGGCTCCATGCTTGTGCAACGCGTCCAGCATCTGCGCCGTCAACTCCGGCAAAAACGTCGGATCGTATTTTCCATAAACCATGAACGACTTCCGCCCCGCGCCCAGCCCACGCTCGACATACGGCATCGGGCTGACCGGTGCCCAATAGTCGCGCAACTCGTCCACCGTCACGTGTTCGCGCATCCCTTCCCACACATGATTCGTCGTCATTCCGCCGCTCACCACATCCGCAAAATAGGTCGACACGTGAAAGAATCCGCCGGCGTGCACGCCCGCGTCATGCATCATCGTGATATAGCCAATCGAGGAACCAATGCTAGTTCCTAGAATCCCAATCTTGGAATAACCCTCTTGTTCCAGCCAGCGCAAGCACAGCTTCGCGTCCTGCACCGCTTGCCGGTTCGCTTGAAGCGTCAACCCTACATTCGGCCCGACCAATTGGTCTGCGCGCTCATGCCCTGCCGCCATCCGCCGGTCGTGATAGGGCATGCTCATTTTCACCACGGTGATCCCAAGCCGTTGCAGCCACTCGCACAATCCTCGCTGCCCGTGCCATTTCGCATTCCAGTTCGGCAACAACAACACAGCCGCCTTCTTGTTCTTCCCACGAAACACCTGCCCGTAGACCGTGTTGTTTTCCGTATACGGCGATCGTATCGCGCTCGCGAAACTCAGCACGCCTTCGCCGTCCAGCTTGTAGTCGCGAGCAGCCTCCGGCTCATACCATTCGCGGCTGTGCTCAATCGCTCTCGCGGCGTAATCGCGCACAAACCCTGCGGGGTCGCGTTCGTCCGCGCTGCCGCCGATATGCTCCAATCCCCATTCAAACGGCCGCACCATGCGGTTGTCGTCCGTCGTCCACCGCCGGTGCTCGTACCGCCGGATTCTTTGTTCAAACCAGTTCATATCGGCTAAATCGTCTCCCTCTCGCCTCTCGCCTCTCGCCTCTCGCCTCTACCGCGCAGTTTCACCTGCCGGTCTTCTCTCTTCTCTTCTCTTCTCTTCTCTTCTCTTCTCTTCTCTTCTCTTCTCTTTTCCTTCCTCTCTCTTCTTTTCTTCTCTGTGCCCTCTGTGCTCTTCCCTCTGTGACCTCTGTGTTACATCTCTGATCTCTGATCTCTGATCTCTGATCTCTGATCTCCGATCTCTCCTCCATTTTACCGCTCTCCACCAAAACGTGCGCAATCCGCCATCCTGTTAGCCATCGGGCACGCATCACGCTGCAGTAATTGAGCGCCTTCCTCGCCTGTGGCACAGTCAAATTGTGGTCGTCGCCTTATTTTTCCTGTTTGGGCTCCTCATCGGCAGCTTTCTCAACGTCTGCATTTCGCGGATTCCAGAAGGCATCTCCGTCGTGTCTCCGGGCTCGCGTTGTCCCAATTGTGGCAACGCCATCAAGCCCTACGACAACATCCCCGTCCTCTCCTGGCTGATTTTGCGCGGCAAGTGCCGCCACTGCTCCGAGCCAATCTCCATCATGTATCCGGCAATCGAACTCCTCACCGCCTTGCTTTTTGTCGCCACTTACTATTCCTTCGGCCTCACTCCCGATACCCTCAAGTGGCTCTTCTTCGTCTGCCTGATCATCGTCCTCACCATCACCGACGTCCGCATCCGCATTCTCCCCGACGGCGTCAACTTTTTCGGCTTTGGACTCGGCCTCGCCCTCGCCGTTCGAATCGCACCCTATGACGCAGTCTGCATGCGCGTCGCAGACGTTTTCCCCGCGCTCAACCGAAACCCGGCTATTCTCGGCGTGGCGTGCGCCATCCTCGGCGCTCTTGCCGGCAGCCTGCTTCTGTTCGGCGCCGCCTCGCTCTATAAATTGGCTCGCGGCCGCGAAGGCATGGGCATGGGCGACGTCAAAATGATGCTGATGATCGGCGCATTCCTCGGCGTTCAGGGAACCTTCCTCACTCTACTTCTCGGCACTCTGCTCGGAAGCATTATTGGTTTGCTTCTCGTCGTCGCACTCTTCGTCAGCGGCTGGAAGTCCCGAGTCGCCGCTCGCGCAAGCCACCGTGGCCTCGGCTCCCTCTCCGGTCTTCGCTGGACCATCTCCAGCCGCTACCAGCTTCCGCTTGGAACTTTTCTGGGCATCGCTTCACTCATCGTGGTGTTCTTTCACAATTGGCTCGACCTCCAAGCCTACCGGCTCATGAGGTGATGGACGTGTTTCAGGCGCGCACCGTCGAAATTCCGTGGTCGGTCGTCACCGGCACTGCGATCGCCGTGCTCGGCATCGTCCTCGTCGGAATTATTCTGCTCCGGAAACTATTTCAGAACTCGCCGCAGCGCAGCAACGAAAATTTAACCGCCGCGCCTGCCACCGATAATGCTTCGGCCTTCATGGCCGCCTCCATGCAAGCCGTCATCAAAAAACTGAAAGAACAGGAAAAAGAACTCGAACGGTTGCACAAAGAAGAGCGCGACCGCGCCGACCTCACCGAACGCCTCAGCGAGGAAGTCACTCGCAACATGCCGGCCGGCCTGATCGTCGTCAACGCGCAAGGCATCATCACCAGCGCCAATCCCGCCGCCGAACAGACCCTCGGCCAACAGGGACTCGGATTTCGCCGCTGCAGCGAAGTCCTTGGCGAGACTTCCGACCTTGTCCGCTTGATCGATGATTGCCTCGCCTCCGGCAAAATCTTTCGCCGCGCGCAGATCGAGCACCGCGACGCCGCCGGTGAGGTTCGCCAGCTCGGAGTGACCATCTCTCCGATCCGCAAATCCGGCGACGCTGTCAGTGGCGTAATCTGCCTCCTCACGGACCTCACCGAACTCGCCTCTCTGCAAAAACAGATTCAATTCAAGGAAAATCTCGCCGCTCTCGGCGAACTTTCCGCCGGCATCGCGCACGAATTTAAAAATGCCCTCGCTACAATATCCGGCTACGCGCAGATGATTCGCTCCGAGCGCCCCACTCCGGAAGCCGCCGACAACGCCGAAAAAATCCTCGAACAAACTCGCAACATCACTCACGTCGTGACGGAATTCCTGAAGTATGCGCGTCCCCTGGAAATTTTCAGCGAGCAGGTTTCGCTCAACACCGTCATTCAGCGCGTCGTCGCGGAAGTCTCCGAATCGCAGCCCCTCGTTCGAATTCGCGTCGAAGGTCCCTTCGGAGAAGTTGCCGGCGACGACGGCTTGCTTCGCCAGGCTTTCTTGAACATCCTCCGAAACGCCGCGGAAGCTTGCGCTGCCGCCTCAAACGGCGGCAAAGTCATCGTCCGTGGAGAAACCTTCGCGCGAGATGGCCAATCGTTCCAGCGCATCACGATCTTCGACAACGGTCCCGGCATTTCCGCGGATTCCCTGGAAAAACTCTTTCGTCCGTTTTTCACCACAAAACCGAACGGCACCGGCCTCGGGCTCGCCGTCGTCCAGAAAATCCTTCTTCAGCACGGTGGCCAGGTCGACGCGTACAATCGCATCGAAGGCGGCGCGGCATTTACGGTTACGCTACCGCTCAGCCATCCCGCCCCAGAAGCAGTAGAATTGAAGCAGGACGCATCTAACTCTAAGTAAGCCCAAATACGCCCTCGGGAGGATTTTCCGTGCACGCTACTCTACGCAAAGCATTCGGCCTCGCCCTTCTGGCCCTGCTCGTGTGCATCCCGGCCCGCGCACAACAGCAATCTTCGCAACAATCCGGTTCCGGTGACCCTGTCGCCGATGCGGCCCGCAAATCCAAGGAAGAAAAGAAAGACGCGCCAAAACCGAAAAAGGTCTACACCGAAGACGACATCGTCACCAAGAAATCCGACATCTCCGTCGTTGGAACGGCGCCCGTCGCAACGCCCCCCGATGCCACCGCTTCAACTGCGAAGCCCGCCGCGGCGGCAACGGACGCAGCCACAGGCGATCCGAAAGAAGACCCGAATTCCGAAGCGGCCTGGCGCAAACGATTCGCAAAACTCCGCGACAAAATCACCGCCGCCGAACAGGAACTCGACGTCCTTCAGCGCGAGGAAAACAAGAGCGGTGTGCAGTATTACGCCGATCCGACCAAGGCGATGAACGAGCAATACTCGCGCGAAGAGATCAACAAAAAAGCCGCAAAGATCGACGCCAAACAAAAAGAAGTTGCCGCCCTCAAGCAACAGTGGAGCGATTTGGAAGATCAGCTCCGTGCGGCCGGCGGCGACCCCGGCTGGGCCCGCTAGCCTCACCTGATTAGCCGTACTCTTGTCCGCACATCCCGCCGAGAACCTTCCGCGGCCCGCTCCACTTCCGTGCTAAAAACGAAGGAGATGGAACCGCTCCTCCTTGTCGAAGATAAGAACGAGCTTCGCGCCATGTTGCGCAAAGCGCTCGAACGCAACGGCTATTCCGTCGACGAAGCTCCCGACGGCACATCCGCGATTCAAAAACTTCGCGCGCGCCGCTATCAACTCGTCCTTTCCGACTTGAAAATGCCGGGCGCCTCCGGCCTCGACGTGCTGCGCGAAACCAAGCAAGCCGACTCCACCATTCCCGTCATTCTGCTGACCGCCTTCGGCTCCGTCGAAGAAGCGGTTTCCGCCATGAAGGAAGGCGCGTTCGACTTTCTGCAAAAACCCGTCGACCTCGATCATCTGAAAGTTCTCGTGCAGCGCGCCGCGCGCCAGCAGGAACTCCTGCGCGAAAATCTTTTGCTGCGCGAAGAATTCGCCGCGCGCTACGGCCTCCCGCGCATCGTGGGCGAACATGCTTCCATCCGCGATCTCAGCCAGCAGATCCAGCGCGTCGCGCAAACCGATTCCACCGTGCTCCTGCTCGGTGAAAGCGGAACCGGCAAGGAACTCTTCGCGCGCGCCGTCCACCATCTTTCTCCGCGCCGCGAACAGCCTTTCGTCGCACTAAACTGCGCCGCCATTCCCGAAGGCCTCGTCGAAAACGAACTCTTCGGCCACGAACGCGGCGCCTTCACGGGAGCCGGCGCGCGCAAAGCCGGCAAAATGGATCTCGCTCATCGCGGCACTCTCTTCCTCGACGAAATCGGAGAGCTGCCTCTCGCGATTCAGGCAAAACTTTTGCGCGTTCTCGAAGAACGGAGTTTCGAGCGCGTAGGCGGCACACAATCCATTGAAGTGGACGTTCGCATAGTCGTCGCCACCAATCGCGATTTGCACAAATCCGTGGCGGAAAAATCGTTTCGCGAGGATTTGTACTTTCGCATTTCCGCCGTCCCGCTCACTGTGCCTCCGCTTCGCGAACGCGGTAACGACGTTTTGCTTCTTGCCGAACATTTTCTCGCAAAGTTCGCCGGTGAATTCGCCAAGGCCGGCGTCCACCTTTCCGACGACGCGAAACGCCGCATCCTCGAATATCCCTGGCCCGGCAACGTCCGCGAATTGCAAAATGCGATCGAGCGAGCCGTCATTCTTTCCGACAGCCCGGCCATCTCGGCGGAAGTTTTGCAACTTCAAGCGCCGCGGCCCGAACCTCACGCCATACCCGCCGGGATGTTGCCCGACGGTTTCTCGTGGGAGGGGACTCTCGAAGAAGTCGTCGGTCGCGCCGTGCAGTCCACCGAACGGGTCCTGCTCGAAAAAACGCTGCAGGGTTGCCGCTGGAACAAAACCCGCGCCGCCGAAATTCTCGACATCTCGCCGAAAACGCTCACCGCGAAACTAAAATCCGCCGGCCTCGAAGACTGAAGAAAAAGCAGATTCCTCGCTTTGCTCGGAATGACAGCTTTATTGCTTCACTCCCGTGTGGAGAGCAACCGTTCCGCCGGTCCAGACGGCCGCCTCTACGTTCTGCAATCCGACGCCGCGCATCAAGTCGCACAACTCCTCCGGCCGGAAGAATCGCGCCACGGAGTTCGGCAAATATTTGTACGCCGCGGCGTCGCCGGAAATCGCGCCGCCTATTTTCGGCAACACACGGCGGAAATACCAACGGTAAAAATCGCCAAAGAATCCGGCGGGCGGCTCTGTAAATTCCAGAATTCCTATCGCTCCGCCTGGCTTTAACACTCGCTGCATTTCGCGCAGTCCCGCTTCATAATTCGCGAGATTGCGAAAGCCAAACGCTGCGGTCACCAGATCGAACGACGCATCCGCGAACGGCAATTGCAACGCATCCGATTCCAAAAACGGCACGGCGCCGCCAGTATCCGTTGCAGACTTTGCGTTCGCTCGCACCAACATGGTGTGCGCAAAATCCGCGCCGATCACTCGCGCTTTACTCTTTTTCTGCAGCGCAAACGCGAGATCGCCCGTGCCGCAGCACAAGTCCAGCACCAACGCATCCGCGCGATCCAAAATTGCGCGCAACTTCCGCGCGGTCCGGGCCCGCCACACGCGGTCGAGTTGGAGCGAAAGCAGATGATTCAGCAAGTCGTAGCGCGGCGCGATTTGCGTAAACATTTCGCGCACTTTGCGCGAGGCGTCGGCTTCGCTCGTCGCGCCTTCGGGGCGCGTCCCTTTGCTCGGAGCCGTCTTTTCCGTCATCAAAGCCTCAGCCACGCTTGAACTCCCAGTGCGTATGCAGCCGCGGCGCAAAGTGCAGCGCGTGCTTTACGGCGTCGAGCGGCACATCGTCGTAGGTTGCCGCCTTGCCGATTTTCTTCGATAACACGAAGCGCAACTTGTTTCCGCGCGTTTTTTTGTCGGTCCGCATCGCCGCGATCAAGCTCGCATCGGAAATGTTCGGCCACGCTGGCAGCGGCCCCAGCCGCTCGATTAGCGCGACAATTCGCGAAACGTCGCGCGCCTTCGTCAGCCCAATCTTGTGCCCGAGCAGCGCAGCGCACTTCATGCCCCAAGCCACGGCTTCGCCGTGCTGATAGCGGCGGTAGCGCGTCTCGCTCTCCAGCGCGTGGCCGAACGTGTGCCCGTAATTCAAAATTTCGCGCAGGCCGTTTTCGCGCTCGTCTTTACTGACCACCCGCGCCTTAATTTCAATCGAGCGCGTGATCAAATGCTCCAGTATTTTTTCATCGCGTCGCAGTGCCCGCTCGAAATTCTCCTCGAGATATTCAAACAGCTTCGCGTCGGCGATGATGCCGTACTTGATCACTTCGGCGAGGCCGCCGCGAAATTCTCGTTTGCTCAGTGTCTTCAGCAGTTGCGGATCGACAACGACCAGCCGCGCCGGATAAAACGCGCCGACCAGATTCTTCCCTTCCGGCAAATTCACGCCGGTTTTTCCGCCGACGGAACTGTCCGTCTGCGCCACGAGCGTCGTCGGCACCTGCACCAGCGCCACACCGCGCAAATAACTCGCCGCCGCGTAGCCGACGACGTCGCCCACGACGCCGCCACCCACCGCAACAATCAGCGACCCGCGATCGGCCTTCGCCCGCGCGAGCAATCGCGAAATCTGCTCGACACTGGACATCGCCTTCTTCGCTTCGCGGTCGTCGAAAAGGTGCACGCCGTCCGGCTTCCGTCTGCCGAATCCACGCACGACCGACTTCCCCACCGCGCGCCAAACCTTCGGCGACGACACTACATGCACACTCGTAAATTTCCCCAGCCAGGCCATTTCTTCGCCCAAGCGAGACACCGCTCCCGCCGCGCACACAACCTCGTACGCCCCGCTGGACGCCTTCACTGTTATTCGCCGCGCTCTCATTTGGGTGAATTCGACCTTAGCATAAGTCGCGTCGCGGCCCATAACGCGGGAGGGAATACGGAGGCGCTTGGCGGGTACTAGAACCCGGGGGTATACCCCCCTTTTTTCGTAAGTGCAGATTCTAAAGGAGTTTAAGTCTAATGTTTTGTAACTGCAGATTCCAAAGGGGTTATAGCGCGAATTTCTGTAACTGCAGATTCTGCGGGACTTAGCGGATTGGGCGGCGACTTTCACGAACCAGTGTAGCACACAGAGTACCGTTTGTCAATCGGATACTAGGGCCAAGTCAGGCCGGATTGCGGCATCCCGCGGCGACACAGCTTGCAAGGACGCAGATTTCCCGAGATGCGTAACCCTCAGTCGGGTTATTTGGATTTTGGCACATCACCCCGACTCTGCTCTCCTTTCCGCATCAGACGCCATGCAAAAATAGCCCATGACCATTCGTAAATTGTGTCTTCTCTTGTCGGTGGCGACAGTTCCAATGAATCTCAATGCCGACGACGGCGCCGCTTCTATCGCTGGAGGCGGAATCATCTTGATGAAGAGCGAACCTCGCATTGTGATGGCCAAGGAGGTTCTCCAAATTTCGCGGTCAAAGGTGACCGTCGACTACGACTTTCGAAACGACAGCGACCAAGACGTCACGACAACAATCGCGTTTCCCATTCCGGACTATCGAATGACCGTGGACTGGCGGTCGAACCAGGGATTCGATGATTTCCGACTGTGGGTAAATGGCGAAGCGAGTGAATTTCGAACCGAGGCGAGAGCGTTTTTGGGCGAGAAAGAATACACGAAACTTCTAACGTCCCTGCGTGTGGACGTTGGCAGCTTCGGACATTCGACCGACTATGACCAAAGTTCCGATGTCCAGAGACTTGGTGCTAACGACCGCCAGCAGCTAGTCCGGCTCGGGCTTATTGACCCCGACTATGATCGTCAACCAAATAAGAATGGCGCGCCAAACTGGCGCGTGGCCAAGAAATACTACTGGGAACAAACCTTCCCTTCCCACAAGACTGTTCACATCCGCCACGAATACTCACCGGTTCTGGGCTATACCGGCAGCCTTAGGTTAGGTTGGGGCACGAACTTCAATAATGAATGGGCAATTGCAGAAATGAAGTCGTTCTGCGTAGACAGCGGGCTGCGCGACGTCCTACAACGGATGGTGAGCAGTAAAGAAGGCGATGCGCCCTATGAATACGTCGACTTCATTTTGACGACGGCTAACACGTGGAAGAAGCCCATAGAAGACTTCACACTCATCGTCGAGAGGCCACATAACAAATACGACGGCGACAGAGATGACATCACCGGATACGTGAGTTTTTGCTGGGACGGCTCGGTCCAGAAGGTGGATACCGATCACTTTTTGGCTCATGCCGTAAACTTTGTACCCACAAAGGAATTGAAAATCGGCTTCTTCTGGAATCAAAACCCGCACCGGCGGAAGTAGCGTACCTATTTCAGTAACTGCAGATTCTAAAGGAGTTTAAGTCTAATGTTTTGTAACTGCAGATTCCAAGAAGGTTAGAGGCGAGATTTTCGTAACTGCAGAATCCAAGGGAGTTAGCGATCGGAACTGCAACGTTGAAAGTCGAATGGCGTGCGGCTGGGGCGCTGGCTCGCCGCGATCGATTGAGCAGGTGCGTCGCGGGTGTCGCTGGGAGACACGCGCGGAGAAATACTGATCGCGCGGGTAGCCGTGCTTGTCGGAGCCGGAGATGCGAAAATCCGCAATTCATACGGCGAGAGTAGAACGCATTTTGATTCGAAAACAGTTGTGCTGAGGTGCAGTGTCCCGGACAGCTGAACTTTTGAGGCGGCCGCTTCCCATTTTCTTCGTGATAGGATTTCTGCCACGCCATGATTTCCTTGCGAACTAAAGCTGGCGGCACTCATGGGCGGCATTCTCGCTTCCTCGCAGT
Organism: Candidatus Acidiferrum sp.; assembly: GCA_035295625.1. Taxonomy (GTDB): domain Bacteria; phylum Acidobacteriota; class Terriglobia; order Acidiferrales; family UBA7541; genus Acidiferrum. Next base: position 23,681 of record DATGIS010000017.1, on the reverse strand, counting down.
TGCAATCTGCCTCGCGTCTGCGGCGGTCTCGGCTTACTGGACATGGAAGTCGCATCCCACCGCACAAGAAATCGCTAGAGCGGAAGACGAGGTTTATGAAGCGGTTGTTCGCGAAGTCCTGCCTATGCTCGGCCAAAGCCCAGGGGCGCGATTGGTCTTTGATGACAGCCTGATCGTCGGCGATGTCCCCTGGGTCGATGCAGAATCGTGCAAAATGCCAGCGGATTGGTCGGTACAAGATAAGAGAGATTCTTCTTCGCTTAGCGCGAACGCCAGCCGCGGCCCAAGTCTTGAGGTCGTGGAGAGCTACCGCAAGATGCGTTGCGTCGGCGGACGCCTGTCGCACAACTTCCACACCGATGCTCCGCACAGTTTCATCGACGATGCTTTGTTCGACCAGATACTCCCTAGTGCGGAGGATCCCAACTTTGCTCGGTTGTTTCCGGGAGCTTCAGGCGTTTTAGGATTTTCACACGCTGGATTCAATAAGCGGCTCGATGAAGCTATCGTTTCGACGTCCTTTCACTGCGGTGTCCTTTGTGGCGGTGGCCACCGCTTTTACCTGAAAAAAGCCAGCGGCCGATGGATCGTCGTCTCCAAGCGCATGACTTGGGCCTCGTAGCTAGCACAAATTCCTTGTGATGCCGTTCCCCTGCGGCCAAATCCGCCCTACTGAACCCCACTTTCGATGGCACTGTCCGAAAAGAAAGCGTCGCGCAGATCGCGCCGCGGTCGGGTTCGACGTTTCAGTACGACTCGGTTTCTGAAACGGCTAGGTAAACGAGCTTGTCTTGCTGAAATCTTGCCTCAACGTACGCGATTAGTGTGTAGAAATCGTAGTTTCTATGGAGCTCGTCGTCAGTTAGGCCAGGATTCTGTTTCTTTATGGCTTCAAGATCGGCCGTAGAAGTCTTCTTTTGGGTCGTCACCGAATAGATTAACTTCTCCTTTCTCGCGAAGCTCGGCGTTCCCAGGAGTGCTTTTACCTGCGCGATGCTCAGTCCCAATCGTAAACCTGAGGCTGTGGCGAGATCGCTCGTAACGAGAGTGGAAGCCACGCAACGGTCGCTGCCATGCCAGTCCGGACCACCGGTAAACAAATAAAACGCATCGTTCAGCTCTCCCTTCTCAAAAATGAGATAGATCTTTTTGGCCGTGTCCACCGACCGGTAGCAAATCTGCGAACGCCCCGACGAGCCGTCACCACGCTTAATAACAGCAGCTTCACCCAACTTCTTTGAGGGCCCATCGAATGAGTCTTCGCTTAGCCGCAGGCCCAAAATCTCAAAATGCTTTGTCGAGAGTTCGCGCTTTTGAATAGTGCTATCGTCTTCAGAATCGGGTCTGCGGGTACTCGACCACCAATCGGAATTGTCCTTTAGGTAGGCGTCGGCATTGCTCTGGACTGGCGTCGCGTCTGCCGGCAGGAAACTCACGATCAGCAAGATCGCGCAGAGGCCGGCTGATTTGTATATCGGCCGGCGCAGCAAACGGCTGTTTGAAAATCGATGGTTCATGGCCAACTGGAAGGTTATTCACGCTCAAATGCAGAGTCCATAGAACCGCAGGAGTGGTGCGCCGAATTCGGCAATGGTTGCGCCATCGTTCCCCGGCTCCTCCAATTCCTTCGTGATACCATTCCCCTGCGGCCAAATCCGCCCTACTGAAGCCCACTTTCGATGGCACTTTCCGAAAAAACTTATCGCGCAGATTATGCCGTGGTTGGCTCCGGTGTCGCAGGCCTGCGCGCGGCGATTGAGCTGAGCGACGCGGGAAGCGTCCTTGTGCTGGCCAAGTCTTTCCTAAGCGATTCGGCAACGGCGTGGGCGCAAGGCGGCATCGCCGTGGCGCTGAGCGACGAAGACGAAATCGGCCTGCACGAACAGGACACGATCAACGCGGGCGACGGCCTGTGCCGGCCCGAATCCGTGGCGCTGCTCGTCGAAGAAGGGCCCAAATACATCACGCAGCTGATCGAATGGGGCACGGAATTCGACCGCGCGGGTACGAAACTTGCGTTCACGCGGGAAGCGGCACACAGCCGGTCGCGCATTCTTCATGCGCACGGCGACTCGACGGGCCGCGAAATCAGCCGCGCGCTGCTTGCCCGCGCCAACTCGATCCCGCATCTGCATCTTCGCGCACATGCCTTTACGACCGGGCTCATCATCGAAAACGGCAAAGCCGTCGGCGTCCGCTTCATTGACGAAACGGATGGGTCGCTCCACGAGCTTCGCGCGAATGCCATTCTTCTCGCCACCGGCGGGCTGGGCCAGATCTATCGCGAGACCACGAATCCCGATGTCGCCACGGGCGACGGCATGGCCATCGCCTACGAAGCGGGCGCCGTGCTTTCCGACATGGAGTTCGTCCAATTTCATCCCACGGCGCTCGCCGTGAAAGGCGCGCCGCGGTTTCTGCTCTCCGAAGCGCTGCGCGGCGAAGGCGGCATCCTTCGCAACATCAATCTCGAGCGGTTCATGAAGCGCTACAACGAAGCGCAGGAACTGGCGCCGCGCGACATCGTGGCCCGCGCCATTGTGAGCGAAATGCACCGCACCAACGCGCCTCACGTTTATCTGGACATGACGGCAAAGACGAAAGAGTTTCTGGAAAAGCGCTTCCCGCGCATTTATGCCACGTGCGAAAGCTACGGCCTCGATCTTTCCGCAGACCTTGCGCCGGTCTGCCCCGCCGCGCACTACATGATGGGTGGCGTCAAAACCGATCTCTGGGGCCGGACATCCATTCCGTGCCTGTACGCCGCGGGGGAAACCGCCGACACGGGAGTACACGGCGCCAACCGGCTGGCGAGCAATTCCCTGCTCGAAGGGCTTGTCTTCGGCGCGCGCAGCGGCATCGCCATGATGCAGGACGCGCCCGTTGCGGGTGCCCCTCCTAAGAAGGCCACCTCCACGACGCTGCCCGGCAAGCGCGCTCCGCAGCCCGATTCTCACGACGCCGAAAAGCATCCGCACACCGCGCCGCCGGAATCTGCGCTGCGCAAACAGATTCGCGACATCATGTGGCGTCACGTGGGAATTTTGCGAAGCGGAAAAGATTTGAAAGCGGCGCTCACGCAGCTCGAAGAGATGCAAATCCCGGAAGCGGGCGCGACGCGCGAAGAAAACGAGCTCAAGAATCTTCATTCGCTGGCGAAAGTCATTACGCGCAGCGCCATCGCCCGCGAAGAGAGCCGCGGCAGCCATTACCGCTCGGATTTTCCGTATCGCGACGATGACGATTTCCAGAAACACTCGTTGATCCGCAAAGGCGGCGAAGTTACGTTTGAGAAGTGAAATGGGAAAAGCAAATCGATTTGCCACAGAGCCACAGAGCGCACAGAGGAAGAGTAGCGACGGAACTTTTTCTTTTCTGACTTACTTCAATTGAAGGGCTTTCAGCGTTTCCAGAAAAACGTGGCCGACTTTGCCCAGCGTTTTGGCGCTGATCTGCTCCATGTTGTCCTGTGGCGTATGCCAGTAGCCGTTGTCGATGAAATCGGCGATGACGTCCACGGACGGCACTTTGCGGCTCAGAAACGAATCGTGATCGTCCGACGCGCCTTTCGATTCGTTCACAAACAAATCTCCGTAGCCCAAGCGCTTCGCCGTTGCGTAAACCAGTTCGCTCAGCGCCGGCGTCGAGTCCGCTTCCTTCGGGATCCGCGCAGTCTTGCCGCCGACGATGTCCGCGAGCAAGAATGCCCGCACGTTCTTCAGATCGCCCGAGAGCGAGAGTTTCGCCGCCATCTGCCGGCTGCCGTACCGGCTGTCGGTGTCGCTCCACTGTTGGACGGCTTCTTCGCCATCGAAGAACGCGATCCAAACCGCGTAGCGGCCGCGCTTCGCGCAAAGCACCCGAGCCAATTCGAGCATCAAGCCCGTCGATGAGCCCGCATCATCCGCGCCGACGAAATTGTCTTTTTTCAGCGTGTCGTAATGCGTCCCGAGCAGAAGAATCCCCGGCTTCTCGCCCTGAATTTTCACCAGGATATTTTTCATGGCGATGCGGCCGGCGGGCGTCTGCGCGGAAAAATCGTCGGTCTCGACCGTGCAGCCGAAGGCTTTCAATTGCGAAAGGATGTAGTCCTGCGTTTGCGCCAACGCCTGCGAACCGGAAGGCCGGGGGCCATAGGAAACCATTTTTGCGACGTGATCGTAAGCGGCCTTGCCGTCGAAGCCACCCGTTTTTTCCGGCGGCAGCGCGTCGGTGGCAATCTGCGGCGGAGGCACGGCGACCGAACTCATGAACGGCGGTTGCGCTGCGTTCTCCGTCTTGGCCGCGTCGGCGTTGCTCTTGCAGCCCGCAAAAGCCAAAGCCGCGCAAAGCACTGCGACCGATCCGCACTTTCGCACTCGACTCATCAAGCCCCCTGCGCCGCTGCCGCCGCTTGTCTTGACCGGTTCCGCAGCGCGACCCACGCGACACCCACTCCCAGAAAATAGAGCGCCAGCATTACCACCATTACGAGCAGCATCGTGAGCGCATCCGGCGTCGGCGTGACAAACGCCGCTGCCACCGTAATCACCAAAATTGCGTACTTGGTGTTTTGCACGAGGAACTTTGGAGTGACGATTCCGAAGTAACACAACAAAAAGATGAGCACCGGCATTTCGAAGATCAAGCCCAGCGCCACCAGGACGAGCAGCACCAAGTCAAAGTAATCGTTGATGCGAATCAGGGGCGCCACCGCCGGTCCCTGGAATCCAACCAGAAATCCCAAAATGCGCGGGAGCGCGAGAAAAAATCCAAACGCAATTCCGCCCAAAAATAGAATGACCGTCGAAAAAACGAATCCCGTTACGGCGCTGCGCTCATGCTTATAGAGCGCCGGCGCCACAAACATCCAAACCTGATACAAGACTACCGGAGACGACACCACGAGGCCGATGTAGATGCTCAATTTCACAAGCAAGCCGAGATAGTCGGTTGGGCCCGTGTAGTAAAGCTGAGGATTGTATCCGTGAGCCTTCAGCACGGCCTGGATCGGCACCGAAATAATCGAGATGAACTTCGGCGCAAGAAACCATCCGCCCGCGGCGCAGACGGCAATCGCGATCAGCGAATTGATAATCCGCTTGCGCAGCTCAATCAGATGCTCGAAGAACGTCATCTGACCGCCGGTTTCTTCTTCTCTGGTTTTCCCTGTGAGTTCGCTGTCCATGTTTTCCGGCATTGCCTTAGGCGGGATGTCCCTGCCCTTCATCGTGCAGCGAATCGTGAAGCGGCTCGTTCAGCGCTTTTTCCTGCAACTTTTGGCCGGAAGAAGTTTCCTTTTCCGTCGCGTCCAAATTGTCCGTGGAACCGGCTTCTTCGCTGCCGCGCGCTACCGACTCGCTCACGGGCGATATGACCGGCTCAATCGTTTCGGCGATTTGTGGCAGAGCCGAATCATCGGATCCCGTCGCGGTTGCGGTTGCGGGCGATGGCTCCGCGGTTGCCGCCGAAGCCGCTGCTGCGTCCATCTGCTTTTTCCGCTCGGCTTCGCGCGCCTGCCGCTCGACGTTGCGCATCTCTTCTTCGAACGCCAGCTTGAAATCCGTGGACGCCTTGCGGAACTCCGCCATCAGTTTGCCCAATCCACGCGCCAATTCGGGCAGCTTGTGCGGTCCAAATACGACCAGCACAACGATAAACAGCACAATCATGTGGGGAACGCTGAACATTCGATGGGACGACCCTTTTCGAACCCACTGGCATCATAGAAAGCATGCACAGACGTGTCAAACGGACTTCTGTGCCACCGCCATTCGCCGTTTGGCCCCGTCTAACGTACAGTGCCCGATTCGCTATGGCCCCGGGCGGTGTGCTTCGGGGTTGCGTGATACACTTTTAGATAGCCTGGTCAGCGTGAGGTGAGCATGAAGTCAGAACGTCGTGGACTGATTCTGATCGTTTTGGTACTGCTGGTTTCCGCTGTCCTGGGCGGCGTTTACGGGCCCTCCGTCCGCGCCACAACGTCCTCGGCCGACGACTATCAGACCGCGGTAAAGCAGTTCACGCGCGTGCTGGACGTCGTCCAGTCCAATTACGCCGACCCTGTGGACGTGGACAAAGAGGTCTACCAGGGCGCCATTCCCGGCATGCTCCGCGTTCTGGACCCCCACTCGAATTTCTTTGATGCCCGCCAGTTTGCCCTGCTCCGAGAAGACCAGCGCGGCCGCTATTACGGCGTTGGCATGATTGTCGCTCCTCGCGATAACCACACCGTTGTGATGGCTCCTTACGTCGGCGCACCGGCCTACAACGCCGGCCTGCGTCCGGGCGACATCATCGTCAAAGTCGACGAAAAAGCTACCGATGGACTGACCACGACGGAAGTGGCGGACATGCTGAAGGGCCAAAAAGGGACGATCGTCAAGATTGTTGTCACGCGCGAAGGCTATCCTGATCCGCTTACGTTCACCGTTACGCGCGGCGAAATTCCCCGCCATTCCGTGGACATCGCGTTCCTCATCAAGCCCGGTATCGGCTATGTGCGCCTCTCATCGTTCAACGAAACGACCGATCATGAAATCGCCGACGCGCTCAAGGATCTCAACGTCTCCAATCTCGATGGACTCGTTCTCGACATGCGCGGCAATCCCGGCGGTCTGTTGAATGAAGCCGTCGCCGTGGGCGACATGTTCCTCGAGAAGAATCAGCTGATCGTTTCGCATCACGGCCGCGCCTCGCAGGAGCATCGCTATTACGCCGTGCGCGGCAATCAGGGCGTCACCGTTCCGCTCGTCATTCTCGTGAACAATAATTCCGCGTCAGCAACAGAAATCGTTTCCGGCGCCGTGCAGGACCACGACCGCGGCCTCATCGTCGGTGAAACGACATTCGGCAAGGGCCTCGTGCAGACCGTGCAGCCGCTCAGCGAAAACACCGGCCTCGCGCTCACCACCGCGCGTTATTACACTCCCAGCGGCCGCTTGATTCAGCGCGACTACAAATCCATCTCTCTGTATCAGTATCACTACGAACGCAAGGTTCCCGATCATCCGTCGGAAATCAAGCTCACCGATTCCGGCCGCCAGGTTACCGGTGGCGGCGGCATCACGCCGGACATCGTCGTCACCGAGCCGAAGCTCAATAAATTTCAGCAGGAACTTTTCCGCTATGACGTGTTTTACCCGGCGGAAGCGGGCGTCGGCGGCTTCACTCGATTCTTCCTCGGCGAGCGCCCAACCATCACGCACGAGTTTTCCGTCGACGACAACGTCATGCACGAATTCCGCAACTACCTCTCGAAGCACAATGTTCGCTACAACGAAGCGGAACTCGCCGAGAGTCAGGATTGGGTGAAGCGCAAGATCAAGCAGGAAGTCTTCATGTCCACGTTCGGGATGCAGGACGGCTTCAAAGTTCTTCTCGAAGCCGATCCGCAGGTCCAGAAGGCCATCGAATCCGTGCCGCAAGCCCGCGCTCTGTATCAAAACGCGCGCAAGATCGTCGCCCAACGCAGCGGCGAATCGCTCGATCAACCCTGATTTAAGAACTTCGTTTTCGCGCGTTGTTTGGAAACTTCTTCCTGCTTTGCTAAAATAGCGGGGTTGCTCGTGGGCGTGTAGCTCAGCTGGGAGAGCGCGTCGTTCGCAACGACGAGGTCGCAGGTTCGATCCCTGTCACGTCCACCAAATCACTTGAACGGATTCCGCACCACGAGTTCGCCAAACTTCTGCCCGTCCTGAAAATCTTCGCTGTACAAAACTTCGCACTCGCCCTCGATCGCCGCCGCCAATATCACTGCGTCGTACCACGACGTCTGAAACCTGTCGCAGAGCCTTAGCGCTTCACCGTACAGCGCCGGCGACGACTGCACCGCCAACAACGGCCGCAAAGTCTTCGCAAAATACTGCTCCGCGTCGCCTGAGCTCAAAGGTCGCACAAAACGGCGCAGCGCCACTTGCAAAAATTCCTGCACAACCTGAAAGCTGATTATTCCCGCACGGGTGTCCAGTGCCGAACGCACCAATTTCAGGGCGGCTGCTTGCTTGGCTGGCGCGGTCGAGTCGAACGTATAGACGAACACGTTGGTATCGAGAAAAAATCTACCGCTCATTCATTTCGTCTCGAGTATATGGCCCGCGTGACTCGACATACTTCAAGCGTTTCATCAGCGCTTCAAACTCTTTAACATCGCCGTTTCGTGACGCGAGATCCCTCAGCCATTCACGAAACAGCACATTAAGGGTCTTGTGCTGCGATTTGGCGACAAGCCGCGCCTGCTCGATCAGATGTTCGTCGGCGCTCAGGGTGATGTTTTTCATACGAATTCAGTGTACACGAGTTTCGTGCACACTGTCTACGCCTTTCAGGTCTTCGGCGTTTCCTTCAACTTCAGCATCCGCTTGATGATTTCCTTCGCCACCGCGTTTGTTGCTCCAGTGTCGGTCCTCCGCTGAGCCCTCGAAAAATGAAAAAGCTCGCCATCCTTTTCGTCATACACCGTCGCCTTCGCTTCGCTCGTGTTGTACGAACCGCCCGAGCCTGCGCCGGCGTTCCACGCGTGCCCCTGTTCAGTCGCAAATTCGATCCGGTAGTTGAACTCTTTTTCGTCGAGTACAAACTTCATTCCATGTTCCGCGCCGTGCTCGTTCAATTTCTGCAGCAACAATCTTCGGTCCATTTCTGACGCTTCGATCTTCACTTTCACCGTCTCCGGCTCAACCGCAGCCTTCGCCGGTACGTTCGCTGGAAATGCCAACACCAACAGTGCCAGTGCTAACATACGTCCTCCCTTTTCTCTTCAGTCGCGAACTACAAACCCAATTCCGCGCGCGCCAGTTCAATCGCCTTCGCAGCTGACGCCGGTTCCGCCAGCGCTCCTCGCGCAAAATCCTTCGTTCCGCCGCCCTTTCCTCCTACTTCGCCCAACACTTTCTTCAGCAGCGCATTCATGTCTTTTCCAACGCCCGGATGCTGCCCAAACAGCACGTGCCCGCATTCTCTCCGCGCAATCAGCGCAACCGTCTTTTCCTGGGCCGCAATCGCCGGCGCCAGCAGCACCACAAAACTTGCTTCCATTCCCTCCATCACCCGCGCCACGACGCGCACTCCATTCGCATCCGCCGGCGTTTCCCGCACAATCTTCTCCGCTTCGAACTCCGCCAGCCGTTCCCCTCTCGCCTTCGCGCTCTTAAAGCTCGCGTCGCGCTCCGCCAGAGCCTTTTCCACCGCGCTGCTCACCTCTTCCAGCGAGCACTTCAGCTTCTCTGCAATCCCGCGCCGCGTTTCATAGTCCGCCCGCGCCGCTCGTGCCACCCGTTCGCCGCACAAAAACTCCAGCCGCCAATCCTGCCGGATCTTCGTGCAACGCCGCAGTTGCACCATTCCAATCTGTCCCGTCCGTGACACATGCGTCCCGCCGCACGGCTGCAAGTCCGCTCCTTCAATCTCGATCGCGCGCAGAACGCCCTCGCGTTCGACTTCTTTTCTCACTCCCAAACCCCGCAGCTCCTCCCGAGTTGCGTACAGAATCTTCACTGGCCGGTCTTCAAAAATAATTCCGTTCACCACCTGCTCTGCCGCCACCAACGTCTCTGCGCCCGGCCCTGCTCCCCGCAGATCGATCGTGCAAACTTCCTCTCCCAAATGAAACGACACCGTCTCCAAGCCGAATTTCCTCTGGAGCACTGCTGACAGCAAATGCTGCCCGGTGTGCTGCTGCATATGGTCGAACCGCCGCGCCCAATCCACCGCCGCCCTTACCGGCCCCAAGCCGACCGGCGCATCCACAAAATGCGCAATCTCCTCGCCCTCGTCCACAACCTCAACCACAGCCGCCCCGCCAATCCTTCCCCGGTCATCCGGCTGCCCGCCCGACGCCGGATAGAGCGCCGTTCTCTCCAGTAAGACGCGCCACCGCTTCCCGGAGTTTCCCGCCTGTTCCGTACAAGCCAACACCTCCGCCGCAAACTCCTTCATAAACGCATCGTCGTAGTAAATCCGTTTTGTCGCCATGCCGCGATTATATTCCATCGCAACCGCGCCGCCGGAGGCGCGCTTTGCCAATTTCCTTGTTAGTCTTAATTGGGATGCGGAGTTAGCAGTTCGAGAGCAGCTGCAGTTCGTGCAATACGTCTAACGGTTTCCCTTACGAATCAACTCCCGGCCCGCTCGGCCGCCCGACTCTTTCCAGATCTTTTCCCAACTCCACATTCCGCTCGTCACATCCGTCGGCAGCTTGAATCCCATCTGATGCGCCAGCATGCACACCTGCCCACGATGGTGCGCTTCGTGCGAAATCATGTAGCAAAGCATTTCCACACCCACCGGCCACGGCCGGCCCCATCCATCGCGAACGAATTTCTTAATGCGTCCTCCGCCGTCCAGCGCCTCCGCCAGCATCTCTTCGCACCGCGCCGCGCTTTCCGCCAATCCCGCCTTGGCCTGCTTCCGCGTGCAGTTAGCTCGATCCAGTTGGTTCGGCACCTTCAGATGCGGCGCCGTCAGCCGTACCCACTTGGCCCGCACGTTGTGCAGGTGCGTAAAAATCGCCGCAATCGTCCTCGCCCCGCCCGGCGCCTTCGCGTTCCACGCTTTCGCATCCAGCCGCTCCAGCAGCATTTGATTCATCCGCTCATTCGCCGCAAATACCCGCACCGCCGCTCGCCCCGAATACAAAGAATCTCTTTGCAGCTGAGCCATGGCCGCTTGACTCCGTCTCGTTTTCATTTTCCGGCTTGGCGTCACGGTTCCTATCTCGTACCAATCTTACTTCCGCGTACGTCAATTCGAGCTCCAAAATTCACCTTGCATCGCACATTTCCGGAGCCTACTATCACATTCTCTCCCGGGCAGGTTTTTCTTCATGCGTTACGCGACTCAGCACAGTTCTAAGCCGAGCACATTCGACAACGTCGTCGGCGTCGGCTTCTTGTTTATTATTTTCGTTGTCTGGCTCGGCGTCTTTTTTCTCATCCTGCTTGGCAGTCTCGCCGCCATCGGCGCCGCTTGGCGCTATCGCGTTCCGCTCCGGAACGCATTCCGCCCGACGGCTGTCGACGCAAACTCCATCCTCGCTCGTAGATTTCTTGTACTCGCTTTTTCGATTGTTTCCATCGCATCGTTTCTCGTTCTGCCCTTTTCCAACGATTCCGCCCGCACCGCGTTCGTCGGCGCGCTTTGTGCCCTGCCGGCCTTGTATCTCGCCAAACTCGAGCTGAAACTTGTTCGTAAGTCTTTTACCGTTCGCTTCGGCTCTGCACTCGGGGATGCCGTTCAAGAGCTTGCCATCATTCTCGCGATTGTCGCCGGCATCTATGCCGTCGCGGAGTTCTATCTGCGCCACTCCGTCATCGACGCCGGAACCCTCGGCCAGCTCCGTCGCCTCGATGACCGTCTCCTTTACGCCCGCGTCTTTCTCTCCGAAATCAAATTCTCCGCCTGGCAGACTTGCACCATCGCGATTCTGCTGCTTGCGCTTCGTTTCGTCGAGCGCCGCTGGATCGGCGCCAAGGCGGGAATTGTGGACGCGACCTGGCACTCGTTCCGAACAAGCACGAAGTGGATGTCGAGGCTAGCCCTAGCCGCTCTAGCGCTCGCGTCCTTCACGCTACTGGCTTCACGCGAATCCGAACTTGGCGGCCAAATCTCCGCGCGCTTCCGCGATTTTGAAGAATCCTATTCCCAGCTTCGCCGCGCAATTGACAAATCGTTCGACGCACGGTTGCAGCGCGACCTCGTCCAGTCCGCCTGGCAACGACTCTCCTCTGCCGAGCGCGCCGCAATTCTGGAGTCCATACAGAATCGAATCGCCGCGGAACGGTTGAAGCAGCAATACGATTTCCTAAAAACCTCCTTCCACGCAGCCGACCCTGTCGTGGAACACGACCTTTCCTGGAATACTCCAATCGTCGAGCCCGAAGTCGCCTCCGCCGTCGTCCACCCGGAATCCGATGCCACCTCTAGTATTCCATCTTCAGCCGAAGCTCTGTCCCTGCGAGCCTTGCAAGCGGCCGCTGAGGATGCTCGGCAATGCGCGAAGAGCATTGACGAAGCTCCAGCCCCCGAGCCCGTCAAATCCATCGGTGACGTTATTCAAACCAAACTGCTCGACATGGGCTTTGACCTCATTAAGGAGCGACTTGGCTTCTTCGAAGAACTCAGCAAACATTTCCCCGGCGTTGGCGAACTTCTCGACGCGGCTTGGGGCTCCGGGAGCGATGCCGCGTTGGAACAACGCAAAGAAGCGAAAGCCCGCGTGCTAAGGCAGAAATTGGAACATCCCGATGCGCGGTTGAACGAGATTCTCTCCCCGAGGTGTTCGCGCTCGTTCGGTCCGTCCCGGCTTCTTCTCCGAACCATTCCGTCGTTCGTTATCGCCAGGAACGTGTCGCCCTCAACGCTGCGAACTTGAAATCCGCTGAATCGCTTCTCCTCGAAAAGGCTCGTTCTCTCGAACTCGATGCGCTCTCCGGATCGCAGACTCGATCCAACGAAATGCGTGCTCAGCTCGCGCAATTGAAGGATCTCAAGGAGGACTCCGGCACTCTGCACGTCGAGCTTACCGACAAAGAGATCGACGCGATCCTCCACCCACGGCCTTCCGCTCCGGAACCACCGTCCTTGCAGCTGCCGGATCCCGGCCCAATAGTCCTCGGTTCTCCCTCCAATTTCCCTGAAAAGACAACCAGACCACACGTCAAAATCGATCTGTCTGCGCTCTCTCCCTCCATCGAATCAATGAAGCCGCGTTCCCATACCCCGTCGCCGCGCATCCCCCGTTCCTACGCCCAGCCTTTCAATCCCGAGTCCGAGCTCGCAAAATTTTCCAATCAATCCCTTTTTCCAGACTCTGCACTCAGGCTAAAGCTGAAATCCGCATTCGAGAAACAAAAAGAGCTCGAAGAAAAGCTCGTCGAAATCGTGCAAACGCACTACGCCGCACGCTCCTCCGAACTTAGAGAAGTTCTCGGTGATCAGTTCACCCGATACCAACAACTAATCGCGCGAAAAGCTGCAGCATCACGCCGGGATGAATCTGACTTCAAAGCTCCCGATATTCCGGGCTTTCCCGGCTTTTCACACAATGGCAGGCCAGACCTTCGCCCTGGCGAATATGACCCGCATGGATATCGTCCAGAACCCGGGCCGCGCGAACCCCCGCGCGTTGAAATGGCTCGCCCCCACCCGATCATTCCCTGAAGCTGAATCCTGCCGCACCGCTTCTAAAGTACAGCTGTCCCACATCCCGCACTCTGACCAGTCGTCCAGCTCAACCCAACCGCGTATCCTTCCCAATACCGATGCGACGAGCAGATCCACAGGCTTTAGGCTCTCACCGCCCCCGGCCCCTAAATTCGGGCTCGGCACACGCCCTTGGCCGTGCGCTTGGGAGGGGGTACCCATCGCCCAACCCCTTTAGAATGAATACTTACGTAAAACAGGGGGAGGGGAGTGCCCATTCCATTTTGGAACTCGGAAACCGCTCGCACTCGGGGCACCTTCTTCCAGCGCTTCGCGGTAAACTTAGATCTATGCCTGTACGCCTTATTGCTCTCGACATCGACGGAACGCTCCTCGACAGCCGCTGGCAGCTCCCCGAAGCCAATCGCGCCGCCATTGCCGAGGCTACCCGTCGCGGCATTGAAGTCGCTCTCGTCACCGGCCGTCGCTACGATTTCGCCATGCCCGTCGCCCACCAGCTCTCCTGCCCGCTGACCATGATCGTCAATAACGGCGCTCTTATTCGCACCGCCGACGGAGAAACCCATCTTCGCCATTTGCTCGATCGAAACGTTGCGCGCAGCGTCCTCGAATCCACGCGGCCCTGGCGCGAAGGCGCAGCCGTCATTTTCGATCGACCTGTCGCCGATCAAATCATGCTCGAATCGCTTCGTGAGGACGATTCCATCCGCTACGCCTACTACAAGCGCAACCTCGCCAATATTGGCATCGTTTCCCCTCTCGAAAATTCCATCACCGAAGATCCCATTCAGGTTATGTTTTCCGGCACCGTCGCGGAAATGCGCGCCATCGAAACGATTCTCCGCGAAGCGGATTTCGCCGCCGGTTATCGCCTCGCCGTCACGCTCTATGAATCCCGCAACTTCGCCATGATCGACGTTCTTCCGGCCGACTGCACCAAGGGCCGCTCGCTCGCGGAATGGGCTTCGCATCAGGGTTTACAGCGGGAAGAAATTCTCGCCGTCGGCGACAATCACAACGACCTCGAAATGCTTCACTTCGCCGGAATCCCTGTCGTCATGGCCAACGGCGTTCCCGAACTTAAAGTTCACGGCTGGCACGAAACTCTCTCCAACGACGAAAGCGGTGTCGCCGCCGCCATCGAACGTTTCGCCCTAAGCGAGGCCGCATGCGCCTGACTCGCATCCTCGCGCGCCAGACTCAGCTTCCGTTCGCCCAAACGGCCAGGGACCCTCTGGGTTTAAATGTAGCGCCGTGGCTTCAGCCCGGCATCTTCGATTTGAACTTCTTGCGTGCAGCGCTTCGCCGGTCACATGCAGTTCTTTTTGCGTTTCTGCTGCTTCCCTGCTTCGCCTTACTCGGTCCCAAGTCTGCGCGCGCCGAATACGTCGTCCTGAAAAGCGGCCAGCGCCTCGTCGTCACCGGATATCAGCTCGTCGGCGACACGTATAAGCTCCAGCTCTCCAGCGGCTCTGCCGAACTTCCCGCCACCGAAATCGTCTCCATCGAACCCGAAGAAATCTTTCGCCCTGCGCCGAAGCCCGTGCTCGCCGATATTCCCTACGCGAATTTCATCGCGTCCGCCGCGCAAACTCATGGCGTCGACGCCGATCTCATCGTGAGCGTCATCACCGCCGAATCCAAATTCAATCCCAAAGCCATTTCCCGCAAAAACGCGCGCGGGCTCATGCAGCTTCTTCCCGAAACCGCCGCTCGCCTCGGTGTAAAAAACAGTTTTGATCCCAGGGAAAATATCGAGGCGGGCACAAAATATCTGCGCGAACTTCTCGACCGCTACGACAACGACCTCGCGCTCACCCTCGCCGCCTACAACGCAGGCCCGCAGCGCATCGACCAGTTCAAAACCATTCCGCCCTATCGCGAAACCATCTCCTATGTCCGCCTCGTCCAGAAAACCTACAAAGCGCGTAAAGCTTCGCAACACACTTCCACCCGGGCCGCGCCGCTTGCAACGCCTGTCGCAAAATAGGCGGAATCGAAGCCGCAAGAACACCGATAACAGCTCGGCGGCGTCTCACTTTCAATTTTCCAATTTTGAATTTCTGCCGGACTAGTTCTGCGGAGGATTTCCCTGCAACGGCGGATTATCCGTCCCGCTTGGCGCAGATGGATTGAAGTTTGGCGGAGGCATTCCCGGATTCTGAAAATTCTGCGGAGTCGCCGGCTGCACACCCGGAGGGAGATTTCCCGGTTGCGTCGGCTGCGGACCAAATCCCTGAACGTCCTTGCTCGGGTCCCAATAAAATTCAAAGAGCCGGTAATTCTTCGCCTTCTCCCAGACGATCACCGAACGTCCCGTAGCCTTGCTCCCAATTCCGATAATGTTTCCGCCAATCACCGTCGGGGTATCCGTTGCAAGATTGGCGGGCACGTCGCCATTCGCATCCGTGTCCGTAGAAACTCCGTTTCCCGTCGTAGCAACAACGCCGTTTTGTCCCGCGCTCGGCTGGCCGAATCCACTTGTTGGCGATGCGTTCACTGGGCCGCCGACGCCGGAATTCACGGGACCATTGAGCCCCGCCCCATTCAGATTAGCCGCGGGTGTCCCCACTCCGCTCGCGCCGGGGATGCCCACAGGAATTCCGCCGGGAAGCGTAATTTGCGGCTGCGGTTTCAGGCTGCCGATCAATTGGCCGGATGGGCCGACGTAAATCAGGCGCCACGATCCGTCTTCTAGATTCATCGGATCTTTGTATTGCTGGCGCATGAAACGAATATTTCCGACCTGCGGTTTTGTCAAATCGTCGAGGGAATTGGGAAATTTGCCGGTTTTTCGATAATAAAGTTTGATTCCGCGCACGTATTGATTTCCGCGCCAGATCATTTCTTTTTCTTTTTCGCGTTTTCCCTCGGTGAGAATTCCGGGCGCCGCAGTCATCGCGGCAATCACCATCAATGTCGCAGCAAACGCAACGAGAAGGAGCGCGTAACCGCGCTGCGATTTTCTTGCGCGAATTCGTTTCACGTTTCTCACGCGGCGGGTCCCGCATCTTCCAGCATTTTCTGGCCGTGGCGGCCGGAGCCGACTTCTTCAAATTCAAGACTCGCGTTATTGATTTTCAAAATTTTGAAGCGGCCGAGGAGCGTGTCGCCTTCGTTGACGATATACACTTCATCGCCGTCTTCGAGGAATGCGCGCCGTGCCGAATTATTCGGCACGTTGCCGTATCCAAAGAATTTCAGATTCGGCGGCAATTCCGGCGCAGGAGGAGGGGGTGGTGGTGCCGGCGGGGTATAGCCGACGTCACCCGGCTTCGGAATTCTTAGCGGCACGACGGGTGGCTTCGGACCATCCAGCGAAAATGGAGGTGGGCCGGAAGTTTTGTATTCGGCTTTGCGGCGCATCTCCACTTTCGGCCAGTGAATTGTCGGATTCGGAAAATTCAGCGGTTTATAAATTTGGGCCAACGATGCGCTATCGTCCTTCGCGCCGTTCGATGGGGTGTACCACTGCCAGGCCCAAATTCCCGCGGCAACCAGGACAAGAACGATGAAAGCGATCGCTTGTTTTTGCTGTTTCATGCGGGCACCGTGCGAAAGAAAGTGCGCATGTGAACGCCGACGTGCAACAAATTCGGCGCGGTCGTTTCGGTGGCTAGGTCGATAGAATCGACGACGTAATAATTTGGCGACTTCTGAAGATTGTTCAAGAATTTCACGACGTTGTCGTACCCGCCAGAAATAGTGGCTTCCATGGAGCGCTCGGTAATATCGCGATCGCCGACTTCCTTATCGTGAAAAACGATGCCAGTAAGTTGGATGCCGGATTTATTGGCAAGGTCGCCCAATTCGGCAGCGATGGTGGAAGATGCAACGTTTGCGGGCGGCAAAGAGCTTTCGAATTTGTCGCAGTCCACCAGGGTTTTGGGGAAGTTTGCCGCGTTCTTCTCGGCGTCTTCGATTTCCGCCTTGAGCTTTTTCAGCTTCGCGGCTTCCACGTTCGTGGTTTGCGTCGTGACAACAGGAGAATTGGAGAGATGCCAGCTGTAGACGCCGAGCGCGACGTCTGCCGCGAGCAATAAAGCGACTCCGGCGAGGATGGCTCTCTTTTCGAATTTGAAATCGCGCGACATCAAGCCCTCGTATAAATCACGGAAATTTCGAATACCTGCTGGTCGCCTGCCTGCGTGGCGAGCTGGCTATTGAGCAGCATGACCTTTTCAAAGGCTTTCGAGCCTTCGAGCGCCCGCAGGAATTTCAGTTTGGCTTCGTCGGATTGAGCCCCGACGCGCAAATGGACTTCCATATTGCCCTTGACCATCTTGGGCGAAATGCTGAGCAGGCGTACGCCACCCGGCTTCACGCGTTCGATGTCCATGAACATCTGCGTCCAGAGAAAACTGCTTTCATCGATGATGGAGTTCAAATACGCGGCGCGCTCGGCGAGCTTGGCGTTTTCCGAGCGCTTGAAAAACAGGTCCAGTTTGTCGCGGCGGGATTCGAGACTCAATTGTTCCGCGCGGAGAGCCTGCATGCGAGCCTGGGTGGCGGCTGCGGCCTTGCGCGCGCCGTAGACATGCCAGCCGAGGGAAATAAAGACGATCGCACCGACTGCGGCGACCGCGGCTGCGCCGACCAGAAAGCGCCGGTGCGTGACCAGCGGTTTCGTCGCAAGATTGAGCCTGACTCTCATGAATGCTTTCTCGCTCGTCTCCTAACTTCTCTGCAAACTCGCTACTCCGTAGCCTTGGAGCGTGTGGCGCAGGGCCTTCCAGGGTAAACAAGAGTGCCTACGCTACCGCCTAATTTCTCTGCAAAATCCAGCCAACCAATGCTTCGAGTTCGCGATCGGCAAGCGGCCGTGCTTCATCGGAAAGCCGCCCTTCCGAAACAGCCGTGTGCAACAGCGAACGTACTTCGCAATGAAATTCATCTTCGAGTGGCCGCACAAATTCGGGCAGCCGCGCGCCAAGACCCGCGACCCGAACGGCTTGAATCCCCTCTTGCCAAGTGTCCTGGTAATAGGCCGCGACCGGATAGATTTCTTCGAGGAGCATCGTTGGCGTCAGCAGGGTGCCCGCAACGGGAAGTTCGGTGGAGCGATAACCGCAGAGGACTCCGTCGCGAACAATTACGGTGGTGAGGGCTTGTCCGGCAACGCGAGCCATCAACGTGGGGCGAGCATCCGTCAATAAGGAGACTGTCGCGAGCGAAGAGCTGAGAACCACGCCGGGACTCAAACCCAAACCTTCGGCGAGCGCTTCATATTCCCGAACGATGCGCAAACGCCCCAGTGCAGTGACCACGTCCACGCCGCCTTCGCGCGGCGCCTGGCGCATATAGGAAACGAGCGTTTCGTCCATTTCGAAGGGGACGCTCTTCTTCAATTTCCAGCGCAGCATAGGAATGGCTTCCTGCGCGGAGCGGGGAAATTCGTCGAAGTGCTGAACAAAGACGCGGATGACGGGATCGGGAATAAGAATCGCGATGTCTTCGTTTTTGGCACGGAGACGGCTGCAAACGCTTTCGAACGCATTCTTGACGGCCGAAATATTGATCAAATTTGTTTCAACGGCGGAAGGAACGATTGCGCCGGGAGGGAGCGGCTCAACGGCAAAACCATCGACGCCACCAGTGCCGGAAAGACGAGCGCCGGCGACGCGATCCGTGGCAATTTCCACGGCGAGCGGCGGATGGGGCGACGAATCGAGCCACATCACGAACTTGCGAACAAGCTCGTTCTGGTAGATGCCCTTGCGGTGTGCGACGGTGTTACTCAACGAAAGTCACCTTGTTGATTTCGCGCAGTGTGGTCAAGCCCTGCTTAATTTTGTTCAAACCGCTTTCGCGCAACGTAATCATGCCTTCGTCGCGGGCGATGCGCTTGATTTCCGAAGTCGGCCGGCGATCGATAATCATTTCGCGGATGCGGTCGGTCAAATCGAGCAGTTCGCAAATTGCGGTGCGGCCATGATAGCCGGTGCCCGAACATTCGAGACAGCCCGCGCCTTCGGCGAACGACGCGTTCACCCATTCTTCGGGCTTGAGGCCTGCTTCGCGAATTTCATCGGGAGAAAGTTTTTTCAATTGTTTGCAATTGCTGCAGATAACGCGAACGAGGCGCTGCGCCAGAATACAGTTCAAGGCCGAGACGAAATTGTACGGCTCGACGCCCATGTTAATGAAGCGGCCAATGACGTCGGTCACGTTATTGGCGTGAACGGTGGTGAAAACGAGGTGGCCGGTGAGGGCGGACTGAATGGCGATTTGCGCGGTTTCCTGGTCGCGGATTTCGCCGACCATGATTTTGTCGGGGTCGTGGCGCAAGATGGAGCGCAATCCGCGGGCGAAAGTCAGGCCTTTTTTCTCGTTGACGGGAATCTGCGTAATGCCGCGAAGCTGATATTCGACGGGGTCTTCAATCGTGATGATTTTGTCTTCGTCGGTTTTGATTTCGTTGATGGCGGCGTAGAGCGTAGTGGTTTTACCGGAACCGGTCGGACCGGTGACGAGAACCATGCCATACGGCTCGCGAATGTAGCGGCGGAAGCGGCGCATCTCGTCGGCGGAGAAACCAACGACGTCGAGACTCAAGCTTTGAAACTTTTCGGAAAGGGTTTCCTTGTCGAGGACGCGAAGCACGGCGTCTTCGCCGTGGCTGGCCGGCATGATGGAGACACGCAAGTCAATAAAGCGGCCTTTGTATTTCACGCGGAAGCGGCCGTCCTGCGGAACACGGCGCTCGGCAATGTCGAGATCGCTGAGCACCTTGATGCGAGAAATGACGGGCGAATGCCAGTCTTTGGAAATGGGCGTCATGGCGTGCTGGAGAACGCCGTCAATACGGTATTTGACGGCGACTTCGCCGTCACGCGCTTCAATGTGAATGTCGCTTGCGCGGCGCTCGAGGGCGGTGAAGATGACGGTTTCGACCAATTTAACGATGGGGCTCGCGGTGGTGTCTCGCGTAACGCGATCGCCGGAGAGCGTTTCATCGGCGTTTTCGTCGGTCTTGCCGGATTGCAGCGTGAACGCTTCGGTGGCTTGTTCGAGGACGCGCTGAGACTGTTCGGTTCGCTTGAGCAGGTCGCCAATCTGGCGCGCAGTGGCAACTTTGATGGAGAGCTTTTTGCCGAGGAGCAACTGAAGTTCGTCGGTAAGTGCAACCTGGCTGGGTTCGGCAACGGCGATCGAGAGAACGTTGTTGTGCACCTCGAGCGGAACGAAGTTGTAGCGGAACATCAAGTCGGCTTGAATGGTGCGGAAGAGTTCCGGATCGATGCGCTGTTCGCGCAAATCCACAAACGGGAAACGGTAACGTTCGGCAAGCCGGCGGGAATGTTCGCGCTCGTGCTGCTCTTCGGCGCTGAGGTTCGGCGCTCCCGTGACAGGCGGATTTTGATGTGTCGTACTCATGTTTTCCGTTCTAGCTAGCGGTACCCGCTCCGGTCACCTGAATCGAGAAAATCGGCAAATAGAGCGAAACGAGAATAAAGGCAACCAGGAGACCCATGAAAATGAGAATGGCCGGCTCGATGAGCGAGACCATCGCGCTCAAGCGAAGATTCACTTCTTCTTCGTAGAATTCGGCGACGCTGGTGAGCATCGGCGCCAGGGCGCCGCTCGATTCGCCGACTTCAATCATGTCGAGAGCAAGTTCGGGCATGATGCCAGTGGACGAAAGCGCGGAATGGAGCGATTCGCCTTCGCGGACTTTCTGCGTGGCGTTGGTGATCGTCCCACGCAGCAATTTGCTTTCAATGGCGTCGCCCGCGGTTTGCAGGCCAGCGACGAGAGGCGTGCCGCCCGTAAGAA
This sequence comes from Candidatus Acidiferrum sp., assembly GCA_035295625.1. Taxonomy (GTDB): domain Bacteria; phylum Acidobacteriota; class Terriglobia; order Acidiferrales; family UBA7541; genus Acidiferrum. Next base: position 2,765 of record DATGIS010000017.1, on the reverse strand, counting down.
GCGTGGAAAGCGTGCGGGTGAATTGCGCGACCTGAAATTTCAAAATCGTTTCGCCGGCGATAGGCAATTTAAATTTCATGCGGTCAACGGCAATGCCGCCTTCTTCCGAACGCGACCAGGCGAAAAGACCGAGAGCCGCGACGAATACCGCAGCGATGGCACCGACGACGAAGTAGCGATAGTCGACGGTGAGAGCGATGAGGATGCGCGTGGGCGTCGGGAGCGGCACCTTCATGTCCTGATAGAGCATGGCGAATTTCGGGATGACGACGGTGACGAGATAGGTGACGACGATGCAGGCCACGGTGACAAGCAAAACGGGATAGACGAGCGTGGCGAGAATTTTCTTGCGGACGCCGGTGCTGACGCGCTGATAGGCGATGTAATAGTCGAGGACGCCGGAAAGATTGCCGCTCTTTTCGCCGGCCAGAATCGCAGTGGAATAAACTTTCGAGAAAACGCCGGCTTCGGTGACGGCTTCAGAAAGCGACTTCCCTTCGCGGACGCGATCGCGAATTTGAGAAATGACGGGACGCAATCGCGGCGAACTGGCGCGCTCGGCGAGGAGATCCAGCGCGCGGAGAATGGGAAGGCCGGCTTTGATGAGCGTATTGAACTGCTGATTGAGAATCAGGAAGTCTGAGCCGCCCACCTGTTTGCTGCTCTGGCGGTTGAGCAGGCCGCTGACGAGGCTGCTGCGGGATTCGACCGAATACACGTAGAGCCCGCGATCCGCCAGCTTCTGGCGGGCCTCGGTGACAGTACCAGCGGCTTCCACGTGCGAAAAGACTCGCCCGTTGGCATCCGCGACGCGGCAGACAAATTCCCCCATGACAGCCAGTTTACCTCAATTCAAACAGTTGCAGGGTAGCGCAGAAGAGTTGTACGTTGCGCGAAAAGCACTGGCAGCAATTTTTAACCAGCCTGTAATCAGGGCTTTGCAATCGGGCGGGCGAAGGATTAGCGGATGCCCTGGGCGGGTCCGGCCATGAGTTCGTCCCCATCGACGATGGCAACACCTTTGGCAGGCTGGAAGTGGAACAGGACCTCCTCGACGGGAGGGTCGTAGCGCCAGTGAGAAAACTGGAGGTCCATGCGGATACCGCCTGCGCCACTGACGACGACGCTCGCGAGTTCACCGTTTGTTTTGTTGATATCGAAGTAGGCGGAATCGTGTTGCTTGCCAGCTTTGACGTCTTTTTCCGTTCCGCGAATGATGCAGCTCAGGCGAACGAGAGCAGAGTCACTGGGCTGGTCAGACGAAAGTTCGATGGAGGCGCAGACGCGGCTGACTTTCATCTCTCCGGCGAGGAGTGCGAGCGGAGTGCGCCAATCGTCGCTCTGACGAGCAGCGACGCGGGAGACGGTGTGGTCGGCGGGAACGTAGAACCAGGCGAATTTGCCGTCGACGACAAAGAGGTTTTTTTCAGGGGAGTCGTATTCCCACCGCATTTTGCCCGGACGGCGAAAATAGGCCACGCCGGCTTCGGAACGGGTGACGCGGTCACCTTCGCGGTATTGCTGCAAGAAATCAGCTTGCAAGGTGTGAGCGCGCTTATAGGCGGATTCGAACTGACGAACGTAAGGGGCAGCGGATTCGCCAGCAGAGGATACGGCAAGTACAGCGAGAAAAAGAAAAGCGGCGAATGCAGACTTCATTGCTTCAGTCTAACATTCGCCGCGAAAAGAGAATTTACTGAATTGCGTTGTCGGTGTTGGACGCGGCCGCGCTCTGGTTGTAGCGCGTGACGGCAATTTCGCTGGACCAAAAACTGCGTTGGCCAGTGACGCCGCGCGTCATCGGGTCGACGTTCAACGTATAACTGAGGTACGGAGTGGCGCCGACCGGCGCATACGTATAGACGTAGCCGCTCTTGGTGCCGGCGGCCAGGGTTGCGTCGATCTGGCTGGTGCCGCCGATGCACGTGGTGCTGGTGTTGAGTTCCACAAGCGATGCGGAAAAACCAATCGTGGGACATGCCGACGAATAAGCAATCTCCGCGGTATTTACGGCGTGAATGGAAGAGACCGCGGAAGATTCGTTCGCAGCCATCTTCGCGCGCAAAAAGTTTGGAATCGCAATCGCCGCGATGATCAAAATGATTGCGACCACGATCAAAAGCTCGATCAGTGAAAAACCTCGTTGAGCGACAACCTGAGTTCTGACGCCCCATTTCCGTCCGCCAGTCATAGTCACCTCAAAATCCCCTCTGCAGGTCTGGCGCGAATGTTTTCCGGACGAGCGATCGAACAACCGGAACGCGACCGGCGCCTGCAAATACTAACCACTTGTAGAAGCACTTGAGGGGCCAAGAACTTAGGGAAAAAGAAGGGAGAAGCGAAGTTCCGGCCAAATCGGTTTGCAATTATATGATAACAAGCGACCTATTTCATCGAGCATTTTCTTCGCGAGATATTGGGGACAGATTAAAGGGGGGAGAGAGAATGACCAATTCGGTCAGGCAAAAAGACGTATTTTGTCGCGAGGAAAAGTTCTTGAGAAGCGAAAACAAGCGGCGCCAAAAATAAAACGAGGGAAGCCGGGAGGCTTCCCTCGTAAAATCGACCAGCGATTGCAGTTTACTGCAATGCGTTGGAGGTGTTCGTCGCGGAACCGGACTGAGTGTAGCGGATGACGCCGGTTTCGTTGACGAAGAAGTGACGCGTACCGGACGAGGTCGAAACCGGGTCAGCGTTGACCGAGAAGGTCGTCGCCGGTGTACCGGTCGTCGTCGGGTCCGTGAAGTTATAGCCGCTCTTCGTCT
>DATGIS010000016.1:0-8261 GCA_035295625.1 Candidatus Acidiferrum sp. | reverse complement strand
GTCGTTCGAACGAAAATCACAAAAAGTACAGCCGTACGAAATCCATCATTCAGGCCAGTAGTTTTTCCTTGTCCATTTCTCGTACGCTATTCCCAAACTCAGCGCTCGCAAATCTCCGCGAACGCGCCTGCTATCGAGTCGGGTATCGAGTCTGACATCGAGGCCTGATATCGAGCTCTAATAGGGAGAAAGGACCAGCGCCGTGCCCGTCGTCGCCATCTCGATCCCTCGCCGTTGCCATGCAACGACAGACTTGCGCATGGGCCTCAGTACCCACCCCCTACCCTCCGCCTAACTCCTCTAAAATGAATACTTACGAAAAACAGGGGGAGGGGGGTGGTATCCCTAACCGGACAGCATCTCGGTCACTCTTTCTTGCCCCGAGCAGTGTCTGCGAGAGAGCTCTTGGATTAGTCCAACCAAAGATTCCCCCAAAAACGCCCCATTCTCCTTCACTCTTTCCAAAGAGCGAAAAACATCTCCAATCTTTCCAGCGGCTTCCGCACTCTTTGCCCAAAATGCCGGGGTGTCGCATCCCGAATGGTTCCGCGCGCCAACCGGGGCATACCCCTCGCGCCAGCTCCCGTTCCCGCCTTCATTCTCATTTCTGCGAATCCTGGGAACTTTCCTACGCACCCGTTCGTACTTGTCTACAACTGCCCGGTCCTCGGCTTTCCTCGGGCACACGTTTAGGGAGGTTTTGTTCATGATCAAGTCCTTGAAACTCGTTTCCTTCGCCGCCGCTGCCGCCTTGCTCGTCGCTCCTTTAGCGGCCTCCGCTCAAACCAGTTCTTCCGGCAATGACCGTTGGCTCCATGTCCGCGTCGTGAGCTCGGACAACAAGGGCGAAACCGTTCGCGTCAATATTCCGCTCGAGCTCGCCGAAAAAGTTCTTCCCGCGATCAACAAAGATCGTCTCCACAACGGCAAGGTCACCATCGACCACAACGACATGGAAGGCGTCGACTGCCGCGCTCTTCTCGCCGCGCTCAAAGACACCAAGGACGGCGAATTCGTCACCGTCCAGTCTCATGACAACGACGTTCAGGTAGCCAAACAGAATGGCTACATGCTGATCCACGTCACCGAAAAGCGCTGGCACGAAAACAAAGATGGCAAGGAATCCAAAGACGGCAAGATGACCGAAAAATCCAAAGTCGAAGTGAAAGTTCCCATGAAGGTCGTCGAAGCCCTCTTCTCCGCCGGCAAGGACGAACTCGACGTTCTCGCCGCTCTCAAAGCGCTCTCCGCCCACGGTGACACCGAACTCGTCTCCGTCAAGGACGAAGAAAACACTGTCCGCGTCTGGCTCGATTCCAAGAACGTTTCCGACTAACCCGGTATCGACGAACGAACAAAACTGAGAGAGGAACAGAAAAATGATTCTCGCAAAACTAGCCCTCGGCGCCGTCGGAACTCTCGCATTCGCAACCGTCTACACTTTCCGTGAAGGCACGATTCGCGTGAGCGTCGACGAACACCGCGCCGGCGGCTCTCACGTTCACTTCTGGGTCCCTGCCGCGCTCGTCCCAACCGTCCTCCATTTCGTGCCGCAGGACGCGATGCACAACATGGATGCCGAATCGCGCCAGGCGCTGCCCATCGTCATCGCAGTCGCCGACGAGCTTCAAAAATATAACGACGTCGAATTTGTCTCCGTCGACAGCGACAAGGAGCACGTCAAAGTCGCGGTCCATCAGGGCAAAGTCTACGTCGACGTTCAGGACGAAGAGAACGACGTTCACGTCGCCGTTCCCGTCTCGACGATTCGCGACGTCGTGCAAAATCTCGCCGATCGTCAACCAACACAATAATTTTTCCTGGAAAAATAAAACGGGCGACCCGGAGTCGCCCGTTTGTTCTTTGAAAACTTATTTTTGCCGAAAAAGTTTCGCGAACTTTTATTTCCAGCCGCGCTTAATCTTCTTTCGGCGGCTGGAAATAAACTTCCTCGAACATGCTTCCCTTTTGCCAGCCCGCGCGCTGCAAAATTCCGCGGCAGTTTTCCACCATGTTCGGATGCCCGCACAAATAGCCTGTCGTGTCTGCCGCTTTCAATCCCCATTCCGCAACGTACTGCCGCACCAAATCATCGACGCGTCCCGTTTGGCCATTCCACTTTTCGTCTTCCCACGGACGGCTGATCGTGCTCACATATTTCAGCCACGGAACTTCCGCCGCGTATTTTTCCATCTCTTCGCGATATCCGAATTCCCAGCTTCTGCTTCCGCCTTGAATGCAATAAAGTTTGTGATTCCCCGGCATCGGAGAATTTCCCGCTTTCCAGTCGCGATAAAGCGTGCGCACATAACTCACAAACGGCGCGAGGCCCGTAACTGTGGCGAGCAAAAGATGATTCGTTCTTCCGCTTTTTAATTCGAGAGTGAAACGTCCCTTCGCAATTTTTCTGCAGAGCATTGCGTCGCCGACTTGCAGTTTGTAAAGATGCGGCGTCAATTCTCCCTGCGGCACAAGCTCGATAAAAAATTCGAGTCCATCTTCGTAAGGCGAAGAAACGATCGAATACGCGCGCTCAATTCTTTTTCCGTTGAAGTCAACGCCGAGCGTTGCATATTGTCCCGCGACAAATTTAAACGGGCCACCCGGATCGACGCGAATCAGCCAGAGATCTTCGCTGAGATCTTTGCGCTGCAAAACTTTTGCCGTGTAATGCTTGTCGCTGGGAGGATTTGGCTGCGTCTCGGTCATTGCGTATCCTTCGCGGAAAAAGTTGCTCTTTGAATGTACATCAAGAATGTACACGAAAAAGAAAACGGGCGAAACCAAGCAAAGTTTCGCCCGTCGTGAAGATTTTGCGCGGTGACGAACGTCACCCGCGAATTATTGATTTTTCGGATGCTGCATCTGCTGCATGATTTGCTGGCGAAGCGCTTGTGGATCGAATTTCTGTGGCGTTCCGGTGATGTGGTCCGTTGCGCCTGAAATTGTTTTGACGAGCACCATCGTCGAGTTCTCGTCCACTTCTTTCACCATGCCCATCGGCGTGATTTTTGAACTGACCCACACGTCGCCCTTGCCATCGTCTTTCGCCCAATGGTCGCAAAGGAATGTGCCGGCCGGAACAGTGACGGGCTCGGCGCCGACCTTGTGCCACTTTTCGAGATTGTCTTTTATTTTTTCTTTCGATTGCTGGCTTGGATTGAACGGCATTTCCATCGGCGTGGGAGAGCCGGGCATCATGACGATGATTTTGTGAAATTCAAAATCGTCTTTGGTAATCAACAATTTTGCGTAAGAAAGATCGGTGCTGTTCTTGTCGTTGTGGCCGACTTCAAACCAGTAGGCGTCTTTGCCTTCAAACGTGTCGCGAGCGACGATGGTCATTTCCAAAGTCGTTTTCGTACCGTCTTTGTGTTGCTGTTCGTACGATGCGCCGGAACCGACGACGGGATGAAAAATGTCGGCGATGTTGGGCTTGTGAAAAAAATTCATGCCGCCGCCGACTTGCGCGTTCGCCGCGGGTGACGCCGCGACGCATGCACAGAAAACCAGTGCACCCAGTAAAGTACGCTTCATGCCTTGCTCCTTTGAATGGACCTGAAGTTTGCGCCCCTCCCGGAGAAAGTGAACGGCGCATTATTCTGCCAAGAGTATTATCCGCAACTCCCTCACAAGCAACCGTTCTGCCTGCTTCCTGTTCTGTAATGCGAAATGCAAGACGAATCAGATTTCAGTAGCAACTCAACGCCAGAAAGCTAAGGCGCGCCGTTCAAATAACCGCTTCAGCTAATTCCGTTTGCGTTCCGTTCTTATTCAACTTCGAAATCGAGCCCGCACCTGCGCAGGTTCTTCCGGAGCGCAAAAGGCACGGGCTAAAACCGAGGGCGCGGCACTTGGGCATGCAGCGGCTCAAAGTCACTGAATTACTCGAGTGATACAATTTGGCAATGCTTGGACAGGGGAGAATCTCTCTACCCACCAGCCAGCGCGAATTAGGCGGGTTTGTGCACCGTTTCCTCTCGGCCAAATAGTCAGTTTGCCACCGAAAGATGCATATGGATGCTGAAAAAGAACGGATCGTCGTTGAAGTTCGATTCGCGATAGAAAAAGACTCAGAAGGGTATCCGCGATCCCGCGACGCCGAAGCCCTGTTGTGTGAGCCGCTCAATCCCGATTGCTCCCGATGCAGAGTGGGTAGCGTTCCGTTCTATTTGAACAACGTCGCATACGGCGACACGGTTACGACGAAACCGAACGACTCCGGCGACGCCCTTGAATTCGACAAGATTGTTAGGCACAACGGGCACAGTGTGTACCGACTAAGGCTTAATGACAAGACCGACAAAGACGAGACCATTAGCCACCTATTAGGCCTCGGAGTGCTACTCGAACAAAACGGGCGGCTGCTCGCAATCGCCGTGCCCCCTGACGCGAATTTAGACAGAGTCGTTGATTTTATCCTCGACGGAAAGGCTCGAGGGCTATGGGGAGCTCAAGACGGGTATATCTTCGAAGAATGACACGCACGGGTGACTCAAAGGAGCAAGGCGGTCCTGAATGACAAAAGATTCAACGCCATGGTACCTCCGCCAAGTGGCCCGAAAAGCCTTTTCGTTCGCCGCCATCGCGACGGTAGTCGTTTTGGCTTCAATTTATTCCTTGGGCGCGTTTATCGCCTTCGCAAATCAACGCAGCATAACTGCTTTTGAGGACAATCCGTGGGCTAAGCTACTCGCCTTCATCATCGGCGTCATCGGCGTACCGTTTGTCCTTCTTCTTTGGTACGGCATGATCTCGCACGCTTGGGCTACGATCCAGGGTGCACGAAAAAGACTGTTCTGGTTAACCTTCTTAATTGTTGCTAACTGGATGATCGCTGCTTTCTACTATTACTTCATATATCGCAAGCAGTTTGCTACCAAGGACTGATCGCGAGACCAAGGGGATAGACGAGACGTTTCTCTTACCTGCCTTGGAAACCAAATCCGCGAACGGCGTCGACTAATCCCGGCGGATGCGCTGAGCGGTCGTGTGTCCCAATTCCGAAATTTACGTCCTCCTTCGAATCCCTGAGCTGCCCCCTCGCTGTGCGCACGAGATTATACGACACCGAGGTCTCGCGGCTCGGGAGTTCTGTGTCATACCGGGAAGGACTCAGCGACCGGTGCGTTATTCGTAGGCGAGGGCGACGACGGGGTCGTAGCTGGCGGCGCGGAGGGTTGGGTAGAGGGCGCCGGCGGTGGCGCCGACGACCGCGAGAAGAATGGAGCCGAGAATCCACTGGTTGGTGATGGAGATTTGGAGCGTGGGAACGGTTTGGGTGAGGATGGCTTTGGTGAGAAAGGTGAGAAAGATTCCGACGAGGCTTCCGGCGATGGTGAGAGCGAGCGTTTCGCCGAGGAGGAGTTTGGCGATGCCGGAACGCGTGAAGCCGAGAGCTTTCAAAATGCCGATTTCGCGAGTGCGCTCGAGGACGAGCGTGTGCATATTGAGGAAGACGACAAGAAAACTGATGACGATGCCGATACCGACCATGGTTTTGATAAATGGTTTTAGTTCGGGGAGATTCGAGGAGTTCATGAGCGTCATGTATTCGGCGATGGAGCGGACGCGATTGTTGGGCTCGAGTTTGAGAATTTCGGCGCGAGTGGCTTCGGTGTCGCCTTTACTGCGGACGTAGAAGACGGAGACGCGCTTCTCGGCTCCAGAAATATCCTGCGCGGTCTTGAGCGGAATGAAAAAGCGAGCTCCTTTGCCGTGGGCGACGATGCCGCAGATGGTGAAGGCGTGGTTCATGAGCGTGATCTGGTCACCGACCTTGAGATGGCGCGACTGCGCGACGATGTCGTCGGCGATGGCGTCGTCGGGTCCTTCGAAAGCGTGGCCGGAGCCAAAGAGAAATCCTTTGCTGAGCGCGTTAAAGCGCTTGTAGTCAATGCCATAGATGACGACGAAATTTTTCTGGTCCATGAGGCTGAGAGTGGGAGCGACTTCGTCGACGCCGGGGAGAGAGGCAATCTGATCGCCAAACGATTCCTGCATGACGGCGCTGGAGAAAGCGAAAAAGATGGAAGCGTTGGGAGATTGCACGAGAAGGTCCGCGCCGACGCCTTCGACGCGTTTGCTCCATTCGTTCACGACGCCATTCGTAAGTCCAACAATCATAAGGACAAGAATGACCTGGATGGAGATGGCGAGAATGCTCAAGGCGGCGCGGAGCGGACGCGCGGTGAGGTTGCCGGCGATCATGCGAAGCGGAGAAAATTTTGGTTCTTCGAGTTCGGCGATGAGTTCCGTCACGTGGCAAGCATCCCGAGGAAAACTGTATCACCTGTATTTTGTGTGGGTCAAAGAGCGGGAGGAGAAAATCTTTAACACAGAGAGTACAGAGGAAGAGGCGAGCAGGATGTGGAGCACGAATTCTGCCGAAGTCCAGAAAAAATATTTCGCTTACGTGAAGTTTTCAACACAGGTGTTGAAAACTTTGTGTAAAAGAGGGGGGAGAACGGAGATAACTCTTCGTTCTTCAACGGAGTAATGCGGTTTGCACACTTATTGTGCAAAGAAGCGGCGCGAGAAAACATTTTTGTGACGAATGAACACTTTTTGATTTCAGAAGTGCTTTGTTTGCCGGAACGTACGAAAAAGAATGGAAGCGAAAGAGAAAATCGGAGCGGCGCAAGGAATTGTGCTGCGAACAAACGCGAATGAAAGCGTGGGTTAGTACCAGCGCGGCGGCTTTTCGAGTTTTATTTTGATGATTTGTCTGGGATCGGTGATTTCCATCCACTTGCCGTACGTTTTCCAGCCTTCGGCGATCACCTGGACAAGAACTTTTCCCATCGGCGCGTCGGGAATGTGGGCGAGGCCTTCGCGATTTGTTTTTACGTTGAGTTCGACTTTTTTGTCTTTGCGGAGTTTTCGTTCTTCGACGTACTTGAGATAGACGCTGGCGTTTTCGACGGGCGTGTCGGCATCGCCGCCGGTGACTTCAATGCGAATGCGGTTGGATTGCGGCGTCTTCGCGGGCGCGCTGGAATCAGGCGGCGCAGGGCTTTGGGTTTGGGCGAGCGAAGCTCCCGCCGTAGAGAGAAAACAAACGAAAGCGAATGAGAGGATAGCCTTGGGTGTCATGAGCCAGTAGAAAGTATAGTCCACGCAACGGCCCGTGCGGGTCAAGCCTCCGTTGTAGAGAGTTGGATGCGGCGGAGGACGGCAGGGCTGTACGGCACGATGGGCGGCGGCAGTGCGGGGCCGGAAGAGCGCTGCAGGAGTGGCTACGCCGCAGGAAAGCAAGTTGCGCGAGTTGATTGACGGGTGTGGCGGGGTCTTGTAAGTTGTAGGGACTTTGCTCCGCAGGGGCACGCGCGAGGACGCGCGATCTGAAGCTGCTTCAATGACAACGGACAGAAGAAGGCTTGGCGCGGGTTCCGAGTGTGTGCCGAGCCGCTGAGGGGAAATGCCATGGGATTTGCGACGAATGCGATTCACGTTGGGCAGGAGCCTGACGCGGCGACGGGCGCGATCGTTGCGCCGATTTACCAGACATCGACGTACGTGCAGGAGGAATTCGGAAAATACCGGCAGGGGTACGACTACGCGCGGACGAATCACCCGAACCGGAAGGCGCTGGAGAAGACGCTGGCGAAGCTGGAGGGCGGGCACGCAGCATACGTGTTCACGTCGGGAATGGCGGCGATTGATTCGGTGTTCCGGCTCCTGCGGCCGGGCGACCACGTGATTTTGTCGGAGGCGGTGTACGGAGGAGTGTACCGGCTGTCGACGCAGCTGCTGGTGCATTTTGGAATTGAGTTCAGCTTTGTGGATACGTCGGCAGTGGATCTGGTGAAGGCGGCGATGCGGCCGAATACGAAGATGCTGTACATCGAGACGCCGACGAATCCGACGATGCGCGTGACGGACATTGCGGCGATCGCGAAAGTGGCGACGGACCGGAATTTGACGCTGGTGGTGGACAACACGTTCCTGAGTCCGTATTTGCAGAGGCCGATCGAGTTGGGCGCGCACATCGTGGTTCATTCGATGACGAAATATTTGAATGGGCATAGCGACGCGACAGGCGGCGCCGTGGTCCTGACGCGGCCGGAAGATGCCGAGAAAATCTATTTTGTGCAGAGGTCGGCGGGGGCGGGGCTGGCGCCGATGGATTGCTTTTTGATTTCGCGCGGAATCAAGACGCTGGCGATTCGAATGCTGCAACACAACGCGAATGGCATTGCCGTGGCTCGGCATTTGGATGCGCACCCGAAAGTGCGGAAGGTATACTTCCCCGGACTGCC
>DATGIS010000015.1:0-5685 GCA_035295625.1 Candidatus Acidiferrum sp. | reverse complement strand
CTCGGCCGCACCTTCTGCCCGCTCGGTGACGCCGCCGCGTTGCCCACAATCAGCATCGTGCAAAAGTGGCGAAACGAATTTGAGGATCATTTGGTCGGACGTTGCGCCTACACCAAAGCAAGCGACGCACTCTTGCTCGGGGCGCGGTAAGGGATCATGGCGGATCAAAAGCTAGTCAACATCAAAATAAATGACCGCGACCTGCAGGTTCCCGCGGGCAAGCTGATTATTGAAGTCACCAAGAGCATGGGCACGGAAGTCCCTTCTTTTTGCTACTACCCTGGACTTTCGCTGCAGGCTGCCTGCCGTATGTGTCTCGTCGAAGTCGAAAAAATGCCGAAGTTGCAGACCGCCTGCACGTTGACGGCTGCCGAAGGCATGGTCATCCGCACCGACACGGCGCAAATCAAGCAAGCGCGCAAAGGCGTTCTCGAATTTCTTCTGACAAATCATCCATTGGACTGCCCCGTTTGCGATAAGGGCGGCGAATGCGAATTGCAGGACATGGTATTCCGCTACGGCGCGGATTCCAGCCGCTTCGTGGAAGAAAAGATTCACCGGCCCGAAGAAAAGTGGTCGGAACTCGTCTATTACGATGCCCCGCGCTGCATCTTGTGCTTCCGCTGCGTGCGTGTGTGCGATGAAGGCATGGACGTGAAGGCGCTTGGCGTCGGCATGCGTGGCGCGAACTCCGTGATCATTCCCAACTTGGAAGATCACCTCGAGTGCGAAGAGTGCGGCATGTGCATTGACATTTGTCCCGTCGGCGCGCTCACCAGCGGCACCTATCGCTACAAGACGCGTCCGTGGGAAATGGAATACGTCTCCACGATTTGTACGCACTGTTCGAACGGCTGCAAAACGACCCTCAGCGTGCGCAATCACGAGATTCTCCGCGCCAACAACCGCGACATGAGCGGCATCAACAACGATTTTCTCTGCGTAAAAGGCCGCTTCGGTTTTGACTTTACCAAGCACCCGGAACGCATCAAGCAGCCGCTCGTCCGCAAGGGCGACAAGCTCCTCCCCGTAAGCTGGGAAGAAGCCGCGCAGACCGCCGCCGCGAGGCTCAAAGCGGTGCGCGATGCTCATGGCGCCGATTCCATCGGCTTCATCGGCTCGAATCGCACTTCGAACGAGGAAAACTATCTCTTCCAACGTCTTGCGCGCGTCACCGTCGGCACGAACAACATCGATCACCATCGCACCACCGATTACACTGGCCTGCTCACCGCGCTCGGCGAAAACGCAAAAAATTCTCTGCTCACCATGGAGCAGCTCTACAAGTCAAAAGCGGTTCTGCTCATCGGCAACGACCCGACGAATCAGAATCCGCTCGTCGCGTGGCAGATTCGTAGCGGCATTCGCCACCATGGGCTGAAGCTCTTCATCATCAATTCGCGCGACATCAAGCTAAAGCGAAAGGCGAAGAATTTCGTCAAGGTTGCTGCCGGCCAGGAAGCTGCCGCCGTCCGTTATCTCGCAGGCAGCGAAGGCCAAATCGCGGGCGCTGCGGCGGATCAACTGAACGCGCTCAAATCGGCGCTCTCTGCCGAATCCGATGTCGCCATTGTCTTCGGCGCAGAACTCACGGGATCCGCGATTGCTGGCGTCGTAGCTCTTGGCAACAGCTTGCAAGGCAAGACTCGCTACTTGACCCTTGGCGACTATTCCAACTCGCGCGGCGCGGCCGACATGGGCGTCCTGCCCGATCGCCTGCCCGGCTACGCAAATCTCGACGATCACAAATCTCGCGAAGCTTTCGAGCACCTCTGGGGCGGAAAAATTTCTCAGAAGTCCGGTATGACTGCTCCGCAAATGGTCGAAGCTGCGCAAAACGGCGGTCTCAAAGCCCTGTACGTGATGGGCGCCAATCCGCTTGCGCATTTCGGCACGCTTGGCTACGGCCGCGGCAAAGCCGAACTCGTCATCGTCCATGAAATGTTTATGACGGAAACCGCGAAGCAGGCCGACATAGTTTTCCCCGCCGTTTCCGCTTACGAAAAAACCGGCACCGTCACGAACACCAGCGGCGAAATTCAGCCGCTCCATAAAGCCGCCGAAGTGATGGGCGCGCGTAGCGACTTCGACCTGCTCCGCATTCTTTCGCACCAACTCGAAAAACTGGGCCTCGGCAAGGCGTTCCATTACAAGCAACCGGGTGGCGTCTTCGAAGAAATTCGCAAATCTGTCCCGGGTTACGACGTCGAAGTCACCGGCCTGCTTACCGGCACCGCGGAAGAGACGCAATCCGCCGTCAAGAAAAATGGTCACGCAGCCTACGATGTTCCCGTCGGCTTGATCAAGCCCGCGCAGGATTCCCTTTTCACTAGCGGCACGCTCGGCCGCTATTGCCAGGCCATTGAATCCGTTCCGGAGGCGCAGGCGAAATCGTGATCAGCTTCCTTCAGCAAAACGCTTTCTGGATCATCGCGATCGTCAAGATCGCGCTGCTCCTCTTCATCGTTCTCACGGTGAACGCCTATCTCACCTGGTTCGAACGCAAAGTCGTTGCGCACATTCAGTCCCGCTGGGGACCGCACCGCGTCGGCCCGCACGGTCTCTTGCAGCCCGCTGCCGACGGCCTGAAATTTCTTTTTAAGGAAGACCCGACGCCTGCCGGCGTGGACCGGTTCGTCTATTACCTCGCTCCGTTCCTCGCGCTTGCGCTTTCGTTGACGGCCCTCGCCGTAATTCCCTTCAGCCCTCGGCCCCTGGAAATTTTCGGCCAGAAAATCTACTTTTGGATCGTTAATCCGGACATCGGCCTGCTGATTCTCTTCGCGATCACAGCGCTAAGCGTTTACGGCATCGCCCTCGCCGGCTGGGCCTCCAACTCCAAGTATTCCCTGCTCGGCGGCTTACGCAGCTCCGCCCAGATGATCAGCTACGAGCTCGCTCTCACCATGTCCGTCGTCGGCGTGCTCCTCATGGCGAATACTTTTAGCCTCCAATCCATCATTGAGCAGCAGGACCACGGCAAATGGGGCATCGGGTTCCTCGGCTGGAACCTCTTTGCGTGGACGCGCAATGGTTTGCTCTTCCCGCAAATCATTGGCTTCATCTGTTTCTTCACATCCGCAATCGCAGAAACCAATCGCGTTCCGTTTGACTTGCCCGAAGCCGAATCCGAACTCGTCGCCGGCTTCCACACCGAATACGCCAGCTTCAAGTTCGCCATGTTCTTTATCGCTGAATACACCGCGATGATCACCGTTTCCTGCCTCGCCACGATTCTTTTCTTCGGCGGCTGGCTCTCTCCCTTCCCCGATACAAAGTTCTTTTACATCACCCACTTCATCCCCAGCATCACGCTGATTCCCTTCGGCCTCTGGGTCATCTACGATGGCATCAAGTACGAAACCATTTTCGGCAAACTGATTCTTCCCGCTGTCGGTTTCGCGATGTTCGCCATCGGCGGCACTCTCATCGCTTTGCCCGGAGTCAACGACTTCATCCAGCCAATCTTCTGGTTCACCGCAAAAGTTTTCGTCTTTCTCTTCTTTTACGTCTGGTCGCGCGGCACGCTGCCTCGCCTTCGCTATGACCAGCTCATGAACGTCGGCTGGAAGCTGCTTCTCCCCGTCTCCATCGCAAACGTCATCGTCACGGCCGCGGTTGTTTTGTGGCGGAGCCATCCATGAGCGCCGTGCTCCTCATCTTCTTCGTCCTTGCCGGACTCGCCGTCCTCGGCGCGCTCAGCCTGGTGTTCCAGAAGCATCCGATTCACAGTGCCCTTTCGCTCATCGTCGTCATGGTCTGCCTCGCGGGACTCTATCTCCTCATGGGCGCCGAATTCGTCGCCGCGGTCCAGATCATCGTTTACGGCGGCGCCATCATGGTTCTCTTCATCTTCGTCATCATGCTTTTGAACGCGGGCGAAGAAGAGCACACCGATTTTTCGAAGCTCGCCAGATTCGCCGGCCTTCCGCTCGCGCTTGCGCTCACCGCTTCGCTCGCCGCCCTGGTCATCAGGCCCGACGCGAGCATCAGCGCCCCCGCTCCGGTATTCATCCCCAAAGCCACCGAGCAAATCTCCACCATGCTCTTCAAGGATTTCGTCTATCCGTTCGAATTGACCTCGTTCCTGATTCTCGTCGCCATCCTGGGTGCGCTCGTCCTCGCCCAGCGGGAGAAGAAATAGCATGGTCCCGACGCAATATTATTTGATCCTCAGCGCCGTCCTCTTCGGACTCGGTGCTGTCGCCTTCGTCTTCAAGCGCAACATCATCACCATTTTCATGTCCATCGAGCTGATGCTCAACGCCGTCAATCTCGCCTTCGTCGCTTTCAGCCAGGCCTTCGGCAAAGTGCATGGCCAGGTTTTTGTTTTGTTCGTCATCGTGGTCGCGGCGGCGGAAGCTGCCGTCGGGCTCGGCATCATCATCTTGACCCAGCGCAATCGCCAGTCGCTCAACATTGAGAAAGTGAACCTGCTCAAACTCTAATGTCTACGCCGATACTCGACATCCTCTGGATTGTTCCGCTGCTGCCTCTCCTTGGCGCGGCCACCAACGGCCTTTTCGGCAAAAACTGGCCGAACAAAATCGTCAACACCGTCGCGCTCTCAGCCACCGGCCTCTCCTTCCTCGCCGCACTCGAAGCCGTCCGCGAATTTTTCGCCGGCGGTCAGCAGCTCGTTCACAAGGAATTTTTCGACTGGATCGTCGCCGGCTCCTTCCGCGCGGGCTTCGACCTTCAAATGGACCAGCTCACCGTCATCATGGTCCTCGTCGTCACCGGCGTCGGCTTCCTGATTCACATCTACTCCACCGGCTACATGTCGCATGAAGGCGGCTACTACCGCTTCTTTTCCTACCTCAACCTCTTCATGTTCTTCATGCTCATTCTCGTCCTCGCCGCCAATTACGTTCTCCTCTTCGTCGGGTGGGAAGGCGTGGGGCTTTGCAGCTACCTGCTCATCGGCTTCTACTTCCTGCGCAAGTCGGCTTCGGATGCGGCCAACAAGGCCTTCATCGTCAATCGCATCGGTGACTTCGGCTTCATGCTCGGCATGTTTTTGCTGTTCAAGACATTCGGCACGCTGGACTTCGTGCCGCTGTTCGCGAAGGCCGGGCCGATGCCGGCCGACGCGATGGGACAGTACGGCACCCTGACGATCGCGTGCTTGCTGCTGTTCGTAGGCGCGACCGGTAAGTCTGCGCAGCTTCCTCTTTATGTCTGGCTGCCAGATGCCATGGAAGGGCCAACGCCCGTTTCGGCTTTGATTCACGCGGCAACCATGGTGACCGCCGGCGTCTACGTTGTGGCGCGCTCGCATGTGCTTTACCTGCATTCGCCGAGCGCGATGGTGATTGTAGCTATCGTTGGCTGCGCGACCGCGCTGTTTGCGGCGACGATCGGCCTCGTACAGACCGACATCAAGAAAGTTTTGGCGTACTCGACGGTCAGCCAACTCGGCTACATGTTTCTGGGCTGCGGCGTCGGAGCCTTCTCCGCTGGCGTCTTCCACTTGATGACCCACGCGTTCTTCAAAGCTTTGCTCTTCCTCGCGGCCGGCAGCGTGATTCACGCGATGGGTGGCGAGCAGGACATGATGAAGATGGGCGGGCTCGGCAATAAGATCAAGTGGACTTACTTGACAATGCTAACCGCGACGCTGGCGATTGCCGGCTTCCCGCCGCTGGCTGGTTTCTTCTCGAAAGATTCGATCCTGCTGAGCGC
>DATGIS010000014.1:0-39168 GCA_035295625.1 Candidatus Acidiferrum sp. | reverse complement strand
GGTTGAAGTCAAGGCGTACGTGAAACTGGTGCTATTGATAACGCTTTGTACGGAGAAGGCGCCGTTGAAGTCGACCTGATTCGTCGTTCCCTTTGGCACGCCTTCAATCAAAACCGTCCCAGGATTTCCGGGGTTCAGACCATGAGCGGCGCTGGTCGTAACGGTGACGAGACCCGATGTCAGTGAAACGTTGGCAATTCCGATTGAAGTAGACGACTGCAAAACGTTGATGGCATTCGCGATTCCCTGTCCGCCGGGGGTCACGAATCCAGTGTGCTGGTGCGGGATCATTGTGATCTGGGGATAGAGACCCGTGTTCAACGTGACTTGTCCCGAGACGCATGGCGACTTGGTTCCCATCGGCTGCTGCGGCGTCGTGATGCAATCGGACGCACCTGTATTCAGGTCGAGAAGGAATCCGACTTTGGCGGTCGTCGGATTCGCGGAAGAAGAATAGGCGACGACGGCGTGATTGGTGTCGGAATCGACGCCGACTGAATACGGAAATGGCTGAGGAGTTTGTTCCGCAGGAATGTAACCGGCCAAGGAGATAGTGTTAATTGCCGGAATTGCGGTGGCGGAACTCGTCGTGGGAATCGGGAAGACCAAAACTTTCTGATCCTTGAAGCTGACGGCCGCGACCTGATGGAGATTGTGATTGATGGAAACGGAAGTCGGAATGTTGACAGCGGCCGTGAATCCAATCGGAGTCAAGCTGGGAGTGCCGTCGCTGGCGCGGGCAATCTTAAAGAAATCGACGCGATTCTGTCCGGTGACGGCAACCGCGGCAATGCCGAGTTCCTGATCGATATCGATGGCGCTTGCCTGGGTCAGTGCGGCGCCGTCCACGCCTTGAGAGATAGCTGGAGTTACCGCGGCGGGAAATATCGTTTGGTAGTCGGGGAAGAACGCGAGATTGGTAACGGCGGGATTGTTCTGGGGCGGTGCAGGATTCTGCGTGCGGCCAACCGTCAACTGATAAAGGCCCGGCTGAGCGCCGCCTGCGGTCGATCCTGGGAACGTAAGATCGAGCTGACGCGAGGTGGAAAAATTTGGGTCCACGCCAAGAGTGTTGCCTTGAAAGGTGGAAGTCACAAAGCTTCCGCCCGGCCCAAAATAGCCGCCGTTGACGATGAGCGCGACTTCGTTGCTCAAAGCGTTTTGAACGATGCTGTCGGGCGAAGAGGCCACGGTCGTGGCGCGGACTGGGACGACGCTGAATTTGAAAGGCCCACTGCCAACTTTTGTAACGGGTTGAGAAGGATCGGACACGCTCACCGTGTAGGTGTCAACGTTCGCGATGTTTTGCGGGAGCAATCGTAAACGCACGCCCGTGGACGGTGGGCTTGTGACCTTAGTGGTGGGAATCGGGAAGAGAACTTTTAGCTGGCCAGACGCGAAGTTAAACGATTGGACCGTGCCGCCGTCCGCAGTAACCGTAACCTGCGACGCGGAAGTGACACCCGGCGCAAAAATATACAGATCGTAAAAGGCCACGCCCTGAGGAACGATGGTGGGAGAAATCCCATTGAAGGTAATTGGGCCGCCGGTGATGATGGTGATGGTGCCGATGGCGAAGCGGGTGGTGTCGCCCTTGGAGGTTGCGACGATGGTGAGAGTTGCCGTCGTGGGAACGGTAGTGGGCGCACTGTACAAACCATTCTGATCGATGGAGCCACAGGCGGGGCTGCAGGTCGGCAACTGGGGAAAGTTGATGCCTTTGGCCAGATTGATTGTGCCCTGCGTGATCAGCCAGGTGACACCTTTGGTCGTGCCGATGTCGTTGGTCAAGGAAGCGGTGAACTGAAACTGGGAAGGAGCGGTGGCGCTCGCGCTGGTGGGGACGGTAGCGGTCAGGGGCGTGAGAGTAACGGAAATTCCGGAATCCAAAGTGATGCTCGATGTTCCCGTTTTCTTGGTATCGGCCGCGGAAGTCGCGGTGATGGTGATCGTCAAAGCGCAGGTCTGAGCGGTGCCGGAACAGTTGTTTCCGGTAATTTTCGTCGGGTCGGGGACGGTTTGCGGAGCGCTGAATACGACGGTGCTGGCAGTGGAGCCTGACGGAATGTTGCCGCTCTGTGCGTTGCAGGGAGTGGCCGTTCCCGTCTTGGGATTGCCGGTGCTGTCGAACGACGTAGTTGCGTAATTGCAAGTCCAGGTGACGTTCGTGTTGGTGGAGCCGCTCACGGTGGCGGTGAGCGTCAGGGATTGCGTGACGATGACGGTGGCCACGGACGGGCTCACCGAGACCGTGACGACGTTGCCCGCACTGCTGCCGCCGCATCCGACGACAGCCGCGGCCACTGCGACAAGCAGCGCCCAAAGAATTTTTTGCGTTCCAAACTTCATGCTCACGAGTTCCCCCACAATTGCGATTCGAGCGATCGGATCGCTCCAGCTTTCTTTTTTAACAAGACCCAAAATCCATAAATCCCAAGGCCGCAACATCCGGCGGAAACTACTTCGCCTTAGAAGGTGCGGCTGACGGTAAACCGGAACGTCGTGGCCGGTTCGAAATAGTTCAAGCGGCCGGGATTGTTGACGACGTTGTTCAATTGCGGCTGCACGATAAACGGAAAAATCGTCGGATCCACCTTATTCAATTGCGTCTTCAGGAAGTCCACGTCCTCCGCCTTGAAGAACGGACTCTGCGCGACGAGCTGTTCGCGCAGGCGGTGGACGTTATAGGAGTAATAAATGCGGAAGGGCGCCTGAACGATGGGCAACTGAACCACGAATTCAATGCCGGCGGAGCCGCGCAGCCGGAAATTCGTGTGAGACGCAATCGGCAGATTGCCGTTGACGTTGTTGGCGCCGAAATCGGTTTGCAGCTTTGCAAGACCGGTGGGATCGAGCTTCAGACCGCTTTTGTTGGAGATACCGTCGGTGCCGCCGTCAAAGAAAAACGCGGTCTGAAAATACTGCTTCACGATCGGAATACGATATTCGACGTTACCAAAGGCCTGCGCATCTCCGCCGGGAAGAGTCGCGGTGTAAATCAGCGCGGGAATCGTGACGGTGCGAAGGGCGCCACCGGAGAGTGGATCTGGGTAGGAAATCGGAATGGCGGTTTCGGTGGGAATGAACGTGACAGGCGAAATGGAGCGAATGTCGTAACCGCGAACATCGTCTTCGCCGCCCATGTAGAAGCGGCTGTAAGGCGGAATTTCTTTGCCGCCAAAACCGGTGATGTACGCGACGCGGGCGCGATAACCAAACACGTTTCTGTGTTTGTTGATCGGGCGGAATTGCTTGAATTCGAAAACGTTGGTGATGGTGTTCACATTGCCGCCGAGCGGGCCGCCGGTGAAGGCCATCGTATAGAGGTAGCTCTTGCCAGTCGTCGGATTGACCGGGTTGTCGATCGAGTTGTAAGTGATGGTCGGCGTGACGGTGCTGGAGACGATGCCGTTGAGAGCGCTGGGGCCGGCGAAGCTGCGGAACTGAATGGACTGGAACAACAGCTTGGAGGCATCGTTGAACGCGGTGATGTTGGTTCGCGTGAGGCCGTAGGTGAGGCCGAGGCGGGTAAAGGAAAGCTTGCGCAACGGATAACTGGCGAAGAGGGTGAAGCCGGTGCTGTCCTGATTGTAATTTTGAATGAATTGCGGATTGATGCTGACGTTCTGGCCGAAGAGCAGCGATTCCTGCTTCGCCTGGTCGTAACTGTAGCGGCTGGAGAAGATGGTGAAGCCGGTGCTGATGGGGCGATCGAAAAGATAAGGTTCGGTGAAACCGAACAAGAAGCTGCGCTGCAAGCTGCCGAACTGCGCGGAGAAGGTGAGTGTTTCGCCGAGACCGAGGAAATTGTTCGTCTGATAGGTGAGGCCGATGAATCCGCCGGCGAGCCCGCTGACGCCGCCATTCAAGCCGATGGATTGTTTGCCTTTTTCTTTAAGCTTCAAATTCAGATCGACGGTGCCTTCTTTGGTGTTGCGCTTGATTTCGACGGCTTTGTCGGCTTCGATGCGGTCGAAATAGTCGAGCTGGTTGAGTCGGAGGATGCTGTATTCCCAGGCGCGCTTATCGAAGAGAGAGCCTTCGTCGAGAGCGAGTTCGCGGCGGATGACTTTGTCGCGGGTGGTGGTGTTGCCGGAAAACTCGATGCGCCGCACGTAATATTGCTTCTGTTCGTCGAAGCGCAAGGTGAGGTTGATGATTTCGTTGGCATCGTCGATGTCAAATTCCGGCTCGGCGGTGAAATCGATGAAGCCGAAGCGGCCGTACTCGCTGGTGTAGTCCTTCAACGCTTTACGAAGCTTATCCACGTTGAGGTAGTCACCTTTTTTCAGAGGGAAGAAAGATTTGAGGGCATCGACCTTCAGCGAGAGCTGTTTGTCGGGGTCGGCGCTGACGATTTTCAGCGTGCCCATCTTGTAGCGCTTGCCTTCTTCAATCGGAATGGTGATGTTGACAGCCTTGCCGTTGGACTTGCCGAGAACGAGCGGGACGCCGAGACGATTGTTGCGCGTATCAATATTTTCGACGATCGGGCCGTTGGGCGCGACGAGGACGCGGAAGTAGCCGTTGTCCTGGTACATGCCGCGGACGCCAACTTCGATATCCTCGACCAATTTATCGTGATCGTAAGTCTTGGAGAGCACGGGAATAAACGTGATGTAAAGCGGTATTCCATAGGGACGATCGTTGCGCATGGAACGCAACAGTTTGCGATCGCTGAAAGCGTGATTTCCCGTGAATTTGATTTTGCCGACTTTAACCTTGGGGCCTTCGTCGATTTTGAAAATCAGGATGACGGCGTTGCTGGAGGCAATGCGTTCGTACTGCGGCGTGACCTTGGCGAATTGGCGGCCGTGTTCGCCGAGCAATTCCTGGAGCACTACTTCGGCTTTTTTGATCCTCGTGGGATCGAATTGGCTTTCGACGGTGAGGCCGACTTTGCGTTCCTTGAAGCGATCGAGAATGTCCGATTCGGAAATAGAGTGAATGCCGTCGTAGCGAATGCGGCGGATAACGGGGCGCTCTTTGACTTCAAAAATGATGATTTTGGAATTGGCGTGATCGGGGGAATCTTCGACGCGAAGCTTTACGTCTTCAAAAAATTGCGTGTTCCAGAGAGCCTGGAAATCGCGGCGCAGAGTTTCTTCGTTATAAGTGTCGCCTTCGCGGCTGAAGATGCGGGCTTTCAAAGTGTCGTTGCGGACGCGGCGATTGCCGATGAATTCAATACGCTGGATTACGAAGATGTCTCCCTGCGCGTTCGGAGTGCCGGCTTGCGCAGTGTTGTCTTCCGAGGAAGTTTCGAGCGTCTCGAGATCGATACTTTCGGACATCAAATATTTATGTTTGGAGGAAGGAGAGGGAGGTTGCGGGTGATTCTGGACCGGCGCTTGCGCGAGCGAAATCGCCGCGCTCGCCGCGAGCAACACTGCTGCGACGAGCCACCGCACTTTCGCGAGTTTTGTGGCCTGTTTTGCGCAAGACGAAAAACAGACTCTTCTGTAAGCGGCCGATGACGGCATC
This sequence comes from Candidatus Acidiferrum sp., assembly GCA_035295625.1. GTDB lineage: Bacteria > Acidobacteriota > Terriglobia > Acidiferrales > UBA7541 > Acidiferrum. The sequence continues at coordinate 33,684 of DATGIS010000014.1, read as the reverse complement.
AAGGCCGCGCCCCCAAACGCAAGTTGTTCTTCTCCTGCCGGACCCGGTGTGGGCCGGCGTTTTTGTACATGCCTCCGGCTGAGCCGGACGGCACGCGTGGTGTCAGATTCCTTAGTGGATAACCGGGGTTGCCTCAGCAACAGGACGGAACGACAGGCCATCCCCTGCGACATACATCTGCAACGTCGCTGGCCTTTGTATCCCTCCCTGAATCAAAGCTTCCGAGAGCGGGTCTTCCACATATTTTTGCAGCGCCCGTCGCAGCGGCCGAGCTCCGTAACTGCGGTCCGCACACGTCTTCTCGAGAATCCACTGCCTTGCTTCCGGTGACAGCACCACCTGTACCTGGCGGTGGATGAGTGTATCGTTCATTTGCCCCACGAGCAAATCAATGATGCGGAGCAGCTCCTCATCGCCGAGCGGATTGAAGATGATGACTTCGTCCAAGCGGTTGAGGAATTCAGGATTGAACGCCCTCTTCACTTCGTTCATGACCAGATCTTCCATGGACTTTGCGCCAGCTTCGTCGGTGCCGCCCTGGAAACCCATCCCGGTGCGCTTCTGCAAATGCCGGGCGCCAAGATTGGAGGTCATGATGATGATGGTGTTACGGAAATCGACTGTGTTGCCGAGACCGTCGCTCAATTGGCCGTCTTCGAACACTTGCAGAAGAATATTGAAGACGTCCGGATGGGCCTTCTCGATCTCGTCGAGCAAGATGACCGAGTATGGCGTACGGCGAACTCGTTCGGTGAGCTGGCCGCCCTCTTCGTAACCGACATAGCCTGGAGGCGCGCCGATCAGCTTGGAGACGGAGTGTTTCTCCATGAACTCGGACATATCAAAGCGAACGAGCGATTTTTCCGAGCCAAAGAGAAATTCCGCGAGGCGGCGGGCAACTTCCGTTTTGCCGACGCCGGTCGGCCCAAGGAAGAAGAAGCATCCGACGGGACGCGCGGGAGATTTGAGGCCTGCACGGCTGCGGCGAATGGCGCGCGCAAGAGCGGTGATGGCTTTGTCCTGGCTGATGACGCGCTTGTGCAGTTCGGGTTCGATGCGCAGGAGCTTCTGCTGCTCGTCTTCCTTGATAGAGGTGACGGCAACGCCGGTCCAGCGCGAGACGACTTCTTCGATGTCTTCGCGAGTGACGACGCCGGTGGTCGCGTCATCGAGCTTGTAGCGGTCGCGGAGCTGTCGCAGATTTTCTTTTTCCTTGCGCTCTTCTTCGGAATAAAAACGCGCCTTTTCGAATTCGTGCGCGGCGATGGCGCTTTCCATGCGGTGCGTGATGAATTTCACGCGCTTCTGCACTTCGCCGACTTCTTCCGGCACGGTGGCCTGGCGGAGTTTTACGCGGGCGCCGGCTTCGTCGATCAGGTCGATGGCCTTGTCCGGGAGGAAGCGGTCGGGAATGTAGCGATTCGAAAGGTAAACGGAATAACGGAGCGCTTCGTCGGTGTAGGTGACGGCGTGGAATTTTTCGTAGCGTTCGCGCACGCCGTTGATGACCTGAACTGCTTCTTCTTCGTTAGGCGCGGGAACTTTTACGGCCTGGAAGCGGCGTTCGAGAGAGCGGTCTTTTTCGACGGACTTGCGATATTCGGAAGGAGTTGTCGCGCCAATGCACTGAATTTCGCCGCGGGAAAGCGCGGGCTTCAGGATGTTGGCGGCGTCGAGCGAACCTTCCGCGGAACCGGCGCCGACGAGCGTATGAAGTTCGTCGATGAAAACGATGGAGTTCTGGCTCTCCATCAATTCCTTCATGATGGTCTTGAGTCGCTCTTCGAATTGGCCGCGATACTTTGTGCCGGCGACGATGAGGGAAAGATCGAGCGAAAGGATGCGTTTGTCCGCGAGGAAGGGAGGAACGTCGGCATCCGCGATTCTCTGAGCGAGGCCTTCCACGATAGCGGTTTTGCCGACGCCGGGTTCGCCGATAAGAACGGGATTGTTTTTCGTGCGGCGGCAAAGAATTTGGATAACGCGGTCAACTTCACCTTCGCGGCCGACGAGCGGGTCGAGCGAACCTTCCGCGGCGGCGCTAGTCAGGTCGCGGCTGAATTCGGCGAGGAGCGAGGTTTCTTTCGGACGCGAAGCCGGCGTTTTTTCGCCACTGGTGCGCGCAAGTTCTTCGCGCAAGGCGGAGAGGCGCAGTCCGCGCTCCATCAAGATTTCCGCGCCGAAGCACTTTTCTTCGCGCAGGATGCCGAGCAAGAGATGTTCCGTGCCGACGTGTTTTACGCCGAGACGTTCGGCCTCTTCCGCGGCCATATTGAGGATGCGCTTGCACTCCGCGCTCAGAGGCACTTCGACGGATGTCGAAATGCGCTCGCGGATCGTGATGCGCGCTTCAATTTCCTTGCGGATCGATTCGATGGAACCTTGCTGGCGCAAAAAGCGGTTGGCGAGAGCCTTGTCCTCGCGCATGAGGCCGAGCAACAAATGTTCGGTCTCGATATAAGGACTGCCGTACTGACTGGCTTCGTAGCGTGCAAAGAAGATGACGCGCCGCGCTTTTTCTGTATAACGTTCGAACACGTTAGCTCGTTTCTCCCCCGCCGGTTGCTTGTGGGTCCGGCGCTCCAGGGCCCGCGTCCGCAAGCGTCGCCGCTTTGCGAACTTCCAGAACACCGTGCTCCAATCCGAGGATTCGATCGCATCGCGCGGCGAGTTTCAGGTTGTGCGTGGCAATAAGCGACGTCAACCCATGCGTGCGATGCAGACGTTCCAACAGATCAAACACGGCCCAAGCATTCTGCTCGTCCAGATCTCCGGTGGGTTCGTCGGCCAGCAGCACGCGTGGTCCGGTGACGAGCGCCCGGGCAATCGCGACTCGCTGCTGTTCCCCTCCGGAAAGCTCCCCTGTGCGGTGGTCGGCTCGATTTGCAAGCCCGACTTCCGCGAGCCATTTCCGGCCTTTTTCGAGGGCCCTTGAAATGGACTCCCGCCGCAGCAGCAACGGCATCGCTACATTTTCGGCTGCCGTAAAATCCGGCAACAACTGGTGCCGCTGCCACAAAAAACCGATGCTGCGATTCCGAAAATCCGCAAGCGCAGCTTCATTTTGAGTTTCAATTTGTTTCGAATCGAAGTATATAGTACCGCTCGTTGGCGTGTCTAGCGCAGCCAGGAGATGCAAAAGCGTACTTTTGCCGGCGCCGGATGGCGCAACGATCGCAACCATCTCTCCGCGCTTCAACTGCAGATTCGCCTCTTTTAAAACGATTAACTGCTGCTGCGGCCCGTGGAAAATTTTCCGGAGTCCGCGAGCTTCGAGGACGAAATCGCCCGCACTTTCGCCGGAGCGTGCCGGCGTTCGGGCGGTTGAGCTGGTGTCGTTTGCGATCAACTTTTTCTTTCTGACTTGAAACTTGCGCTGCCGTTTTTTGCGGTCGAAACCGCGCCAAACGCCTTACAAGATTAGATGCAGACGGGTGAAAAGTGCGTGTTCCAGCGCACACCCTTCAACCGTACGAGGGATAGGAGCATCCCAAATCGTTCCCATTTTCGCCCGACCGTTACCGTTCCCGATTTCGGCGAAAATTGAGCCGTTTTGAACCGCCCGCATCTCTCTACAATTCAACGACTTAAGGTGGGATTTGTCTGTCAGCCGAACGGGAGGGAATCCGTTGGCCATACCCACCAGCCTCTGCGCTAGTTTAGGTGCAAAAGATGGGCCAAATCCGGGCCGGAGAGGTGCGGATACAATGTCAAATTTCGTCACTCAAAACGCAGGATTTCCACGGGCAGAAGCCGGGCTGCGGCCCGGGCCGGCACGAGTGTGGCACCGATAGAAATCAACATCGAGATGGCCGATATCCAGACGCCGTCCAAAACGCTGGGGTGAAAAGGCACGTAGGAGACGGCATAAACCTGCGGATCGAGCGGAATCCAGTGGAACGTTCCGGCGGTCCAGGCGAACGAATAGCCGAGCAGCAATCCGACAAGTGTTCCGCACGCGCCGACGGCAATTCCCTGCCAGAGAAAAATGGTTCGAATCTGTTCGCGGCGCGCTCCCATCGAAAGCAACACGGCGACATCCTTTGCTTTGTCCGTGACGGTCATCGAAAGCACAGCGAGAATATTCAGGCCGGCGACGAACGTGATCAATCCGATGAAAATTGCTGTGACTAATTTTTCCAGCCGCAACGCGCGAAAAAGCGGCCGGTTTTCTTCCATCCAAGTAGCCGCGGCAAAGCCTTCGCCGGACTTCGCACTAATTTGTTTTGCAATTTGATCGGCTCTTTCAGGATCGGCGAGGCGAAATTCAATTACGTTGACGACATCGCTTGAACCGGCGAGTTGCTGCGCAGCTTTCAAATCAAGGAAGCACCAGTTTGCGTCGTAATCATAGAAGCCGGAATCGAAGACGCCGGTAACGCGAAATCGCCGCGTGCGTGGCAGAAGGCCAAACGGAGTCAGCCGCCCTTGCGGACTGGTAAGAGTGACGAAATCTCCGGGACTCATCTTCCAATCCGAGGCGAGCTGTTTTCCGATGACGATTCCTTCCACACCATCGGCATCGGCAGAAAAATCGAGCCTGCCTGCCGCGATTGTTTTCAGAGCCTGGTCGTTTTTTGCTTCCGTGGAAGTCTCAATCCCCTTCGTGACAATCCCTCGCGCCTGCCCGCCAAAGCTGAGCAGGACGGTTTGATAGACGGCGGGCGTAGCGGTTCGAACGCCGTCGATCGCGCCAAGTTCTTTGGCCAGGTCGCGGTAATTCGAAATAGCGGACGAACCGGGTTTTGTAAGAGAAATGTGAGAAGTGACGCTAAGCAAGTGGTCCTGGAGCGTTTCGCGAAATCCGGCGTTCATCGCCAAAGAAATCACCAGCGTGCAGACTCCCGCCGCCACTCCCAGTACGCTGAAAAACGTGACGAGACGAAGCACCGCGGGACGGTTGGGGGAGCGCAGGTAGCGCCGGGCGATAAACCATTCCATCGACATGTTGGTGGACTTTATCCGGCGCCCGAGGCACCAGCAAGCAAGATTATGCGCCTTGCCCTTCGGAGGCTGCCTTTTCCTGCTCTTGCCCGACTGGACGCAACAACGGGAACAGGATTACGTCGCGAATGGACTGCGTATTTGTAAGCAGCATGGTCAAACGGTCGATGCCAATGCCTTCGCCGGCGGTCGGCGGCAAGCCGTGCGCGAGCGCGCGAATATAGTCCACATCGAGCTGCTTCGGAACTTCGTCGCCGCCTTGCGACATCTGCGCAAGGAAGCGCCGCTCCTGCTCGGCAGGATCGTTTAATTCGGAAAAGCCGTTGGCAATTTCCATGCCTGCAACGTAAATTTCGAAACGCTCCGTGAGCGACGGATCATCGGGCTTCTGCTTCGAAAGCGGCGAAATGTCCGTCGGAAAATCGTAGAGAATGGTCGGCTGCACCAGGTGGTGCTCCGCCATCGTTTCAAAGAGCAAGCCGGTCCATTCGCCGTCGCTCAATTGGCCTTTGCTCGCAGCGTATTCGCCACCGTTCGCTTTTGCCCAGACGTTGTAGCGTTCGGTCGCCTGTTTTGCACCGCCTGGAGCGGCAAGTTCCGCGGGTGTCGGTGCGGTTCCCGCGCCCGCTGGCCAATACTTCTGAATTGCTTGCCGCATCGTCAGCCGTTGCATGTTGCCAAAATCAAGATCGACGTCACCGAACTTCACCATCGTTCCGCCAGTGATGGCCTTTGCCAGTCGCGCAAACAGCGCCTCGTTCAAATCCATCAAGTCGAGGTAATTGCTGTAAGCCTCGTAAAACTCGAGCATGGTGAATTCCGGATTGTGCTGTGTCGAAATTCCTTCATTGCGGAAATTGCGATTGATCTCATAAACGCGATCCAAGCCGCCGACTACCAGCCGCTTCAGGTAAAGCTCCGGCGCGATGCGCAAAAAAAGGTCGATATCCAGCGTGTTGTGGTGCGTCACGAACGGACGCGCCGACGCTCCCCCCGCGATGGGATGCATCATCGGGGTTTCGACCTCTATATAGCCGCGCTCCTCAAAAAATCGGCGAAGTTCCTGAACGATCTTCGCGCGCGTCAGAAAAACTCGTCGCGACTCCTCATTTGCAATTAAATCGAGATATCTCTGCCGGTAGCGAAGCTCCACGTCCGTGAGACCGTGCCACTTTTCGGGCAAGGGCAAGAGCGCCTTCGACAGGACGGTCAATTCCGTGACCCAAACCGAAAGCTCGCCAGTCTTGGTTCGAAAGAGGTGACCCTGCACGCCGATCGAGTCGCCCAGGTCAAGCAAATGGAAGACTTCAAATCCCTTATCACCGACAACATCCTTGCGAACGTAAACTTGAATCCGCCCGCCATTGCCTTGAACATGGGCAAATCCGGCTTTGCCCATCAGCCGGTATGACACGATGCGGCCCGCCACGCGGACTTCCACTTTCTGGGCTTCCAAGTCCGCGGCGGAGGCAGCACCATACTTTTCCACAAGGTCTGCAGCAGTCGCCGTCCAGCGAAATTCGTGCGGATACGGGTTCAGCCCCGCAGACCGCATCTGCTCGAGCTTCTTCAGCCGTTGTTCAAACTGGTCGCGCGGCTCGAATTCCAAGTAATTGCCCTCATTCCCGATTTGGTTAGTTCGGAGTCAAATGAGTATAGCGGCCCCTCGCCGCCACCCGCAACAAAAGGTCTGGTTCTATTTTGGAACTTTGGTATACTCCACGGGCCTCTAGGGGAACTTTTGTGATTGACCAGCCTCTTTCTCGACGGGGTACGTCTGTGCGCAGCGATTGGCGCGCCTGGTTGCCTGAGGCGAAAGCTCGCGTCAACGAAGCCTGTTCCTTAGAATTAGAGACCCTTTACAACATATTAAGCGTCTCGTTGAACGAAGCTCTGGAGCTTCGGCGGGAAGGCGCACTGTGCAGAGCTGTTGAGGCAGCGCAGGTGGCGGACAGCATCTGTTTGCGTTTCTCCCAATCGCTCGAAGCAGTACTGGCAGGCCTCCATGGCCACGCGAAGCACTATGGCGTTGTGCCGAACGCAGCGCCGCTGGATCCGGGAAACTTTCGCGGCTCACGAGGGCAACGCACTGCCAAGATCAATGGCTTTCTGAATCGCGTGTTGTTGTCCCAGCGCTCTCAGTTTATCCACAAGGCGTCGACACTCAAGGAAATGGTCGCGACCTTACGAGACGATTTCCGCGATGCAGCGAACGAGCTCGCCAGCGGCGTCCACCATCGTACGGAAGCTTTTTGGGACGCGCTCGACCGGTGCCACTTCGACCTTAATACGTGCTTGCGCGAAACCATGATCCTGCTGAAATCGTTCCTCATCGTGGTGCCAGAGGATCAGCTTCCCTCATTCGAAGCCTCTCTGAAAATTGCGAGTGTGCGAACGCCCACGCCTTCTTTTGCGTTCCGCCATAGACGTTTCGCCGCAGTTCCGGGAAAATAGCAACACCTGCAGCTGACCGGGCCCCGCAGCAAGGGCGTTTCGCGTGTCGTAACCGATAGCAGCCCTTGCGCATCGCAATGCAGCTCTAGGACAACTCGAAAGGGGATTCGCGGCATCCGACGGTTTGGATGAGCCGCAACTGGACCGTTGGCCCGAACTCGACCAACCGAGCCCAAGCAGGCAAGTGGTAAGCCGGCTGTGACGCTCACGGAAGCGGAAGCCATCCGCCTGGCGCAAGCTGGGGACGGACCCGCGTTCGACTTCCTTTACCAGATGCACAGTCGCCGCGTTTACGCCCTTTGCCTGCGCATGGTGGGTAACCCAGCGGACGCCGAGGATTTGTTGCAGGAAGCTTTTCTGCAATTGTTTCGCAAGATCGGCACGTTCCGCGGGGAATCGGCTTTCTCGACCTGGTTGCACCGGATGACGGTAAACGTTGTTCTGATGCGGTTGCGCAAGAAGTCCCTCCCGGTCGCTTCACTTGAAGAAACTGTGGAGCCGGATGAAGAGTCCGGCGGTCCGAGGAAGGACCCCGGCGCACCGGATTTGCGGCTTAGCGGCGCAGTCGATCGAGTGAACCTCGAACGCTCCATCGAAAAGTTGCCGCCAGGCTATCGAACGGTTTTTGTGCTCCACGACATCCAAGGGTACGAGCACAACGAGATTGCGAACATCATGGATTGCTCGGTCGGAAATTCGAAATCGCAGTTGCACAAGGCGCGCACCCGCCTACGGGAACTTCTTCAGGAAGAAGCCCGCGATCTGGCCCGGCAGGAACGGCAAAGTGCGAAGACGCAGGGAGGCAACTCGGATTGAGTTACAATGATTCCAATCCGGGGTGCTGCAACGAGCCAGGTGCGTGGCGTTGCTCTTTTAGGCTTTTTGGTGCGAGGAATTGTCGAGACGCTTTTCTTCGCGGAGTGAAGTGCCATGCAGTGTAAAGAAATCGAAGCGGTTCTTGAAAAAGAAGGATTGTCGCCTCTTCCGGAATCCGTGCGAGCACACGCCGCCTCTTGCGCCGCCTGCGGCAGCCTGATTGCTGATTTTTCCGCGATCCTTTCCGTAGCAGAAGAGCTTCCCGCGGAAGTAGAACCCCCGGCGCGTGTCTGGGTTTCGCTGCGCAATCAACTCGAATCCGAAGGCATTATTAAGAACACGCCGGACGCCGCCTTTATTCCGCAAACATCGTGGCTTGCAAATCTGGCGAGGATTTTGCGTGGACGCGCGCTCGCTGCCGCAGCGGTTGGTTTAGTTATTTTCGCCGCTGCTGTCGTGCAAATTGAACGCGGCAGACAATCGGCCGGAAACGCCGGTCCGACTGTCGCAAGAACCGCGGATGCAATGCCGCCGCCAATTTCACTGAGCGAACCGTTGGGCGCAACCGGGCAAACCTTGCATCAGGAAGAACAGAGCCTCCCGGTGGTCCAGCCTGCGGATTTTTCCAACCAGGGTCCCATGCTAAATCGCGTTCAGAATCCGGTCGACGCGTCCCTGCGCCAAAATCTGAAGTCGCTGAATCAATTCATTGAAGAATGCCGTCGCCGCCTGAAGGAAGATCCGAACGACGAGTTGGCGCGGGAGTATTTGTCTGTTGCGTATCAACAGAAAGCGGAATTGCTGTCCGCGATGCTAGATCGCGGAAGGAGCGTCAACTAATATGGTCCCGGTCATGAGTTGTTCAACTCGATGGAACCGCGCCGTACTTCCAGTGCTCGGCGCGGGTGTGTTCCTTTTGCCTGTCGCGACGTTTGGCGCGGGACAGAAGATCGAGAAGCACTTCACGGTGAAGGGTCGACCGGTCGTCTCGATTCAAAACGTGGCGAATGGCCGCATTGAAGTGAAGTCGGCCAAGACGAGTGAAGTTGTCGTTACCGGCTCCCAGATTTCGAACAAGATCGGCGTGGAAACCGAACAAGCCGACAATCGCATCGACGTGACCGCGACAATACTTGACGCTAATGCGCCTGCGGCCGAACTTGAAGAGAATTTTTCGCTCATCGTGCCGGAAGAGACCGAACTCCAGATCAAGACTCAGACTGGATTGATTTATGTCGAACAAGTCATGGGCGACATGAAACTCGAAAGCATTGCGGGCGACGTTAGCCTCAAGGAAGTCTCCGGCTACATCATCGTGCACAGCACAGGTGGTTCCCTGACCTGCAGTCTATGCGCCGGCAAGCTCGAATTCTCTTCCATCAGCGGGAACGCGACAATCACGCAGCCAACGCTGAACAATGTCAACATCATGACGACGTCCGGCAACATTCTTTACGATGGTGATTTCCTGCGCACCGGCCTTTATACGATGAAGAGCGGCAAAGGCGTGGTTGAAGTTCGCTTCTCGAGCACGGATTCTTTCGACCTCAACGCCCAGACCAATCTCGGGACCGTGGACAATCGCGCGCAGGCTTTCCTGAAACCCGATACGCACGGCACACGCCACATCGCTTCCAAGTATGTGAAGGGCCTCTTCGGCAGCATTGGCAGCGGCCTCGCCAAAGTCGAGCTCTCCTCCTTCAGTGGTACAATTCGCATCCTGAAGCGCGATTAACTTCATTCGCGCCGCAATCGTGACGCAAACTCCTGTGCTTCGCGGGAACACCCCGCGTCCATCCATTATTTGTCTTGCTGGATTCATGGGTTCCGGCAAGACAACCATTGGCACTCTGCTCGCGCGTCAGCTTGCCTGGCGATTCGTCGATCTCGATGATCGCATCGAGGAAGCATCCGGCCTTCGCATCTCGGAATTTTTTGAACGCTTTGGCGAACCCGCGTTTCGTGCTCTCGAAGCCGAGCAACTGCGCTCCGTACTCGGCCGCGCCGCTGAAACAAGAGAGTCCATGGTTCTCGCGCTCGGCGGTGGAACCTACGCTCAACAAGGCGCGCCGGAATTTTTGCGCGCACAGGGAATTCCCGTCATTTGGCTGGACGCTTCCATCGAATCGCTTCTTTCGCGCTGCATGACCATGTCCGGCCGGCCGCTTTTTCGTGACGAAACCAGTTTTCGCGCGCTCTATTCGCAACGCGTCCCCTCCTATCAACTTGCCGATTTCCGGGTGGACAGCTCCGGCGACCCCGCCGCCGTTGTAGCGGAAATTTTGAGTCTTGGCCTGTTCACTGGCACTCGTGAGAACCATTTAGTCGTCGAGAAACCACATTCCTGATTTCTCTTTTGCGTTCCGCATTTCATGTCATCCTCAAGTGGCATATCGAGTTTTCGTTTGGGGGAATCTCATGCAACGCCGATCCACATTTGCCGTGGCCATCTTTGCCTCTGCGATGGCGATTTCTCTGTTGGCACTGCCGTCTTCCGCCCAGAAAAATGCGCCCGGCTCCGTGCTGCAGGCAGACAAGGGCAAGTTCAACATCCTGGTCGACGGGAGATCGGTTGGCAAAGAGGAATTTCAGATTGAGCCGAATGGCGGCGGCTGGGTGGCAAAAGGCTCAACCGAAATCAATACCGGCGATAGCCCCGCCATGCAGGTCACGGGCAATTTAACGTTGCAGGCCAACGGCGCGCCCATTGCCTACGACTGGGTCTCCAAGGCGGACAAGACAAACAGCGCTCACGTGGTCTTCACCAACAACATCGCCAAGATTTCTCTTTCCGTGCAAGGCGCACGGCCCTATGAGCAGGAATTTACGTTCAATTCCCCGCTCGTCGTCATCCTCGACAACAACATGTATCACCAGTACGGCGTACTGGCGCGAATCTATGACTGGTCGAAAGGCGGTTCACAGACTCTTTCGGTGCTGATTCCGCAGGAAATTACGCCGGGCACGGTCACCGCGGAATCCGTTGGCTCCGCTTCGTCGGGTGGCAAAACGTACGAAGGCTTGCGCGTCACAACGTCGGACATCGAGGTCTTGTTGCTGCTTGATTCGAATCACCGCTTGATGCGTCTCGAAGTTCCTGCCAGCAAGGTAGCAGTCGTCCGCGAGTAGAATTTAAGACTGCAGGCACTTTTTCTTCTCCGACGCCGCCTTTCACAAGCGATCTAGATATTGGCCGGATGAAAACAAAAAGGGCGTGCCGGAGCACGCCCTTCCTTCACAAACTTTCTTCGCCAATTCCAGCCGCGCGCTAGCGAGCCAGCGGACGCTGAAACAGGGGAACGCTCGGCCGCCGCAGCGGGTAGCCCTGCGGATGACCATGCGCGTGCACATGATTCAGCGCATGCCCATTCGAATGGCTCGGCGCATGACCGATGGCAGCGCCATTCGCCGCCGCGGGCTGCGGTAGCCGCGACGGATTACCGATAGGGCGCAGATTCGCCGGCGTTACGTTGACGTGATCGCTGATCGCCTGCAGGCGCTTCAGAATCGATTGCCACTGTTCCCAATCCAACTGTTGCAGGAACGGCCGCAATCCCTGGATGAATGGATCTTCGAGCAGCGCTTCGCCGTCCGATTCCGGAATAAAGAACCGGTTCAGGCCGACGTTCAGCGCTTCGGAGATTTTCTCCAGTGTGCCGAGGCTCGGCGTCATCTGGCCGCTTTCAATGCGCGACAGATAGGAACGCGATACCTTGGACTTCGATTGCAGCTGGCTCTGCGTCATCCCGCGCGACTCCCGCAACTGGCGGATGCGCTGGCCGATATTCTCCACCGTTTTCTGGTTGGCGAACTTGTCGGCCACTGGCTCGGCCCCGGCTTGCGCCTCGGGTTCTGCCTCAGGAATCAGGAACTCCAGTCGCTGCGGAAGGGCACGAACGCAGCGCCGGCAATTGCCGGTACGCGTGCGATATTGCACCAAGCCGCAGGTTTTGCAGCGTATGACTTCCCGGTCCATCTCAAGAGAGTTCATCGTAGCCTTTTCTAGTTGTGCGGACACCGGTACTCCTCGCTGACTTTGTCCGGCGTGCGGATAGATGAGAGAGAGAACGTCGGAACGTTCTGAGGGAAGGCAGAAACTGGCGCAACGGGAGTCTCGCTTACACCGCCAATTTATGTCAAGAGTATTTTCGTACTTGTTGAAAAATTCTTCGGCGCTTCGCCGACTTACGCCTCGTTTTCGCCTTTGTTTATCGGGCTTTTGGCCACAATTGAGGGCAAAGCGCAACAGCTTGTGCTTCGTTTTCCACAGCACCACAATCCTTGTAGTCGTTTTCCCAATGTCAAATCTCCGCAACCTGGCCAATTCCAACGCGGTTCTTCCTTCCGCCCCCATTCTTGTGCTCCAATGATTACTCTTTTTCCGGGAAAAGGAGCTTTTTGAATGCCGACTCGCGATGACGCCTGGTCCCTTCTCTGCGAATACACGCAATCCGAATCGTTGCGCAAACACATGCTTGCCGTCGAAGCCTGCGTTCGCGCCTACGCCCGCAAGAACGGCGCCGATGAAGCCACGTGGGGCCTCGCCGCGCTGCTCCACGATTTCGACTACGAGCGCTGGCCGAACAACGATCACGCTGCCGACCGCGAACATCCCGCCGAAGGCGCGAAAATCCTCCGTGAAAAGGGCTACTCCGAGGAAATCATTCGCGCGATCCTCTCCCACGCCGACTACACCGGCGTCACCCGCGATTCTCTGCTCGAGAAAACTCTCTTCGCCTGCGACGAGCTGGCCGGCTTCATCACCGCTTGCTCCTACGTTCGCCCGTCGAAAAGTGTGCTGGATCTGGAAGCAAGCTCGGTGAAGAAGCGCATGAAGGACAAAGCGTTTGCGCGTGGCGTCAGCCGCGAAGATGTCATCAAAGGCGCCGAACAGCTCGGCATTCCCCTCGAAGAGCACATCGCCTTTTGCATCGAAGCCATGCGCGCCGAAGCTGACGCCATCGGCCTCCGCGGCAACGTCCAGGCGCAGTCCGCCGCTTCGTAGCGTCGCAAACTGTTTGTTGAACTAGATAGGCTTATTGCGAGTTCGGCTGATTGCGCAGCACGGTCTTGCTTCTTACACCGTCCGACAGCTGCAATTCCAGACTGTCGGGCACGTCTTCAATTGTAGCGTCGCCGCCGCGCAGGAATCCGCGCACTTCGCCAGTCTTCGCATCGCGCAGCATCAGCACTGGATGCGACGTCGCATCCCAATGGACTTCCGCGCGTCTGCCGCCCAGATCCGAAACGCGGAAAACATTCATCGCCTGTTGCGTCTGAACAGCCGACTTTGCGCGTTGCACTGCCAGTTCGCTCTCACCTTTCACAACGCGAACGGTATCCAGCGCGTCCACCATCGCTGCATCCATTGGCACCACAAACGCAAAATGTTGCGGCTCTTGATTCTGCATGTCCGCCACTTCGTACGTCTGGAATGGCACACGCGTCACCACGCGACCTTGTGAATCCTTCGCTTCCCATGTGTACGGCCCGCCCGCAACTGCGCTCGCCGTCGTCGTCACACGGAATGCCGGTTCCAAAATCATGCGCCCGCCTTCCAAACGTCCCCAGACGAGCAGCCCGGGCTTCGCCGCAGCGCCAGTCGAATTCGTCGTAACGTCTCCCGCGATATCGAAACTTGTTCCCTGCGCCGCTCGAAAGCTCAGCACGGACTTATAAACGTAGTCGCTGATCCACTGATTACTGCAATAGCCCATGATGTCGGTGTCGGTCGTCGCCTTCAGGTTGCTGCTCGTCGCGAACACATCCCAACCTGGCACGCCAATCACTCCACCTGGATATGGATAACTCGGATCCGGATTCGCAGCTCCGCCGCACGGGCTGTGCTGCCGCCCGAAATTGTGTCCTTCTTCATGCGCGAGCACCCATTCCGCTCCCGGATAATCCCAGCCAATCGCCGCCGGTGCACCGATGTAACCCAATCCCGCTACGCCGCTGGTGTAACTCACGTTCACAAATCCAAAGTAGTTGCGATCCGTGACGCCGTCGGCTGTCCGTTTCGCCAGCAATTCGCTCAACACCTTGTCCCAATTCGTCCCGCTGCTCGTGAGCAGCGGCGAACTTCCCGTCGTGGACGAATTGAACGTCGCGCCCACAACAACATCGACCGCATCCGGCACCGGGTAGAGCCGTTTCGCCGGATCTACTAAATCCGTCTTCGTCCTGCTGGAGTTTTCCACGGTTCCGGTTCGACCGTCCGTCGTGTGAATCGGAATCAGCGTGATCTTCCATGGATGGACCGACGCCATCGCCAGCGCGCCGTACGAAAAATGATTGTTGCTCTTATTTGACTCAGCAATCTGGTTCGTCGGGTCCACGTCCGCGCTCACCGTCGTTCCCGGCGTAATCCACGCTGAGGGCACTGCCATGTTCCACGACGCATTCGGATTCGACGTATCCACCGTCGTTGGCACAGAGCTCCCCGGCGCGTTGATCGTCAGCGTATTCGTGGTCCCGCCGTTGACGAAGCTCACCTTCACTTGCGGCGCCGCCGTATTTGCCTGATTGGCCAACACAAACACGCGCACCCATGCGCTTCGTCCTGCAATCAACCCAACGTCATGCGCCGGATAATTTTGCGTTGATTGTGTGATGTACAGCCCGTCGATCGTCAGATCGAGACTGCTCGAGGAAGTCGTCACGGTAAACGAGCCCGAAGAAGTCGCCGTTCCACCCGGCGTCACTACAGAAATCGGTCCCGTCGTGGCACCAGCCGGCACAGAGGTCGAAATATGGCTCGCATCGCTAATGGAAAAAGTCGCGGCCGTCCCGTTAAACTTCACGTTTGTTGCGCCGGTAAAATTCGTCCCTGTAATCGAAACGCTGGTTCCCACTTGCCCGCTCGTCGGAGAAACCGCAGTGATCGTTGGCGCGGCAACGTTCACCGTAAAACTTCCAGTCGAAGTTGCCGATCCTTGTGGTGTAACGACAACAATTTTTCCCGTCACCGCGCTCGCGGGAACCGTCAACATCACGCTTGTCGCGCTGACCACCGAAAACGTGCTGGCGGCGCCTCCGACGGAAACGGAAGTCGCGCCAGCGAAATTAGTTCCAGTTAGAGTTACGGAAGTTCCCACCGAACCGCTCGTCGGCGAAAAACTCGTGATAGAAGGAGTCTGCGTCTGTTGAGGTGGAGGAGCGATCGTGCCCGTTGAACCGCCACCGCATCCAGCCAGCAAGCTGAGGACCGCTACATTGAGCGTTAACGTCGCGAACGCTTTTCGCGCGGAGCTACTCTGAAGTTGCCGGCCACCTGCAAACAATCTCCGTCCAAACATGAAGCCCCGCCCTTCGCGTCTTACGCATTCGCAGGGGCATGATTCACACGCAAACACTCTATCGCCTGCCTGCGGCGCGACTGTCCAATCGCCGTGAAGAAGCATAGCTCCGCGGGAATTCGTCGCCACCTGACCAAAAGGACAGTTTTCGTTCAGCAGTATTGTGGATTGAGAACTGGAACCTGAGTTTAGAAGCGCAGCAACCGCACATCGAGCGGGGCATGCAAATCTAATTAGGGATTCGTTCGAATCTATCCGATTCGATGGAAATACATCACGGCTGCCGCGCCAAACAACATCCCCGCAAACACAAGCGCGGCCACACCCGCCACAAACCATTTCGTGGACTTCGGCATGGACATGCCAGTCGCGTCCGTCGAAGGGTTGATTGCCATGGCGGCTGGCTCCGTGCAGGGCCGCGCGACCGCTTCCTTATGCGGAGCTGCATCCACGGCAACTGGTGACACCCTGCCAATGAAGCTGTAGCCCTGCCGCGGAATGGTTTCGACGTACACCGGCTGATCCGGCGAATCGCCCAACGCCAGCCGCAGCTTATTCACGGTCGTGTTAACGTTCGCGTCATAGTTGACGTGCGTTCCCTCAGGCCAGAGCTTCAGCCTTAAATCCTCGCGGCTCACCACTTCGCCCGGCCGCTCCAACAGCGCCACGAGTGTGTGATAAACCTTCCCAGGCAGCTTGATTCGCGCTCCATCCTTGAACAACTCTTCGCGCTTCAAATCGACCGTAAAGCTGCCAAATCCCAGATACCTCGAGCCCGCCAAAACACTGGGTTCAGGTAACGGCCTCGCCGCCAGAGACTGCATGCCGATCATTTCTGTGCTCATGTGCGTCCACCTGCCAAGGAATGCAGACACACTCGCGTTGGAACCAAGGAAGGCGATTGCTTCTCCACAGGTAGGGAAGACGCCCTTGCGTTCGATTGGGAAGTCTTATATCTTGAGATGTAGATACAAGTCAAGAGATTTATGCCCGATTCCTTTTCCGACTTTGATCTCACTGGCACTGGCTACTGTGCCTCCTTCAACTTTCGCCGCGCTGCGCGTGCCATGACAGCGCTCTTCGATCACGCCTTGCACGGCTCCGGCATTCGCTCCACTCAATTCACCATTCTGACCGCAGTCGCCAAGGCCCAACCGGTTTCCATCGGCAAGATTTCGGAAACCCTTGTCATGGACGCGACAACGCTTACCCGAAACCTGACTCTGCTTAGGAAACAAGGCTTGGTAACGATTTCACCCCGTGCGGCCATGCGGCAACGCTTTGTGAATTTGACGGCTGAGGGCGAAAAAGCTCTCGCCCGCGCCGTCCCTTTGTGGCGTGAAATTCAACAAAAATTCATTGACCGGATTGGCGACGAACACTGGAAGGCGCTTCGGGCAGAGTTGGAATCACTCTCCAATTTGGCTGTATCGATGGAAGAAAAGACAAACCGCACCTAGCAGATGTAACCGCTGGCTTGTTGCCTTGAGCTTGATCGAACGGGTCTGAACTCAGCCGCTCTTCGCTTCGGGTTTGCGCCAACCTCAGGCTGCGTGCGGCGGCTCCAAGTACGCCCAACGTTCGTGAATTTGCCGGTTGGCAATTCGCCAAATTACAATTCCGCGAAACTGAATCTTTTGGCCGCTCTTCGAGTCAGTTCCCGTCCAGTGATTCCGCACGACGACCTTGTCGTCTTCGGCGATTAAATCTTCGATCGTGACGTGAATATCCGGAAAGCGTTTATACGCGCCGCCGACATACTGCTTTGCTCCCGCCGGCCCGGGCGCAGTTCCTGGCGGCACGTCGGCGCCATGATCCACAAATCCCGGCGCAAAATTCACATCGGCGATTCCCAGATTTTGCCGATTCACAAACTCTTCGAAATGGTTGCGGATGAATTGCTTCATCTCTTCGCGCGTCATTCCCGTTTTCTGATTCTTGCTATCCATAGTTTTCCCCTCAGCCGTGTTCTCTAGGCGCGAAACTCTGCGGCATTTTCTGTCAAAAATGCGTCTATCGTTCGCTCGGGACGTCCCAACAACTTTGCGACAACGCCGTCAACCGCCGCCGCTCTGCCGCTCACGTAGTAATCCTGCAGTTCGATCAGCGCCTTCACCTGCCACTCCGGCATGCCCAAATCCAGCATCGCTTTCTGGTGCGCTTCCCGCGGGATGTTCACGTGTTTCACGTCTCGGCCGGCCTTCGCCGCAATTCGCTTCGCCAAATCGTCTTGCGTTATCGCTTCGGGGCCGTTCAATTCGTAGGTCTTTCCATCGTGGCCAGCGCTCGTGAGCGCCTTCGCTGCTACTGCCGCTACGTCGCGCACATCGATGTAGCTCGTTTTCGCGCCGCTCATCGCGTCGTAAAACACGCCTTGCGCGCGAATACTCGGCGCCAAATACGTAATTGTGTTCTGCATGAATCCATTCGGCCGCAGGATTGTCCAGGCCATTCCGCTCGCCTTCAGCTTGTCTTCCACTTTTCGATGCCAGCTCGGGAACGACTTGTCGTAGTCGCCCGCACCCAGCGCAGAGTTCAGCACAATCGTCCTCACGCCCGCCCTCTTGCAAGCGTCAATCGCATTTCCCTCAAGCTCCACCAGCTCCTGAATCGGCGAACACACCAAATAAACTCGCTCCACTCCCTGCAGCGCCTTCAACAAGCTCGCGGTGTCGCTGAAATCTGCGATCACCGTCTTCACTCCGGCTGGCGCCTTTCCCTCGTCTTCTTTCGACCGGTACATCGCGCAAACCGCTTCGCCCGTCTTTTGCATTTCGCGCAGAACTTCCCTGCCCACACTTCCACTTGCTCCGGTAATCAAAATCATCTTTTTCTCCTGGGCAGGCACTTCTTGGCTGGTCGGACTCGTTACCGATCGTGCGGCCCCAAACGCCGTTCTCATGCTATAAAAATGGCTTCACGCGCGGAAGTACGCACAAATTTGTAAGCTCTTTCTCTCGAGTATGGAGTCACTGTGAAACAACACTACGGCTGCCCCATTAAAGCCACGTTAAACGTCATGGCCGGCAAGTGGAAAGTCCTCGCGTTGTGGTATCTCTCTTTCAAACCACAGCGCTTCGCTGAACTCCGCGATCTGCTTCCGGGCGTCACCGAAAAAGTTCTTACCGCCCAGCTCCGCGAACTCGAACAAGACGGCGTCATTGTCCGTAAAGCCACGCACGATTCGCCGCCTAAAGTGACATACTCGCTTACAAAAGCCGGCCGCGACCTCGTTCCCCTCATGGAAGAAATGTGCGGATGGGGCACCAAGCACCTCGGCATCCCGCCCAATCTCCCGCTTCTTCCGCGTTTGGCGCGCCGTTCCGCATAGCTACTCCGCGAGGCGCGGCCCTGCTGTACAAATTTTTGCGCCGGCTGCATCGAATTGCTGTGCATCGCAGCGGCGCTTGCTGTTAAAGTTCGCACTTCAAACTTCATAAGACAGGAAAACGCATGACGAAAGATCTGGAAAACAAGGTAGCTCTCATCACTGGTGGAACCACCGGTATCGGCCGCGACACCGCGGTTTTTTTCGCCAGGCACGGCGCAAAAGTGGTGTTCACCGGCCGCCGCGAAGCCGAAGGCAATGAAACGCTCGGGCTCGTCCGCGCCGCAGGCGGCGACGGCCTCTTTCTCAAGTCCGACGTTTCCAAAACTTCCGATGTGCAGGCAATGGTTCAGAAAACCGTCGAAAAATTCGGCCGCCTCGACATCGCCTTCAACAATGCGGGCGTGGAAGGCGGTTGGGTTCCGCTCGTCGAGCAAACCGAAGAAAACTGGGACTACGTGCACAACATCAATCTCAAAGGCGTCTGGCTCTGCCTCAAATACGAAATTCAGCAAATGCTTAAGCAAGGCAGCGGCGGCGCCATCGTCAACATGTCTTCTGTCGCAGGCGTGAAAGGCTTTGCCGGGGCCGGCGTTTACGTCGCTAGCAAGCACGGCGTCCTCGGTCTCACGAAATCGGCCGCTCTCGAATACGCCGCCGCAAAAATTCGCGTCAACGCCGTTTGCCCGGCTGTCATCGAAACTCCCATGGCCGATCGCGCCTTCGCCGATCCCGCTGTCAGCAAAGCTGTACTCGCTCAGCATCCGCTCGGTCGCTTCGGCAAACCGGTCGAAGTCGCCGAAGCCGTTCTCTGGCTCTGCTCCGACAGATCTTCCTTCACGACCGGCCAATTCATCGCCATCGATGGCGGCCTGCTCACCGGAGCTGATCCGACCGCGCAGTCCTGACGCATGCCCCTTGACCTTGCGAAGCTTCGGGATTTTGCGACGCGCTACACGGCTGCCTGGTGCAGCCAAAATCCCGAAGCCGTCGCAGCGTTTTTCTCTCCCAGCGGTTCGCTCAAAATTAACGACTCCGCGCCATCCTTCGGCCGAGCCGGCATCGCCGAAGCCGCACGCAGCTTCATGACCGCTTTCCCGGACATGAAAGTTTCCATGAACGATGTGATCCCGCGCGGCCCGCGTGTTGAATATCACTGGACGCTAGAAGGCACCAACACCGGCACCGGCGGCACCGGCAAAAAAGTCCGCATCAGTGGCTGCGAAGAATGGAAATTTGGCCCCGACGGCCTCATCGAAGACTCTCTCGGCCACTTCGACGCCGCCGAATACGCCCGCCAGCTTGCGCACGGCCTTCAACCGTGACTCGTACTCCGCTGCGCCATTTTTGTTAAACTTATAAGGATGTCCACACTCACCCAAATCGCAGGCTTCGACGCCGCCGGCTCGCGTCATCCGCGCCGTAAAACCTACGGCGTAAAAGTCGGCCACGTCCAGGTCGGCGGCGGCGCGCCCATCGTCGTCCAGTCCATGACCAACACGGACACCGCCGACGTCGAATCCACGCTCAAACAGACTCTCGATCTCGCCGAAGCCGGCTCCGAAATCGTTCGCTGGACCGTCAACGTCCCCGAAGCGGCAGCCGCCGTTCCCGAAATCAAAAAGCGCCTGCTCGCCGCGGGCTGCAACGTCCCCATCATCGGAGACTTCCATTACAACGGCCACGTTCTTCTCACAAAATATCCAGACTGCGCCAAATCGCTCGACAAATACCGCATCAATCCCGGCAACGTCGGCGCAGGCCAGCGTCGCGACGAACAATTTTCGACTATCTGCAAAATCGCTGTGGACAATGGAAAGCCGGTCCGCATCGGCGTCAACGGCGGCTCTTTGAATCAAGAGCTCGTCATGGCCAAAATGCAGGAAAACACCGACAAAAACCTCGGCAAAGAATCCGAAGACATCATCAATGAGTGCATGGTCCTCTCCGCTCTACAATCCACGGAGCTGGCGCTAGAATCCGGCCTGCGCCACGATCAAATTATTATTTCCTGCAAGACTTCCCGCCCGCGCGACCTCATCACCGTCTATCGCGATCTCAGCAGCAAAACCGAGCAGCCCTTGCATCTCGGCCTCACCGAAGCCGGCATGGGCATGAAAGGCCAGATCTGGTCCGCCGCATCGCTCGGCATTCTTCTCTATGACGGAATTGGCGACACCATTCGCATTTCGCTCACGCCGCGCCCCGGCGGCGATCGCCGCGAAGAGGTATACGCCTGCTGCGAAGTCCTCCAAGCGCTCGGCTTGCGTTCCTTTTCTCCCAGCGTCACCGCTTGCCCCGGCTGCGGCCGCACCACCAGCACTACGTTCCAGGAACTCGCCGAACGTACCCAGGCCTACATCCGCGAAATGATGCCCACCTGGAAAACGCAATACGACGGCGTCGAAACCATGACCCTCGCCGTTATGGGCTGCATCGTCAACGGCCCCGGCGAATCCAAAGCCGCCAACATCGGCATCAGCCTCCCCGGCACCGGCGAAGCCCCCCGCTGCCCCGTTTACATCGACGGCAAAAAAGACTTAACCCTCGAAGGCACCTACGACGAACTCGCCGTCGCCTTCAAATCCCTCGTCGACAACTACATCTCCACCAAATACCCTCGCAAGACGGTATCGATTTCCGCAGACTCTCGATAGATGCAGGTGGCTTCTGAACCATGAAAAAAAGAATCTTCTTGTACGCTGCACTCGTACTCGGAATTGCGGTCGCAATTCCGGCTTTCCTTCGGTTCGAGAATTGGCGAATTAGGCGGGCGACTCTGAGAGAGTTGGAGCCGTTTCTCTCGGACGAACAAGAACAAACGAAGCAGATGGCTGCTCTAGGCAACATCGACCTCAATCCTTCAACATTGACCCTCGCAACGTTGGAGCAGCAACTCAAGACGCCCGCTCGGAAATTGGCAGGAGATTTCAATACGACTCGGCTAGGGTGGGTCTGCGGTAAGGAGCGCTGTGCGATTTGGGCTAGTTTCTTGACGCCTTCGAACCAGGACATTCTGCCCGATGCGCGTCCGGCCGGCCTAGTTATCTCGAGTCCAGTGCTCGGAGAATTCCCAAATGTCGCCGTCGGAGAAATCCATCTCGGACAATCCGACCAGAAGCTTCAACAGCTTTCCCGGGGCAATGCATCGAAACCGGGGAAATCCTTCCATAGAGTTGCCTGGGATAAAGACTGGGATCTAGCATGGGGCGGCGTTGACGACAAGGTGTCCATGCTGGTCTTTACGAACGAAGCTCGCCTGAAAAACTTCCCGCCCAAGTCTTAACCCCGGCAAGCACCAGTCACCTAGAAAACGCGTGTGCTAAAATCTTGGGGATGAAAATCACCCGCGAAGACGTGCTCCGCGTCGCCGATCTCGCCTATCTCGAACTCTCCGAGTCCGAACTCGGAACTCACAGTCTGTGTTTGTAAGACGAAAAGGTGTAGTCTGTTCAGCATGTCTAAGAGCGAAATCATCTTCTCCGTTCAGGAATCGCCCGAAGGCGGCTACGAAGCTCGCGCGTTAGACCACTCGATTTTCACGCAAGCAAACTGTCTCGAAGAATTGAAGACGATGATTCGCGACGCGGTTTCCTGCCATTTCGACGCCGCGCAAAAGCCTTCAGTCATCCGATTGCACTTCGTCAAGGATGAGGTCATCTCCGCTTGAAGCTCCCTCGTGACGTTTCCGGTCACGAACTCGCTCGCGCTCTCTCAAAGTTCGGCTACACGATCACCCGCCAGTCCGGCAGTCACATGCGCCTCACCTCAAACGTCAAAGGTATGGAGCATCACATCACGATTCCGGTCCACGACCCGCTTCGCGTCGGTACTTTTTCTCAAATTCTCAGCGACGTATCGAACCATCTCGAAATGACCCGCGAGGAGTTGTTGAGAACTCTGTTCGGTTAGGCAACCTCCGTTGCTGTGCTAAAATCTTCAATTCCGAATCGCACCTAGTTCGGCACAACCCATGAAAATCACCCGTGAAGACGTCCTCCGCGTCGCCGACCTCGCCTATCTCGAACTCTCCGAGTCCGAGCTCGAAACCTATCGCGCCCAAATTGACGAAATCCTAGAATACATCGGCAAACTCAACGAACTCGACACCTCGAACGTCGCGCCCATGACCCAAGTCCTCACCGACGACCAAACCGCCGACGCCACCCTTCGCGAAGACATCCACGTCCGCAGCACCGTCGCCGCCGACGTCCTAAAGCACGCGCCCGATCCCGAGCCGCCGTTTTTCCGCGTCCCGAAAGTGATTGAGCGCTGAGGGCCAACATTTTGTACCGCCGGCATCTTGCCGGCGTCTCTGGGTTTTGAATTTGTAGGGGCCGCTTTCTGAAGCGGGCCGTTTTGGGCAGCATGTAATGACTTAAGGAGTAGGGGCACGATATATCGTGCCTTGCTGTGTAAGAAAGGTCGTAAATGTCTGATTCGTGGACAATCTCCTCTGTACGCGACGCCCTCGCCGCCAAGAAACTCTCCGCGCGCGAACTCGCCACCGATTTCTTCACCCGCATCGACGCGCAAAACCCCACACTAAACGCCTACCTAACTCTTTCCCCCGAGCGCGCCTATGCCCAGGCCGATAAAATCGACGCCCTCATCGCCGCAAACAAACCGCTCCCTCCGCTCGCCGGCGTTCCCGTCGCCATAAAAGACGTCCTCTCGACCCGCGGCATCCGCACCACGTGCGGCTCCAAAATTCTCGATAATCATTTCCCCGCCTATGACGCCACAGCCGTCGAACGTCTCGAATCTGCCGGCGCCGTCCTCCTCGGCAAAACCAATTGCGACGAATTCGCCATGGGCAGCTCCAACGAAAACTCCGCCTACGGACCCGTCAAAAGTCCCGTCGCCCCAGACCGCGTCCCCGGCGGCTCCAGCGGTGGTTCCGCAGCTGTCGTCGCCGCAGGCCTCGCCGTCGCCTCTCTCGGCACAGACACAGGCGGCTCCATTCGCCAGCCCGGCGCCCTCTGCGGCATTCCCGCAATGATGGGCAGCTACGGCCGCGTCTCCCGCTACGGCCTCATCGCCTTCGCCTCGTCCCTCGACCGCATCGGCCCCTTCGCCACCAATGTGAAAGACGTAGCCACAATTCTGCAAACCATTGCCGGCCGCGACCCGCGCGATTCCACTTCCACCACTGCGCCCGTGCCCGACTATGCCACCGAAGCCGCCAAGCCGGTCAAAAGCCTCCGCATCGGCATCCCCATGGACTATTTCGCCGAAGGCATGCACTCCGGCGTCCGCCAAAAAGTCGAAGCAGGCATCGCCCTTCTCAAATCCCTCGGCTGCGAGCTCGTCGACATCCGCATGCCCCACACCGACTACGCCATCGCCGCCTATTACATCATCGCCACCGCCGAAGCCAGCTCCAACCTCGCCCGCTACGACGGCGTCCGCTACGGCCTCCGCGCCGACGACCCCACCCTCCTCGGCATGTATCGCAAAACGCGCGGCGCCGGTTTCGGTCCCGAAGTGAAACGCCGCATCGTCCTCGGTACCTACGTCCTCTCCGCCGGCTATTACGACGCCTACTACCTCAAAGGCCAAAAGGTCCGCGCACTCATCGCCCAGGATTTCCGCGACGCCTTCACCAAAGTCGACGCCATCGTCACCCCCACTTCGCCCATTCCCGCTTTCAAACTCGGCGAAAAGACCAACGACCCACTCCAGATGTATCTCGCCGACATCTACACCGTCACTGGTTCCCTCGCAGGAGTTCCCGGCATCTCCGTCCCCTGTGGCAAAACGCCCGGCGAAAATCTCCCCGTCGGTCTCCAAATCTTCGGCCCCGCCTTCGGCGAAGCCCGCGTCCTCCAACTCGCCCATGCCTTCGAGCAGGCCGGCGGCGCCTCCCTCTAAATAAAGTAGGGGCACGATATATCGTGCCCATCGGTGTAAGCTAAGATTTCGGCCTTTTCGGATTAGCTCTGTATGCCCAATCTCGACGCCATCCGCTCCAAACTCCTCAACGCCCAATCTCGCTTTCTCACCGCTGCCGACTCGATCCCTTTCGCAAACTGGCAAACTCGCGCCTCCGACTCCTCCTGGTCCGCCTCGGAAATCACTGCCCATCTCTGCCAGGTTGAATCCAGCATCATCGTCAACGCCGAACGCATCCTCAAGCACGAGCCGCGTCATATTCCATTCACAAAACGCTTCCGCCTTCCGCTCTTCCTCGTCGAATATCGCGTGCGC
This sequence comes from Candidatus Acidiferrum sp., assembly GCA_035295625.1. Lineage (GTDB taxonomy): Bacteria > Acidobacteriota > Terriglobia > Acidiferrales > UBA7541 > Acidiferrum. The sequence continues at coordinate 8,634 of DATGIS010000014.1, read as the reverse complement.
CGCCTCCGCTCGCCTCTTCCCGTTGATCCCACACTCCTCGCCGAAAAAGACGCTCAACTCGGCGACCTCCGCGCTGTTCGTGATCGAACACTCGCGTTTCTTGACGAAACAAAATCCCGAAATCTCGCAGCCTACCGCTTTCCGCACCCGTTTCTCGGCATGTTCACCATCTACAATTGGCTCGACTTAATCGCTCGCCACCAGATTCGCCACTCCAAACAAGTTCACGAAATGGCCACACTTCTTCCAAATCGCGTAACTCCTTCACAAATCTAGGATATTTCTTACTGCCTCGTGAAAGGTTGCTCCGAAAAGTACCAGACGCAAAAACACCAAAATCCCCAGTGAAATCGGGGCTTTTTCCGCCCTCCCAGAAAAGTACTAGCCCTCACGTTTCTTCCCTTACAGAACGGAACGACTATTGCAGGGAGAATTAGCATCTTTTACCCTGCACTTAGCATCGTAAGAGCAAGGAAAAAGCAGACGGAACTTTGAACCGGCTTTCGGGTTCTAACGTAGTAGGAAGTAGGGCCGAAAGAAGCAGCAAAGTCGGCGGTCTAGGAGCAAGGCCATGGTCACGGTTAAATCGAGCCAGAAGATCTTCACCGATTCGGAAGTTGCCACCCTCACTGGCATCTGCGTCGAGCACATTCACAAGTTTGCCAAGACGCGTCATCTTGGCTTTATCGCCCGCGCCGCCGAAGCCGCCGGCAAAGCCGATAATTGGCTCTTTACCCTGTCCGATCTCATGGTGCTGGTCACTCTCTTCCCCAAGTGCACCCACTAACGGTTCTCCCGCTCGCACAGGCGCGCTGCTCGGCCCTCAATCTTGGTTTTTCCTAAGGCTCTCACTTCGGTGAGAGCCTTTTTGTTGCTCGCCCGCCTGCCCGGTGACGACCGAGCTGTCTTTGTGCTACATTCCCCTCGTGGTTACCGCCCTCAAACCCGGTCGCCTCTTGGCCTTTTCCCTTCTTCTTTCTGCAACCCTGCTCTTTTCCGCCACCGCCGCCAATGAACCTGCTCCTCGCTTCAACGCCGTCACCACCTCCGGCGAAAAATTCAACAACGCCAGCATCAAGGGCAAAGTTGTCTTGCTCGAATTCTGGACCACCTGGTGCAAATTCTGCATCGCCGAAGCCGACTACGTCGACAAGCTCGACAAGGAATACCGCGACAAAGGCCTCATCGTTCTGGCAATCAACGTCGGCGAACCCAAAAAACTTGTCAAAAAATACCTCGAATCGCACCCTCGCGGCTGCCGCATCGTCCTCATGGAAGACACCAATCTCGCTGCCATGTATGAAGCCACCGTCTACCCCATCTACGTCGTCATCGATAAAGACGGCAACATCTCCGACGAACAGCGCGGCGCCGGAGGCGAACCCGCCCTACGCCGTCTTCTTGCCGTAGCCGGCATCGGCGGCGAACCCGGCACCGTCTACGAATAGCGGTTTCGTTCAGCTCTTGCTTCTCGTGCAGGGAATGCGACCTTGAACCTTCAAACCTCGGCACGAGATGTGCGCGTGGAGGAACGCCCTCCCCTGCCAGCGACCGGCGCCGAACGCCTTCTTTTCATCGATAACTTGCGATGGATCATGATTCTCCTCGTCATCAGCATGCATTCCGCTGACACCTACAGTCCTTTTGGAAATTGGTACTATGTGGATCGGAAGCCAATGTCGCTCGCTTCGGTGATCGCTTTCGCGGCTTGGCAGATGTACTTGCAATCTTTCTTCATGGGACTGCTATTTTTTGCCGCCGGCTTCTTCGTTCCCGCGTCCTTCCGTAAAAAGGGTCCAGCGCAGTTTCTTCGCGATCGCGCCTTCCGTCTGGGATTGCCGGTCTTGTTTTACATGTTCCTTCTTGGCCCAATCACGGAATATTTTCTCTCGCATTCCTGGAATTCGACCGAGCCAACTTCTTTTCCCCACGAATGGATCAAACATATCCGCAACGGCGAGTTTCTCCAGGAGAATGGCCCATTGTGGTTCTGCCTGGCACTGCTGATTTTCTCGGCATTTTACGCGGCGTGGCGCGTCCTGCGGCCTCGTCCGGAAGTCGCCGGCAACAACGAGAGCTCACTCAAGGCTCCGCTGTTGGCGGGCTTTGCTCTCGTTCTCGCTGCATTTACTTTTTTTTCTCGCCTGCCGCTGCCGCCCGGTTGGTCGCTTTTGAATATGCACATCGGTGATTTCCCGCAATACATCCTGCTTTTCAGCGCCGGAGTCATCGCCGCGCGGACTCGGTGGCTCCAGAACCTTCGCCTCGCTTCCGGAGTCTACTCGTTGCTCGCCGCCTTAACGGTTGGACTAGCTGCGTGGTTCCTCCTACTGAAATTCGGCGCTTTCGCTCAAAATGGGAGTGTTTTCTATTCCGGATGGCACTGGCAGAACGCTGCCTTTTCATTCTGGGAATCCTCCAGCTGTGTTGCCACGTCCTACGCGCTGTTGGCAATTTTTCGCAACAAGTTCAATTCCCAGGGACCCGTCGCGCGATTCCTCTCCGCCAACGCCTTTAGCGTCTACGTCTTCCATCCTCCCATCTTGATTCTCGGAGCGCGCTTGCTTCACCCACTTGTTCTCCCCTCGCTCCTCAAATTTGTCGTTCTCACCTTAATCGCTTCGGTGGCGTCGTTCGCGTTAAGTGCGATCGTCTTCCGCCGAATCCCTCTTTTGCGCGCCATCCTTTGATTCTACGCTGCTCTGGCAAGCCAACTTGTCAGTGCCCATCCCTTCGTACGATCGCGCAAAAATCGGCAACTCTAAAATTCACACTTGACATCGGCGAATGAATCCACTACCATATGGTTGTGGATAGGCTCGACACAACATTTGCCGCTCTGTCCGATCCAACCCGCCGGGCCATGATCGAACGCCTCTCCCATGGGCCCGCCTCGGTGCATCGATTGACGGAACCGTTTGCACTCTCGCAGCAGATGATTTCAAAACATATTGCCTACCTCGTGCGGGCGCGGATTGTCATCAAGACGAAGCGTGGAAGAGAGAGCGTGTGCACGCTTAGGCCAGAGGCGATAAAGACAGTCAGTGACTGGGCGATTCGCTATCGCCGATTCTGGGAAGAGAGTTTCGATAAGTTGGATGTGGTTTTGCAGCAAATGAAAAAAGAAAAAAGCGGAGGTCAGAGATGACAAAAAACGCGGTTAACGAGAAAGAGCGGATGGTTATCACTAGAATTTTTGATGCCCCGCGCGCATTGGTTTGGGAGGCGTGGACAAACCCGAAATATGTGATGCAGTGGTGGGGGCCCAAGGGTTTCACTGCGCCTGTTTGCAAAATTGATTTTCGCGTAGGAGGAAAATTTCTCTGCTGCATGAGATCGCCGGATGGGCAAGAGGGCTGGAATGGCGGGGAATACCACGAAATTGTTCCGCACGAGAAGATCGTTTACTCCCTGTACTTTGCCGACGCGAACGGAAACAAGGTTGATCCTGCGCAATATGGAATGGAACATGAGGCCATCGACGGTGCCCGCGACGTCGTTATTTTTGAGGATTTTGGAAACGGCCAGACGAAACTCACCATGATTGGAAATGAAACCATGGAAGAGGCGAAAAACAGCGGTCAACTCGAGGGCTGGAATGAGATCTTCGACAAAGTTGCCGCAGTAATTGCGGAAATAGCGAAGGCGAAATAAGAAGTTGAAGTTTTGACGATCGCCTCGCGCGAGATGCGGCTAAGGCGGGTGGAAGACCCGATCTGGGCGGAAACTAAAGCAATCATCGCGTTGAGTTGCCAACCCTTTGCGCCGCTTGCAAAGGGTTGGCTCTTCTCCGTATCCCACTCAATCTGCGTCACGGAGATGACTTCTCCCTCTGTGTTTCCTTGTTACATGTCGGCCGTTGTTCTATAGTCGGCCGAACGGTCCACACCGTGGCGCGATGAAAAAACTCTGGTTTTCGTTCCTCGCATTACTCGTTTCCGGCACAGCTGCGCTTTGCCAATCCGCCCAATCCATTCCACCCGACACCGTTGAATTCTCTAGCGGCAACCTCCGCCTCAAGGCCTATCTCTGGAAACCAGACGGCAAGGGCCCCTTCCCCGCCGTTCTTTTTAATTGCGGTCGCAGCTTCACTTCCCAGCAGCACACGCGCGATCTTACGATCACTGCGGCTGCCCAAATCCTCGGTCCCATCTTCGCCAAACACGGTTACGTTGTTCTGTTTCCATTCCGCCGCGGAGAAGGTCTATCCGCCGATCAAGGTACTTTCATCGGAGATCTTCTCGACCGCGAAGCCGCTGCTCACGGCGAAGAAGCTCGCATTCACTTGCAGTATGTCCTCACGACCACCGACCATCTCCAAGACGCCACTGCCGCTCTCTCATTCCTCAAGAATCTTCCCTTGGTGGACCCGCGTCGGATCGCCGTCGTCGGTCATTCTTTTGGCGGCCAGCTTACGCTCCTGATGGCTGGCGGTGACTCCTCTATCCGCGCCGCAGTCGCCTTCGGTCCAGCCGCCAATTCTTGGCGGCGCTCCGCCGAGTTCCGAGATTCCCTTCTTGCCGCGGTTCGCCGCACTGCCGTGCCCATCATGATCATCCATCCCGCCAACGATTACGACACCACTCCCGGCAAAACCCTCGCCGCCGAACTCGACCGCCTCCACAAACCCAACGTCCTCAAACTTTATCCTGCAATCGGCCAAACTCCTTCCGATGGCCACAACTTCCTCTTCTACAACATTCCCCTCTGGGAATCCGACGTTTTGGAATTCCTCGACTCCCACGTAAAGTCGTAGCTCGGGCGGGTGGAGCACCCGATCCGAGCGAGCCGGCAACTGAAACATTCCTCGCGTTGAGTGGCCAACCCATGCGCCGTTTCCAAGGGGTTGGCTCTTCTCCGTATCCCACTCAATGTGCGTCACGGAGATGACTTCTCCCTCTGCGTTTTCTTGTTACAGGTCGGCCGTTGTTCTATAGTCGGCCGAACGGTCCACACCGTCGCGCAATGAAAAAACTCCGGCGAGTGGAGGAGCCTCTCCGCTGGTATTCGGCGCGACACCTGGCCTGGTTGAACGGTGAATTTGGATCATGAAACACAGGGACTGGGTCGGCGGGGACTGTCCCCGAACTCCCTGGGAGGCACCCGCATGCTAAGAAAGATTTTTATCGTGATTATCATCGCTTTTGGCCTGCTTGAGGCAGGGCATTGGTCAATGGTTTGGGCACAGCGCCACACGACGAAGGTGGACTGGAACGCACAGCTCGCGAAGGCTCAAACTGGTATTGAAAAGAATCCGCAATCAGCTTTCTGGCACAATCAGGCGGGTGTTGCATACGATGCGTTGGGCGATTTCGACAACGCCGTGAAGGAGCTGAAGTTGGCGGCCTCGCTGGACTCTACGAATGCGATGCATGACTACGCCCTCTATGCTTTGTACAAGCGAAAGAAGATGGCGGTTGAGGAGCGCGACGTCCTGCTGAGTGCGCTTGAAAAAGATGCTGAGAATCCACTCGGACACTTTGAATTTGCGGCGCTTCTAGACCGAGAGGGACACGCCGCCGACGCCCTTCGCGAATATCAGGTCGCAAAGAAGCTGGCCTCCAATGTCAAAGGCCATGAATATGTTGACCCGCGTGGCAATGCTTATGAAATTGAATTTGTTCGGGAGAATGTGGATAAATGCATCAATAGAATTTTGAAACTTCAATCCGCCAAGTCTCACGGAAGCTAGCGTGAGCGCTGTTGCTGGACTGCCCTCACAATCAACGGAGCTACAGACTCGCTGGACCATGCAGAAAAATCGTGCCATACGCAAAGAAAATCGTTCTTCACACTCCAAAGGGAAATAGCCGGGTGCCCCAGATTCCGGTTTAGGGAACCTAGGTCTTGAATCTGACTTTTCTTTTACTTCCGTTCCCCTAAATTCTTAGCGCGCAAACTTCTCATAGTCGTTCGAACGAAAATCACAAAAAGTACAGCCGTACGAAATCCATCATTCAGGCCAGTCGTTTTTTTTTGTCCATTTCTCGTAAGCTGTTCCCAAACTCAGCGCTCGCAAAACTCCGCGGACGCGCCTGCTACCGAATTTGATATCGGGGCCCGAAGTTGAAGTCTAATATCGAGAAAGGACCAGCGCCGTGCCCACTGTCGCCATCTCGATCCCTCGTCGTAGCCATGCAACGAGCGCAACCTTGCGCCTGGTCCCAGTACCCACCCCCTACCCTCCGCCTAACCCCTCTGGAATGAATACTTACGAAAATCAGGGGGAGGGGGGTCCCCCTCGAACATCCTCACGTTCGCTCTTTCTTGCCTTGACCGATTTCTGTGCGGGGTGCTCTTTCCTTCGCTCTTTCTTGCCCCGAGCGATTTCTACGAGGGGTGCTCTTTCCTTCGCTCTTTCTTGCCCCGAGCGATTTCTGCGAGGGGTGTCCGAGCGGCACGCTCTTTTGCCGTGCACGGCAACTCATCTCGCTTCTTTTCAATCGCTTCCGCACTCTTTGCGAAAACACCCGGGGTGTACCCCCCAGCGAAAAGCGCTATCCTTGGACCCATGCAAGCCGGACAAACTGGCCCTGCTCCACGGCATCTCATGACTAGCTCAATTCCCATGCGCCTCCGCTCTCTCGCCATCGCAGCCGTTCTCAGTCTCGTCGCGTGCAGCGCCGTCCCTGCGCAGGCTCCTCCCGGACCCGACACCTCCGCCCCGTCTCCGCCGCCCGCGCAGCAAGCCGCAGCCCCCGCCCTTCCCGGCGGCACGCCCAACGGCAAAAAATTGATTCTCAAGGACGGCGACTTCCAGCTCGTCCGCGAATACACGCGCAACGGCGATCGCGTCCGTTATTTCAGTCTTGAGCGCGGGGACTGGGAAGAAATTCCCGCCTCCATGATCGATTGGGCCGCCACGCAAAAAGCGGAAGCCGCCAGTGCTTCCCAACATTCCGCCGAGCTTCAAAAGCTCCATCAACAGGAAGAAGTCTCCAAAGTCGACATGGCTCTCGACGTGGACGCCAGTCTTCAAACCGGCTCCGGCGTCTTTCTTCCTTCCGGCGAAGGCATGTTCGCCGTCGAAGGAAAAAAAGTCACGCTGCTCGAACAAGCCGGACTCGAAGCGCATCGTGACAAAAAACAATTCTTGAAACAGGTCATGTCGCCGATTCCCATCGTTCCCAGCAAAACCAATATCGAACTCCCCGGTTCCCGCGCCAAAGTCCGCCTCGATCCTTCCCATCTCGAATTTTATTTGCGCGAAGCCCCTCCCGATCCCGACCGCACTTCGCCCATTCAAAAAAGCAGCCGCCCCGGCGAATCCGGTCCCGAAGTGGAATTGGTGCGCGCCACCGTCAAGGGAAACAAACGCCTCGTGGAACAGATCAAAGCCTTGTTCGGCGAAAAAATCGACGACAACCGCAACACGATTCTTCTCCAGCGTTGGGAAGTCGCGGGAAACGTTTTTCGTTTTACGCTGGGCGAACAACTTCCGCCCGGCGAATACGTCCTCGCGGAAATTCTTCCCGATGGAATCAATCTCTATGTGTGGGACTTCGGAATTGACGCCGGCTCTGCCAAAGTGGGCGCAAAATAAATGCCGGCTACGAAAGTAAATTGCCCGGTGGGCTATTTCTTGCTGGAAGGAACCGCGTCGAGCGCTTCGCGCAACATTCCAATCACGTCCGCAATGCGGAACGGCTTCTGCAAAAACGCGCTGCCTTCAAATCCTTCGCGCCGCTCCAGCCCCGACGCAAGTTCGCCCGTCATGAAAATTACGACCGGTTTGTGCGTACCGCAAGCGGCAACGACTTTTGCCGCCGCGTCCTGCCCCGAAGCCGCGCCACCCAAATTCAAATCGCAAAGCAGCGCATCAAAACTTTCCGCCGTTGCAAGCTGCACCGCCTCGTCGGCCGATGCCGCGCACACGACGCGCAATCCGTGACCGCCGAGCCCTTCTTCGAGCAGCATCCGGATACTTTCCTCGTCGTCCAAAACCAGGACGCGCTTTGCGATCGTCTCCGGTTTTGCAACGGCAGTTTTCGCATCCGCAGCGTCCGCGCTTGGCGCCGCCGGAATCGTTTCTTCCGCTGCAGCCGCGGCAACCGGTAAAGTTAGGGTGAATGCGCTCCCACCTGCCGGAAGCGACTGCGCTTCAATCGTTCCAGCATGTTCGCGCAAAATTGCCACGCAAATACTCAAACCAAGTCCCGTGCCGCCGCCGGGACGCTTGGTCGTGTAGAAAGGATCGAAAATTTTCGTAACAACTTCTGGAGCAATTCCCGCGCCGTCATCTTGGACGGTGATCGCGATTCTTTGACCGACGTTCGCCGCGCGGATTTGAATGTGCCCGCTCTCTCGCACTTCACGAATCGCTTGCTCCGCGTTGATGACCAGATTCAAAAACACCTGGATCAATTGGCTGGGGTCACCAACAACGGGTGGAAGACCTTCATGTGGCTGAAACGAAACTTCGATTGCATTGCGACGCAGCGAATGTTCGTGAAGCTGCAACGTACGTTCGAGAATGTTGTTGATGTCGAGCGATGTTTTCGGAGTTTGCGTGGGACGGGAAAATTCCAGAAGATTTTGCACGATGCGCGCTGCGCGCCGCGCCTGGCGATGCGTCAAATCGAGTTGGCGCTTCATGGATTCGTCCAGGCCTTCGCGCTCGCGCACCAGCTCCGT
>DATGIS010000013.1:0-7655 GCA_035295625.1 Candidatus Acidiferrum sp. | reverse complement strand
AGGCGATCCGATTCCGCCGTCGCCCTTTGCAAATTTTGCTGCGGCGGCGCGGGAACGCAATGAATTCTTCAAACAGGAAGGCGTGGCGGCCGTTCTACGCGATTCCAACAAGCCGCACGCTCTCTTGAACATGACGGGCGTCGGCGGTGAAAAATTCGACATCGGGCCGATTCCGACCGCCTTCATCACGGGCGAAGGCTACCGCATGATCTTCCGTTTGCTGCAGCACGGCCCGGTCGAAGTCGAAATCGAAATGACGAACACAATCGTTGACGGACCGATGGACGTCTACAACACGGTCGCCGAAATCCACGGCACCGAAAAACCCGATGAAGTCGTCATCCTCGGCGCCCATCTCGATTCCTGGGATTTGGGCACCGGTTCCACCGACAATGGCACCGGCAGTGCGGCCGTGCTTGAAGCCGCCCGCGCCCTCGCAAAGCTCGATCTCAAACCCAGGCGCACCATCCGCTTCGTTCTCTTCAGCGGCGAAGAAGAAGGTCTGGTCGGCTCCAAACGCTACGTTGAATCTCACAAAGACGATCTCGACAAAATTTCCGGCGTACTCGTTCACGACACCGGCACCGGCAAAGTTCTCACCATCGGGCTCCATGATAATTATCAGGACCGTCAAATCGTCGACCAGGTCCTCGCCCCACTCGGCGACCTGAAATTGCTCGAACCTTCAATCACCCGCGCATTTGGCACGGATCATGCGTCCTTCGACGACGCTGGGGTCCCGGGCTTTTTCTGTATTCAAGACGGCGCCGAATACACCAAAACGCATCACAGCCAGTCCGACACGTTCGACAAAGTGTGGAAGGACGATCTTAATCAGGGCGCGCAAGTCCTCGCCGCATGGGCGTACAACACCGCTCAGCTTCCGGAGATGCTGCCGCGCCGTCCGCTTCCGTACCAACCCGACGCCGAAGCCCGCAAAGCCGCCGCGGCGATCCCCGATCCAATTTCGGAAAACGACAAAAAGATTCTCGAACAGGTGAAAACCGATCAGCCGCAGCTCAAGGCGGACCTTACACATCTGACCGACAGAATCGGCCCGCGCATGACCGGCACATCGCAACTCAAGCAGGCAAACGAATGGGCCGCTGAGCAATTCAAGGCGCTCGGTCTGTCAAACGTCCATCAAGAGCCCTGGAAAATCGCGCACAGCTGGACGCGCGGTACCGGCACGGGAGCATCCGGCAAAATCATTTCGCCCGCTCAACACGAACTGACGCTTGCCGCCGCCGCGTGGTCACCCGCGACAAAGGGAACCTTGCGCGCCGAAGTTATCGGCCTCGCCATCGATACTCCCGATCAACTCCAGCAATACAAGGGAAAGCTCAAAGGCAAAATCGTGCTGCTTGGCCGTCCGCGCGATATGGAGCCGCCAAAAAATCCTTTGCTCACTCCCTTCAACGACGACGCAATCCCCATCTCTCGTCCGAAGAGCGACAAGCCCTTCGATTTCCGCGCTTACATGAAGACCATCCGCGCGGAAATGGCGTTCTTCAACGACGAAAAACCGGGAGCCGTTGTCTTCGGCTCAGAAAAACTCTACGGCCTCGAGAACATGTCCACCGTTTCTCGCGAATATAAACCCGCTGCCTTTGCGGCTGCCTATGCGACCGGCGAAAGTTTCCGCCAACTCTGGCGCTTGGTGGACGCGGGCTCGACTGAAGCGGAAATCAAAATCGAAGGCTCCTTCAGCAAAGACGAAGTCGAGGTCTACAACACCGTTGCCGAAATTCCCGGCACGGAAAAGCCCGACGAAGTCGTCATCATCGGCGCTCATCTCGATTCCTGGGACCTCGGCACCGGCGCTACGGACAACGGCACTGGCTCGATGGCGGTTCTGGAAGCTGCTCGCGCTTTGATGAAATCTGGCGTCAAACCCAAGCGCACCATCCGCTTCATTTTATTCACCGGCGAAGAGCAGGGTCTGAACGGCTCCAAAGCCTACGTCAAGCAGCACAAAGACGAACTCGGCAAAATTTCTGCGGTTCTCGTTCACGACACTGGTACAGGCAAAGTCCTCACCATCGGCATGATGGGTAACTATCAAGCCCGCGAAACGATCTCTTACGTTCTGAATCCCCTCGCCCGCGCGAAAGAAGTTGGCCTCTCCGAGCCGACGCTTCGCGAAATGGGCGGCACCGACCATGTTCCCTTCGACGCGGAAGGTGTTCCCGGCTTCTGGTGCGTGCAGGATCCCGTTGACTACGACCGCACGCATCACTCGCAAGCCGATACCATCGAGCGCGTTCGCTGGGACGATCTCGCCGAAGGCGCGCAGGTGCTTGCCGTTTTCGCTTACAATGTCGCGCAGCTTCCCGATTTGCTTCCTCGCAAACCGGCAAGCGCGATCCATAAAGACGGAATGTAAAAAGGGTCGATGAGAGCGGTCCTGCAGCGGGTCAGCCGCGCGCGCGTCACGGTCGATGGCAAACTCACCGGAGAAATCGGCCCGGGCCTCATGGTTTTGCTCGGTGTCGGCAAACAGGATTCGTCCGCCATCGCAGCTTCGCTCGCCGAAAAAATCGCAAATCTCCGCATCTTCGAAGATGCTCAGCAGAAAATGAACCTTTCGCTGTTGGACACAAAAGGCGCCGCGCTCGTCGTCTCGCAATTTACGCTTTATGGCGACGCACGCGGCCAGCGCCGGCCCAGCTTCATTTCCGCCGCTCCGCCCGATCTGGCTAAGCAGCTCTACGAGGAATTTTGTGAAGCTCTTCGCCGCCTCGGCATTTCAGTCGCGACCGGAATCTTTCAGGCTATGATGTCGGTGGAACTCGTCAATGAAGGCCCGGTCACAATCCTCCTCGATTCGGAAAAAACATTCTGAGCCGGCAATCGGGGCCAAGGCGGAAAAGGTCTGCGGCAGTGCACTTTCAAAATCAAAATGTAAAAATCAGGCCCGCCAGGCCCGGTGATATTCCACGCATCGCCGCCCTCAGCGGCGAACTCGGCTACCCCACATCGGTAGAAGAAATGAAGCTCCGCTTCGTGCAAATAAAGCCCGCAAACGCGCACGCCGTGTTTGTCGCCCAGTTTAAAAAAGAAGTAATAGGTTGGATTCACGTCAGCGTCACGCCGCTGCTCGAAGTCGCCCGCCGCGCGGAAGTCAACGGTCTCATCGTCGCTGAGGGTTACCGCAGTTCCGGCGCCGGGGCAAAATTGTTGGATGCAGCCGAGCACTGGGCTCGCAAGAAGAAGTGCACTGGCATGTCCGTCCGTTCCAATGTCATCCGCGAACGTGCCCATGCCTTCTACGAGCGCCAGGGCTACGTCCTCGTCAAAACACAAAAGGCATTCCGCAAGCCGCTCTGATTCGTCCCGGGAACATCGCCTGCAAAGTATATCGTCCTACGATATAATAAATGCATGGCGGAAAAGATTACCTCTTCCGAATACCGGGCTCTCGCCGAACTTCGTTACCGGATTCGCCTTTTTCTCCGCGAAGGCGACGCCACCGCTCTGGCCGAAGGCCTCGAGCCGCAGCAGTATCAGATGCTGCTCGCCATTCGCGGCCTCGATGACGGCGAAACCGCAACGGTTGGCACGCTCGCCGAGCGGCTCGCCATCAAGCATCACAGCGCCGTCGAGTTAATCGATCGTCTCGAAAAGCACGGTTTCGTCAAGCGCCTCCGCGACAAAGCGGATCGTCGCCAGGTTCACGTGGTTCTCCTTCCTCGTGGAGAAAAAGCCCTTGCGACCGTCGTAAAAGGCAGAATCCAGGAATTGCGGACGAGCGGACAGGCCCTCGCGGCCGCCATTCAAGCTCTCTTGAAACGGCGCAATGGCAAACCAAACTCGCAGCGATAGTCCTGTTCATGCGATGAACTCTGGTGCTAAATACTCAGTGAGCGAACCCAACACACAAGACGCACAACCCAGCTCTTCCAGCCTATGGAAGCGTTTCACGCCGCGGCAATGGCCTGCCTTTGTTCTTGACCACGAAGAACAGGTCTTTCTCGTCCTCACTCTGGTCATCGGAGCGCTCGTTGGACTCGCAGTCGTCGCATTCATCGTCATAACTGAAAAATTCGGAGCGCGCCTCTATCCCGCCGACGGTTCTCCGTGGCGGCGCCTGCTCGTCCCCGTCGCCGGCTCACTGGGCATGGGCGTCCTGTTGTTCAGGTATTTCCCCGAGGCTCGCGGTAGCGGCGTTCCGCAGACGAAGGCTGCGCTATTCGCTCGCGATGGCTATATTTCGCTCCGGACGGTGCTGGGGAAATTTTTCTGCACGTCCACAACGGTCGCCAGTGGGATCCCGCTTGGCCGCGAAGGTCCAGCCGTACAAGTCGGTGCCGGCATTGCGTCCGTTCTCGGTCGTCGTCTTGGTCTGCGCGACGAAAAAATAAAAGCGCTCATTCCGGTCGGCGCGGCTGCCGCAATCGCGGCCGCTTTCAATACGCCATTGGCGGCGGTTTTATTCACCTTGGAAGAAATCGTCGGCGATTTGCACGCGCCCGTCCTGGGATCGGTTGTACTCGCCTCGGCGATGTCCTGGGTCGTGCTGCGGCTTTTCCTTGGCAACGAACCCCTCTTTCAGGTTCCGCAATACCAGCTTGTCCATCCCATTGAATTCGGCATCTACGCAATTCTCGGCCTTACTGGTGGACTCGTCTCCGCGGCTTTCACCGTTGCCCTCAGCTTCGCGCGAAAAAAGTTTCAGCAGCTTCCTCGAAAGACCCGCTGGCTTCAACCCGTCGCCGGAGGCCTGCTTGTCGGCGGGATGGGCTGGTTCATTCCGCAGCTTCTTGGCGTTGGCTACAAACATGTGGGCGATGCCCTCAATGGCGGCATGGCGCTCCGTCTGATGGCGCTCCTTCTCGCCTTGAAACTCATCTCCGTCGTCATCAGTTATGCCTCCGGAAACGCCGGCGGCATCTTTGGTCCGAGTCTTTTTATGGGAGCCATGCTCGGCGGAGTCATCGGCAATATCGCGCATCATTATTTCCCGGAGCATGTCGCGACCCAGGGCGCCTACGCGCTGGTCGGAATGGGCGCGGCTTTTGCGGGAATTATTCGCGCCCCAATGACCAGTGTCGTCATGATTTTTGAAATCACTCGCAACTACGCTGTCATCGTCCCACTCATGATCGCCAATCTCGTAAGCTATTTTGTCGCCTCGCGCTTTCAGAAACCGCAAATCTACGAAATTCTCGCTCATCAGGACGGAATCCACTTGCCCGCCAAAGATGCGCAAGTTCGCGACGCAATTCGTCAGGTCCGATTCGCGATGCGTCCTCCGGAATTGGTGTTGCAGCCGGGTTGGCGCTCACAGGAAGCACTGGAAAAGGTTCGCGGTAGCCGTTTCACCGCGTGGCCAGTCGCGGGCCAGCAAGGTTTTCTTGGAATGTTGAAACGCAGTGACTTGGAGCAAGCCTGCATCCGTGCCGACGATAAATCGATCGAAAGCTTGCTCGACGCCGCAGACTTCCCGCACCTTCACGGCGATCATAGCTTTTCCGCGGCGCTCGACCGCATGGGTGCTGCCCGCGTGAGCGTTCTTCCCGTCGTTAGCCGCGCCAACATCCGCCAACTCGAGGGGATCGTGACGCTCCGCGACGTTTTGGCCAGCTATGGCGTCCTCACGGAAGAGGAGCCGACGCAAACCCCATCAAAATCGATGCTCGGTAGCCCAAAATGATCTGAGACGTACTTTCGATCTGGCGACGGAATTGTTTAAAATCCTCCGCCACCCCCGCCGCCAAATCCTCCGCCGGAAAATCCCCCGCCACCCCCGCCGCTATCGCTAAAGCCAGACCCGCCTGAACTTCGCGGCGCAGACGCCATCACACTTCCTGCGACCGACGACATCGAACTCAGATTGTTCACAAACATGTACGGATAGAAGTTGGGCCCATAGCTGCCCTGGTACCACGAAGGCGGCTGCGTATAGATATTCTGGAACGCCTTGCTCCAGTTTTTTTCCACGCCTAGCGCCATCGCAAACGGCAGAAATTTTTCAAACATCTCCGGTGTCTTGATCGTGCGATTGAATCGATCCGATTCCACGTGCGCGAGGAAGTCCTCAAATCCCAGCACGACTTCCAGCGCCCGGGCGCCCGTCTGCGTCCGCGCCGGCATGAACCACCCAAAGATGCAGATAATGGCCCCCGTCAAAATCCCGGCGAGGATAAACGGCAGCGCCGCCATTCCGAACATTGTTGCCAGAGGCATCGCGCCCCAAAGACTCAGAAAACCGACCACAATTCCGGCCCCAACATACGTTGCTCGTACGCTGTCCGGCCTCCGCCTGTAATAGCCGTGTTCGACGAGCGAATCGAGAACATTGTTTTTGATCCTCGGAATGTAACGGTAAAACTGATTCTGCAGATTGGAGAGTGGAATTGCTTCGCCCGCTGCCGCTCCTCCAGAAAATACTCCCATCATCAGTTCGCGTTCGTGCGGTTTCAGCGAATTCCACTCCGCGTAAGGTTTCTTCAGGTGGAAAACATAGTCCTTCTCGTGAAGCAATCCCATCATCGAGCTTTTTTCTTTTTCCTCGATGGAAAAATAGCCGCGCACCGCCAGGTCCACAATCGCCGCCGTGATGTCGCGCATGTCCACCGAATTGTCGATCAGCGTTCCCACTTCGCTCGGTGTCAGTTGGTCCGGCGGTTCGTACTGCGCCGCAATCGGCCGCAACCGCGGGTCGCGTCCGCGCGTCCACCACAACCAGAACATCCCGAAGAATGCGAATATCGGCAGAATCAGCGGCCAGTTTTCTCGCAAAAACAAAACCGCGCCTTCAAACCAGGACGGTTCGTGTACGAGGCCTTTGTCGAACGCCACTGCAACCGTCAGTCCTTCGTGATATCCCAACGGAGCCGTCGTGTGTACTTCCACTCCATTTCCAACGACTTCCGCTTCCGCCTGTTTTCCGGTTGACCGGTATGCGCCCGTAAAAACATTCGTCCGAATTCCGCTCGCTCCAGCCGGTAGCGTGATGTTGGCCGTCGCACTGTCGATGGACATGTCCCATTCATCGCCAGTCACGTTCCAATAAAATTCGTCGTGGTCCTCAAAAAACCGTAGTGCATCCGACACCGTATATTCGATAACGATCGTCTTGGTCGTGTCCTGCGCGCCCGGAACGTAAATCTTTAATTTTCGATAGTGCCGCTCTCGGCTCGATTCGTATTTCAGCGTTTGACCGTCGCCGCCCCGAACACTCTTGATCGTCAGGAACAACGAATAATTCATTCCCTGCGGCGTATTGTATTCCACCGGTATTTCCCGGTAGACACCGTTCCAGTGGCCGGTGAACCGGAACGTGATGTTTTCCGTCACGTCCACCGATCCGTTCGGCAGCACCGTCACCTGCTCGTCGAATTTCTCAATTCTTAGTTCCCGCGCACTGGCTTCGCAAACAAAAAAGAAAAGCGCGCTGACGACGATCAGCGCGCAGCAGGGAATTTTCCGAAATACTTTTTTCGCGAAGCTTTCCGTTTGCTCGTGGGCCATCGCCATGCCCGGCCTCAGGCCGTGGGCGCCGCCGGCGTATTGAAGCTGACTTTCGGAGCTTCGCGCTCGGCTGCGGCGGTAACCTCAAAAAATTCGCGCGTCTTGAATCCCAGCATTCCCGCGAAAATATTCGTCGGGAACTGCTGAATCTTCGTATTCAAATCGCGTACCACCGCGTT
>DATGIS010000012.1:0-14437 GCA_035295625.1 Candidatus Acidiferrum sp. | reverse complement strand
GCAAATCGTCCTGCGCCTGCAGCAATCTTGATTGCGCTTGCGCCAGCTGCGCCGCCGCGTCCTTCACATCCAATTCCAGTAAAAGTTGTCCCCTCTTGACCGGTTGCCCTTCGATCGCGTGAACCTTTTCGACAAACGTATCCAATTGTGCGCGCACGACAAACGGAGAAATCGGCTCCACTTTCCCGTTGCTTGAAACCGACGACACGAGATTCTCGCGTACCGGCTTCACAGCCATAATCTTCGCGACAGGCTGACGTTCGCTCAAGCGGACCAATACGTACGCCACGATTCCCGCGAGCACAAGAAAGATCAGAATTCGATTGCGAAGTTTGCGTTCCATATCCTGACTGGTTTCGCTCCAAGCCGTTCCGGCACACAGCGCTCCAGATACGCCACCGGCGTTAGCTAAAATTTCCCTGACTTTGGAATGCTTGCCTGCCGCCGCCCAGCGGGGTTTGCCCCCAACAGTCTACCAATAGCGCCGAACCTTCCACTACACAAAGCGGAGGCTATCTTGTCTTACATCAAAGAGATGCGGCCGGGGCGCCTAAAGATGCAACCCACCCGGCGAAGGCCTGTTCGCCCGGGTCAACATCCAATTGGCCTGTAATCTTTTCGCGGGTGAGCCGTATTACTATTAGCGCGGTTGCTTTCCTTGCCCGACCTAATAAACGAGGGGTTCCTGTGATCGAAGCGAAAGGCCTGTCCAAGCGATTCCAAGACAAAAAGCGCGGTGAAATTCGTGCCGTTGACAATGTCTCTTTCACGGCCCGCCCGGGCCAGATTTACGGCCTGCTCGGTGCCAACGGCGCAGGCAAGACGACCACACTTCGCATCCTCGCCACAATCCTTGAGCCGACAGAAGGCACCGCGATCGTCCAGGGCCACGACGTCGTCGAAGCTCCCGAAAAAGTTCGTGCGGAGGTGGGCTTTCTCTCCGCCGCCACCGCATTGTACCCAAGGTTGACCGCCCAGGAACTGGTCGAATATTTCGGCCGCCTGAACGGCATGGACGAACCGACGCTAAAGAAGCGTGTCGATGAGATCTTCAAACGCTTGGACATGAATTCCTTTCGCGATCGCCGTTGCGACAAGCTTTCCACCGGCATGAAGCAGAAAACCTCCATCGCGCGCACGCTCGTTCATGACCCGCCGGTGATGATCTTCGACGAACCGACTCTGGGGCTCGACATTATGACCGCTCGCAGCATCATCGCCTTCATTCGCGAGTGCAGGGACCGCGGCAAGACCGTCATCTTCTCCACACATGTGATGAGTGAAGTGGAAAAACTCTGCGACATTATTGGCATCATTCAAAACGGCAAACTCCTCGCCGAAGGCTCCCTCGCTCAACTGCGGGAGCAAGCGGGCGAAGATGACCTCGAAGAAATTTTCGTGAAAATAGTCGCGCCTCATTTCACTCCCTCGGAGGCTGCCTAAATGTCGTTCCGGAATATCGGCATCGTTTATCGCAAAGAACTTAGAGAGGCGCTTCGTGATCGCCGCACTGTTGTCACGAGCATCGTCGTTCCGCTCTTGCTCTTCCCCTTGTTGAGCGTCGGATTTGTGTCGCTGGTCGGTTCGATTGTGGGAAAGACAAAAGACTCCACGCCCAAAGTGATGATTCTCGGCGGCGAGGACTCGCCCAAGGTCGTCGCCGCCCTCAAAGCAACGCCGAAGGTCGAAATCGTTCCGGCCGCCTCGGACTGGAAAAACCAGGTCATCGAAAAACAGATCCCCGCGGTGGTCGAAATTCCCGCGGGATTTGATCAGGCCGTCGCGGACCAAAAAAAGCTTTCTGTGATGATTTACGGATATTCCGGCGATCTGAAATCCGACATCGCCGGACAAAAGCTCGAAAAATCCCTGAAGACGTATACGGACGACGTCGTTAAGAATCGCCTGCAGTCCCGGAATCTGCCGCCCGAAGTGCTCTCGCCATTCGAAATCAAGCAGCAGAATATTGCGCCGCCCGAGAAATCCGGCGCCGCGCTCTTCCTCGGCGGCTTCATTGCTTACATCGTTGTGTTTCTTTGCTTCAACGGCGGCATGCATCCCGCCATGGATCTTACCGCCGGTGAAAAAGAGCGGGGCACCATGGAGACAATCCTCTCCAGCCCTATTTCGCGCGCGCATCTCGTGATCGGCAAATTTTTACTGGTTCTTACAACCGCTTTGGCTACGGCCGCGCTTTCTGTCATCTCCATGGCTATCTCCTTCGCCCTAACAAACGTTGCGCATTCGAAGCCCGCGGAAGCCGGCAGCGAGGCCATGACGCTCCACATCAGCATCGGCGCTGCGCTTTCCGTCTTTATCATGGCCATCCCGCTCGCCGTTCTCTTTTCTTCCGTCTTGCTCATGATTGCGTCTTTCGCGAAAAGCTATAAAGAAGCACAGAGCTACATCATGCCGATGGTTTTCATCGTCATCATTCCAGCTATCGCCGCGATGTTGCCCGGCATCGATCTCAACGCAAAACTGGCTCTCGTTCCGATTCTCAACGTTAGCCTTCTGTGCAAAGAGCTTGTCATCGGAACGTACCATTGGAATTTTATCGCCATCATTTTTACTTCGACCTGTGCGTATGCGGCGGTCGCGCTATTCCTGGCCGTCAAAATGTTCCAGCGTGAGTCTGTCCTCTTTAGGACCTAGGCGCGCGAACACGGAACCCTCGCGCCCGAATTTTCGTATCTATCTGCATGAAGCGTCTCGGCCGTATTCTCGCGATTCTCGTTCTCTTTCCCGCGGCTCTTTCCGCGGTCGGTGGATGGTTTGCCGGCCCGATGTTTCTTCATCCGATGAAGCGTGCCCTCACTCCGGGCCTGATCCGCGAAGCTGACGAAAGCTTCAAACACACTCACGGCCATCGGGAAGACTTCAACGTCACCTCCTTCGATGGCGCGCCGCTTCATGGCTGGAAAGTTCGTGCGGAAAACTCGAACGGCTCATGGGTTCTGCTTTTCCACGGCGTTTCCGACAATCGCATCGGCGTTATCGGCCAATCCGAATTTCTTCTGCAGAACGGCTACAACGTGGTGATGATGGACGCCCGCTCGCACGGCGACAGCGGCGGCCCCATTGCGACCTACGGCTGGCTTGAGCGCAAAGACACGAGCGCCATCATCGACGCCCTCGAATCCTCGGAAAAACCGCAGCACCTGTTCGCTCTCGGCGAATCCATGGGAGCTGGCATCGCACTGCAATCGGCGGGAGCCGACTCGCGAATCGAAGCGGTCGTCGCCGAAGCATCTTTCGCCAATCTCCAGGAAGCGGCCTATGATTACGCCGGCCTGCGCCAATATCCGTTGCTGGGAAAAACATTATTCGCGCCCGGCGCGTGGCTCATGGTTTATCGTGGCGAAAAATTGGCGGGCTTTCCCGCTGCGGAGGTTTCACCGGAAAAAGCCGTCGCCTCCCGTGCGTTCCCAGTCCTCATAATTTGTGACGCAGAAGACCACGCGCTTCCCTGCCGCCACAGCGAAATGATTTTTCGCGCCGCCAAGGGGCGGAAGGAATTTTGGCGCGTGCCGCGTGCCTATCACACCGCGGCGCTCGGCTACGAGCCGGCGGAATTCCGAAAACGCGTTCTCGATTTTTTTGAACCGCTCCGGCAATCGGCTGCGGTACGTGCGGATTAAATCGCTTTCAGCACCATCAAAATTCGGTCGTCTTCGTAAATGCCGCCGCGCGCATGCGCGTTCACTGCTTCCAGCACGCCATCCAAAATTTCTTGCGGCGCAAGCGCCCTTAACCGCGAAACCAGTTCTGCCAGCCGCGGCCGCCCGAACTCCGTTCCGCTTGCATCCATCGCTTCCGTAATTCCGTCCGTGCATGCAACAAGAATATCGTCCTTCCCAAGCACCACATCTCCCGCAGCGTATTCCTGCTCGGGCAGAAGGCCCACTACCATGCCGCCTTCGGTCAGCCATTCCACGCCACCATTCGCGCGAATTACCGCCGGCGGCACGTGTCCCGCATTCACGTAACGCAGTTTTCTTCCGCTCTCGTCCACCGCCGCAAGGAACATGCTTAGATATTTCGTTCGTCGGCCGCCCGATTGTGCCGCGATCATTTTTTGATTGATCGTTGCCGGCAATTTTTCGATGGGCCCCGGCTGATCCGCCAGTGCGTGTAACGTCGCCTGTACGTTTGCCATCACCAGCGCCGAAGCCGCGCCTTTCCCCTCCACATCCGCCACGACGACCAGCAATCCGCCATTTTCCGTCGCAGGGAGCCGCACAAAATCGTAGTAATCCCCGCCTACCATTTGCGAGGCGCGGTGAGACACCGCAATTCCCAACCCAGCCATCACCGGCGGAGCATCGGGCAACAATCCCGATTGAATCTCACGTGCCAGCGAAAGATCGCGTTCCAACTTTTCCTTTTCCACGCGTTCGCGGTGCAGTTGCGCTTTTTCCAGCGCAATCGCAACATGCGCGCTCAGCGCATCCAGAAATGTCTCGTCCTCGCTCGTGAACGGTCCGTTCTTGTTCAAAAGCTGCAGCACTCCGACCACAACTCCCGCTTCATTTCGAATCGGCAAGCAAAGCAGGCGCCGCGTCGTGAATCCAAGCCTTCGGTCCACCTCGGGTTCAAATCGCGGATCGTCATACGCATTTTCCAGCCGCACCGAACGCCCATTTTGCGCAACCCACCCGGCAATGCCTCGGTCCGCGGGCAATCGGATCACTTGTTGCTCGAGTCCCAGCCCCACGAGTGACCATATTTCGTTCTTCTCCGAGTCCACCAGAAACACAGTGCCACGGCCCGCGCCGGTCTGCCGCGTCGCAATTTGCAAAATAATGTGGATCAACTCGCCAAGGTCCAGCGTCGAGTTCAGCTTCTTTGTCGCTTCAACGATGCTGGAAAGTTCCTCCATCGTTCCGCGCCGTTCGGCAAGCGCCAGCGCGAGCGCGGCAAACCTCGCCAGCAACGCGAGCTGCGATTTGCGTTCTTCCGAAAATGTGGTCTGTCCGTGGACTTCCAGAACTCTCACACGAAAATCATCGCTGCCCAGCGGCCCGGTCCAGACATTCGTTCGCGGGTCCGATTCACGCGCCTCCGGCTTCTCCGGGCGCGCAGGCTCCGGCAACGTACCAATCTCGGCCCAAACATCTGCCGCCTCATGTTCAAGTCTCCAAAGTCGCGCTCCGGTAACTCCGGGCAAAGCCATCGTGGCGCGTACGACGCTCAACGCTAGCTCATTCGCCGGAATGCGGCCCTCGAGATGGCTGAGGCTGTCTGAGAGTTCCACGGCCATACCCAGCCCGGAGCTTTTCTGTTGAATGGGATTCATCAAGTCTCGCGTCGGCGTAGCCGGCTCGCGCCGCATAGCCTAGCAAGAGAAGCTGCATCTGAAAAGAGCGGAAGAATTGCCTTACTTCGCGTGGGTCGCGGTTGCTTGCTTCGATTCCCATTCCTGGCTCAGCCGCCGTACGGTCTCCCGCAAACGCACCGCCAGCGCCGCAATCGTTTCGAGGCGCATCTGCCCGCCTTGCGGCAGCGTTCCGTCATTCTTGCGCCGGACTTCGGAAAGCAGCAACTCCGCGTTCCCTAGAATTCCCGTCAACGGATTGTTCATCTCGTGTCGCAAAAGCTGCCCAAAATCCTCCAGCGTCCGTAGGCCATCGTCTCCGAAAGGCTCCATCTTTGCGGCGCTCACTTGTTCCTCCACAACGCGCGACTGCCTCAGTCTGCGCCCGACTAGTTCCGCCGCGCTCGACAGGTTCGCGTCGGGAAGCCCTATATAGTCAGCAGCCCCCGCCGCTACCAGCGCGTCGAGCTCTGCGGGTCGCATCGCGTCGCCCATCACAACCACCGGCGCAAATCCTGCAAGGGAAGACACGACTGCATCGAGACGGTGACGCGGCGCCGAACTGTCTGCGCTGCGAAGCGCCGCTTCTTCCAGAACGATTACGGCGGGGGCTTCGTGCTCCACCGCTCGCCGGGCTGCGTCCAGGTTGTTCACCATCGCCACCCGCAGGTTCCCTTCGCGCGACTGCAGCTCCCGCCGCGTCTTCGCACAGAATTTCGCATCATCACTGATGAGCAGCACTGTCTGTTCCCGTGTTCCCATGGTTTATCCCGTAGTCGCAGAATTTTTTCGAATCGGACTCACTCGCTGCGGCCCGGCGCTGCCGGCTGGATGCAACACCTGGTGGACCTTTTCCAGCAACTCTTCCACTCGAAAGGGTTTCGCCACATGCGGTATTTTGTTCCTGGCTAAAAAGGACTGCGTCTTTGCACCCAGGACATCTCCCGTGACGAAAAGAAACTTCTGGCGCAGCAGTTCCCGTTCAGGCCCGAGCGAATCGTACAAGCTCTGCCCGTCCAGATTTGGCATACGCATGTCGCACACAATCAAATCAAACTGCCCCCGCAGTATCCGGTCTTTGACATCTCTACCGTCCAGAATCGTCTCCACTTCGAAACCTTCGTCATGCAAAACGTCGCTGATCAACTGCGCCACCGTCACTTCGTCTTCGACCACGGCGACACGCAAGGCCGAAACTTGTCTTGCCGCTGCCGACAGAACCTCTCCCTTTCCGGCTGCCGTTTGCAAATCCGGCCGCCGTACCGTCATCACGTTCGGAAGTTCCTGTTGCTCTGCAGATGGTAGTTCCACCGTAAAAGTGGCGCCCCCGCCGCGCGGACTTGCGACGTCAACTTTCCCGCCGTGCTCTCGCACCAGGCTCAGCACGATCGAGAGCCCCAGCCCCGTTCCGACGCCCGCAGGTTTAGTCGTAAAAAACGGGTCGAAGATTCTGGCCAGGATGCTCTCCGGAATTCCCGGACCCGAGTCGCTGACTTCCAATCGAACTCGGCGGTCCTGCCCGCGCTCCGTGCGAATCCGAATCGTTCCGCCGTTCCCCTGCGACTCGATCGCTTGCCGCGCGTTTCCCATCAGATTGATCAGCACCTGCTGCAGCTGACCGGCATCGCCCAATACATTGGGCAGCAGCGCGTCCAGGGACAGTTCCACACGGATGCGCTCTGCCGCAAGACTGAACCGCTGCAGTTCAATCGTCCGCTGCACCAGCTGATTCAGGTCGACTGGTCTGCGTTCCGGCGCAGTCTCCCGCGCCGCCAACAGCATGCGCCGCAAAATCGCCCCAGCCCGTTCGGCCTCCGCGAAGATCTTCCTCACTTCCTCAAAATGCTCGTCACCGTCGCTGCGTACCAGCAACCGCTGTGCGTAACCGAGAATGCTCGTAAGCGGATTGCTCAGCTCGTGCGCCACGCCGCTCACCATCTGTCCCAACGCGGCCATTCTTTCTGTCTGGAGCAATTTCGCGTGGAACACGCGCTGCGCCGTCAAATCCTTGTACAACTCGATCCGCCCAATTTTCCCGCCTTTTTCATCAAGCACAGGTCTCGACGCCCGCTCCAGCACTCGCGCGATCGGCCGCATCAAATGAATCTCTTCTCTCTCGCCTCCTTCCAAACGATTCGCTAGCTGCTTCCAATGCTGCGCAAATGTTTCCGGCTCGGCCGACTGGCTTTGCAATCGATCGATTAACTGATCCAGTGTCGTCAGGGTTGGAACGGTATCGGGCGCCATTCCCGTGAGTTGGGCGAAGCGTAGGTTGACCAACCGTATGTTGTCTTGCGCATCGTAGATAACGACACCCTGGTCCAGCCATTCCGCGAGGCTCAAAAGCTCGGCGGCGGCCCGCCCGTCTTTCTCGGGTCGCATGTGTTTCAGCGGAACCAGCGTTACCGTTTGACAATCTTCGTCCGCGAATCGCTGCCGCAGCGTAACCCTCGCTCCACATTCCAACGCAACTTCGGTGATCTCACGTTCAGACCGCGCCTCGCGGCTTCCACGTTGCCAAAGCAAGACGGCTTCTCGATCGGGTTCTGAAAAATACTCGGAGAAATCTCTTCCGATGGAAAATGCCGTGCCGGTGGACTTCACTTCGCCTCTCGTAGGGTCACCCAACTGCAGCAACGTCCGCGCCGATCGGTTTGCCGCAATGACTTTGCCGCGTTGGTCGAGCACGACAGTCGCGGCATTGTTCGCTTCAAGGAGAGCTTCCTCTTGCCTCTCTTCGCGTTTTTTTTCTCCTCGTTGCCACAATGCGGCAAGTACGTGACCGGCCAGTCTGGCCCTCAGTTCGATCCGCTCTAGCGTGGACAGCGAGGCTCCGACGGAAGGAAACGCAGCGAGCATCACAGCCTCAGTTCGTCCTCTTCGGAAGATCGGCACAGCCACCACGCGCAAGGGCGTTTCACCTGTCGACCCTCGCGTAACCGCGTCCCCTGAGGTTCGTTCTGTTCGCAGAGCCAATCTGCCCAACTCGTGGACAGTTTCACTTTCGAACGTCGCCCTCGCGCCTTCTTGCCCGGCCGCATGCAAGAGCTTCAATTCGATCCTGTCTGCCTTTCGCACATCCGCTTCACCCGGAACCTGCAACAGTGCCGCCGCGATCGCGTTCGGGTTTTCGAAGCCACCCTGTTGCACGACGCAGCTTTCCACAACCTCCCGCAACAAGCGGTCAAGACCAGTAGCATCGTCGATGTTCCCGAGCACCTTGTTGCACAGCGCAAGATCCGTGTAGCGCTCCGTCGCCAGCTTGTGCTCGCTTTCAAACGCAAGCGCGACTGCAAGCTTCGCCGCAACCGTCTTCATCTGTTCGATGGGAAGTGATGCGTTTGCGCGGATCGCGCCTCCCATCAATATGCCGCGCAGCTTTCCCGCGTGTTCGATGGGAACCCAGACCGCTTTCTGCAGGCCCACGAGTGGACCCATCATTGGCTCCGCGGACTTGTTTCCTAATTGCGATTCGAGCACGGCGCCAGCTACGAGCCGTGCCGCCGGCAAGACTCTTTGCGGTTCGAGTGAATTCCATTCCCGCGGGGGATCTTCATCCTCTCGATCCCAAGTCACACCATGCAGTGCTCCCGTTTGATCCGCTGCACTGGGAGTAGCCATCTCCAACCAGACGCCGAAGCGATCTCCGGTTCCCGTGCGAACTAACTCCACCACCGCCTGCTGCACAAGCTCTTCGTGAGTGGCTCCTCGCAGTGTCGATTCTGGAAGGCTACTTCTTCGCGCCGGATCATCGTTCTTTTTCCAAAACCGCATTGGACCGGAATAACCCTCTCGGGAAAGCCTTCTTCCCTACTGGGCTTATGCAGGCCCGTGCCCAATCTTTCGCACCAAAGTGTCTGTGATTCAGCGACTTACAAGGCATGCGTCAGAGCCTCGATTCCATGTCGAAACTTCGCAAGGCTCCCGTTCCATAGTGGGCAAATGCGGAGAGCACTTTTTCCTTCTCTCTGCCGCAGTGTTCCACGGAAAGATTCGCTTTAGGATGGATCGATTCAGGCGTCCGGCGGTTCCAGCTGATACTGTTTCAACTTCCGGTACAACGTCGTTTTGCCGATTCCCAGCATGCGCGCCGCCGCAACCTTGTCGCCATTGGTTTCCCGCAGTGTTCGCAGAATTGCCCGGCGCTCCAGCTCATTCAGCGGAAGCAACTCGTCCCGGGCCGGCGCCCGTTCGCTCGTCGAAACCTGCAGGTTAGAAGGCAAATCCGCGACATGCAGGATCGGTCCCGAACTCATCGCCACTGCCCGTTCAATCGCGTTCTCCAGTTCCCTTACATTGCCCGGCCAGTCGTGCGCCATCAACCGCCGCATCGTGTCCGCGGAAATGGAACGCACGGGCTCGTCGCTTGGCGAATATTTTTCGAGAAACGCGGTGACCAGCAGCGGAATATCGCTTTTGCGGTCGCGCAGTGGCGGCAACTTGATCTGTACTACGTTCAGCCGAAAATACAAATCCTGCCGGAAGGCTCCCGAGCGGATCGCCGCATCCAGGTCCCGGTTCGTCGCCGCAATGATTCGCACATCGATCCGCCGCCTTTCCGTCGACCCGACTGGTTTGACCTCACGCTCCTGCAGCGCCCGCAACAACCTCGCCTGCAAGTCCGTCGGCATATCGCCGATTTCGTCCAGAAATAGTGTTCCGCCGTTCGCCGCTTCGAGCAGCCCCTGTTTCGATTGCATCGCTCCGGTAAACGCCCCTTTTACATACCCAAACAGTTCCGATTCAATCAGCGTCGGCACGAGCGACGAACAGTCCACCGGCACAAACGGACCGTCTTTCCGCGGCCCCAGCATGTGCAGGCTTCGCGCAATCAGCTCCTTGCCGGTTCCGCTTTCTCCCAGCACCAGCACTGGGTAGTCGTGCGTGCTCACCTTCTCGATCGTCCGGTATACGCGCTGCATTTTCGGCGACAGGCCGATCAGCTTGGCAAAACCAGGCTGTCCATGGCTCACCTGCTCGCGCAGCAATCTATTCTCCTGCTGCAGATCCACCTCGTGCATCGCGTGTTCCAGCCGCGCGCGCAGCTCTTCGATTCGAAATGGCTTCGTTACGTAGTCCATCGCGCCGGTCTTCGTCGCTTCGATCGCGGAATCAATCGTGCCGTACTGCGTCAACACAATCACCGCGATTTCCGGGTGCAGCTCGTGCAAATTCTTCAGCAATCCCAAACCACTCGTCCCGGGCAGCTTCAGGTCGGTCAAAACGATGTCGATCGCCGATTGATCCACGACCTCCAACGCCTCCTCCGCCGATGCCACCGCCGTCGCCTTCAGTCCCGTCTGTTGCGCGACCGCCACGCACAGTTCCCTCGTCGTCTCTTCATCATCGACAATCAGCAGATGCATGGGAACCGATATAGCAGGGTGAACCGCCTCTTCCGTCGCAGCGTGAACTTTCATGTCATCCCCTCACTAACTCGTTTGCAGGTTCTGTACCGTTTCAATACACTCTCTAACCTATTCATAAAATAAGTAGTTGCCTTGTGGATTATCACAAGGTGACTGCCGCGTCAATTCCAATATGGGAGACCCGGAAGAAAATCTGAAGATAAATCGAGGTCTAACGTCTCTCTTTGTACAGCTTTACCAAACTGGAACTAGAACCAGTTCCAATTTGGGAATTGCGCGCCGTTTCCGGCACCAAAACAACCTTTTGCAGTCCGTCTGATTTCGTTAACACGTAAATTCGCCCCGGCCCTGCTTCTCGAACATCCACGGCGGCACCAACTGACTCATTCGGCAAACGTTCCCAGTCTTTACCCTCATCGCGCGAAACATAGACCGCCCCATTCGATGCCGGCACTACCCACAGCCCGTCCAGCAGTAACGCTGGCTCCGTCGCAATCGCCGGCAGTCCAGCCTGCGCAAGCCTCCACAAGTGGCTCCCCGCTACGGACGGGTCGCCGGCAAATATCCCGCTCTGCGTGCCTAAAAGAACCCGCATGGACTGCGTCGCATCCGTCCGCAACCAAAGCAAGTTCCCCGCCCCATCCGGCACCCCGAGCGAAGCCCATCTTTTTCCAACATCGCCCGACTCAAACACCGCGGAACCGGTTGTCGCAAAGATACGCTTCCCGTCACTCCATACGTCCTGCACTCGCCCGCCTATACTTTGCTCCCCCATCCGCCAAACCACTCCCTCTCGAATCCTGCCGCCCCACAGTCCCTCGTCCGTCGCCAGCAACAAAGTCTCATCGACAGCCGTCACCGCCAGCACTTCCGGCTTCACCAACCGATCTGCTAACGCCGCAGTTCGCTTTCCAGAAACGGGCTGCTTTCGCACCGCCGTTCGCGCCAAAAATCTGAGGTCGCGCCATCGCTGTCCCTTCGAATCTGAATACGCCGCGCCACCTCCCCTCAGGCTCGCAATCCACAAGTCTCCGATCACAAACACTCGAACGGCTGCTCCTTTCGGCGCCTTTGTCTCGCGCCAGTTCTTCCCGCCGTTCTTGCTCTCCAGAATTTTGCCGCTCCCGCTCTCTTCCACCACAAGCACGTGGTCCCGGTCCTCTTCCGCCACGGCGAATCCGCTCAACACGCGATGCGAAAATCCAGCCTCACTTGCGATAAAACTCTTCCCGCCATTCGCGCTCGCCCGTACTCCCTCATCCGTCCCGACCAGCAGTCTCGCCTCGCGATTCGCAAACGCAATCGCGTTCACCGCTACATCGCGCTCCGTCTGCCGTTCCCAGTTCTCGCCGCCATCAGCAGACTTCCA
Organism: Candidatus Acidiferrum sp.; assembly: GCA_035295625.1. Taxonomy (GTDB): domain Bacteria; phylum Acidobacteriota; class Terriglobia; order Acidiferrales; family UBA7541; genus Acidiferrum. Next base: position 2,382 of record DATGIS010000012.1, on the reverse strand, counting down.
CAATCCCTCCGTCGTTCCCGCGAACCAAACTCCCAAATTCTCCGGATCCTGCAAAATCTGCTGCGTCCTTCTTGACGCGTAGGGAATCCCTTGCAGCTTCGTCCATTGTTCTCCGCCGTTCTCGCTGCGATAAATCCCCGAACATGCGCTCGCAAAAATCTTCACCGGATTGCTCCGGTCGATCGCCAGACTCATGATGTCCGAATCGTCGATCATCCCCGCTCCGATCGCGGTCCAGTGTTGCCCGCCGTCTGTCGTTTTCCACGGCAGGTGATACGTTCCCGCATAAATCACGTTCAAATCTTGCGGATCAATCGCCACCGAATCCAGATTCTTCAGCTCCTCATCGCCCTCCGGCGAAATACGCTTCCACGTTTCACCGCCATCCGGGCTTCGAAACACCCCAGACTTCGTTCCCGCCACGAGCACCTTTGAATCCCGCCTCCATTGCGCCAGCGCTCGCACCGCTTCTCCCTCCAACCCGCGCTGTTGCCACGTCGCACCTGCATCCGTGCTCCAATAAACTCCGCCGCCCGCCGCCGGATCCTGATTCCACACTGCGGCAAACATCTTCTTCGGCTCCGCGGAATCCGCCACAAGCGCCTGCACCACCGCGTCCCACCTCTGGCCGACGTGCCCACGTACTGCCCAACTTGTTCCTCCGTCCGCCGATGCAAAAACATGACCGTCCGCCGTCCCCAGGAAAATCTCGCCGCTATCCGCCGTCGCCAGCGAAATCACCTGTCCGCCTTCCGGTCCCAATCTCTTCCACGTCTGCGCGAAGCTTCCCCCCGGCCAACAAACCAGCAGCATCGCCATCAATAGCAATCGACTCGCGTTACTCAAAAAAAGTCCTCACTCGAACACTTTCCTCGTTCCAAAAAAATGCGGGCCCTCCAGCGTTTCACCGAAGAGCCCGCGTCCCATCTGTTTTCAAACTCCAGCCGATCGCTCGGCCGCCGTTTTTAGTACGTCGCGCCTTCCGGCACAATCACAAAGTCCACGCGCCGGTTCGCCTTTTCCTGTCCTTTTTCCTTGGACGCTTCGCCGACGCGCGTCGAAATACGCGCCGCGTCGATGCCCTTTTCTCCAAGATATTTCTTCGCAAGTTCCGCTCGAGTCGAAGCCAGCTTCGCCGCTTTCGGCTCTTTCGCGTCCGCGTATCCCACGATCACCAGCTTCGCGGTCGGATCGTTCTTCAACCGCAACGCCACGTCGTCGCCCACGCGCTTGCACGCATTGTCGAACCGCGATGCGCCCACCGCGTTGTAGCCGCAGTCGCCCGCCTTGCTTGCTTGCGGAGGCGGTGGTGGCTGTTGCACATCCACATTCGTCGAAGATTCCGCCGTTCCGCCGCGTCCGTCGCTCACGCCGCACTTCACCGTGTAGCTTCCCGGCTGCAGCCCGGTCGAATCAAACGTCGCCTTCGCTCCATCGCCCGCCACCTGGCCCAACGCCGCGCTGTAGGTATACGTCAGCGGATCGCCGTCCGGGTCGCTCGCGACAGAAGTAATTCCCGTCCGCTCGCCCGGCATAATCGGGCTGCGATCTGTCGTGCACGAAATCACCGGATTCTGGTTCGGCTTCGGCTCTACTTTCAAATCCGCCGAGCAGCTCGCCGACCCGCCCTTACCGTCATCCACTTTCGCAGTCGCGGTATACGTTCCCGCCGCGAGCCCCGACGGAGTCCAACGTCCATCTGCGCCGGTCCCTTCAATCGTTCCTCCCGTCGCCGAATAGCTGTACGTGAGCGTATCGTTGTCCGGGTCGCTTGCGTTCACGTGCAACGTCACCGCGTCGCTCGAACCCGCGTACACCGAAGCCGGGCTCACCGAGCAGGCCGCAACCGGCGGATGATTTGGCGGCGGTGGCGGATTCGGAATTCCGAACCGGAACACAACGCCCGATCCCGCCCGGAAATTATTCTGCCTTCCGCTCGACCCCACGCCCGACCCGTTAAAATTCGTCATCAGGTAATCGATTTGCGCAAACCGCCACGCTAGCCATTTGTTTAAAACGATGTCTACGCCGCCGCCCGACGCCATCGCAAACGCCGTCTGTGTATTTCCTCCGGTCATCTCAACGCCGGACCGCGCGCCGCCAAACAAAAATTCCGTAAACGGCACAAAGTGGTCGAACCGCCGCAAATTCAGGCGCGGACCGAACAAAAACGACGTGAATGATCCTTCCACTTGATTGCCGCTGATGTTCCGCTTGAAGTTGTAGCCGCCCAATTCCGCGGTCAATCCCAAATAGCGATAAGGATTGAACGTAAACGAGCCCGTCGCTCCATGCGAGTCGAACGAATTGAACGGTTCGCCCGGGTGAACATTCACGTAGCTGTATCCGCCGCCAATTTCATAGCGCGGCAGCAAATGTCCC
>DATGIS010000011.1:0-27437 GCA_035295625.1 Candidatus Acidiferrum sp. | reverse complement strand
CCGCGCTCATCGGATGCTTCGGCTCTTTCTTGCCGATGCGTTCTTTTTTGAATGTTCCGTGGCGCCGGCCGTCCGAACGCCAGCGCAGCACTTCCGCCGCATGCAATCCAAGAACCGCTCCATGGAATGCATCGCGGTGCGCCGTGCAAAACCATCGCGAGCCAATCGTTGGTTCCGTGCACGGCATCCACAACTTCGGCGAAACGCTGGAAGGAACAAACGCCGCACAATGTTTGCCACGCACAGGCTTCATGGCAACGGCGCTCCGGCCGATTGCGACCAGCCCACGGGCGTTGGACCCGCGTGCGGCGAAAGATTTGCCACGTTCACATCGAGCCGCTGCGGAATGCCTGCAACCGTCGAAGCTTTCCAATAGCGAACGCTCACCGGCGAGCCGGCGGCGACGTCGCGGCAAGTGCCATCGGAAAAGCAGATCGAGATGCCCTGTGTGCAAGTCGCGTCATTTGCGGCGCACTCGCTGATCGACGCGAGATTCGATTCGTCGACCGTGGCCGAAAACCCGCAACACGACGCGCTCTGCAGCAGATGATTTGCCGGAACGCCTGGCGCGCCGCCCGCCTGCAGCGCCGCACCAACGATTCCCGCGAAATAGAAGATCCAACTCCGAGGCAAGGCTCGCTCCTAACGAAACGCCGAAATCGAAAACCCGAACCGCACGCTGCGCCCCTTCGGCGCGGGACCGAATCCAACGCCGCCCGTGGGCGCGTTCACAAATTCATCCATCACCAATAAGCCGGAAAATCCCTGCGCTCCCCAGAGCGAAAGTGCGCCCGCGTCATCCGGCACAAATGGCACGCTGAAGAAAAGTAAAGCCGGCTCTTCTCCGCCACTAGCCGCGCGCCATCCTGTCTCACCGAACGATTTGTTCCATTCAAATTCATCCCAGCCGAGATTCAGCGGCGGAGGGAGCGCCGGCGGGGTAAAGGTGCTCCACTCCGCATCGCTGCTGTGCCTGGCCGGAACTGCACCGAACCAAGCGGACCAGGTCCAATCCTCGAACGAGTTCGGCGCAGGCGGCAGCAGCGTGCGCCGCGTGTCTTCGTCAAGAAGGAGTTGCAACCACGCCCGTGTGTCGGAATTTTTGTACGCAAACAGGTCGGCGTAATAATTTTCGGCGCCCGGCGGAAGCGGCGGCAGCAGCGCGCTGCGCTCTTCCGCCTCCAGCGCTCGCACATTCAACGGCCACACCTGAGGCGCAGGGTACGACACCAGCTCGGTGTACAGTCCCGCAACCCATGGCGTCGTTGCCACAAATCACTCGCTGAAAATAATTTTGAAGTTCACAGGGACAGAAGTTCCCGTCGACTGGCTATCCAGAATCGCGACGCCGTTCACCGCGTTGTTCGCGCCGGAAATTCCGATCGCTTCATCGACGGTAAACGCCGCCCACAATCCGGTTCCGCGCTGGTTGAACGCCAACTGGATCGCCGGAACCGCGTTCAACGTGCCAGTGCCCAGCGTTGGCAGAGTGGACGCGAGCGAAGCAGCGGCGGGTGCGTCTGGCACGAGCGGCGCGGCAGTCACCGCCGTCCCGCTCGCGTACGTTCCCACCGCGGTCAGCCGGTGCAGGCGCAAACGAATTCCGTTGTCGGCCGGCGTCGCATACGACCCGGCTTGCAATTTCTGAATGTACGCGCGCAAACCCGCGTTCGCGCTGGCCGTCTTCAAATCCGCCAGCAGCGTGTCCGTATTTGCCGCCGCGTTGGTGTTCTGCTGCGAACTCACCGCATACATGAATGGCATGAATCTCTTCTCCTATCGCGCAAGCGCTTCTTCCCGAAGTCCCAGGCGCTGCAAGTCTTCCGTTGGCACACGCCGCATTGGCAGCCGGCCCATCCCGTTCAACAATTCAAAACACTGTTCGCAAAAGACAATGATTTCGGCTGCCGCAATGTGTTCACTCGATTCTTGCGAAGCCCAGCCGTACGGTTTGCCGCAATTCGTGCAATAGGTGCGTTCGAGCGGAAAGATCGCGTGCGTTGTCCTGCCCGCGTAGCCCTTAAGCCGCGAATCTTCGCCTACCGACAAAATTTCCTGCCTGTGGCTCATCCTTTCAGGGATGAGGAATTTGTTCGGCTGACGGAAGTTACGACCAGACGGCGTTGCTAAAGCTTGCGTTTGCAATACGCCCACGCCAGCGCGAAATCCAGTTCGCTGCGCCGCACCGGCGCTCCCTTCCACTTTTCCAAAAACAGTTCGCGTGCTTCTTCCATGCGCCGGTCGCCGTCCGGAATCTGCCCGCAGCGCGGACAGAAGCTTGTGCGCTCTTCGTGCCCGGATGCGTGGCGCAACGCGTGGCTCTCCGCTACGTGTCTCGCCGCTTCGTCGGCCGCGCGCCACATCGGGGTGCCGAGCATTCGCGCGAACTTGAACGCGAAACGAATCCAGGCAACCACGCGGGCGATCACGTCTTCCATCTCCTGGCTCACACGCCTTGCGTATCGATTTCGCTGATGAAAATTGCGCCGGTTCCGCTGCTTACAATCGCGGCGAGCGTCGTGTTCGTGTCGTCGGTGTAGTGCAGATAGTCGAGCTTTGCCGTCGCCGGATGGCTGTTCGTCGTCGCGGTCACGCCGGACGCGCCAAATTGAAAAAACGCGTCCACGCTCGGCCAAATCCGGTAGTGCCGATTCTGATTGAGCGCCACGGACGCGCTGACCGTGCTGACATTCAGCACGATCGGCGCGCTCAGGTACCGTCCAATCTGAATTCCCCGCCCTTGTGGATCGTTGCGCATCGCTTTATTCGATTGGCTTGCGCTAGACGACCAGCTTCGCCGTGAGGCCGCTGCCGCCGGTGGACGAATTAAACTTAATCCGCAAAAAGCGCCCTTGCACGCCGGTCACAGTTCGCGCTTCGCCGGCGACCTGGGTCGTCGTGTCAATGTTCTGATACTCCGCGTCGACGTCGTTAATCGCGGATTGCAGCGTGATGTTCACCGCTGTGGGCGCGCCGCCGAAAACGGTTTGCCAGCGCACGGTGAAGCCCGTCTCCGCGGTGTAGCCACCCGGCGTCGTCAAGGCAAACTGGCTTCCCGCCGTCGCCGAGCCGGGAAATGCTTCGTTATTGAAACTGAAGCCGATATCGCCCGGGAACAGCGAGCTTGGCGGCAACGTATTTTGATAAGCGGGCATGATCTCTCCTCGTGGCGCGGGCAATCCGCGCGCAATTCTCCCTGCCGCCGCAAAACGGAATCGGGCGCAAGGTGTTGCAAGCACGCGTGTTAGCGCGCAAATACTGAAAGTTTTGTTGGCACTGCCATGATGGACTGCCGGAGCGGGGCGTTATTTGCACCCCAAAACAAAAAAGCCTCAGAAGTTTCGGAGGCGCTGGATACACTTCTCTATGGGGGAGAGTATATCAGAAGATAATTTTATGTCAAGAGAAATTTGCACCCAATGGCAACTTTTTTTAAAAATCTCCGAACTCTTTTCTTTTCAACACGGTGCTAGACTCATTTTCTCGATCGAGCCAGGTTTGTTTGCCATTTTCCGGGATCGACCGCGCAGCAGGAGTCCTCATGAACCGTTATCATCGCAGCTTTGTCGTCGTCCGGGTCGTAATACTGATCCTGGTCGGCCTTGCCTTCCTCATCGCGCGATTCGCCAAGGCCCAGGACCCCACCGCCGCCGAACTCGCCAGGAAAGAAACGGTCGCATCCGCCTTCACCCGCGGCTTCGGCTACCAGGAATACCAGGTGCGCTCCGCCGCCGAAGCTATGCCCGAAGAGAAATACGGCTTTCGGCCCGTGGAAAGCAATTTCAAGAATGAGACGCCCGGCTATGGCCCGGCCCAGCTTCGTACGTTTGCCGAACAGGTCAAGCACGTCGCCTGCGCAAATTTTGGCTTTGCGGCGGAGCTCGACGGCACCACTCCCCCACCGGCGTGCGACAAAGGCGGCCCCAATCCCGCCAAGACCAAAAAGGAATTGTTGATCTATCTGCGCGAGTCGTTCGCCGCCGTGAACAAATCGCTCGGCGATATCACCCAGAAAAACATGTTCGATCCCATCGAAGGCCCCTACGCCGGCCCGAACACGCGGCTCGGCCTCGCAACCACGATCATCTGGCATGCAGCAGACCACTACGGCCAAATGGCTCTGTATCTCCGCCTCAACGGCATCATCCCGCCGTCAAGCCGCCCCAACCCGCCGAAGGTCCAGGACACGTACTGAAGACGCGCTCAGGCTCTTTTTCATGGCTTGTACGAAAACGTACAACTCTGTTTATTTGTACGTTTTCGTGCAAGGCACAAGAATACTTCCTCATTGGCACGCTTCTCAGCATCGCCATCGCGATCGTTGGCGGCGTCATTCTCGTCAAGGCAATTTACGGAATCGTTCGCTTCGCGTAGGCCTCTGCTAGAATCTTTTCGTGAACGAAACAACTCCACGCCTTGCCGGCATTCGCCTGCATCCTATCAAATCGCTCGACCCAGTGAATGTGTCGGAAGCGCGCATTGGCCCCAATGGCGGCCTCGAACTCGACCGCGTCTGGGCGCTCTTTTCCGTCGATGGAAAGTGGATCAACGGCAAGCGCGCTCCGGCCATCCACCACGTTCGCGCGGAATATGCGCCGGACATTTCGTCCGTCACGATTTCCGCGCCGACCGACCGCCGTAAACTCAAGCCCGCGAAATTCGCGTTCCCGCAAGACACCGACGCCGCCGCAAAGTGGTTCAGCGCGTATTTCGATCAGCCGGTCCTCGTTCGCTACGCGCGCGAAGGGCAGCCCGACGACGGCCTCGCGCCCGGCCCGACCATTGTCTCGACCGCTTCCCTGCAAGCCGTTTGCGACTGGTTCCCCGGTGTCGCGCTAAACGAATCGCGCGAACGTTTCCGCGCCACGCTCGAAATCGACGGCGTTCCCGCGTTTTGGGAGGACCAGCTTTTCGGTCCCGACGAAAACTACGTCGTGCGATTCAAAATAGGCGAGGTTGCACTCGAAGGCAGCAATCCCTGCGCGCGCTGCCCCGTGCCGCCGCGGAATCCCCGTACCGGCGAAGAAATCGTCGGCTTCTCGCGCAAATTCAGCGACATGCGCCGCAACTCCATCCCGCCCTGGACGCCCGAAGCGCGCTTCGACCACTACTACCGCCTCAGCACCAACACCCGCGTCCCCAGCACCGAACAAGGAAAACTCCTCCGCGTCGGCGATTCGGTTATCTTGTAGACCGCCCAACACCGGGAACAATCTGGTGGGAACTGGAGTCTCAAGAAGTATTGAATAATTCTTTGCTGTCAATATCGTGGGACTTTCGTGCCCTGTGGCATCTGTTATCCGGTGTGGCGCAATGTTACGTCTTCGTTCTATTCGCGGTTGCCATCTGGGCCTGCTGGAGATCCTTTCAGAATGCCGTTAGCGTAGCCAGACACACAGCGGACCAGATCGAGCGTCTACAGAACTTTGTAAGACGACTACTGGAACTGATGCTTTTTTTGTTTGGGATGGTCCTATCGAATGAAGTATTCAGAGATCTCAGGGTTCTAATGATGAGCCGCAGTCCGCAATCAGAGTTTGCACCCACAATGGCTCTCGACAGTCTTACCGCTCTCGCGTTCATGGTTTTCAGTACCCTCACGTTCCTGCACTTATTGATTTGGACCACTTCAGCGATTGCGAATGCGAGACGCAAGCGATTTCGCTGATCCCCAGAATCAGCAACCTTCAGTCCACGCCAACATGCTGGGTTTTCAATTCATTCCATTCGTTTTTCCGGCTTGACCCTGCCGCAGCGCGCGCTACATTTCTGAGAGTGCAAGCGACCTTCGTTCAAACTTTTTTTCAAGGAGAGCTCCGGTGAAAAAAGTCATGGTCTCTCTTCTCGCAATTGCATTTCTTATGCCGGCTGTTGCCGCCGCGCAGGATCAGGCTCCCGGCAAACCGAACGCCAAAACCGTCTCGCTCTTCGGCAAGTTGAGCGACGACGGAAAGCTTTTCCTCGCGAAGCACGGCCAATCGTGGACAATCTCAAATCCCGACGCCGTTTCCGGACAAGCCGGCCACGAACTCAAATTGAAGTGCCGCCTGATTGCCGCAACTCACCAGATCGAGGTTCTTGCCGTCAAGGTGATGGCAACAGAAGTTCGCCTCACCGCGAATCCCAGCGATTCCGCTTTCCACCGCTGACAAATCTCGGCCACGCGGCAAGCACCGGCACCGGCTACACGCCGAAATATTTCCGCGGCGGAAACATTCCTCGGCGCAGCATTTCCGCCCCGCACCGCCGTCGAATCTCTTCGCTCCATTGCACCCAATTAATTTCGCTGAGCCCCAGGAAATGCCGCGCCGTATCGTACGGCGCCATGCCGAGGTAATACATCCGGAACATCACCATGCGCGACGCGCGTTCCGGCTCGTCGAGCGCCGCCTGCCCGGCTAGAGCGAAGTCCGCGACCCATTCGTTCAGCCGAGCATGCACATCCGGCCGCCACAGGAATCTCCCTGCCTTCTCCGGCTTCAGCGCGGAAATTCCCCGCTTCGACTCCAGCACTTCCCGCGCACCGCGATAGACTTCCCAGCAAACGTCAAACACCAGTTCTGGCTTTATAGGCATGGCGTCACCCCCGGCTTCGCGCTCATCGCACCCCTCCGATCGTTCCGCTCACTTCAAGATTCTTGTGGAATGGACTTCAGTCTGTTCCCGCGACACACGGGCATGGCTGAATCCGCGATCGATCAACAAATCGCGACCGGAGAAGACGATTGGTCCGTCAGGTACAGAGCGTTTTCCATGGGCGATGCAGCCGCGCTCGCCGAATCCGCCGCCGCGAGAGCGGGAACGCGTGCGCACGCGTACCACCCGCGTCCGCCGTGTCAGACGGTACTCCCACACCGCGCCATGCCCGTCCGAAAGATCCGCGCCAGCGCGCAACTGCTTTTCCAACTCGTAATTGCCAAACTGCGGCTTCTTCAAGTGCCGCAACTGGGCCGAAATGCTCGCCGCCGGATACCGGGTCATCGCCGACAGCTCCGCCAGCGTCAACCAGGCTCCGCACTCGTTCGCGCTGAGCATCACGTCCCGCAGCACCTCCCGCTGCGGCCGTGGCCGCCATCCGGTACTCCTTCTTTGCTTTCGTTCCCTCCGCATATCCCCTCCTCATTCCTGACTTTGCTTCTTACTAGTCAGGAAATCCCTTACGGACGCCTTCTCGCCGGCCGGCTCCTCAGGATCCGGCTCGTCCTCTTCCGGCCACGCAGTGCGGTCCGGGTCCTCGTAATCCCCCGCGCAGGCGCTGCAAGCACTCAACTTTGCTGAGTGCCTTCCCGCGTCCGGCTGTCGCCCGTTTTCCACAGATATTCACAGCCCCCTTACCAGTAGTTATCTATTGACTAGCATTACTGGGCGTGTACTATTCGTGCACTCACCCGTATCTTAGGAGCCAGACCATGCCCAGCCGTCATGCACTCCCTCCGTGGGAGTTCCTGTTGTCTGCATCGCGTAACAGTCTCCAGAGCTACGAACTTTCTCGCTTGGGACACGCCGCGAATCTTCGCAAGGAGGTGGGCCCGATGCTGGATCAGTGGGTGGAGGAACTTGCCGCCGCCATGCTCGCTCGCTGGCTGATGGAGCATCAGGCGCGCGAGATTCTCGCCCCGGCCGCGAGCGCCTCGCAGCCCGACGACCGCAATAGCACGTCCGATAACTTCTTCCCGAATTCTCCGTTGCCGCAGCAGAATTCGCGCCCCGCAACGTAAGTGCGGCGCCGGAATCGCGCATTTCAGAACGCTGGACGGTTTTGGTTTTACGCAATCGCGGTCAGATTCGCGATCGCGAATTGGTGCGGTTGGCCGAGGACAAAAATGCGATACCCCGTTTGCTTCCATGCGACGCTCAGCGAAGTGCGCCCCGAACCATGCTTGCTTCCGCCGCGCTTCCCCGTTCGCTCGCTCGCAAAACATCGTCGCCTCCACGCAGTCTCAAGCGCGAACCCACCGCGCTATCCGACTTCTGTCTTGGCTACTTTCTATTGGTTATGAGAACTAATAAGAGATCAATGCGGGGCAACAAAAGGCGAATTGAACACACTTCACCGAAGAAAAGAAGGCCGATGCAAAAACAATCCGTGAATTAGTGGGTGGGAGTCTTCTTCGGCAAAATATCTTTTTCGAGCATCTGCTCTTTGCGATATACCAGCGCGTTGATGTCGTAGGTCGCAAGTTCGAAACCGTGTCCGTGCGTAATCGCATCAGTCGGGCAAGCTTCCACGCAGTAACCGCAGAAAATGCAGCGAGAATAGTCGATGTTATAGACGGAAGCGTATCGCTCGCCCGCGGATATGCGATTCACGTCGGTGTTCTCCGCAGCTTCAATGTAAATGCAATTTGCGGGGCACGCCGCCGCGCACAAAAAGCATCCTACGCACTTTTCGAGGCCGTTTTCGTCGCGGTGCAATACGTGGATGCCGCGGTAGCGGGGCTGAAAATGTACGGGCTCGTGCGGATAATTTTCCGTCACCGTCTTGCGGAACATGTTCTTGAAGGTCACGCTAAAGCCCTTGACCATCGTGCTGAACGTCGCGAACACTTCGCCGAGTGGGTTTCCCATAGTGGGTGAGTTTAGCAAACGCCCTGCATGCGGGCAAATTCTTAGCCGCCGTGCGTTGCCGTTCGCTTCCCTTTCAATGCGTTAATGATCTGCTTGCCGTGAAAGCGCCCGTTTTCGATAAAAATCTCGCTCGTGTGGCGTCCGCCGATCACCACGCCCGCCAAATATAACCCGGGCACATTGCTTTCCAGCGTCTCCGGATCGAGCGCAGGCTTCTTCGTTTGCGCATCCAGCTTCACGCCAAAGCTTTCGATGAACGTAAAATCCGGGTGGTATCCCGTCAGCGCAAATACCTGCCGCGCCGGCAGCCGTTTTTCTCCGGCGCCATTTTCGACAATCACTTCATCCCGCGTGATTGCCTTCACCAGCGTGTGGAAAAGCGCGTTCACCTGCCCCGCCTTGATGCGGTTCTCAATATCCGGTCGCACCCAATATTTGATCGTCGAGCCGAGTTCCGCATTCCGATGGACCAGCGTCACGCGCGCGCCGTTACGGTACAAATCCAGCGCCGCTTCGGCCGCGGAATTTCTGCCGCCAATTACGACAACGTCCTGATTCCAAAACTCATGCGGCTCCGTGTAGTAATGCGAAACGTGCGGCAGTTCTTCGCCCGGCACGCCGAGCATGTTCGGCAAATCGTAGTAACCCGTCGCGATAACCACCTTCTTGCCGGCGTATTTCTGCTCGATCCCCTTTTCCGTCTTCGTCACAACCGTAAAATCTCCATCCTTCCCTTCCAGCCGCACCACCGCTTCGTACAGCCGCAGCTCCAGACTATAATGCTCCGCCGCTTTGCGGTAATACTTCAACGCTTCCACGCGCGTTGGCTTTTCCGCCGCGCAGACCAGCGGTAAATCGCCAATTTCCAGCAGCTCCGGCGTCGTAAAAAAATACATGTTCACCGGGTAGTGGTAGATCGAATTGCACAATGCGCCCTTGTCGATCACCAGCGCTTTCATCCCCGCCCGCACCGCTTCAATCGCACACGCCAGGCCCGTCGGCCCCGCGCCAATGCAAATCACGTCATAGGTAGCCATAGATTTTTAGTGTGCCGTGTGTGTTTTCGATTTGCAAATCGAGGCGGAGTTATCGCGACGAATCTACTGTCCCACGCCTCCCGCCAGCAATTCATCAAGCGTTCGCCGAAATTCGCCAAGTTCCTCAAGACGTTCTGGCGTCGCGTCCACTTCATTCTGCTTGAACACAAACACTTCCCGCGCGCCACGCTTCGTTCGCACGCCAAACTTTCCATCCACCAGAAACGAAGCGGGCGCCAAAATCTTCAGCCCACCGTTCTCCACCGGCGCCAGTACAGCCGCGCACTCCCCCCGCCGCAAACACAACGCACTTTCATAAGGAGGTATCGCAATCGGCCGAAATCCCGCCTCAAACAGGCGCTTCATCACCTGCATCTGCCGTTCTGTCAGTTCCATTTTGTGTCTTGTGGAATACGTTCCAGCTTGTTGGCGCTACGCCGCCGTCGAATCCGCTTCCGAACCGCTCGCGCCTTCCAGTTGCGACAAAATCTCGCGCAAAGTCACGATCAGCTCGTCTCGCGAAACATGGCTCTTCTTGAACTGAATGCGGAATTTGAACGATTCATTCTGCGGTTCGAAATGAAAAATAAACGGCTGCGGCCGGTGCGGACCGCCCTGCTCTTCTTTCCGCTCGCGCCGCGCCTCGTCGCGCGTCAGTCCGCCCTGCAAAATCCGCTGGTACATCTCCATCATTTTCTTTTCGGTAGGCTGGCGCGCAATTTGCAGCAGCAGCGATTTCGACGTCACGCCATTCTCAACGCATTTCTTCCGCAACGATTCCGGAATATTCCGCAGCGAAAGCGTTTCCGTTACCGACGACCGCGCCCGCCCGATTTTCTTCGCAATGTCCTCGTGCGTGTATTCGAACTGTGTCGCCAAACCATACAGCCCGTCCGCTTCTTCGAACGGCGTCAAATCCTTGCGTTGAATATTCTCAATCAGCGCAATTTCCAGCGTCTCCGCATCGTCCGCCATCTTTTCGATGCACGGCACCTCGCGCAATCCCGCCGCGCGCGACGCGTGATACCGCCGCTCACCTGAAATTATAAAGTAGCATTCTTCGCGCGGTACGTACCGCACCAGCAGCGGCTCCAGCACGCCTTTTTCGCGAATCGACTCCGTCAACTCCGTCAAATCGCCCAGCGCCTTGCGTGGCTGATCCGGATTCGGACGAATCTGATCCACTCGGATCATCCGCCCTACCGCCGCACCGCTGTAGCTCGTCAGTTGTTCGACGTAGTGCGCGTCATGCCGCATCTTCAGCGCGACGGGTAGACCTATTCTCTTCGACACGTTGGATAACCTCCCCTGCCAGCTTTTTGTACTCCACCGCGCCCGGTGATTTCGGCGCGTACGTCAAAATCGTTTCCTTGTACGCGGGGCTTTCTTCCAGCCGTACGTTCTTGGAAATTTTCGTTTTGAACAAAACTTCTCCAAACACGCTTCGAATCTGTCCATACGTGTCCTTCGAAATATTCGTTCGCTTGTCGAACAGCGTGATCACCACGCCCAGCACTTTTAAATTGGGATTTGGCCGCGCGCGAATTCGCTCATACGTTTCCAGCAAATCGTCCGTGCCTTCGATCGCAAAATACGCAGCTTGAATCGGCACCAGTAAATGCGTCGAACAGACCAGCGCGTTCACCGTCAGAATTCCCAGCGACGGCGGCGTGTCCAGCACGATGTAGTCGTATTCCTTCTGCACCGGCGCCAGCGCATCTTTCAATCGATACGGCGCGTCAAACTGTCCCGCCAGCACCTGCTCGAGTTTCGCCAGCGCCAATCTTCCCGGCCCCAAAAATAAATTCGGATCTTTCGTCGGCTTGATAATCGACGCCATCGTCGCCCGCGCATCGCCCAGCACGTCAAACATCGACGTCGCAATCTCGCCGGAGTTATAAAACGCAATCGTTGAATTTGCCTGTGGGTCTAAATCAATGAGGAGAGTTTTTCGCCCGCGATCGGCGATGGCCGCCGAAAGATTGATTGCCGTGGTAGTTTTCCCGACTCCGCCCTTTTGATTCGCTACCGTAATAATGGCGGTCATTCGATTCGCCCTCCGTCGGCTCTCTCCGCTTTCAACTCAGAGACGCCTCCGCGTTGCGCCGCCGCGCTCCAGCAACCGCATTGCAAGATATAGGTGCCGTCCGTACAGAACCCCCTAGAGCTAGCATAACTGTACGTTCGCAGCGGATTGCAGTGCAAGGAAAAAGTGCCGAATTTGGATAGGGACCGGTGGAAAACCTCCGGCCCCGCGATTTTGGGCACTCTTCCCTTTTTACATGTCACCTTCCAGTGGGCCGCGCATCGAACGCAACTGCGAGACGGTTGCGGTCTTCGCGCACTGGTGTATACTCCGCGTCCCGCACCCGATGAGCACGATTTCGCACGGAACTCCACAGTTGGCCAGAGTTTCATTTGCGTGTAATTCCCAACGGCCTCGGAGGAAGCCTGATGCCCTTCAAACCTGCACCCCCAAGATTTCTGAATCCATCATCGGCACGATCCACAATGTTCGACCAGCCGTGCCTACCGCTCCTCGTGGGCGCGTTCATTAGCCTCGCGGCTCTCTTTGGCTGCAGCAAGCAGGCCGCCGCGCCCGGAATTGCGCCGGACGTTAAGGTGGCTACCGTCGAGCAGAGAGACGTCCCCATCGTCAGCGAATGGGTCGCCACGCTCGACGGGTACGTCAACGCGCAAATTCAGCCCCAAGTTACCGGCTACATCGTTCAGCAGACCTACAAGGAGGGCGCTCCCGTTCGTAAAGGCGACATTCTGTTCGAAATTGACCAGCGTCCCTTTCAGGCCGTCCTCGATCAAGCAAAAGCGCAACTCGCTCAAGCCCAGGCTCAGCTCGGCAAAACCAAGTTGGACGTTGACCGCGATACCCCCCTCGCCAAGGAACGGGCGATCGCTCAAAGCCAGCTCGACAACGACATTCAGGCAAACTTGGCCGCCGACGCTGCCGTTCAATCTGCCAAAGCGCAGGTTGAGCAAGCCCAGCTAAATCTTGGCTTCACGCACGTCACGTCGCTGGTGGACGGCATCGCTGGAATCGCTCAAGTTCAGATCGGTAACCTCGTCAACCCATTGACCGTACTGACCTCCGTCTCCCAGGTAAATCCCATTAAGGCTTTCTTCCCCATCAGCGAACAGGAATATCTTCGGCTGGCAGAGAAAATCAATTCGCAAAGTCAGCTGGAAGTTCCAAAGGACGCGCCCATGCTCGATCTTGTCCTGGCCGACGGAACGACCTATCCGCAAAAGGGCCATATTCTCTACACCGATCGTGAGGTGGACATTGCCACCGGAAGCATTCGCATCGCCTCCGCGTTTCCCAATGCCAAAAATATCTTACGTCCCGGCCAATTCGGCCGCGTCCGCGCTTCCACGTATACCCGCAACAACGCCCTTCTCGTGCCCCAGCGGGCGGTCATTGAAATACAAGGCACCTATCAGCTCGCGGTCGTTGGCAGCGACAACAAGGTGAACGTCCGCATCGTCAAAGTCGGCGAGCGTGTTGGCACGCAATGGATTATCGACAGCGGCGTAAAGTCCGGAGAGATGGTTATCGTCGAAGGCGTGCAAAAAGTCCGCGACGGTTCCTCCGTTAAACCTACACTTCTTGCGGCGGCTACGGGAGCGAACTAGTCCATGTCCAGATTCTTCATTAATCGTCCCATTGTGGCGATGGTTATTTCCATCGTCATGGTCATTATCGGCGCTGTGACTATCGCCACTCTGCCCGTTGCTCTTTTCCCCAACATCGTTCCGCCCGAAGTGCAAGTCCTTGCCACGTACGTCGGCGCAGACGCCCAAACCATCGAGCAATCCGTCGCAACGCCTATCGAGCAGCAAATGAGCGGCGTGGACAACATGAACTACATGTATTCGCTCAACTCCACCGCCGATGGCGGAATGCGCCTCATTGTGGACTACGACGTCAAGACTGATCCCAACACCGATTTGATTCTCACGCAGATGCGCTCCACGCAAGCGCAATCGCAGCTTCCAGCCGACGTAAATAACTTCGGCCTCACCGTCCAAAAGACCGTGACCGCGCCGCTGATGCTCATCACGCTCTATTCCCCCAATGGCACCTACGACGCACAATTCCTTTCTAACTTCGCCTACATCAATCTCAGCGATCAAATCACTCGCCTCTACGGCATCGGTAGCGTTCAAATCTTCGGCGCTGGGCAATACGCTATGCGTCTCTGGGTCAAACCCGATCAGCTGGCCAAACTTGCTATCACTGTCCCCGAGATTGTCAGCGCCATCCAAGCGCAAAACACCGTCAACCCCGCCGGCCAGGTAGGCAGCGAACCCGTCCCGAACGGACAGGAATTCACTTACTCGGTCCGCGCCCGCGGCCGCTTGTCTTCACCGGAAGAGTTTGGCGAGATCGTGGTGCGGGAGACTCCCATAGGCGGCATCGTTCGCCTCAAAGATGTCGCACGTGTCGAGCTAGGCGCGCAAAATTACAGCGTCCTCGGCCGCCTCAACGGCAAACCGGGCGCCATTATCGCTGCGTACCAGCTCCCGGGTTCGAATGGCGTGCAAGCCGCCGAAGGCCTCAAGAAACTTATGGCCGAAGCCAAGACGCGTTTTCCCGGCGATATTGACTACGTCACCTCGCTCGACACCACTCTGGCCGTCACGCAAGGCATCAAGGAAATCGTCATCACCCTGGGCATCGCCATAGTCCTCGTCATCATCGTCGTTTACATTTTTTTGCAAGGGTGGCGCGCTACACTCATTCCGCTACTGGCCGTTCCCGTTTCGCTGGTCGGTACCTTCATCTTCTTCCCGCTTTTCGGATTCTCCATCAACACACTTTCCTTATTCGGCCTGGTCCTCGCCATTGGTCTCGTCGTGGATGACGCGATCGTCGTCGTCGAGGCCGTCGAACGCCACATCGAAGATGGTCTCGCTCCCAAAGCCGCGGCTCTCAAGGCCATGGAAGAAATTTCGGGTCCCGTTGTCGGCATCGCTCTTGTACTCTCTGCGGTTTTTATCCCCACCGCCTTCATTCCGGGTATTACGGGCAGACTCTATCAACAATTCGCCGTCACGATTGCTATCTCCGTCGCCCTCTCCGCTTTCAACGCCTTGACGCTGAGCCCCGCGCTTTCGGCTCTTTTGCTGCGCCCCAAAGCAGCCAGCGGCGGTCTCCTGAAAAAGCTTTTCGACAAATTCAATCGCGGTTTCACCAGCGCGACGAATAGTTACGTCCGTGTTTGCGGTCTTATGATCCGCAAGAGCGCTTTCGCCTTGCTGTTGCTCGCCATCTTCGGCGCTGCCGCCGGTTTTTTCAGCACTAAAGTTCCTTCAAGCTTTCTTCCCGACGAGGATCAGGGCTACCTCTACATCAATCTACAGCTTCCGAACGCAGCCTCCTTGCAGCGCACCAACGAAGTCGCTCGAAAAATCGAAGCCGTTCTCGCCAGGACTCCTGGCGTGCAGTACACCACCAGCGTCGTCGGTTTCAGCCTTCTCAGCTTCGTTCGCACCAGCTACAACGGCTTTTTCTTCGTCACCCTCAAGCCGTGGGATGACCGCAAATCGCGCGACGAGCAGTTCCAGCAAATCAAAATGAATATTAATCGCGAACTCAGCCAGATTCCCGAGGGCATCGCGTTTTCCTTTTCGCCGCCCGCCATTCCGGGCGTCGGTACCTCCGGTGGCTTCACGTTCGTCCTCGAAGATCGGGCTGGCAACGACGTGCAATTCCTTGCCAACAATCTCAATACATTCCTCGCCGCCGCTCGCAAGCGCCCCGAAATCGCCGGCCTCAACACCACGTTTCTCCCAAGCGTGCCCCAGCAATTCGTCGACGTCGATCGCGATAAGGTCATCAAGCAGGGCGTCGCCGTAAACGACGTCTACAAAACATTGCAAGCCTTCATGGGCGGCCTCTTCATCAACTACTTCAATCGTTTCGGCCGGCAATGGCAGGTTTACATCGAAGCCGAGGGCGAATATCGCACTCGCGCCGAAAACGTCGGCCAGTTCTTCGTCAAGAACAATAAAGGCGGCATGGTCCCGCTCGCCGCCGTCACAAAATTCGAATCCCGCCCCGGCCCCGAATTCACCATGCGCTTCAACGAATACCGCTCCGCCCAGATTAATGGCGCCGCTGCTCCCGGTTACAGCGCCGGCCAGGCAATGGCCGCCATGGAAGAAGTCTTCGCGCAAACCATGCCGCGCGAAATGGGCTACGACTATCTCGGTATGTCGTTTCAGGAGAAAAAAGCGCAGCAAGGAGTTCCCGCTTCCGTCGTGTTCGGCTTTTCTCTTCTGTTCGTGTTCCTGATTCTCGCGGCTCTCTATGAGAGTTGGTCGCTTCCCTTTAGCGTCCTTCTCAGCACTCCCGTCGCAGTCTTCGGCGCCTTCTTTGTTTTATGGCTCCGCCGCATCCTGCTCTCGGCCTTTCTCCCCAGCTACATGGTGCAAATCGAAAACGACGTTTACTCTCAAATCGGTCTGGTCATGCTGATCGGCCTCGCTGCCAAGAACGCCATCCTCATCGTTGAGTTCGCCAAGGATGAATTCGAAAAGGGCAAACCG
Source organism: Candidatus Acidiferrum sp. (assembly GCA_035295625.1). Lineage (GTDB taxonomy): Bacteria > Acidobacteriota > Terriglobia > Acidiferrales > UBA7541 > Acidiferrum. The sequence continues at coordinate 11,262 of DATGIS010000011.1, read as the reverse complement.
CTCGTGGATGCCGCTCTCGAAGGCGCGCGCCTCCGTCTCCGTCCCATTCTTATGACCTCCTTCGCTTTCATCCTGGGCTGCGTCCCGCTTTGGACCGCTTCCGGCGCCGGCTCCGTCGCTCGTCAAATCATGGGCACTGCGGTAATCGGCGGCATGCTGGCCGCCAGCGCCATTGGCATCTTTTTCATACCGGCCGTCTTTTACGTCGTGGAGCGCCTCGCACTGGGAAAAGCCGGCCCCGCCGCTTTCCCTCAAACGCTTCCGGCGAGAGGCGATGACTGAAATGCGCAAACTTTTCGCTTCTCTCTTGGCCGCGCTTCTGGCTGCAGGTTGCACCGTCGGCCCGGATTACAAACGCCCTGCCGCCTCGGTTCCCGGCGCCTATCGCGGCGACGAAGCGGCTAAAGCCGAAGCCGTCTCGCTCGGCGACCAAAAATGGTGGGACGTTTTTCGCGACGAGCAGCTGCAGTCCCTCATTCGCACCGCTCTCCAGCACAACTATGACGTTCGCATCGCGGCTACCCGCATCCTTGACGCCCAAGCCCAACTCGGAATCGCGCGCTCCGATCAATTCCCTTCCGTCAGCGGCGCCGCTGGACTTTCCTCGCAACGTACCGCGAAGTCTCCTGTCTTCCCGCCGCTTCAGCAGTCTTACGCACAATTCTCTCTTTCCGCCGCATGGCAACTCGACTTCTGGGGGAAATATCGCCGCGCCACAGAAGCGGCCCGCGCCTCGCTCCTCGCCAGCGAATGGGGCCGCCGCGCCGTAATCAGCTCGCTCGTCTCGTCGGTCGCTTCATCTTATTTCCAGCTTCGCGCGCTGGACTTACAGCTCGAAATTTCGAAGAACGCCCTCACCGCCCGTCGCGAATCGCTTCGGCTGACCACTGCGCTCTCAGACCGCGGAAGCACTTCGCAGCTCGACGTCCGCCAGGCCGAACAGCTGGTTTACACCGCCAGTGAAGAAATTCCCGATCTCGAACGCCGCATCCAGCAGCAGGAAAATCTCATCAGCACTCTGCTGGGGGATAATCCCGGTCCCGTAGCGCGCGGTCTCCGCCTCACCGAACAGCCCCACTCTCCGGAAATTCCTGCGGGCTTACCTTCTGCGCTGCTTGAGCGCCGCCCCGACATTCGCCAGGCCGAGCAGCAACTCGTTGCCTTCAACGCGGAAATCGGCGTGGCGCGCGCCGCCTACTACCCGCAAATTTCCCTCACCGGTTCGGGCGGCCTGCAAAGCGACGCGCTCACGCGCCTCTTCAATGGCCCCTCCGGCCTTTGGAGTTTTGGCGCTTCCCTTTCGCAACCGATTTTCACCGCGGGAAGAATTCGTTCCGGCGTCAAATCCGCCGAAGCGCGCCAGCAGGAAGCTTTGCTCGTATATCAACAAACCATCCAGCAATCCTTTCGCGACGTTTCCGATTCCCTCATCGCCTACAGGAAAAATCGCGAATTCCGCGAGCAGCAGGAATTGCTTACGGCTTCCGCGGAGGATGCTGCCCGCCTGTCCAATATTCGTTATAAAGGTGGAGTAACGAGCTATCTGGAAGTACTGACCAACGAAACCAACTACTTCAGCGCGCAGCTGAACCTGGCGCAAGCGCAGGCCAATGAACTCTTGGCTCTCGTGAATGTCTATCAGGCTCTTGGCGGCGGCTGGCAAGAGTGACCTTTCGCAAGGCCGCTGACGGTTAAACTAGAAATCAACTCCCCAGAAATCGTCCACTTGACCTTGCAGTTCCAGGCCCAGTTCCCAGCCCGTGCGCCCCTCGTGCCCGCGCCACACCAGAATCGCATCGCACACGTGTCCATTGACCTTGTTGACGATCCGAAGCCTCTGTCCCACCGGAAATCCCTGAGGCGCGACCGCCATGCACCCTTTCAGGCTCACGTCCAACGTTACGCCGTCTGTCCGGAGCGTCCGCCCATCTTCCGTCCACTCCAGCGCAATCGGAACCCGCGAATTCAGCCGCACGGTCGCGCGCGTGTAATCTACCTTCGCCTGAAAACTTCCCTTCGCATCGCTTAACACTGAGGTCTCCTGACGAGCCATCCCAGAATATTCGATCACACACAATTGGAGTGGTTCCGCTGTATTTCAGCCTAGAGGTCAGTTCCATTTTGGGTCAATGGAACTCCCGTCAGTTCCTCCCCTACCAGTTACCCCGAGGCCTCCTCGGCGGCACCATCTTCCGAAGATGCCCCTACCGGATGATCTCTTCCAGCAGCGAATCCTGCTTCGCCGCCGCCTGCTGCCGCCGGCGCTTCGGATCTTCCAGGTAATCCTGCATTTCCAGCCGCAGGTTCCCCGCATTCGTCGCAAATCCCATCGCAGCCTCGAAATCAATCAGGTCGGCGCGAATCATCTTGTCCAGTTCGCCGTCAAAGTGCTGCATGCCGTCCGTGTCGCCGTCGCGCATCGCGTCCAGCAGCGACTTGCCTTCGCTCTCGCCCTTCTCAACATACTCTCGTGTCCGCAACGTCGACTTCAGCACTTCCACGGCCGCGATTCGTCCCTTTCCGTCTTTCCTCGGAATCAATCGCTGCGAAACGATGAATCGAAATGCCTTGGAGAGCCGCGTCCGGATCGACTGCTGGTCCGCCAGCGGAAACACACCGATGATTCTTTCCACCGTCTTCGCGGCATCGATTGTGTGCAGCGTGGACATCACCAGGTGCCCCGTCTCCGACGCTTCCAGCGCGATTTCAATCGTCTCGCGGTCGCGCATTTCGCCCACCAGAATCACCTTCGGCGCCTGCCGCAATGCCGCGCGCAGTGCCAGGGAAAACGTCGGCGTATCGCTGTGCAACTCGCGCTGGTGGATCGTCGCCTTCTTGTGCCGGTGCAAAAACTCGATCGGGTCCTCGATCGTCAGGATGTGATACGCCTTTTCCGAATTCATCTTGTCCAGCACCGCCGCCAATGTGGACGATTTGCCGGAACCCGTCGGCCCCGTCACCAGCACAATCCCGTTTCGCAGCTCAACTATCTCTTGCAACACCGCGGGTAACTTTAGTTCGTCAAACCCGGGAATTTTGTCCGGAATCACGCGCATCACCACCGCATTCGTTCCCCGCTGCCGGAAAATGTTCACGCGGAATCGGCCCACCCCATTGATGGCATAAGAAAGATCCGCCGAGCCGTCGCGCTCCAGCTTCTGCATCGGAACTTCGTTCCCCGCCATCAGCTCGTTCGCAATGTATTTTGTATCCAGATGCGTCAGCATCTCGAGCCCTTTGAATTTCAGCTCCACCAGTTGTCCGCTGATTTCCACCTGCGGCGCGCGCCCCGGCGAGAAAATCAGATCGCTGATGTGACCGGCGCTCTTCAGCATCGCCGTAATCAGCTGCGGCACGGAAAACGTTCTTTCTTTGGGTGCGTTGTTCGTTGGTGCGCCGTTCGAAGGAGGTACTTCCTGCAAAACCGTTTCCGTCGGTTGACCCATGGGACCTTTTCCGGGAGAGTTTTTGTCCGTTCGCGCGAACACGCCTTTTTCGCCACGTAAATCGGTTTTCGGACACCCCAATTATAGAATTCTCGCTCCCTTTCTCCTCGCCCCTCGCGCAAAGTACTACCCGTCCCAATTACCTGTCCTTCCGACGGGGTACCCTTATCCACTCCCTGTCAGGTCTGGCACTTCCGGTCCCATCGCACCTGAGCATCCGATGGGTGTGCATCCATTGACCTACTCCCATAAATATGGGAGGATGAAGTCGTGAAAACAACGCTCGAAATTCCGGATAAAGTTTTCCGACGCGCCAAATCCGTCGCCGCCGAGCGCGGAATTCCCTTCCGCGAGTTCGTGACCGAGGCGGTAAAGGACAAACTGTCGAACGAAACGAAAGCTTCCGAAAAGCCTTGGCTCAAGCTCATGGGCAAACTGAAACATCTTCGGCAGGAAACCAAACGAATCAACAAACGCATTGAACAGGAATCGGAAAGAATCGACCCGGAGATGTGGCGTTGATCCTGGACACCAACGCCCTGTCCGCTGCGGCTGACCTCGAACCTGACGCGATCAAAATTCTCGCCGCTGTCGACCGTTTATTCCTCCCGGTTGTCGTTCTCGGCGAATATCGCGTCGGCATAGCGCAAAGCCGCCATCGCGCCGCATACGAGAGCTGGCTTCAGGAATGGACCGCTGCGGTAAGCGTCCTGAAGGTTGACGAAGGGACTACGTTCGCCTACGCAGAAATCGCCCTCGAACTTAGGCGAAAGGGAAAGCCAATCCCAGCCAACGACCTCTGGATCGCCGCGCTTTGCCGCCAACACGGCCTTCCTTTGCTTAGCCGAGACCACCACTTTGATGTGGTCTCTGGACTCCATCGTGTCGAGTGGTGACAATACCAAAGATTGCATATTTGTCGATGCGCAGTTCAATCCACCGCGTAGCAGCTGAGACGATAAAAATCTCCATTGGATGCTATTTCCTGGTCAGGAATTCCCACCTGCGCTACCATCTCGCGTGTTCTGTTCGACGCTTTTCTCCTGCCTGCCCCGGGCCGCGTCGAGGGGCCTCGCGGCGAACACCCACTCTCTCGCTCCAATCAAAAATTCCGGTAACTCCTTTCGATTCTGCACTTACGTAAAATCGCCCTCTAACCCGTTTAGAATCTGCAGTTACAAAACAAAAGACTTAAAGTCCCGCAGAATCAGCAGTTACGAAAAAACCTATACCTACTCCCCCCTCGTGGTCCGCTCTTCTGCGCTACTTGCTTCCGCCAATTCCCGATCCAGTATTCCCCCTTTTCTCTGTGCTCCCTGTGACTCTGTGAAAATCCCCTTCACTTTCTTCGCATGCTATTCTGCTGCGCTCAGGTCATTTATGTCCCTTCTCTCCCATCTGCGTGACGAGCTTCGCCCCACCGTCAATCTCGCCATTCCGCTCGTCCTCGCCGAGTTGGGCTGGATGACCATGTCCATCGTCGACACCATGATGGTCGGCCACTTGCCGAACAGCGCCGTTGCCATCGGCGCCGTCGCGCTCAGTTCCAACGTCTTCACAACGATCGCGCTTTTCGGCCTTGGCTTGCTGCTCGGCCTCGACACTCTCGTCTCGCAAGCCTTTGGCGCCGGTGAGCGCGAAGACTGCCACCGATCGCTTATCAACAGCATCTATCTCAGCATCGCTCTCACTCCGCTGCTTCTAATCCCCGTTTGGTTCTTGCCACGCTTTTACACCGGCATTGGAGCCGACCACGCTGTCGTCGAACTCGCCGTTCCGTACACCAACGCGCTCGCCTGGGGCCTTCTGCCACTACTACTTTTCTTCGCGCTGCGCCGCTGCGTCCAGGCCATGAACATGGTTCGCCCCGTCGCGTTCGCGCTTATCTCCGCCAACATCATCAACGCCGTCGGCAACTACGTTCTCATTTACGGCAAGTGGGGCTTCCCGCGCATGGGCGTCGTGGGCTCCGGCTGGTCCACGGCATGGTCTCGCGCGTACATGGCTATCGTCCTCGTCGTCTACCTTCTCTGGTACGACCAAAAGCACCGCACCGAACTTCTCAAAACGCCCATCGACATCGATTTTCCGCGCCTCAAGCGGCTTATCGTTCTCGGCTTTCCTGCCGCTATGCAGTTCACTCTGGAGAGTGGCGTTTTCGGTCTCGTGACCGCGCTCATCGCGCGGCTCGGCCCCGTTCCGCTAGCCACTCATCAAATTGCGCTCAACACCGTCGCGTTTACGTACATGGTTCCTCTCGGCATTTCGAGCGCCGCTGCCGTTCGAGTCGGCCAAGCCATCGGCCGGAAAGACGCCGAAGGTGCTGCCGCCGCCGGGAACACGGCCATCTTTCTCGGCGCCGTCTTCATGACCATCGCCGGAATCGTCTTGCTCGTTTTTCCAGCCTGGATTGCTCGCGTCTACACGCCAGACCCCGTCGTCATTCGCGCGACAGGCGTTTTGCTCGCAGCAGGCGCCGCGTTCCAACTTTTCGATGGCATTCAGACTTCCGCGACGGGCGCACTTCGCGGCGCTGGCGATACGCGCACACCGATGCTCTGCCACTTCACCGCCTACTGGATCATCGGCTTGCCGCTCGGTTACTGGCTCTGCTTTTCGCGAGGAATGGGCGCTCTCGGCCTTTGGGTAGGCCTCAGCCTCGCGCTGATTCTCATCGGCATTGTTCTGGGAATTGTCTGGCGCCGTACAGTCCGCAGACTGGCGGCGTCCTTGTGAGACGCCCGACCGGACTACATTTTGTAGCGGCCGAGGTCCTCGTCGGAAAGGCCTTCGAGATACGTGCGAAGTTGATCGGTGGTCGTGCGTTCGGCCAGAGCCGTCGTGACTTTGGAGTTTTTCAAGACGTGCTCGTCCACGAAAATCGGGCAATCCATGCGAAGGGCCAGAGCAAGCGCGTCGCTCGGCCTCGAATCGAGCATGATCAATTCGCCGGCACGCTCGACCCAGATCACCGCATAGAACGTGTCGTCTTTCAGGTCGCTCACGACAATTTTGTCGACGCGCACTTCCAGCCCGAGAAACACATTCTTCAGCAAATCGTGCGTCATCGGCCGCGGCGTTTGCACTTTCTCGATTTCCAGCGCGATGGCGTTGGCTTCGTAAACACCGACCCAGATCGGAAGGACCGAATTCCCCTGCACATCTTTCAGGACCACGATCGGCATATTTGTTACGGGGTCCATCATCAAGCCGCGAATCTTCATCTCGACTTCCATGGAGTCCTCCCGTTGCGGTTCTACCACTCTGCAACCGCCGCCGCAATAACCAATCTCGTTCCTAACCGGCTGGTTCCTCGAAACGATGTGCGCCAACCAGGCAATTCGGCGTCGCGCCTTGCACCTCGACCGAAATGTATTTGCCCAGCAAGTCGGGCTGCGTCGACGACACATTCACGACGCGATGGCACGACGTGTGGCCGCTCCACTGATTTTCCTTGCGCGACTTCCCTTCTACGTGGACTTCAAATCTCTGTCCAATCAATTTCTCGTTTGCTTCGCTTTGAATTTTTCGTTGCAGCTCGAGCAGCACGGCGAGCCGTCGGCTCTGTTCCTCTTCCGGAATTGCATCTCCCATCGATTGAGCCGGCGTATTGGGCCGCGGCGAATATTTAAATGCAAAAACGCCTTCATATTTCACGGCTTCGAGCAGGCTCAATGTTTCTTCAAACTCTTTTTCGGTCTCGCCGGGAAAGCCGACAATGATGTCGCTCGTGATGGCAATGGGCCTTCGCGCCGCGCGTATCATCGCGATCTTTTCGAGATACTCTTCCCGCGAATATGTTCGCTGCATCGCGCGCAGCACGCGTGTCGAACCTGATTGCACGGGGAGGTGCACGTGATTGCAAATTCGCTCGTCGCTCTCGATCGCTTCGACGATGTCGTGGCCAAAATCGCGCGGATGCGAAGTCGTAAAACGCACGCGGCGCAGTCCCGGCACTTCCGCTGCGGCGCGAAGCAATTCAGAAAATTTCATTTTATTCGACAACGGATCGGCGTACGAATTCACCGTCTGGCCGAGAAACTGAACCTCTGTGTAGCCGAGTTCCGCAAGCTGCTTCAACTCGGAAAGCACGGAATCGCTCGCGCGGCTGCGTTCCGGGCCGCGCGTAAACGGCACCACGCAGTACGAGCAAGCTTTGTCACAACCTTCGATGATGGTGAGGTAGGCGCGCCAGGGATTGTCGCGGCGAGTCAGTTCCGTCTCAAATGTTTCGTCGGTGTCGGTATCGAGGCCGGTGACGCGCGTTTCGCCCGCTTCGAGTTGCGCGAGGAGTTCCGGCAGCTTGCTGTAGCTGGCTGAACCGCAGACCAGATTCACCCAGGGCGAGCGGTGAAAAATCTTTTCGCCTTCCTGCTGCGCCACGCAACCGAGGACGCCGATTTTTTTCGGCGTTCCTGAGTTCTCGCGGAATTCTCCGAGCCGCGAAAAAACTTTTTGCGCCGCCTTCTCGCGAATGCTGCAGGTGTTGTACAAAACAAACGATGCGGCTTCGATGGACTCGACCTGCCGGTAACCGCGCGAAAGCAGCACGCCCGCCACTTTTTCCGAGTCGTGATCGTTCATCTGGCAGCCGAATGTTTCGAGGTAAAACGTGCCGCGCTCCGGCGCCCCGTGCAAGAACTCCGGCTCACTCGCCGCGACAGAGATGCCGCCGGCGAGGGAATGCAGCGCGATGTCGAACGCTTTTTGCATACGATTTCGTCAGTTTAGCACAGTGGAGATGCAGGCCGCAGAGGAGGGGCTAGTCGTCCCGAAGATGAAAGACTTCGTCTGGGTCGTACCGATGGAGGCCGCGAATCACTTTCGAATCGGGTTTGAGGCGGAGGTGGTAAATGTAGGGCTGCGGCGGAGATGAGAGCTCGGCGTTCGAAATCTCGTAGAGGCGCTCTTCGTACATTACGGTCATCCATTTGTCCCAGTTTTTGCGAGGGCGGCAGGACGCGATTCGAATTTCGCCGGATTCGTTTGGACCGGCGACGATATCGGCAACGAGGGGAAGTTCGTGTTTGCGGAGTTCGCGCTTTTCGAACCGGCCGTGAATCCAAGAGACGAGATAGAGCGGAATGATGCCGAGCGCCTGTCCGGAGAGCGAAGCGAGGAGCCGGGCCGCGCCATCCAAAAAGAAAAAGGCGAGAACGATTCCCTGCCACGAAAAAAGAAATTCGAGAGAGGCCGCGGGGCCGATTACGGCGTGCGGAATGTAATCGAAAAATCCTTTCGCGTACAAAACACAAACGGCAAAGATCTCAAAGAAAGCGGTCGCGGTGGCGGCGCGGACCAGATGCGTGCCGGCGCGTTGCTCGAGCGAACGGCGATAGCGCGGGGGCAACAAGGAAAGCAGCAATGCGATGAGAAAATCCATGTCGTTCCGAGGACGATACCGCAGCCGGAGGCGAACACCAAGATCGCGGCCGGCCAACCGAATGATTTCCGAATGGCATCCAATGTTTGAACGGGCCTGCGCCGGTATTTCGCAATCAGGGTGCACAACTTCAGCAATTTCCGGGATTTTGTCTTTACCGCTCTGGAAGCGTGTGCTACGTTGCAAAGGCAGGCAAAAATTTACCGGAATTGAGAGGGAGCCATTCCTTTTCTGCTGACAGTAATCTTCGCAGCCGACCTTCTGAACATTCTTACGCAAACGGGCTGGGTGGCCCGCGGGGTCCTTGCCCTCCTGTTTCTCTTCTCCATCGTTTCCTGGGCCATGATTTTTCAAAAGCTCAGCGCCTTCGGAAAAATTCAACGCGACAGCAATCAATTTTTGCGGATCTTCCGGGCCACAAAAGGCGTGGCGAATCCGCAGGCGCTCGCTTCGGCGGGGTCGCCGTATGCGAATGTGTACGCGGCGGGGTACCGCGAATTGCAATCGCAGATGACGCCGACGCAGAGCAACCCAACGCCAAAACTGAAGAGCCTGCAGGCGGTGACGGTAAATATGCAGCTGGCCTCGGCCGAAGAAGTGCGGCGCGTGGAAAAAGGGATGACGTGGCTGGCGACGACCGGTTCGGTGACTCCGTTCATCGGGTTGTTTGGAACGGTGTGGGGAATCATTGACGCGTTTTCCGGACTCGGCAGCGCGGGCTCTGCTTCGCTGCGCGCGGTTGCACCCGGCATTTCGGAAGCGCTCGTGACGACGGCGGCCGGACTTTTTACGGCGATTCCCGCGGTCATTTTTTACAATCAATTTCTGGGGAATATCCGCGACCTGGGGCAGCGGCTCGATACATTTGCGATGGAAGTCGCGGCGCAAGTGGAAAAGACATTTCTGTAAGGCGAACTGGAGACGAACCGAGAAATGCCGCAACTGGGCAAAACAACGCAGACGTCGCTTTCGGAGATCAACATGATCCCGTTCATCGACGTCGTATTGGTGCTGCTGATTATTTTTATGATCACGGCGCCGATTCTGCAGTCGGGTATTGAAGTGGACGTGCCGAAGACGAAGACAGTGCGGGAGATCGTGGAGCAGCGGATTGTGGTCACGGTGGACAAGGCGCAGCGCGTTTATATTGGAAACGATCCCGTGAACATTCACCAGCTTGGGAGTAAGCTGAAGTCCCAGCTGAAAAAGCCGAACGATGCCGTGTTTCTGCGCTGCGACGAGGCAGTTCCGTTCGGAACGTTTGCAACTGTGATTGATACGTTGCGGCAATCGGGCATCAGCAATATCAGTATCGTGACGGAGCCGATCACGAACCGGCAGAAGACGAATTAGAGCGAGTGCTTGAAGTTGAGGCTGAGATGGTGCGCGCATCTTCCGGGATGCACTCAGGATGACGGGCTGAGGAAATGAATGCAGCTACGGCCAATTCGGTTTATCCGAGCCTGAAACCTTATCTGACGGTTTCGGGGATTTGCCACGCGGTGCTGATTGGATTGATGGTCCTTTCGGCGTTTTTTAAGTGGCCGGGCGATCAATGGGCAGGCGCGGGCGGCGGCGGTGACAATGTAAAGGTCAACCTCGTCGGCAGCGCGGGGATTCCAATGCCGAAAGAACCGACGGTCACGGAAAGCAATGTGGTCGATCCGTCGAAGTCACTGCATAAAGAAGAAGAAAAGCCGAAACCGCCCGAACCGCCAACGCCGGCGCAGAAGATTCCGCAGTTTGAAAAGAACAAGCTTCCACCCACACACAAATCCAAGGTCTTCGAGCGGAAGGAGACTGAACCCGAGAACGCCGTTCCCGGCCACGGCGGCGCTCCGAATTTACCGACGGGAGCAGGAAGCACGCCAGGGAGTTCGCCCGGGCTCGCAATTCAAGGACAAGGCGGCGGGGATTTTGCTTCGCGGTACGGTTGGTACATCGAGTCGGTGAAGCGCCGGATTCAGCAGAATTGGCTGCAGAATACGATCGATCCCAACGTACGAGCAGCGCGTATGGCGAAGACGACGATGGAGTTCACCATCGGGCGGGACGGAACGATCAAAGACATTCGACTGGTTCAATCGAGCGGAAACTTGTCGATGGACAACTCAGGACAGCGAGCCTTGCTTACGTCGAGTCCGTTGCCGGCGCTGCCGTCGGATTATGCCGGTTCTTACGTACGTGTGACGTTTGACTTCGATTTAAGCCAGTCGCGATGAAACGGGGACGAGTCAAACCCAGTCCTATCAGAAGGCAAAGGGAGGCATCGGTGCCAAAGGTGTTCTTGCGGTGCAATTTGTTGCTGGCAATTGTTTTGGTGACATCCGGAGCGGCGTTTGGGCAGGATTGGTTCCGCATCAGTACGGGGTTGGGAGTGGAAAAACCGCGGGTGGCGGTGGCGGATTTTGCGCCGAGGACGGACACGTCGAA
>DATGIS010000010.1:0-12462 GCA_035295625.1 Candidatus Acidiferrum sp. | reverse complement strand
AGCCTGGGCGGCGTGGAGACTCTGATTTCTCTGCCAGCGGTAATGACGCACGCTTCGATGCCGAAAGAAGTGCAAGAGCGCATTGGGATTACAGAAGGGCTGGTGAGGCTGTCGGTGGGAATTGAGGACGTAGAAGATATTTTGGCGGATTTGGACCAGGCGTTGCTGTACGTGTAAGCGACGGAGCCCCGCAAACAGTCAAACCTCGGACGCGCGAGTATTGAAGACAAACGCAAATGTTTCTTCAGAAGAGCGCAGCTGAGAGTGGCTGCGCTACTCGGAATTCTCGCTAAGCCACTTTAGGTAGTCGGCGGAGCCTGCGACGACGGGCAGGACGAGGAATTCGGGAACGTCGTAGCTGTGAAGGCGCTTGATTTCGGCTTCGAGGGCGGGAAGCTGTCTTGCGATGGTTTTGATGAGGAGCAATTGTTCGCGGGCGGTTTCGATCTTCCCTTTCCAACGATAGACGGATTGAATAGGACCGAGAACGATGGTGGCGCACGCGGCGAGGCGTTTGCGAACGACTTGGCCGGCGATGCGTCGCGCCTCAATGATATTTGCGCAGGTGACGAGCACGATGCGGGTGGATTTCGAAGCAGGCATAGTTTTCTCCCCGAGGGCTGGCAGACATTGAGCAAACGACTTTCGCGAGAGCTGGCGTAGAGCTAGAATAGCGCGCTATGGCCACCCCTACGAGTGCGACCGCCGACGGGCGGTCCCCCATAAAATTCGGCACGTCCGGCTGGCGAGGATGGATCGCGGATGAATTTACGTTCGCGAACGTCCGACTGGCGGTGACCGCGATTGCCGAGCACGCCAAAGCGAAGACAAAGCAACCGACAATTCTTGTGGGCTACGATCCGCGATTTTTTTCGGAGGAATTTTCGCAACTAGCGGTGGAAATTCTGCTGCACCACGGCGTAAAGGCGCAGCTTTGCGACACATTCACGCCGACGCCGGCGGTTGCGTATGAAATTCAACGAAGCAGGCTGGATGGGGCGATCAATTTTACGGCGAGCCACAACCCGGCGCAGTATCACGGGCTGAAATTTTCGTCGGCGGATGCAGGACCGGCGTTGCCCGAGGTAACGAAGGACATCGAGGCGCGAGCGGCAAAATTGCATGCAGCGGGAGGAGTGCCTGCGCTGGGGCACGGCGAAAAGAAAAAGCCGGAGATGGTGAATCTGCGCGCGGTGTATTTGAAGCGAGTGGAAGAGCTGGTACGGTTCGACGTGCTGCGGAAGAGCGGCGCGAAATTTGTGGTGGATGCGCTGCACGGTTGCGGCGCCGGTTATTTGGACAAAGTTCTGGTGGAGCATGGCGTGGCGATCGAGACGCTGCGCGCGAACCGGGATGTTTTGTTTGATGGAACGGGACCGGACGTGAGCGAGGAGAATTTGATTCCGCTACGCGAGGCCGTGGTGACTTCAAAAGCTGCAGCCGGGTTGGCGACGGACGGCGACGCGGATCGTTTCGGAATTATCGACCGCGATGGAACGTGGGTTGCGCCGAATCACATTTTGGCACTGGTGTACGACTACCTGGTGGAGTCGCGCGGATGGAACATGCCGGCGGCGCGAAGCGTGGCGACTTCGGAATTGGTCGATGCGGCGGCGAAGGCGCGGGGGCAGAAGACGTTTCAGACGCCCGTGGGATTTAAATACATCGGACAACTGATTCGCGAAGACAAGATTGCGATGGGCGGCGAAGAGAGCGCGGGACTGACGATGCGCGGGCACGTGCCGGAAAAAGACGGAATTGTGGCGTGCTTGCTGGTGGCGGAAATGCTCGCGGCACGAGGCGGCTCGATTCGAGAGCACGTGAACGCGCTGTTCAAAAAACTGGGACGCGAGTATTGGCCGGTGCGCGAGAATTTGCATTTGACGGACGAGCAGAAAGCGAGCGCGATTGAAAAATCGAAGACGGATGCTGCAACGCTGATTGGAAGAAAAGTGGCGTCGGTGGACCGGACGGATGGGGCAAAGTTTGCGTTCGAAGACGGGACGTGGATGCTGCTGCGATTGAGCGGGACGGAGCCGTTGTTGCGGCTGTACGTGGAAGCGGAAAGCCCGGCCGCGTCGGCGAAACTCGTGAAGGATGCGACGGAATGGATTTTGAAGGGATGAACGCGTGAGCGAGCCGATCCATTTTCGGGCTTTGTGGCACAGCTACGGGCGAATCGTGCTGACGCTGTGCATTGCGGCGCTGGTGGTACATGACGTGTTTGGCACGCACGGATATCTGGCGCTGCGGCGCACGAAGCGCGAGATTGAAAAAGTTCAAAAGGATTTGGCGCGACTGAACAAAGAGAATGCGGAGCTTGCGGAAGAGGTGCAGGCACTGCGCACGGATCCAAGCAAGATTGAATCGATTGCGCGGGACGGATTGGGCTTGGCGAAGCCGGGAGAAGTGATTATCAAGATTCCGCAGGGGCAACAGAACGAAAAGAATTCCGGCAAGCAGTAATTTGCATCGCGACTTCAGGAAGCCGTCCCGTACATCCACAGACTAAACTAGGCGTGAGCGAGTTGTTTGGTGGCGCGCCAGTTGCTCCAATTGGTTCGAATCCACGATAAAGCCAGCATCGCGAAAAAAATGATGGCAAGGCCCACGGTGGCCTTGGCGACGCTGCATTGGCGCTTGGGGAGTATCGAGAGCCCGCCATAAACGAATTGGATATGAACCCAATAGACGAGGAGAGAAGTTTTGCCGAGTTGAATGAGCGGGCTGAAACCGATTTGCGCGAGGCCCCAGCGGCACCAGGCATAAGCACCGAAGAGAATTACGAGCAAGAGGCCGCAGCGCAGGAGGAAAAACTGCGGACTGGAGTGCCAGTAATCGTAGACGGCGTAGAGGTGGATTTGAGATTCGTCAAAGAACCTGGCGAGGAAGACGGCTGCGACGCCCGTCAGGCCGAGGAGAACGAAGGAGAGAGCGTCGTAACGCTTTGCAAAGCCGGTGTAGAGAATAAAGCCGATGGCGAGGCCAGCAAAAGCAAATGCGCCCCACGGGAAAAATGGAAAGAGCCACGGCTGCGGGCCGTTGAAGATGTGAACGCCATTGAAGTATGACTCGAGAGGCCACGGGAGTAATTTTGGCCGAAACGTGGTCCAGAGCAGCGGCGTTAGCATCGCGATTGCAGTGGCTACACCGAGGCTCGCGAGGATGGTGCGGTTGCGCGCAACGGCGACGGAATCGGCGGAAGCGAGGAAACAGAGTACGCCCATGAGCATCATGGAAAGGCCGAGGATGTTGAGCACGTCGACGCGAAAGAGATCGGTCCAAGGCGCGTAGCCAACGGCGAGGGCGTACTCTTGAATGCGGAAGAGCAGGCCGAGGCCGAAAATTTCTGCGCCGCGGAGAATGGTTTGCTTCGCGATAGCGCGGCGGTCAGTTCCCTTTTCGCGGAGGCGTTCGGTGACAAGGGCGAAGGAAAGTCCCGCGAGAAAAATGAAGAGCGGCGCGGGAAAAGTGCCGAGAAGTTGCGACCATATGAGGACAGGCGATTTGCGCGCTTCCGGGCTAAGCCAGGAGTCGTAGCAATGCGTTTGGAACATGAGGACGCAAGCGAGGCCGCGCATCCAATCGATGTAAGCGAGACGTTTCATCGCGTACAGCCAGACTTGAGAGCGGAATGGAACAAATGGCGCGGCTCACTTCTTCCTTGGCGGCCGCAAAGCGGCCGACGCATCCAATCGATGTAAGCGAGACGTTTCATTTCAACCAGTAAGTGGCGAAGAAACCTACCGCGGAACTTTAAGTACAATACCTGCTTGCCTGCAACGCGCCAAATCGGACCGGCACCCGCGATGGGACTGTGGGGAATCCTTTGCGTCGGGATGATTGTGTTCGCGGCGGTGTCGCGATTTGGGTATGGGAGCGGCCCGAGGGCGTTTGTGGGGGCGCTCGCGGCGTTTGCGCTGCTGTTCGGCGGGATGCTGATTTTTGCGGCGCGAGGAGTCATGGAAAAAGCCATTGCGGCCGGACCGGGAGCGGCATGGTTGCTGAGCGTTGCGATCTTCTTGGTTTATTTGGTGTACGCGGTGGGGACGGGCACGCTGAATTTTCTGCGACTCGGAGAGGTGGCGTTGTTTTTGTTTGTGCCGCTGGCGATCCTGGCAAGCGCGAGAGGCGCGACGGCGGGAACGTGGCAGGATTTTGTGGTGATCGCCGGAGTGTGGGTGGCGGTGAAGTTTGGACCATCGCGCGCGATCTGGCCTTATCCTGACGGAAAATTTTCGTACATTTTGACGGTTCTGCTCGCGGTGAACCTGGCGATCGCCGGATTTTTGGTGCTGAGGCGGATCAAGGGCGCCGGTTACACCATCGGCTGGGGACGGGGATGGACGGTATATGTATTGGGAAGTTTTGCTGTGTTCGGGATGGTCGCGATCTGGCTGGGGATGCGGTTGCACTTCCTTACGTTTAATGTGCAGTGGCAACGGTGGAAGTCGGAACCCGCGCTGGCGATTGGGATTTTATTTTTCACAGCATGGCCCGAAGAACTGTTGTTTCGAGGGCTGTTGCAGAACTGTTTGACGCGCGCCACGAAAAACGACTGGGCGGGATGGCTCGGCGCTTCGGTATTATTCGGATTTTCGCATATCACGAACGGCGGATTCCCGAATTGGCGATATGTGATTCTGGCTTCGATCGCGGGATTTTTTTATGGGTGGACGTGGCGAAAGACGGGATCGATTTTTGCGTCGGCGCTGGTTCATGCAGGCGTGGACGTGTTCTGGCACTTTTTGTTTCGGACGATGTAAGGAGCGCGGGAGTATAATTCCGGCGTTGCGCTATTGAGGAAATCGGAGGAGGTCCAATCATGGCAGGAATGACGGCAGAGCAGGCGATGTTTGTGAACGGGATGTACATAGACGCGGTAAAGCGGGAAAGCAAAGCGACGCGAGACGTGATTGCCGCGGTACCGCCGAATGAATGTGAATACAAGCCAGATGATTGTTCGAAGACTGCGATTGAACTGGCGCGTCATATTGCAGCGGCGGAAAGCCGGCTGCTTTCAATTCCAATCGCCGGCTCGTTTGATCCAAAAGGGCCATCGCCGCTGCCGGAGAGCGCGAAGACCCCGGCGGAGATTGCGGCTTGGTACGAGCAGAGCACGGTGGATACGCTCAGCAAGCTGAGCAAGCTCACCCCGGAGCAATTGACAAAGATCGTGGACTTTCGCGGACTGTTTCAGATGCCGGCGGTGATGTATTTGCAGTTTGCGCTGCACCATTCGATTCATCACCGCGGGCAATTGTCGGCATATTTGCGCGCGATGGGCGGGAAGGTACCGGCCATTTACGGCGAAAGCTACGACAGCGCCGCGGCGAAGAAAGCGGCGGGAGGCTGAGGCTTGGCGGACGCCGAAGCAGAGCGGCTGCATTTCGCGTGGAAAAACTTCGAAGACCAGCAAGCGATTATCCGCGCGGCGGACTTGAAGGCCGGATATCTCGTTACGTTTCTTCTGTTTTTTGGCGCGAGTACGATTCCACTGGGGCGCGAAGTATTTCCGAAGCTGCAATGGGCGGGAGCAGGAGCGTTTGCCAGCGGCATGTACGTCGGGACGTACGTTCTTTCGGTGATCGGCTTTGTGTGGTCGATGTACCTGATTTCGCATGTGATGACGCCGCGCGTTTCGCGCCATCACAAAGAGCCGCGGCCGGGAGCGGATCTGCTCTATTTCGGGCATGTGACACGCTTTGAGAGCAGCGAGAAATATTACGAAGCGGTGGCCCATGCCCAGCCGGAGCAGATTCTGCGGAATGTAACGGACCAGATTTTTGAACTGGCGCAGATTGCGCGAGTGAAGATGGACAACCTGCGGGCGTTTTCGAAGTCGTTCAAGCTGACGCTCGTCGCGTGGTTCCTGAGCACCGCGGTGGGATTCTGGATCATGAGCTGGAAATAGAGCCGCTTTGGAGCAAAGGACTTACCTATTACGAATACTTTAGCTATACTCGCGAGTATATCGACACGCCGAAGTATTTGAAGGGAGCGGTTGGATGTGATAAAAGCCGTGGACAAGTTCGTCCCCGGCGATTGGGCCCCGAGGTTGCTGCAACACAAGGTGAGAGAGGGGAATCACCGATGCACAACACACGGATTCAGAAATGCGGCTGCGGACACGCGAAGAGCATTCACGTGCGGATGTACGGGCCTATGTATACGAATACGAAGCTGCCGCAGACGTGCAACTTCCCCGGTTGCAAGTGCAAAGGATTTAAGCCAGCAAAAGAGAAATCGAAGCGATAAGTTGCCCTCCCGGAGTTCAGCTTTTCCGTTAGACCAATCCACTCACATTTCGTATATACTGGGCGTATATACATGTCGGAGGTTCGCATGGCAACAGCACGGGTATTCAAGTCCGGGAACAGCCAGGCAGTGAGGCTGCCGAAACAGTTTCGTGTAAAGAGCGGCGAACTCGAGATCTTTAGGCGTGGCGACGAGATCGTGTTGAAAGAAAAGACAGCTGGAATGGAACGGGTGCTGGACCTTATCGCCAGCTTGCCAGAAGAGGTTCTTCACATTCGGCAGAAGAAAGACAAGCCGCAGAAACGCAAAGGTCTGTGATGGAAGCACGCTATTTGCTGGATACCAACACGATCATTTATCTTAGGCGGCGGTCGCCCATCAACGTGCGGGAAAGCTTTGCGAAATTGCGGCAGGGGGAAGCGGTCGTTTCCGTCGTCACGTACGGGGAACTGATGTACGGCGTGGCCAAAAGCAGCCGAAAGCAGGCAGCGATTGCAACGCTGCAAGAGATCATGCAGATGTTGCCGTTGATACACCTACCGGGTGCGGCAGGGGCGATTTATGGCGAGATTCGAGCAGAACTAGAGGCAAAAGGAAAAATCATCGGGAACAATGATTTGTGGATCGCAGCACATGCGCTAGCGTCCGGACTAATCTTGGTAACAAACAACGAGCGGGAGTTTGTACGGGTAACGGGACTTAAAATCCAGAATTGGGTGGCGTGACTTGGCGGCTTAGGCCGTTGGCCGGCTATTTGCCGACTCGATCGTTTGAAGGACCAGAGCTTCGAAGCTGGGTGCAAGCTCGGCGACAATCTCAACGCGAAAATTGCAAAGAATTTCCTCGTGATCGATTTTGACAACTCGCATTTCGCGACTCTTTTTCTGTGAATTCATGTCAAAGCAGACCGGGTCGTAATCCATGGCGGGGCCCTTGCCAAAGCGGAGATAACCCGCGGGAATCAAGGATTCCCAGAGGCCCACGTCGCGTGAAATTTCTTCCACAAATCCGTCCAAACTGGCGCCGAGAGGATTCGCCAGCAGCGAGTAACGATCTAGGCTGACTTCAGCCCAACGGAAGGACAAGAGCAACCTTTCAAATAACGGAGGAAACTTCGCAGCAAGCTTTCCGTAGAGGTTATCCAGGAGAACGCGGTTAACCTCCGTTCTGCGAGGCCGCCACGCGACCGAGCCTGTGTCATCGGGAGGGCCGACCGCCAAGGCGCCCCCAAGAGGATAAATGCGGGGATTTACCGACATCTCGTCAAATTTTTCGAACGCGGAAACATATTGCGAGAGCAAAAGATCCTTGCGCAGTTCGTCAGGCGAGCCCATTCGATTTGTCAACACCTGTCAACGGATAACGCCGGCTAAGGGCGACGAGGCAGAGGCGTAGAGGCGCTTGGGCATGCGTCCGGCGAGGAAAGCTTTGCGGCCGGCGATGGTTGCATCGCGCATGGCTTCGGCCATGAGAACGGCGTCAGCGGCTTCGGCGATGGCGGTGTTCATCAGGATGCCGTCGGCGCCAAGTTCCATGGCGACGGCAGCGTCGCTTGCGGTACCGACTCCGGCATCGACGATCATGGGGACCTCGGTGATGCGTTCGCGTAAGATGCGTAAACTGGCCGGGTTTTGAATTCCGAGGCCAGAGCCGATAGGCGCAGCGAGGGGCATCACCGCGGAGGCGCCGGCATCAATCAGCTTGCGAGCGGCGATTAAATCGTCGTTCGTGTACGGCAAGACGACAAAGCCTTCCTTCACTAGCACTTTCGTCGCTTCAATCAATTGTTCGGTGTCCGGGAAAAGTGTCTGTTGGTCGCCGATAACTTCAAGCTTGACCCAATTCGAAAGGCCGACTTCCCTGCCAAGCCGGGCGGTGCGGATGGCTTCATCGGCCGTGTAGCAGGCAGCGGTGTTCGGCAAGATAAACATCTTGTCGCGCGGAATGTAGTCGAGCAGAGATTCTTTGGTTTTGTCGGTGAGGTTCACGCGACGAACGGCAACGGTAACCATGTCCGCGCCGCTGGCAGCGTGTGCCCGAGCCATTTCGGGAAAACTTCGGTACTTCCCCGTTCCAACAATGAGGCGAGACGAAAAAGCGCGACCGGCAATGACCAATTGATCCGACATGGAGTTTGTCCTTGCCTGATTGTATGACCGTCGCGCTGCCAGCACAAATCGAGGGCAGGCGCCAATTTGTCCCTGCGTGATTCCCAATTTTCATCGTGAGAGGTACACTCTGGGGCGCAGTTTGCCGGTTGCCGATGACACTGCAGATTGCCCGACAGGTGTTCGATACGAAGTTCCGATCGCGAATCCAAATTGTGAGTTAAGGAATCCGCATGAGACTCAAGACTTTAGTTGCTGTGGCAGTTCTCGCGGTTTGCTGCGCCGGGTTGCGCGCGCAGGAAGTGGATATTCCCTTCCAGACATTCAAGCTCGACAACGGACTAACCGTAATCGTGCACGAGGATCACAAGGCGCCGATTGTGGCGGTGAATACGTGGTATCACGTCGGCTCGAAAAATGAAAAGCCCGGGAAAACGGGATTCGCGCACCTCTTCGAGCATTTGATGTTCGGCGGCAGCGAACATTCGAAGGACCGCTACATTGACACCATGGAGCGCATCGGCGCGACGGACTTGAACGGCACGACGAATGGCGACCGGACGAACTACTTTGAAAACGTGCCGACCTCGGCGCTGGACCTGACGTTGTGGCTGGAATCCGACCGCATGGGCCACCTTCTGGAATCCTTTGATGAAAAGACACTGACGCTGCAACGAGGCGTGGTGCAGAACGAAAAGCGGCAGGGCGAGAACCAGCCGTATGGCGTAACGCGGCAGCTTATTACGCAGAATACCTATCCGGCGGGGCACCCGTATTCGTGGACGACGATTGGCGATATGGCGGATTTGGACGCGGCGTCGCTGAACGACGTGAAGGAATGGTTTCGAACCTACTATGGGCCGTCGAATGTGGTGCTGGTCCTGGCGGGCGACATCGACCTGAAGACGGCAAAAGAAAAAGTGCAGAAATATTATGGCGACATCAAAGCCGGGCCGCCGGTGGCGCATCAGGAAGTATGGATTGCGAAGATGAGCGGCACGCACCGCCAAACGGTGCAAGACCGCGTCCCGCAAGCGCGCATTTACAAAATCTGGAACGTGCCGCAGTACGGAAGCGCGGAAGCGGATTATCTGGATTTGGTGAGCGACGTATTGAGCAGTGGAAAGACTTCGCGATTCTACAAGCGGCTGGTATACGACGATCAGATTGCGACCGATGCAGGCGCGTTCGTTTCGTTGGCGGAGATTGGCGGGCAATTCCGGGTGCAGGCAACAGCGAGACCCGGGCAGAATTTGCAGCAGGTTGAAAAAGAGCTGGATGAAGAACTGGCGCGATTTTTGAGAGACGGGCCGACGGAAGATGAACTGGCGCGGGTGAAAGCGCAGTACGAGGCGAACTTCATTCGCGGAATTGAACGAATCGGAGGATTTGGCGGGAAGTCAGACAGGTTGGCGCAAAGCCAAGTTTATGTGGGCAGCCCGGACGCTTACAAAAATACTCTGAAGCGGGTGCGCGAAGCGACGGCGGAAGATCTGAAATCGGCGGCTAATAAATGGCTTTCGGATGGCGTTTACATTTTGGAAGTGACACCTTTCCCCGACTACAAAGCGGACGCGAACGGAGCGGACAGGTCAAAGCCTCCGGTGCCTGGAGCACCGCCCGAATTGAAACTGCCAAAACTGCAGCGCGCCACGCTGTCGAACGGATTGAAGGTGATTTTGGCGGAACGCCATGAAGTGCCACTGGTGAATTTCACGTTGGCGCTCGATGCCGGATATGCCGCGGATCAACTTGCGTCGCCGGGTATGGCAAACATGACGATGTCGCAACTGACGAGTGGAACGAAGTCGCTGGATGCATTGCAAATCAGCGACAAACTGGAATTATTGGGCGCGCAAATCAGTGCCGGGTCGAACCTGGATCTTTCGACCGTGCATCTTTCGGCGCTGAAATCGAAACTCGATGATTCGCTTGCGCTCTATGCGGACGTAGTTCTGACTCCGTCGTTCCCGAAGAGCGATTTCGAACGGCAACAAAAGCAAACTCTTGCGGGAATCAAGCGCGAAGAAAATTCGCCGACCGCGGCGGCGCTGCGCATCATGCCGGGACTCTTGTACGGCAGCGATCACGCTTACGGAAATCCGCTGACGGGCTCCGGCACAACAGCGAGCGTTTCGAAAATGACGCGAGAGGACCTGGTGAAGTTCCACGATGCGTGGTTCAAACCAAATAATGCAACTCTCGTAATCGTTGGCGACACGACGTTGAGCGAAGTGACTCCAAAACTCGAAAAACTTTTCGCCGGATGGAAATCCGGAAATGTGCCAAAGAAAACTGTAAAGACCGTGAACCCGGCTGCGAAAAGCACCGTGTATCTCGTTGACAAGCCGGGCGCGCTGCAGTCGGTGATTGTGGCGGGAGTGATTGCGCCACCGGAGAACAATCCGAAGGAGATCGCGATTGAGGCGATGAACGACGGGCTCGGCGGAAACTTCGGCGCGCGATTGAACATGAATCTGCGCGAGGACAAACACTGGTCGTACGGAGCGAGCATGCGATTCTGGGACGCGCGGGGGCAGCGCCCTTATCTTGCGATTGCTCCGGTGCAGACGGATAAGACGAAGGAATCGCTGATTGAGATGAACAAAGAGTTTCACGACGTTGTTGGCAGCAGGCCGCTGAGCCAGGAGGAGCTCGAGAAAGTGCAGGCAAACGAAACGCTGAGCCTGCCGGGCTCGCGCGAGACGCAAAACGCGGTGGGAGCGTCGATCCTTGACCTCGTGCAATTCGGATTGCCGGACGACTACTACGAAACCTATGCAGGCAAAGTGAGAGCGCTGAAGACGAGCGATCTTGCGGATGCGGCGAAACTGATTGTTCATCCGGAACAGATGACCTGGGTGATCGTCGGTGACCGCGCGAAGATCGAGGCGGGAGTGAAAGAGCTCAATCTCGGCGAATTAAAATATCTAAGTCCGGACGGAAAGCCGCTTCCAAACTGACGGCTACGAACCGATGACGGGGCGCGGTTCGACGAGGTCGGCGTAGAGCGAATCGATGACGTCGCGGAATTGATGTTCGACAACGCGGCGTTTGAGCTTCATGGTGAAGGTGAGCGCGCCGTTGTCGAAGGTGAAGTCATTCGGCAAGATGGCGAAGCGCTTGATGGATTCATATTGCGCCAGGTGAATTGTGAGCCGCTGGATTTCCGTGTTGAGGAGTTCACGCACCGCAGGATGACCGGCCATTTGATTGTTGTTTTTGAATGAAATCCCCTGCTCCGCCAATTTCGCAGCAACCGTGTTGGGATTCGGAACGACGAGAGCGACGACGAACTTGCGCTGATCGCCGATGACCATGGCGTTCAGAATGTACGGACTGGTTTTTAGGGAGTTTTCGATGGGCTGGGGCGCGACGAACTTGCCGCCAGCCGTTTTGATCAGATCTTTCTTGCGATCGGTGATGAAGAGATAATTGTCTTTGTCGAGATAGCCGATGTCGCCGGTCGAGAACCAGCCTTCCTCGTCGAGCACTTCCCGCGTGGCGTCCGGGCGTTTGTAATAACCCTGCATAATCATGGGGCCACGGACCTGTATTTCGCCGTCAGCGGCGATGCGAACTTCGCAATGCGGAATTGGCTGGCCGGAGCTGCCCACACGATTCCTGGGGTAGTTGCTGGAAACGATTGGCGAAGTTTCGGTCAGACCGTAGCCCTGGTAGATCGGAATTCCGACAGCCCAGAAAAACTCAGCGAGCGATTTGGATAGAGGCGCGCCGCCAGAAGGGACCAGCCGAAGCCGGCCGCCGGTTCCCTGCCGAATTTTGGAATAGACGAGCTTGTCGGCGATGCGCCACTGAAGTTTCAGGAGCGTGCCGACTTCCGCTTCGCCGCAACGCCAGAGCGCAGTGAGCTCCGCCGTGCGGATGGACCAATGGAAAATCTTGCGCTTCAAGCCGGTCTCGCGACTTCCCTGCTCCATCAGCTTCGCGTAAATTTTTTCAAAAACTCGCGGAACGGCGGCCATGACTGTTGGCCGGAGTTCTTTTAGCGATTGCGCGAGGCTCTCCACGTTTTCGACGTACGCGATTGGCACGGCACGAAACAAGTAAATGTAGTCGAGGGTTCGGCCGTAGA
>DATGIS010000009.1:0-3328 GCA_035295625.1 Candidatus Acidiferrum sp. | reverse complement strand
AGCGGGCAAGCATCTGCTTAAAGTGAAGATGCGCCCCGTTGGATACAGGATGGCTTGGCTCATGTCGAGAATCGAGAGATTTTCAGCGAAGATTTTTGTTCTATCGCCACTGTTAGTAGTGTTCGGCGCTATGCCGGTGCGGGCGCAGTTGGTCGGGAACGACGGCCCGCCACCTGTTGCCACACAGATGAATCCGGCAAAATCCCAGGCGAGCTCGGCGCTGAGCAAACCTTCCGGAAAACTGCGGCTCGCCAAAGATTTCACGCTCAAAGGCGATTCGCTTTGGACCGACACCCAGATCGACGTACAGCCTGGTGAGCGCGTGCTCATCACGGGTTCCGGCAATCTCCGCTACGCCGACGCCAAGCAGGAAAATGGACCGGAGGGCGTGCCGCGAGGCTTCCGGGATTTGCTGCGCGTTCTGCCGTTCAATGGAGCTGGGCGAGGTGCGTTGATCGCGCGCATCGGCGACGCTGACACGGCGGAGACATTATTAATCGGCGCACAGCGCGATGTGCTGGCTCCAGTCGCGGGGCGCCTCTCGATTGGCCTGAATCAAACGAAGAATGACTCCGCGGATGGCTCGTACTCGGTTCATGTCGAAGTCTACGCCGCGGAGCTGGGCGCAGCGGGTGCGCCGCGCGTCGTGGCCCAACAGATTAAATCGTTGCCTGGAATTGACAATGCGCTGTTCGCAAAGATTCCGAGGCGCATCGGCGATAAAGACGGCAATCCCGGCGACATGGTGAATTTTCTGATCCTCGGCTCGGAAGCTGCCATGCAGCGCGTCTTTACCACCGCTGGCTGGGTGAAAGTGGACGCCGACGTGAAAGACACCGTCCTCCACGGATTGATCGGCAGTCTTTCAAAAGAATCGTACCTAACCATGCCGATGAGCCAGCTTTACCTCTTCGGCCGGCCACAGGATTACGGGTGGGCGCATGCCGAGCCTATTTCCGTAGTCGCGTCGCGCAATCACCTGCGCATCTGGAAAGCGCCATTTACGGTGAACGGCGGCACGGTCTGGGTCGGCGCCGCGACGCATGACATCGGCTTCGAGCGCGACCAGCGCAACAACGGAATCACGCACAAGATCGATCCGGATATTGATGCAGAGCGCGATTACGTTGAAAAAACGTTGTCGAGCACCGGGCTTGTCTCGCAACTTATGCATTTCCTGCCGGACAATCCGATGAAAGAAGCGAAGACTGCGACTGGTGGAACGTTTCATTCGAACGGCGAAGTGCTGATTTTGAAATTGGGCGAATCGAGTAAGGACTTGTCTGCGTCGTTCGCAAACACGTTTTGCAATGTATTGCAGGGCGAGAATCCCGACGGCGGCAGTTGGGGCGCGTGCTCCTCCTATCTGAACATCCCTGACGACGCGACGATTGCAGGATGCGGAAACTGTTCTGTGCTTCAAAAAGGTGTCGCGGCGGACCTGAACAAATATCGTGTGCTCGTTATTCCCGGAGTGCTTTCTTCCTGCCAGGCGAACACCGAAGCGTTTCAAGACGGCCAGAAACATTTGCAGGAAAAGCACGGTATGACCGTGGACTTTCTGCAAACAGCAAACGACACGAGCGAGAATAACGGCGCAAAAATCGCAGCCTACTTGCGGCAAAAGATGTCCGGCGGCGATTCGCGCAAATATATCGTCGTCTCTTACAGCAAAGGCTCGCCGGATGTGCAGGAAGCTCTTGCGAACGATCCCCAGGCACGCGACGCCGTGGCCGCGCACGTAACCGTCGCGGGCGCAATCGGCGGCTCGCCCATCGCCGAAACAATGCCGGAAATCGCGCAGCGCTACGCCGGCATGTTGAAACTGGGAAGCTGTGACGGAAATGTGGCAGACGCTTTCAAAAGCCTCCGCCAGGACGTGCGGCGTCAGTTCCTGCAGGATCATCCCGACCCAGCGGTTCCCTCGTTTTCGCTGGCAGCCGTGTCCGATGCGACCACAACCTCAAAAATGCTGCTCGAAGCATGGAAACTGCTCACCGCATACGACTCACGTACCGACAGCCAATTGCTCCAGTCAGACGCACTCATTCCGGGAGGAAATTTTCTTGGCACGCTCCACGCCGACCATCTTGCCGTCGCGCTCAACTACGAAAATGTGACTGAAGCGGCCATTAAATCCGCCGCCGATCACAACCACTATCCGCGCGTTGCGCTCTTTGAATCGGCCGTTCGCTTCGCGATCGACAACTTGAATGCAAATGGTTCCGGCTTCAACTGACGTCGCGCATGCTCAATACGGCTCTACGAAGCGCAAAAAAGATCGGGCTCATCTCCGACACGCACGGATTGCTCCGCCCGGAAGCCATCGCAGCAATACAAGGGTCAGAACTGATTCTTCACGCCGGCGACGTCGGCAAACCCGAAATTCTCGAAGAACTGAGCAAGCTGGCGCCAACCATCGCGATTCGCGGCAACGTCGACACTGCGCCGTGGTGCTCCGTGCTGCCTGCAACACAACTCGTCGAACTCGCTTCCGCAAACATATATATGTTGCACAACGTTGGGGAACTCGATCTCAATCCTGCGGCCGCACGAATTCAAATTGTCTTGTACGGCCATTCTCATCAGCCCACGCGATCCGAAAAAGACGGTGTCCTCTATCTCAACCCCGGCAGCGCAGGCCCACGCCGTTTCAATCTTCCCATTTCGCTGGCGCGGCTCGACTTAGGCTCTAAGCCGTGGGACATCAAGTTTATTACTCTAAGTGGCGCGAGCTGACGCGAAAAAAAAGGCGGCAGCATTGAGCCACCGCCCTTCTGAAACGTCCTTTGATTTCGCTGCCTAAAACTACTTGTGCGTTGTGGTCATTACTTTTGCTAACGAGTCGCGATGTCCGCCTTCGCCAATCAGTGACCGAAATGCCGCAAGCGACGCTGGATTGTTCTTCCCCATGTCATCGACCGCCGCATTGAACTTGTCGAGCCCTTCCGGACCATTCGTGACAAGCACAACAAAGAACGCATTCGCGTCCATCGTGTGAATGATTTCGCGATCGATGGAGTATGCGTGCAACGCGCCGTCCGCCATCAACTTGTCCAGCATGGCGCCCATGCTCGCTTTTTGGATTTTTCCTCCAGGATCGTTGGAATTCTCCTTACTCATCCAGGTGGCCACACGCAGATAGCCGTTCGTGAACGTTCCCGGGTGCGCCGCGTATTCGTTGCTGGAAAGCAAGTAGTCCCAATGCTTCGACGCGGAAACGACGGGCGAAGTGGATGCCGGTGATGCCCGCAACACGTCTAAAACCTTCATCAGATTCGCGATCGAACTGGACGTCATCCAGGTGCCATGATTGGCGCTGCCCTCC
>DATGIS010000008.1:0-9968 GCA_035295625.1 Candidatus Acidiferrum sp. | reverse complement strand
GCTTCGAATCCCATACGTCCAGCAAATTCAGGAATTGTGCGCGGTCCCGCATTCGTGGATTGAAATCCAGCGCATCTTCCAGCGCCTCGGGCACACCCATTTCAATCGCGGACGGCCATCCCTCGGACGCAGGCAAAAATGTTTCGCAAATCGATTCCAGGGCGTGCTTTTGGCGGAGCGTGAGCTGCATGGGGAAGGCTGCAGTCTAGCGCGGCATTCGCGCCCGTATCAATCTCGCAATTCTCCAGCGACGGAACGCTGCCACACGCAACGCGCCGTTTCAGTTATCGCGCTCTTCTTTTTCTTTTTGCTTCGCGGCTTTTTCGCGGTCTTTCTTGCTGTAACTTTCCGAATATTTCTTCTCGAGCGATGCCTTCGTAAAAAAGTCCGCCGGAAAATGCTGGTCGAAGCTGCATGTATCGAAAAACGCCTGGAACAATCTACGCCCATCGCGCTTGCGTTCCACTTGCAGCGGCGCCATCACTTGACCCTGCATGTGATAATTTCCGTACGCCGTCACTTCTTCCGTCCGTTCGCGCGTCGTCTCATCGCGCGTAATCACAATCGTCCGCGCCAGCAAATGCGAACTCTGCAGCACCGCCAGCCGGAATGTCCGGTCCTCGCGGTCCACCAGTTCCACCCATTCGACCGGCTTCATGTCAATCAAATCCATTCCGCCGTAGCGGAACAGCATTCCTTCTTCTTTCAGCCGGAATCGCAGCACGTTATCGATGTCGCGCTTCGTTTGTTCCTTAAAATCCGCGATATTCACCGCAGATTGCTCGCTCACTCCTCCGCGGTCCATCGTCCATCCGTCTTCGCCGTTGTACAGCTCAATAATCGTGCCACCCTTGAACGGAATGCTCCCAATCAGCACGCCGAGCAATCCGCCCTTCGCGCCTTTCGTTTCATATTCCGTCCGGTTTTTGTCCGGCAAATGCCAGTAGTCCCGAAAATTCGTGTAACCCGAAAGATCGCCGTTGTGTTCAAACTGGGCCAGCCGCCCCGTGCAATCCGTTTCGCGCGTCTGCAAATACGCGTCGCCACCCATCGCACTGATCACTTGATTCAGGACTTGCTTCGCCTTCGCCGCGCTTTGCTCCGGCATCATCGTTTCCGCGGCCTGCGCGCTGGCTCGCGGCGCGCCAATCGCCGCGCACGCCACAACCACAATCATCCAATGGGCAAATCTCATCCGCACAAGACCGAACCTCCATTTACATTGATGATTTCTCCGGTCATGAAGTTGGCCAGGTCCGACGCCGCGAACAAAATCGGTCCCGCAATCTCCTCCGCCGTCGCCGGCCGCCCCAGCGGAATCGCCGCTGCCGCCATCTTCTGCCCTGCCTTCGTATCCAGCACCGGATTCGACATATCCGTCGCCACCCATCCCGGCGCCACCGAGTTCACCAGAATCCCGTGCCGCGCCAGTTCCGTTGCCAGCCCCTTCGTCAAACTTACAATCGCGCCCTTCGAAGCGCCGTAGTGCGTATGAAACGCTTCGCCCCTCTGCGCCGCCGTCGACGTAATCGGAATAATCTTCCCGGACTTTTGCTTGATCATGTGCGGCACAGTGAAGTGGATGATCGAATAGACGCTCTTCAAATTAATCTGCATCATTTCGTCCCACTGCTTCTCGGTCATTTTCTCGATCGGCAAATCTTCCAGGTTCCACACGCCCGCGTTCGCCACCAATATGTCCAGCCGCCCCAGCCGCGCAATTGTCTGCTCCACCAATTTCTTGTTCTCGGAATGTTTGCTCACATCCGCCTTGAACGCTTCCACCCGCGTTCCATGCTTTTTCGCTTCGGCTTCAATTTGCGCCGCCGCATCTTTCGCTTTGTTGTAGTTGAAAATCACGTCCGCGCCCGCTTGCGCGAACAGTTTCACGGCGGCCGCTCCGATTCCGCGCGAACCTCCAGTGATCAGTGCAGCTTTGCCTGCCAAAGAAATCATGATTCCCCCAATGAGATTTAGAAAAATCCAGTAGCGTAGGCACTCTTACCTGCGTACGCGCCCACAAAGTCCGCAAAACCTTGGCCCGCAGCACAGACTTCAGTCTGTGCCCTCGTAATCCCCATCGAGCCGGATCCGCCTGCCAACCCGCTCTTGTAGGGCCGGCTTTCTGAAGCCGGCCGCGGCAAGGTCTAACACCCAGCAATATTCTCCGTTCAGTCCTTCGCAGAAACCGCCGCCCGATTCCGCTCCACCGCCGCCACAAAGTCTCCAAAAATTTTCTGCGCGAACGCATCGTCCGGCATCCGCTCCGGATGCCATTGCACTCCCACCACCCACTGCCCCGCCCCTTCCAGTTCCACGCCTTCCACAATTCCTTCCGCCGATCGCGCCGTCACTCGCAATCCCTCGCCCGGCCGGTCAATCGCCTGGTGGTGACTGCTATTAATGTGCACTCGCCCGGCACCGGCAAGTTTCGCGAGCCGGCTTCCTTCCATTAGCGTCGCGTCATGCTCTGCGTCACCTTTTTTCACTCCGGCCGCCAAATCCGTATTCCCGTGCGTTTCGGTTCCCGGCCGCTCCGCCGGAATGTCTTGCACCAGCGTCCCGCGCTGATGCACGTTCAGAATCTGGCAGCCATAGCAAATTGCCAGGACCGCTTTCCTCTCCGCGATCGCGTGATCCAAAATCGTGCTGTCGGTCCGGTCTCGGGCTGGATCCAAAGTCTTCGTCTTTTCGTGGCGCACCGCCCCGTACCGGCTCGGTTCCACGTCCGCCGGACTTCCCGGCAAGACAAATCCATCCAGGCGCTCGATCTGCGCCGTCAGATCTTCCGGCCGCTGCTGCAGCGAAATTTCTTCCGCCTCCGCACCCGCTCTCCGCACGGCCGCAAAATAATTGTCCAGCTTTTCGCGCACACCCTGCCGCTCCTCGTCGCTGGTGCGCCACGGGATTCCCACTCTCGGTTTGGGTGAATTTTGCAGGGACATGGGGGTGCCAAACGTCGAGCCAAATCCTAGCATCTGGCCCGTAAACCCGGCAACCTTCGTCCGACGGCCGTTCCGGAACCGCACTAACATCTTTCTTTTCAGTCTATTAGCGGCGCTGTCGCTCAGGCCTTCCGGGCTGAGGCCTTTCGCAGCCCATGCTCACTGGCATGCCCGCGCAAACAAAACTCGTCTCTATGAAAAAATGCCGGTAACTCCGCCAATCGGCTGCTCAACCCCTCCGATGACTCCGCGCGCAGCGTCACGTGCCCAACTTTCCTTCCTGGCCGCAACGATTTCCCATACAAATGTAAATGCGCATCCGCAATCGCCAGCACATCCTTCTCTTCCGGAACTTCGCCAATCAAATTCACCATCGCGGAAACGCCCACCGTCGCTGTCGATCCCAGCGGCATCCCCAGCACCGCACGCAAATGGTTCTCAAACTGGCTCGTCGCTGCTCCCTCAATCGACCAATGCCCCGAATTGTGCACGCGCGGCGCCATCTCATTCGCCACCAGCTCGCCGTTGCACTCAAAAAATTCAATTGCCAGCACACCAACGTAATTCAATTCTTCCATCACACGCCGTGCTGCCGATTCCGCCGCGTGCTGCAATTTCGCGCCCAGGTTCGGCACCGGCGCAATCGACAACCGCAGGATTCCCCCGCGATGATGATTCTCCACCAGCGGATAAAACGCCGTCTCGCCGGAACGGCTGCGCACCGCGAGAATCGAAAGCTCCCGCTGAAACGCGACAAAATTTTCCAGCAGCAGTGGCGTCGTGGGGAATTCCCGTTTAACGAATTCCACGTCTTCCCGGGTTCGCAGCACCCACTGCCCTTTCCCGTCATAACCCATGCGCCGCGTCTTCAGTACCGCCGGCAACCCAATCTTCTTGACCGCCGCATCCACGTCGCCGGCGCCATTCACTTCCGCAAAAGAAGTCGTTGCGATTCCCAGCATATTGAAGAGGGTCTTTTCGTTCAGACGGTCTTGCGCAGCTTCCAAAGCTTCCGCCGGCGGATACACGGGAACGTGCTTTGCGAGGAAACGCACCGCCGACACCGGCACGTTTTCAAATTCGTAGGTGATCAGCTCCAGCCCGTGTACAAATTTTTCCAGCGCATCGTGGTCCGAATATTCCGCTGTCACTCGCTGCGCGATTCTCCCCACCGGTGCTTCCGGCGACGGATCGAGAAACCGGAAGTGCAATCCCAGCGGATAGCCCGC
This sequence comes from Candidatus Acidiferrum sp., assembly GCA_035295625.1. Taxonomy (GTDB): domain Bacteria; phylum Acidobacteriota; class Terriglobia; order Acidiferrales; family UBA7541; genus Acidiferrum. Next base: position 5,794 of record DATGIS010000008.1, on the reverse strand, counting down.
CAGCGCCAGCATATAGCCCAGCTGCCCGCCGCCAAGAATCCCAATCGTCACGTGTTCGCCCTTCAACTCGGTAGATCACCCCTTCAGGGGTGAGGCATTTCCGCTTGGCCGAAATTGCTGCGCATCTCTTCTTTTTCCGACCGCCGGTCTCCGCCATCAAACTCAGCAGCGACAAGCTACCAACGATTATCATTCCGAACGGCTCGTAGATTGCGCGCTACGGAATCTGCTTTTCGCGTCTATGTCCGTCGAACCAGTCCCTTCAACGGCCACCCCTTGATTTTTTCGCGCTGCCGAGCAGCACCTTGGCAGGATCAGGCGTAGCCAACACTTTCTTCGTCTGCGTGGCGCGAAACTTCCGCACCGCCTCACGAATCTCCGGATATTTTGCACCAAGCATCGCCGCCGCTAGCAACGCGGCATTAATCGCACCTGCTTTTCCAATCGCCAGCGTCCCCACCGGAATCCCGCCCGGCATCTGCGCAATCGAAAGCAGCGAATCGAGTCCCTTCAGCGCTTTCGATTCGACCGGCACACCGAGCACCGGCAACACTGTTTTCGACGCCGTCATCCCCGGCAAGTGCGCCGCCCCGCCCGCGCCCGCGATAATCACTTCAATCCCGCGCTCTTCCGCGCTCTCCGCATACTCGAACAACAAATCCGGTGTCCGGTGCGCTGAAACAACCCGAGTCTCATGCGGCACGCCCAACTCTTCCAGCATCTGCGCCGCATGCTGCATCGTCTCCCAATCGGAAGTCGACCCCATGATGATTCCCACCAGCGGCTTCGCAACTTTGCTCATAGACTAGGTCCGGCGCCCTCGAAACTCATAAGTCTATCGTGCGTTGGCCTGATTTGGAAAACGGCCACCCGCCCTCTAGCCAAGATGCGTCCTCATTGGGTATCTTTACGAAGGGAAGAACATGCACAACGCGTCGTTCATCGCGGTTTCTCTCATTCTCGCCGCATCCATCCTTTGGCTCATTGTCGCCGCAATCAGACTTTGCGCCGCGGATGCGCGACGCCGCGGGAAGTCTCCGGTCTTGGTGGTGCTCGCTGTCTTTTTCTTCTTTCCCCTGGGCTTGATCGTGTGGCTGCTCTTTAGGCCGGAACCTATCGACAAGGGCGGTCCGCTTCCGTTTCGCCTTGAAGATTACCGGGTCCAGTGAATAGCCGTTTCCTGTCAATTTTAATTCGCGTGATCGGTGCGAGAGTCGTCGACTAACGGCCCGCCGCCTTTTCCCCTCGCAATACCAGACACGTCGAATTCGACTTCGCAATTAACTTCCCATTTTCATCTGCCACATCGCACTCCACATATCCGATCGTCCGCCCGCGATGTACTACGCGCCCATCCGCGCGCAGTTTCGCTTCGCGCACCGGACGCAAGAAATTAATCTTCAGCTCCACCGTCGTGAACGTCTCTCCCGGCTCCAGCGTCGTGGAAAACGCAATGCCCATCGCCGCGTCCGCGATGTCGCACAGAATTCCGCCATGAAGCGTTCCCATCGGATTCGCATGCTGCGGCCCCGCCTGCAGCGTCACTACGGCTCGCCCGCCGCCAGCTTCCGGCACTTCAAATCCAATCAGTCGCGCCGCCGCCGACCCCACTTCCCGTATGTGTTCCCCCAACGTCTTCTCTTTCCCCGCCGCCGGTTCCACTTTCCCTCCCTCGCCTTCCCGCTTTCTTTCCTCTCGTCTTGCTCGGTCCCAACTCCTTCCTCTTTTCTGTGTCCTTTGTGCTCTTCCCTCTGTGCCCTCTGTGTTAAGTCTTTTCTGCCGCTACTTGCGACCGCACCTTCCAATAATGCCGCAACTCGCCCACTAGATAGAGCGATCCCGTAACGAATATCGCGTCACGCGCCCCCGCATTCGCTAGCGCCTCTTCAAACGCCGCCTGCGCATCCGGAACCACACGGAACCGCGCCGCATACTCGCCCGCCATTTCCGCCAACTGCGCTGCGGAAATCGCCCGCGAGATCTTCGGCTGCGTAAATGTCACCTCGCTCGCCAAAGGAAAAAGTATCCCCGCGATTTCGTCGACCGCCTTATCGCGCATCGCGGCAAAAAGCAGCGTCACGCGCCGCCGTGCGAAATTCTCCTTCAGAAAATTCGCCAGCTCTCTCGCCGCCGACGGATTGTGCGCCCCATCTAGGTAAACATCCGGCGCCGACTGCAATTTCTCGATTCGCCCGGGCCAAACTGCCGCGGCAATCCCCTCTTCGATCGCCGCATCGCTGATTCGCTTGCCGCGCGATCGCAGCGTCTCCGCAACCGCAATCGCATTCATCGCATTGCCGAGTTGAAACCGCCCACGCAAATTCGGCGCCACGCGAATTCTTGCTCCGGTCTTTACAATCAGCACGTCCGCGCGAACGCATCCGTCCACCAAAGAAATATTCTCCACCACAAATTCTCTTTCGCTCTCGCAAGCTGAAGCACCGAGTTCTTTCGCTCGATTCAAAATCACTTCGCGCGCTTCGTGCCGCTGCTCCGCCAGAATCACCGGCACGCCGGCCTTGATGATTCCCGCCTTCTCCCGCGCAATCTCCGGCAGCGAATGTCCCAGAAAATTCTCGTGATCGAAATCCACTCTGGTAATAACGCTAACTCCCGGCAGCAATATGTTCGTCGCATCCAGGCGCCCGCCGAGCCCAACTTCGACGACAGCGATTTCCACACCTGCTTGCGCAAAATGCTCGAACGCCAGCGCCGTCACCACCTCAAAGAAAGTCGGATGCGCTCGCACTTTGCCCTGCGCCAGCAGGTTTTCGATCAGCGTCTGTATCTTCGTGAACGACCGCGCAAAGTCTTCGTCCGAAATCTCTTCGCCATTCACGCGAATCCGTTCGTTGATTTTCTCCAGGTGCGGCGAAGTATAGAGGCCTGTCCGGATTCCAGCTGTTCGTAGAATCGATTCCGTGAACGCCGCGGTCGAGCCTTTTCCGTTCGTTCCGGCGATATGCACGCTCTGATATTTCTTTTCGGGATGGCCGAGCGCGTCGGCCAGAGTGGAAATATTTTCGAGGTCGAATTTCGCGGCGGCAGCCTGCGTGGGGGCGGCAAGTTCCCGGCCCAAAGAAAAAAGATACTTCAGCGATTCCGCGTAATTCATTTCAGCCAATCAGGAGGTCGAGCGAAGACGCGACAAACGCTTTCAATTCCTTGCGGGGAACGACTGCATCCAGAAATCCGTGCTCCAGCAGAAATTCCGAGCGCTGAAATCCTTCCGGCAATTTCTGGCGAATCGTCTGTTCAATCACGCGCGGTCCGGCAAATCCGATCAGCGCTCCCGGCTCCGCGATATTCAAATCGCCGAGCATCGCAAAACTTGCCGTCACTCCGCCCGTCGTCGGGTCCGTCAAAATCGAAATGTACGGCAATTTCGCGTCGTCGAGCCTCGCAAGCGCAGCGGACACTTTTGCGAGCTGCATCAGGCTGATCGTGCCTTCCATCATGCGCGCGCCGCCGGAACACGACACCGCGATGAACGGCTGCCGCGTCGCAAGCGCCAGCTCAATTCCGCGCGTCACTTTTTCTCCAACCACCGCGCCCATCGAACCGCCGATAAATCCAAACTCCATTGCGCAGATCACAACGGGCCGGCCGTTCAACTGGCCTTCCGCGGTTATGACCGCGTCGTTCATTTTTAGTTTCTTCTGCGCTTCTTTGATCCGCTTGGCGTACGGCTTGGTGTCCACAAAATTCAGCGGATCGGTCGAAACCATTCCCGCATCGTGTTCCGTCCAGCGATCGTCCAGCAACATTTCCAGCCGCTGCACCGCGGTCACCTTGAAATGAAACTGGCACTTCGGGCAAACAAAAAGATTTTCTTCCAGATCCTTGCGAAACGTAATCGCGCGGCAATTCTCGCACTTGGTCCAAAGACCTTCCGTGCGCACTCTCCGCTCTTCCGGCGGCGTCGCTTCGTCAATTCCCTTTTTCTCTCGTTTAAACCAAGCCATTTTTAGTTTTCAGTTCAAAGTTTCAAGTTCTAAGCACAAAAGGAAACCGCGAGAACATTCTGGTTTTTCTAGCTCGTGACGTACAACGTAAGACTTATCATTCGACTTCCGGATCGTACGAACTACTTATCACTTACAACTTAAAACTTACAACTTCCTTTCAGTAGTCTATACCACGCTGCGCGAGAATGCCTTTCGTGTACGGGTGTTTCACTTCCTTCATTTCTGTCACCAGATCCGCCAGCTCGACAAGTTTCGGATGCGCGTTGCGGCCCGTGCAAATCACGTGAACGCGCTCCGGCCGATCTTTCAATGCCTCGACAATTTTTTCCGCTTCGAGCATTTTGTAGCTGATTACATAATTGATTTCGTCGAGCACCACCAGATCGTATTTCTCGGAATAAATTGCGTCGCGCCCCGCATTCCAACATTCTTCCGCCAATTTAATATCTTCCGGATCGGTTTCCGCTCCGCCGATTTTCACGAAACCCCGGCCCATCGGGCGAATCTCAAATTTATCGTCACCCAACATTTTCGCCGCGTCGAGTTCGCCGTAATGCCAAGACCCTTTGATGAACTGCACCATCAAAACTTTCAGACCTTGGCCGACTGCGCGAAACGCGGTGCCTAGCGCGCAGGTCGTTTTTCCCTTTCCCGGCCCGGTATAAACGATCAGCAATCCTTTTTCTTCCGGCATGAGTTTTATTTTTCCTAGAGTTCGAGCCGGTGCATCAATTGCCGCGCAATTCCTTCCACCCGCTTACGCGCAACTTCCGTCATCGCCGAACCGGCTTTGCAGCGCATATCGCGAATCACGATCCACAGTCCCGGCCGGTACACATCGTCTTCGGCGCCGGGACAAATCGCGCCGGTGAGTTGCACCAATTCCAAATGGCACGGATCGTGATCGGTGATGTGCAACGGTGCAAGGGAAGATTCTCCCGGCTCGATGCCCGCGACATCCGAAGGCTCCGCAAGAAGTTCCAACAGAATTCCGCGCGCGTCATCGATCAAATCACGAAATCCCTGCGACACAAGAATGGAATCGACGTCGCGCGGAGTTGGCTGATCGAGATCTTCAATATCGTAATCGGGCAGCGGCGATTCGAGCGCAATTTCGATTGCGGTGTACGGCTTGTCTTCATCCGGAATCAATCGTATCGACATGGAGGATTAGTTTGGCACGACTTCGGCTATTTCGGGTAAGGGCTGCCGGAGAGAATCGCGAAGGCCCTGTAGATTTGTTCGGCGAGCATGACGCGCGCGAGTTCGTGCGAATAAGTCATCGGACTGAGCGAAAGCTTTTGCCGGACGCGCTGGCGAAGCGAATCGGCGAAGCCGTCGGCGTCTCCGCAAACGAAAATCACTTCGCGCGTTCCGCGGTCGCGCTGTTCGCCGAGCCATCTGGCAAGCGATTCGGAATCGTGCTGTTTTCCGCCTGCGTCGAGAAGCACCGCAGTGGCGGCGCGATCCGCGTCGAGTTTCTTGATGGCGGCTTCGGAATCACGCACTTCGTTGATTTCGACCGGACACGAACGCGAAATTCGCTTTATGTAGTCCTCGAGAATTGCGCGAAGTTCGAGGCGGCGCGTTTTGCCGAGCATGAGGAAACGAATCTTCATCGCGCGATCATTTCAGGCCGTACTTTTTTCTTTTTTCCAAAAGCGTTTTGCGGGCAATGCCAAGAATTTCGGCGGCTTTGGAGATCTGGTAGCGCGTGGCTTCGAGAGTTTGCGTGATGACGTCGCGTTCCATTTCTTCCAGAGAGCGGAGGCCGGAGAGCGCCGTGGCGCCGACCGCGCCGCGAATATTTTGCGGAAAATCTTCCG
>DATGIS010000007.1:0-14681 GCA_035295625.1 Candidatus Acidiferrum sp. | reverse complement strand
AAGGCTGACCAAACCGCCTAGCGAAGAGCCGCCGATGCCGGTACGGTGCGGCCCCTGCTCGACGCGGTAAGTCGATTGCACAAACGGCATCAACTCGTTCAGCAGGAATTTTCCGTAGCGGTCGGCGCGGCCTCCACCAAGTTTGGGAACTTTCGTCGGAGTGTACTCGCTGATGCGAGTCTTCCCCGTGTTGTAGATGCCAACGATGATCACCGGCTCAGCGCGGCCGCTGGTAATGGAAGCGTCGGCGGAATCGCCGACATGCCAATCCATGCCGGGAATGTAGGAAGTGCGGCCATCGAAAAGATTCTGCCCGTCGTGCAAATACAAAACGGGAAAATGGCGGTGTGGCTGGTCGTCATAGCCGGGAGGAAGATAGACGACTACGCCTCGCGAGTTGCGCAGATAACGTGAAGAAATTTGGTCGTGTTTGCGAAGTTGTCCGAAGCTCACGGAGCGATCGTCACCAGCAGGTCTTTGGCTTCCACGTTTTGTCCCGGAGCGACGAGAAGCTTCACGACGCGGCCAGACACGGGCGCATAAATATTCGACTGCATCTTCATCGCTTCGAGAGTCATCAGTTTAGCACCACGTTCGACCGTCTGGCTCGCCTGCACTGCAATTCCCGTGATGACGCCTGCAGTCGGAGCTCCCACCTGGCCGGCGTCGGCTGGATCGGCCTTCGGGTGCGCGCGTTCGATGATGCGAAGAGCTTTGTCGCGCACGTTCACTTCGCGAGGCTGGCCGTTCAATTCGAAATAGAGCGTGCGCGTTCCGTCCGGATGGGGATCGCTCGCCGTGAGATATTTCACGATGAGCGTTTTGCCCGCTTCGATTTCGATAGTGATCTCTTCGCCGGATTTCAGGCCGTAGAAAAAGGCGAGTGTGGGGAGAACGCTGACGTCCGAGTACGTTTGGCGGAATTTGTCGAATTTGGCAAAGACTTCCGGGTAGAGCAGCGAGCTGAGAAGGTCTTCGTTTGAAATCGGATGGCCGGTTTTCTTCTCCAGTGCTTCTTTTTCCACGGCGAAATCGACCGGCGGCAAGTTGGCGCTTGGGCGGCCCTTCAAAGGAGCTTCGCCACGCAAAATAATTTTTTGCAATTTGCGTGGCCAGCCGCCGGGTGGGACGCCGAGCACGCCAGAAAACATTTCGATAACGGAGTTAGGAAACGAAACGTCATGATGCTCGTCGAGCTTTAGGACGTCAGCAGGCTTCATCTCCTTCGCCATCAAGAAGAGCGTCATATCGCCGACGACTTTGCTGGACGGCGTGACCTTCACGATGTCGCCGAAAAGTTGGTTCACCTCGGCGAATGTCTGCTCGACTTCGTGCCAACGATGGCCGAGGCCAAGCGAGGCTGCTTGCTCGCGCAGATTCGTATATTGGCCGCCGGGAATTTCGTGCTTGTAGAGGCGCGCGGAACCGGCCTTTGGGCCGGAGTCGAACGGCGCATAATACGTTCGCACCGTCTCCCAGAAGTCCGAACACTCGTTCAGCATTTCAAGATCGAGACCGGTATCACGCGGTGTGTTTTTGAGCGCGGCGACGATGGAATTCAGGTTCGGCTGGCTGGTGCCACCGCTCATGGAAGCGATCGCGCCGTCCGCAATATCCGCGCCTGCTTCCGACGCTTTCAGCACCGACGCGGCGTTGAGACCGCTCGTGTCATGCGTATGAAAATGAATGGGCATTTCAATTTCTTCGCGCAAGCGCTTCACTAACTCGAACGCGGCGAAAGGACGGCAAAGTCCCGCCATGTCTTTAATTGCGAGAAAATGCACACCGATTTTCTCGAGTTCTTTCGCAAGGGCGACGTAATACTTGAGCGAGTATTTCGGGCGCGATTTATCGAGAATGTCGCCGGTATAGCAGATCGCGCCCTCGCAAACAGCGCCGGATTCCAGCACGGCGTCCAAAGATACGCGCATGTTCTCGATCGAATTCAACGAATCGAAGACTCGGAAAATATCCATGCCCTGCGCATAGGATTCACGAACGAATTCGCGGATTACATTGTCCGGATAGGACGCGTAACCAACCGCATTCGCGCCGCGCAAAAGCATTTGAAAGCAGATATTTGGCACTCGCTCGCGCAATGCCCGCAAACGCTGCCAGGGATCTTCGTGGAGAAAGCGCAATGCCGTATCGAACGTCGCACCGCCCCACATTTCCAGGCTGAAAAGGTTCGGCAATCGTCGTGAAATCGCGCTGGCTGTCGCGAGCAGGTCGTATGTGCGGACGCGTGTGGCCATCAGTGACTGATGCGCGTCTCGCAGCGTCGTGTCCGTGATAAGAAGACGCTTCTCTTTCTTTGCCCACTCCGCGAATTTTTTCGGCCCGAGGTTCCGTAACAGTTGTCGAGTGCCCTTCGGCGGCTCCATTACCGGAATTTTCGGCAAAGGGGCTGCGTCCACAACTTCCGGCGGCTTCTTCCCTTTCACCTCGGGATTGCCATTCAAAATTACGTCGCCGATGTAGGACAACAACTTGGTCGCGCGATCGCCGCGTCTCGGGAACCGGAACAGTTCGGGATGCTGCTCGAGAAAACTCGTCGTGACTTCACCGTTACGGAATTTCGGGTGATTGACAACGTTTTCGACGAACGGAATGTTTGTCTTCACGCCGCGAATGCGAAATTCGCGCAGCGCGCGATCCATGCGCTGGCACGCTTCGGGCAAGTTCGTGCCCCACGCCGTCACTTTCACCAGCAACGAATCGTAGTAAGGCGCCAGCGTGGCTCCCGCGTATGCGGTGCCGCCATCGAGGCGAATGCCGAAGCCGGCGGGGGAACGATACGTCGTTAACTTCCCGTAATCGGGCGCGAAATTCTTCTCGGGATCTTCCGTCGTGACGCGGCATTGCAGCGCCGAGCCGTAGAGTGGAATCTTTTCCTGCGCCGGTAGCGCCATCGGCTCGTCATGCAGTTTGTGCCCTTGCGCAACCAGAATCTGCGCGCGCACCAAATCGATGCCCGTCACCATTTCGGTGACGGTGTGCTCCACTTGAATGCGCGGATTGACTTCGATGAAATACCACTTTTGTGCGTCAACGTCGTAAAGAAACTCAACCGTGCCTGCGTTGCGGTATTTCGCCTTGCGGGCCAGCTCGACAGCCGCGCCACACAGTTCATTGCGAATGCTTGCCGGCAGGTTCGCAGCCGGCGCAAGCTCAACTACTTTCTGGTGCCGCCGCTGCACGGAACAATCGCGTTCGTATAGGTGCAGCAAGTTCCCGTGCTGGTCGGCCAGAATCTGGACTTCAATGTGTCGCGCGCGCGGCAGAAATTTTTCCAGAAAAACGGAAGCGTCGCCGAACGCCGACTTCGCCTCGCCAGCCGCCTCCTCGATCCGCGCTTCCAGTTCCGATTCTTCGCGCACAACGCGCATTCCTCGTCCGCCGCCGCCCATCGCCGCTTTCACGATGACCGGATAGCCGATCTCCCCCGCGATCTTTTTTGCTTCGGCGGCGGACTTTACCGGCTTCTCAGTGCCCGGCAAGACTGGAACTCCAGCCGACGTCGCCAACCGCCTCGCAGCCGTCTTGTCGCCTAACAGTTCGAGCAAATCGGGCGTCGGGCCGATGAACGTCACGCCCGCCTTTTGGCAGGCGCGCGCAAACGCAGGATTCTCCGACAAAAATCCGTATCCCGGGTGAACAGCGTCCACGCCTTTTTCTTTCGCGACCGCCACAATTCCGGCGATGTCCAGATACGCCTCAACCGGCCCTTTGCCCTTGCCGATCAGATATGCTTCGTCCGCCTTGAAACGGTGCAGCGCCAGCCGGTCCTCATTCGAATAGACCGCGACGGTCCGCAAACCCAGCTCATTCGCCGCGCGGAAAATACGAATCGCGATTTCGCTTCGGTTCGCAGCCAAAAGCTTTTCGATTTTAGGTTTCTTCGCCATGCTTATCCGAGTGCAACCGCCCTCGTAACCGAACATTCTTTCACGCCGGCGGCACGCGGCCACAGCAGTTTTTTCGATGTATCAAACGCAGGATTTTAATGCGGTGCCGGAAGGCAACTGAAAAGCCGGCGGCGCTCAGTTTGCCCCGGCCGCAACTTTCGTCCCTTTCAGCAATTTCAACTGCTCGATTGCCGTCTCTAATTTGGCCCGGGCCTTCTGGTTCATTTTGCTCGAAGCCGAAACGCTCGGGTCTGCGTAAAACTCTTCCAATTCCGCGAGCATCGTCGGCGAAGCGCCCGCGAATTTCTGGTCGGCCAGGCGGCTCACCAACTCCGCATGAGCGCCGTCATTCAATTTGTATTTGCCAGGTCCCGTATCGGCGCCGACGTCAAAGTTGTCGTTCGGCAGCTTCACGTCGCCTGTTCCCTGCGCCCGCAGCAGTTCACGATAATGGTCGAGTGTTTCGTTGAAGCTTGCTTCGAAGTACCGCTCCGATTCCGGTGTTGGCGTGCGGAACTGCAAAACCTTCAGAGGCCCCCACTTCGGCAACAACACATAGAGAAACGCCAGAAATTTCTCTCCCGGGCTTGGCTTCTTGTAATCCCTGCCCCACTCTTTTTCAAAGTTCGACCGTTTCAGGTTGTAAAGAAACTTGCGCTTGGTAACGCCGGGAACATCATCTTTGATTTCATCTTTCTTCAAATGCCACGCAATGCGTGTCGCTTTCGGCAGCAATTTGCTCACCGCGTGCCGATACGACCGCAGCGCTTTGTCTTCGTCCAGCAGAACGCTTTTCAGTTCAAGTCCGTAGGTCTCTTGAAACGCCTGCTCCAACAATCTCTGTGCAACTTCGAATCCGATGAAGTCGTGATAGCTGTCCGGCGCATATCGCTCTTTCGCCACTTCCAGCACGTCAAATCCGAATTCCGTCTTCGTGTGAGCGAGCTTGTCTTCCTCGTATGTCACGACGTCGCCGTATTTTTTCTTCAAGCTCGGATAGAGCAGCGGCACCGCGCGATTCGTTCCGATGCGATGACCGTAGTTGTCCGCGGCGTAATGCGCCATCGCCCCGAGCGCAAACGCATATTCGTAGATGTCCTTCGAGTTCTGCAGCAACGCCAAAATGAAATCGCCGCTTCGAACGTAGTGCGTGAGGTCACTGAAAAAGTGGCTGCCATACGGGTAATAGCCCAAATCCTGAATGATCGCGCCGCCGTACGCGTAAGCCTGTGCTGCGCTCAACTCTTCGGCGGTTGCATCGGGAAATCGCTTGAGCAAATCCGGCTTGATGCTGTCGTCCCACGACGCATCAATGATCGCCTGATGGGAGAGCACGGAGTATGCACGCGAACTCGCCGGGCTTGCCAGTAATGCGATCGCCACAATTAAAACCGCCAGCGACTGCCGGCGCACAAGGCAATTTCTTCTGCTTCGCAATATCATCTTTTCGATTATGCAGGAAAGGCGCCGCTCAATGCTTCAACAAAGGTTCAGCATAACGAATCGGCACGCCAAAGTTGGACCCGCCAAATCCTCGCACGACGGCAAACGTCACGCCAATCACCCGGCCATCCTTATTCATCAGCGGCCCGCCCGAGCCGCCGGAAGTCGTCTGCGCGTCATACACGATTTTGTCCGTCAACACGTCGCCGATGTGGCCCTGCGTCACAAGCGGCCGGATCAGTTTCCGCTTGGCCAGTTCGCTCACGACAAGCTTTGCATCGCCGCCGCTGACCTTAAGAATCTGGTCGACCACGTCATCGCCGGCACGCGCCAGAATCGCGCTGACTCCTGTCGCGTATCCCAAAGAAATCAGCGATTGCCCGCTGACGGCCGCCTCTTTTCGCGCATCGAGCCGCAACGTCGGCCGCTTTAAGCCGCTCAGGTCCCCGTGCAGCAACGCCAGATCCGCATCGTTTGCAATTTCGTTTACTTGCATCGGAACTCCGGCCGCTTCGTCGGGAAAATACGCGGCCATCTCCTCAATTTCCGGCGATAGCCCCTGCTTCAGCGCTTGTTCCATTTCGTCATTTTTCCACCACGGCTGCGCGACGTGATGATTCGTCAAAATCTTTCCGTCGCCGACGATAAATCCGGTGCCGAAGAAATCCTGCCGCACTTCGGGTGCTCGGCCGTCAAGCGAATAAACAATGTTGCCGTCGCCGTCCTTCAGCGGCTCGCCCGCCGGCGTGATTCCGCCGTAGCGCAAAAATCGTCCGCTCGCGCGATCGCGAAACGCGACCGAAACATGCAGCAGGCACACGCTTGGCGCGTACGTGCGAATTACGCCTTCCGCCGCTTCCGAATCGCTTTGCACGCGCGCCAGCTTGTTTGTGGTTTCTTCCAACTCTTTCTGCAGCTGAGACACATCGCCGCTTGCCGACGACATCTTTTGCTTCAACTCGTCGCTCTTTTGCTGCAATTGCTGCTTCTGCTGGAGCAAATCGGTCTTTGCAATTTCCTCGCGGGCGGCTTTCGTTTCCGCCATCAACTGATCCTGCGTCTGCAATCCGCGTTGCAGTTGGGCAATCACTGTGTGCGCAAGCGTCGTCTCTTTTTCCGCCTTGCGCGAAAACAAAAAGAAGATTCCGGCAATGACCAGCGCGATCGCGAAGAGCGCGCTCACGCCTATCTTCAACGCGCGTTCCAGCGAAAATGCGTCGCGCGTCATTTTTTCCGTGACAGCCACCGCCTGCAGCGCCGTCTGCGCCATTTCCCGGCCCTGGTCGGCGATGGCCGCCTGCCGTTCAAGCGCTTCTGCGGAATGCTTCAACCGCAACAAACCACGCACTCGCGCCAGCAATTCCGTCGCTTCCCAGGGATGAGAAAGCGCATCGTCCGCACCGAGATCAAGACCCCGCGCACGCTCCGCCGCTCCGCCCTTCAACAAGAGCAAGACCTTGGTATGCGCTGTAGCCGATGATCCCTTGATTTCGGTCAGCGCATTGCAGCATTGCAAATCCATCAAGTCGGCTCGCAGCACGAACAGGTCGACGCCCGATTCCTGCACCAGCCGGAATCCTTCCGCCTGCGAATCCGCGATTCGCGCGTCATAGCCCGACGACCGCAGCAGCTCTTCCAGAGCCCCGCGCTGCGTCGCGTCCGGCTCAACAATCACTATCACTTCACGTTTTTCGGCCAAGGAGATTCCTTCTCAACACGCGCGCTCGGGGACAAACGGCTCTGCCCACTCGGCTATTGCAACCCGAGCCGCTATCTTACTGGAATTTCGATGTATGGTGGGACAGCGAGGTTTCAGAGAATCTCGCCGAAACTCAAGAAGGCTAGTATTTCCGTAAAACGCCAATCACTCGGCCCTGAATCTTCACGTCCGACGCATTCACCATGATCGGACCCATCTCCGAATTTGCCGGTTGCAACCGGATCTTTCCGGCACCTTCACGATAAAACCGCTTTAAAGTCGCATCTTCGCCGTTCACCAGCGCCACGACGATGTCGCCCGCGTTCGCCACCTGCGTCTGCTCGCAGACCACAAAATCGCCGTCCATGATGTGGTCTTCGATCATCGAAGTGCCGGTTACCTGCAATACGAAGGAATTTCCGCCGCGCGCAAAATCTCCGAGCGACAGCGTCTCGCGCTCTTCCACCGCTTCCAGCGGACGGCCCGCTGCGATGCGTCCGACGAGCGGCAGCTCCTGCGCTTTGCGGTCCATCACTTGTTCTTTCACCGGCTTCGGCAACTGCACAATTTCAATCGACCGGCTCTGGTTGTAGCCGCGCCGGATGAATCCCTTCTTCTCGAGCGTCGTGATGTGCTTGTGCACCGTCGCGAGCGAAGTCAGCTTCAATCCTTTGCCGATCTCTTCAAAGCTCGGCGCGTAACCATGTTTCGTTTCAAACGAAACCAGATAATCGAGCACTTCTTTCTGTCGTTTCGTGAGGGCCATGGTTGCCTCCTCGGCATATTTCTTCGGTTTACGGGACCGGCTTTTTCTAAAGCCAGCCACCGCAAACTTTTCCACAGCCACTCTAGGCGAAAAGAAAGCGAAGTGTCAACCCCCTTTTTTCTATTTTTCTTCTCTTTGTTTCCTGAACCCCTATCCCACTTGCGGTACAGTTTTTCCAATGCCCAAGCTCAGTTTATCGGTTCGCATTTCTGCATACTCGATCTGCGCGCTCAGCTTTTTCCACGTGCTCTTCTGGGCCTATCTCGCCCACTCCATCGAGGGTAGCTTCCTCCCAGGCTTTCCCAACTTTGCCGTGGCACCGATGCTTTGGGTTTTCTCGCTTGTGGGGTTCATCGGAATCGCAATCGGAGTCGCAATCCTGTCCCGGAAGAGCTGGGCGCGCGTCGCTGCGCTGGTTCTGGCGGCGCTGGTCGCCTGTTTTTGTGCGTTTGGGGGATTGCTCCTGACGCCGATTGCGCTGCGCATAATCGGCGGCGGCTTCGGCATGGCGGAATCGAGCGAGGATCGAAACGCTTATGCCGGCTTAGCGCTGATCTACTTTGCAATCCTGGCCCTGGCTTGTTGGTGGATTTACGCGTTGTCGCGGCGAGACGCCGCAGCGCAATTTGCGCAATCGGATTCACCGGCGGCTAATTTGGCTGCAAAGAGACTTGCGTGCCCACCCCCGATTGCTTTGCTCGCCTGGCTTATGGTTGCGTCCGCCCTCCTGAGCGGCGCGTCCTGGCGGCTCATCCTCGGCAAAATTCCTGCGATGCTCTTCAATCACATTTTTTCCAACGGACCAAGCAAATGGATCTGGATTGTGAATATCGTTCTCTTTCTAGTTTGTGGCATCGGCCTGCTCCGTCTTCAGCGTTGGAGTTACACTGGCGCAATCGCACTGCACGTGTTTTGGCTGATAAGCATTTTTGTCACGCAAATGAGCGCAAACTACGAAACCTATACCCGCACGTGCGTCGACGCTCTGAATCTCGGCGAAGCCTATCCCGTTTTGAATCGACTGCATTTCTCGCCATGGATCGCCGCTACGTTCACCGCTCTCCCCACCGCCCTTCTTATCGCTGGCATTTTTTACTACCGCCGCAGCTTTCTTCAGGCAGTGCGCGATTCGCACCGGAGCCCCGCCTAGTTAGCCATCGCACAACTTGGTGCTGATATAACGTAGGTATGCACAGCTCAGCCGTTATGCCGGCATGGATCAGAGGGATCGGGATTTTCGCCATTGTTTTTGATGTGTCGGTGCTTCTCGTATGCGTGGTGGCGTTCTTGATTACGTTAGTTTTCCTTCCGGCAGCCTATGGCGCCGGCATTGCCTTGGCCATCTTTGTATGGCCATGTTGCTTTGTGGCCGCCTCCTTGAGTATTTTTCAAATCGTCGCCGCTATAGGCCTCCTGCGGCCGCGCCGTGGCGCAAGGACTATCTTTATTATTTCCACAGGTGGAACGGCGCTGCTTCCAGCGCTGATCTTTATCTTTTTTGGTCTTATGGGTCTGCCCAGCTCGATCTATTCTCACACCGCAATCTTGCTGTCCGAAATCGCGCTCGTCGCCGTATTTTTGGTTTGCCTCCTTCTGTTTACACGACCTCACGTCGTATCGGCTTTTGAAGCTGCAGCCGCATTGCCTCCACCAATTCCGGATTCGACGGTGCCGAGCCTTCCTCCGACATCGCCGCCGCGCGCCCCGACTTCCTCGCAGGAGCAACGACCAGCCTCTTGTCCAACGTCTGTTCTCGTCGTAGCCATTTTGCTGATGATTTCCGGCATTCAGAGCTTGCTGTCTCTCTTAGTTTTCCACAAGCTCGGGAGCGCTTCACCGACGCCGGTGTTTTTCTTCGGTGCAGTATTCCGTTCTGAAACCGCGCGGCTGATTGAGACTCTAATTCCCATTCTTCTTGCGGTGTTGGCGGTGGCCCTTTTTCTCCTAAACCGCTACGCGCTCGATTTCATCCTGATTCTGCAAGCGCTCCGTGTAATCAACACGTTCGGTGCGGTTGTGAGCCTCACATTCGTTCACGCGCTTTGGGAATCAGCCGCACAGTCATCAGCCAGGAACTGGGCCGCGGGTCCGTCGTGGTTGCGCGGCGGGATCGTAATTCAGCTTCTATACTCATTGGCACTTCTTCTCATTCTCGGCGCCAGCCGCGACCGTTTTATAAAAGCCGTCAAGCTTTCGCGTCACCTGCCCTCGTAACTCATTCCCCACTGCACGCGAAAGTGCTATACCTCGTCTATGCTTCCCCAGCGTCAGTCCCTGCCCGCCGTGACAGCGGCCGGCGTAGTCGCGATTCTCTTCGCGGCGCTGACCATCCTATTCAGTTTGCTGATGCAAATCGCTCTCGTGGCGCTCCCGAATCTCGGCAACCGTCCAAACCAGGCGCCCATGCCACCCGGAACGCGCATGCTCGGTGGCATTTTCTGGTTCTTCGTATTGCTCATCGGTGTCGGTGAACTCTTCATTGCCGTCAACGCGTTACGTCGCCGGAATTGGGCGCGCATCGCCATGCTCGTCTGGGCTGGAATCATGGCCTTCTTCTCCGCGATTGCCGGTATCGGCGTTTTGTTGGTCCTTAGCATGATGCGCAACAGCCTGCCGACCGCCAGGGATGCGGCGCCGGTCCTCTTATACATAAAGTTCTTCATGCTGATCTTTTATGGCATCCCGGTCGCCGTTGGTATTTGGTGGCTCATCTTGTTCACGCGCCCCCGCGTCGTTGCGGCGTTCAAGTCGCTCGGAGGATTCGCGCCGGAGCCGATGGCGCTGGACGCGTCTGGTTTCCCCGCGCCACCGCCAGTCGCACTCCCGGCTGCACCCAAAAAACCTTCCTGTCCCGTTCCATTACTAATCGTTGCGGGGCTGCTCCTCGCATCTGCGGTCTCGACGCCCATCGCCTTCCTGTTGCCGTCCACGCCTTCGGTTCCCATGTTCTTCTTTGGCTTCACAACCACGGTTACCACAGGCCGGCTGATTGTCGGCGCTCTTTCAGTCATCAACGGTATTCTCGCGATTGGCTTGATTCGCCTGAAGCCACATGCTTTGGACGCGCTCCTGGCGCTGCAATCGATCTTCCTCATCAATGGCGTTGCATCACTCGCCAGCCCCAACTTTATTCACATCATGCACGACGCCATGGCGCAGGTTGCGGCTGCCAATCCAAATCTTCCACCCGGATTTCCGATGTTTTCGGACGGCTTCTTTCGAGCGATCCTCGTCTTCGGCCTCTTGTTTTCACTCTGCATCATTGGCGTGCTCGTTGGCTTCCGTTCGCGCTTTGTCAAAGCCGCGGCCGAAACGGTGGCGTAGCTTCGCCTTCCTATCTCTTTTTCTTGTTCGACTTATCAAAAATCTGAGTGTTTGTCTTCTCGCCGTCCCGCATCCCTCGTCGTTTCCTTGTGTTATCCTTCTCATTTGGGGGAGTTTCAAACCGGAATGGCTACCACTACTGACATACCGCTGCCAAAGACCAAGCGTGAAGTCATCGACCGCGCCGTAATCCGCTTCGCCGGAGACTCCGGCGACGGCATGCAGGTCACCGGCAGCCAGTTCACCAATACCGTCGCGCTCTACGGCAACGACATCGCGACCTTCCCCGACTTCCCTGCCGAGATTCGCGCCCCTGCCGGAACCCTTCCCGGCGTCAGCGGCTATCAGCTCCATTTTTCTTCCAACGAAATTTTCACGCCCGGCGACGCAGTCGACGTCCTGATCGCCATGAATCCAGCCGCTCTCAAGACCAACCTCGCGGACCTGAAAGCCAACGGCATTCTCATCATCAACTCAGACGCCTTTGCGGAAACCGACCTTCGCAAGGCGCAAATGACGTCCAACCCTCTCGAAGATCATTCCCTCGATAAATACCGCCTCTTCTCGGTCGAACTCGAGCGCCTGACCAAAGCCGCTCTCGATCATCTCGGCATGGACGCCAAGTCCATCAGCCGTTGCAAAAATTTCTTCGCGCTCGGCATGTGCTATTGGCTTTACAACCGGTCGATGGAATCGACGGTTCGCTGGATCGAATCCAAATTTTCCAAAAAGCCGCTCCTCGTCGAAGCCAACAAACTTGCGATGAAAGCAGGCTACGCCTACTGCGAAGCGACGGAAGCCTTCCAGATCAGCTACGAAATTCCGCCGGCAAAGCTCGCGCCCGGCCTCTATCGCAACATGAGCGGAAATCAGGCGCTCGCGCTCGGTTTCGTCGCCGCCTCGCAAAAATCGGGCCTGCGCCTTTTCCAGGGCAGCTATCCGATCACGCCCGCGTCGGACATCCTTCACGAACTTTCTCAATACAAAGACTTCGGCGTGATCACCTTTCAAGCCGAAGACGAAATCGCAGCCATCACCAGCGCCATCGGCGCTGCCTACGCCGGCGCGCTCGCCATCACTACGACCTCCGGCCCCGGTATGGCCCTCAAAACCGAGGCAATGGGCCTCGCCGTCGCCGTCGAAATTCCCCTCGTCATCTGCGATATTCAGCGCGGTGGCCCTTCCACCGGCCTTCCCACAAAAACCGAACAAGCCGATTTGCTCCAGGCGCTCTTCGGGCGCAATTCCGAAGCCCCGATTCCGATCGTCGCGCCCGCAACGCCAAGCGACTGCTTCTGGGCCGCCATGGAAGCCTGCCGCATCGCCGTGAAGTACATGGTGCCTGTCATCATTCTTTCCGATGGCTATCTCGCGAACGGCGCCGAGCCCTGGCGCATTCCGGAAGTCAGTGAACTCCCCGAAATTCCCGTGAAATTCGAAACAAATCCCGTCGACTTCAAGCCGTATCGCCGCAATCCGGAAACACTCGCGCGTCCCTGGGCCATTCCCGGCACTCCCGGCCTCGAACACCGCATCGGCGGCCTCGAAAAGCAGGACGTCTCCGGCAACATCAACTACGAGCCGCTCAATCACGAAAAAATGGTTCGCATTCGCGCGGCGAAAGTCGAAGGCATCGCGCAGGATATTCCGCTCGCCGAACCGGAAGGCGATCCCGACGGCGATCTGCTCATTGTCGCGTGGGGCTCAACGCACGGCGCCATCACCGCCGCCGTCAAAGCGCAGCGCCAGGAACTCACAGGCCGCAAGCGCATTGGCCATCTACACTTGCGACATTTGAATCCACTGCCGTCCAACGTCGGCGAAATTCTGAAGCGTTACAAAAAAATTCTCGTGCCCGAGCTCAACATGGGCCAGCTCAGCTGGGTTCTTCGCGCAAAATTTCTCGTCAACGCCATCGGCCTCAATAAAATTCAGGGCCGTCCGTTCAAGCAATCCGAGCTCGAACAAAAAATCGAAGAGCTTCTGGGAGTTTAGATGACTACCGCGACTTTGCCTGTCCTCACAAAAAAAGACTTTCAGACCGACCAGGAAGTCCGCTGGTGCCCCGGCTGCGGTGACTACGCCATTCTTTCCGCCGTCCAGTCCGTCTTCCCCGAACTCGGCATCAAGCGCGAAAATTTCGTCGTCATCTCCGGCATCGGCTGCTCCTCCCGCTTTCCGTATTACATGAACACCTTCGGCTTCCACACCATTCACGGCCGCGCGCCCGCCGTCGCCACCGGCCTCAAAACCATTCGCCCCGACCTCGAAGTCTGGGTCGCCACCGGTGACGGCGACGCCCTCTCCATCGGCGGCAATCACACGATTCACATGCTTCGCCGCAACGTCGGTCTCAAAGTCCTCCTCTTCAATAACCGCATCTACGGCTTGACCAAAGGCCAGTATTCGCCAACATCCGAGCTCCACAAAAAAACAAAATCCACGCCGTACGGCTCGCTCGATCGCCCCTTCAATCCCATTTCGCTCGCCATCGGCGCCGAAGCTACCTTCGTCGCCCGCAGCGTTGACGTCTTCCAGGGCCACCTCAAAGACACTCTTAAACAAGCCGCCGCGCACAAAGGCTCCGCCTTCATCGAAATTCTGCAAAATTGCAACATCTTCAACGACGGCGCCTGGTTCTCTCTCACCGAAAAAGACGCACGCAGCGAACACATCATTCAGCTCGAACACGGCAAGCCGCTCGTCTTCGGCAAGAATCGCGACAAAGGCATTCGCCGCAAACCCGACGGCGACATCGAAGTCGTCCAACTCGGCAACGGCATTTCCGAATCCGATCTCCTCGTTCACGACGCGCATCATCCGCGCCCGTCTTACGCCTTCCTCCTCTCTCACATGGAGCACCGCGAAGGATTTCCCACGCCCATCGGCGTGCTCCGCGCATGGGACGCATTGCCGCGCTACGAGGACCTCATCCACGAACAATTAAAAGAAGTTCTCGACAAGCGCGGCCCCGGCGATCTCGCCAAACTTCTCCGCGCCGGCGACACCTGGCGCGTCGAAGCTCGTTAAGCGTCATCCTCACGCCATACTTTTCCGAATTTAGACAAAGTTTGCGAAACAAACTTTGCCATTCTCCGTCTATCACCGCATACGGAGGGCTGCCCAATGTCCTTGTTTCGTCGCGCGCGTCATGCGGGTTTAATCCTGGTGTCGGCTGGACTTTTCGTTGCCTCGCATCCGCTTCCGGCTCAGGAAGCCCTCTTCCGTTCGAACGCTGCCCACACCGGCGTTTTCCCCGCGCCCGGCGCTCCCCAATTTCACAAGCTCAAATGGCAGTTCCGCTCGAAGGGCGCCATCCTCTCATCGCCCATCGTTGACGGCGACACGGTCTACATCGGCAGCACCGACCACAATTTCTATGCGCTCGATCTCGCGAGTGGCGCTCTCAAATGGACATTCAAGACGGATAGCCGCGTGCCAGGCTCCGCCGCCGTTTCGAACGGTTCCGTATTTTTCGAAAGCTACGACAGCTACTTTTATTGCCTCGACGCTGCCACCGGCAAGCTCAAGTGGAAATTCA
>DATGIS010000006.1:0-4354 GCA_035295625.1 Candidatus Acidiferrum sp. | reverse complement strand
TCTCCAGTTAAACCGCGGCGATCACGACGTCTACGCTCTCGACGTTGATCTCCCATAACTTCCATTGCCAAAGTCTCCATCGCTCATTGCCCCATCAACTAGACTTCCCCCCTCAAATTTGCGAGCATTAAAACCTGCTGGTCTGATCACCCATACATGAGCACGATTCCAAATACCCCTGCCGCCCAGGGTGGGCGCGCCAACGCGGTTCCGCGCGTCATCGTAGCCACCACCGCCCTCCTCACCTTCATCTCCTTTTGGAAGGCCGCCGCAATCGTTTTGAACGACCTCGCTTCTTCCGCCTACTACGCCGGTGGCGAAGCGGAAGGCTTCATCGGCAAGACCGCTCCCTGGTTCATTCTCGCCATCATGGTTTTTTCGTACGCCGTCCGCGCGGTGTACGTTGAAAGTTGCAGCATGTTCGTTCGCGGCGGCGTCTATCGCGCCGTCAAACAATCCCTCGGCGGCAGCCTCGCCAAATTCTCTGTCTCCGCCTTAATGTTCGATTACATTCTCACCGGCCCAATCAGCGGCGTCGCGGCGGGTCAGTATCTCAGCGGACTTCTCGACGAACTCGGCCTCTACTTCCATCTCACGAAAGCTCATTTTTCCGAGGGCACCACCGGCCTCATCGCCGCAAGCTTCGCCATCGTCGTCACGATTTATTTCTGGTGGGAAAACACCAAGGGCATTCCCGAGTCCAGCGAAAAAGCCTTGCACATCATGAAGCTCGTCACGGTCATGGTGGTCATCCTTATTACCTGGTGTATTTACACCGTCATCGTCCGCCATTCCCCGCTGCCCCCGCTTCCTTATCCGCGAAATCTTCATCTCACTCCTGGCGCGCTCGGCTGGCTCGTTCACAGTCCGCTGCCGCACATGTTTGGCGTCATCGCCATCTTCATTGCGCTCGGCCATTCCGTCCTCGCCATGAGCGGCGAAGAATCCCTCGCCCAGGTCTATCGCGAAATCGAGCACCCGAAGCTCCCCAACCTCAAAAAAGCCGGCCTCGTTATTTTCGTTTACAGTTTGGTCTTCACCTCGCTCGTCTCCTTCTTCGCCGTGATGATCATCCCCGACGATGTCCGTCAGGGATTCCTCGAAAATCTCATCGGCGGTCTTGCGATGAATCTCGCTGGCCCATTTCTGTTACGGCTCGTCTTCCACGTTTTCGTCGTCGTAGTAGGTGCCGTCATTCTCGCCGGCGCCGTCAACACTGCCATCGTCGGCTCCAACGGCGTTCTCAATCGCGTCTCCGAAGACGGCGTCCTATCCGAATGGTTTCGCCAGCCGCATCCCCGCTTCGGCACCAGCTATCGCATCATCAACATCGTCGTCATCCTGCAAATCATCACCATCATCATCAGCCGCGGCGACGTCACCTTCCTCGCCAACCTCTACGCCTTCGGCGTCATCTGGTCTTTCGCCATGAACGGCCTTGCCGTCCTCGTTCTTCGCTACACCAAGCCTGGCCATCGCGACTTCCAGGTTCCGCTCAACTTCACTGTCCGCGGCGTACAAGTTCCGCTCGGCCTCGCACTCATCACGCTTACGCTTCTCCTCATCGCCATCGTCAACCTCTTTACCAAGCCCGTCGCCACCATGGCGGGCGGCGCTTTCTCCATTCTTCTCTACATCATCTTCACCATCTCCGAAAAACGTTCGCGCCGCGGCGGTGTCGCCCACGTTGAGATGGATCAATTCAATCTCGAAATTGAAGGCGAGCTCACGCCCGAATCCGTCGGCACCAAGCCCGGCAACATCCTCGTGCCCATCAGCAATCAGTTCAATCTCTATCACCTCGCCAATGTTCTCGATCGCATCAAGCCCGGCCGCCGCGACGTTGTCGCTCTTCACGTCCGCATCTTGCGCCGCGCCGCATCCGGCGAACAGGAACTCGACGCCGATCAGCTCTTCGGCAGCATCGAACAACATCTTTTCTCGCAGGCGCTCAGTCTCGCCGAAAAACGTGGCAAGTCCATCCGCCTTGCCGTTGTCGCTTCCAACGATCTCTGGGACGGTATTCTTCGCGCCGGTCAAAGTTTGCAATCTTCCACCATCGTCGCGGGATCTTCCGGCAAATGGCAAAGCGAAGAACAGGCGCGGCAAATCGGCGATGCCTGGGAACGTCTCGGCGATCCCAAGCCGCAATTCAATCTCGAAATTCATCTGCCCACCGGCGACAAAGTGTTCAAAGTCCTCGGCCCTCATGCGCCGAATCTCACCGCCAACGAAGTCAATCTCCTTCATCGCCTCTGGCTGCGCTTTAGCGATCTCGTCCAGCCCGAAGAGCTCCACCATCACGACGTCGTCCACTTTGCGCTGGAAGAACTCCAAAACGATCTCGACGCCGGCAAGGAAGAAGAACTTCTCAACCGCCTCCGCGCCCACTTAGTCGCCAATCGCAACAAAAAGAAAACGCCGCCTGCCTGATTTCGGCAGCCGGCGCTCAGATCTTCCTACCTTGTCATCCCGAACCGCGCGTTGCTCGCGCACCAGCCAGGGGTCTAATTTTCTTTCCTTATTTCTTTAAATCCTTACCTCATTGCTTCTTAAAGCTGCGACGTGCAATGCCCGCAACGCTTCGCCGCCAGCGGAATCGCCATCGCGCATTGTGGACAATCTTTCGTCGTCGGTGCCGCCGCGGGAGCCGGCTTTACCGTCCAGCGATTCACCATGCGCACCACAATAAAAATCACAAACGCCACGATCAGGAAATTGATGATCGCGTTGATAAAAATGCCATAGTTCAGCGTCGGCGCTCCCGCTGCCTTCGCCGCCGCAAGCGTGTCGTAAGTCTTGTCGCTCAGATTGATGAACTTGCTGGAAAAGTCCACGTGACCAAGCAGCCGCCCGACCGGCGGCATAATCACATCGTCCACCAGCGACGCCACAATTTTCCCAAACGCTGCCCCGATGATTACGCCGACCGCCAGGTCCAGTACGTTTCCCCTCATTGCAAATTCTTTGAATTCCTTCAGCATGTTGTCTCTCTTTCTGGTTCGTTGGGCCGCGCGCGGTATCTAATTTCGCCGTGAGACTAACACACAACCGACCAACCCGCGCAGCACGAATACGCCGCCCGTCGCGGCAAACAGCGGCAGCACATAGTTGAATGGAACGCGAATGATCGCCAGCATCAATCCGCCCACCAGCACCAGCGCAATTCCGCCGACGCGATCCACCCAGTAGCTGCGCAATCCGCTCGCTCGCAGGAAAGTCACAATTCCCCACAAAATCAGCGCCACTCCCAGGATCAGCCACGACGGTGCGTGCCGGTCCGGAAACTTGTGCGTCACCAGCGCCAGCCACAAGATAAATCCGCCCAGCATCGCCACAATTATTTCAATAAAAAAGCGTAGTGGAAAAACCATCTCGAAATTTCCGCTGGCGCAGCCACTCCTGTTTACCCAGTAAGGGGCTGCGCCTCTTCTGCGTCCCCACCCAGGCATCTTTGAAAAAGGACCGTCGGGCCAGCAACCTCGCGGCTAACTACGCGACCCGCTCAATCTTCACATGCTCAATCTTCACCGGCGTCCGCGGCCGGTCGCTCGCATCCTTCGCCACTTTTGAAATTTTATCCGCCACGTCCTGGCCTTCCACCACTTCGCCAAAAATGCTGTGCTTGTTGTCGAGCCACGGCGTCGCCGCCACCGTAATAAAAAACTGGCTTCCGTTCGTTCCCGGTCCCGCGTTCGCCATCGAAAGCTTTCCCTTCGTCGAATGTTTCAACGATGGATGAAACTCATCGCCGAACTTGTATCCCGGCCCGCCCATTCCCGTCCCCTGCGGGCATCCGCCTTGAATCATGAAATCCGGAATCACGCGGTGAAAAATCAGCCCATCATAAAACGGCCGCTTCTCCTTCGCACCCGTTCGCTCATTCACGAACTCTTTCGTCCCTTCGGCCAGTCCCACAAAATTCGCCACCGTGTTCGGCGCTTCTTTTTCCAGCAGCCGAATCACAATATTTCCCATCGTCGTCTCAAAAATCGCGTACGTTCCCGCTGCCCGTCCCATGATTTCTCCTGTCAAGTTCGTCCACTCTTTTTTCCAAATCCGCTCTCATCCTACACGACCCGCTTTCCCCTTTCCAATCTTGATCCCCGTCGGCACCGAGCCGCCCCAAATTTTTCTTCTTTCTTCCTCTTTCTCTGTGCCCTCTGTGCTCCGTCCTCTGTGAACTCTGTGTTAAATCTTTTCTTTCTTTCTTTCTTTCTTTCTCTCCCTCTTTCTATCTCTCTCTTTCTTTTCTCTCTCCCTCTCTCTCTCCCTCCCTCCTTCTTTCCTTCTTTCTCTCTTCCTCCGTGTTCTCTGTGACTCTGTGGCAAATCCTCTTTCTTTCCCTAACGCA
>DATGIS010000005.1:0-41309 GCA_035295625.1 Candidatus Acidiferrum sp. | reverse complement strand
CATACTCCGCCACCAGCGCCACGTCGCGGTCGCTCATCACTTCCGTCACAATCGCAAGTCCGGTAGCCTTCTTCGCCTTCTGCAGCAGCTTCAGCCCCTCCTCTTCCATGCCCTGGAAATCGTAGGGTGACGTTCTTGGCTTGAACGCACCGCCTCGCAGCAACTTCGCTCCCGCCTTCGCCACGCCCTCCGCCGCGCGCATAATCTGGTCTTCGCTTTCCACGGAACACGGCCCGGCAATCACGACAAAATCGTTGCCCCCAATCTCCGTGCCGTTGATGCGGATCCGCGTCTTCTCTTTGCGGAATTCCTTGCTGACGAACTTATACGGCGCCGTAATCCGCGTCACCGCTTCCACCTGCGGCATCGCTTCCACGCTCTCGAGGCACGCCGTCACGTCGCCGACGCCAACCACACCAATCACGACCCGCTCTTCGCCTTCAATCGAGTGCACTTTATAGCCGAATCGCTTCACCTGGTCCGTCACTTCGTCGATCTCCTGCCGCGTCGCATGCAATTTCATCGAAATGATCATCGTGGCTCCTCTCCGTGGAGCTTTCGCCCCAAAATAAAAAAGGCCCACTCTGTGCGAGTGGGCCGAAACTCTTCTCGTTTAGCTTTTGCTTACAAAATCGCCCCTCGCCACGGTTGTGAGTGGTCCGTAAATCGCCACCAATACGAATACGCGAGGAACGTCATTCCCAGACTTTACAACAGGTCGGGCATTTCTGACAACCACGGTTTTTCGAGGCACTTGCCGCCGTTAGTTCAGTGCCCCAGCTTCCGGTCGAAATACTTCGCCATGATATTCAAACACTCCGTTGTTTCCGGCAATTCAAAGTGATACCAGAACGCATGCGGCAGCGCCTCAAAAACGACCAAGTCCGCGTCGTCTCCCGCCGCCAGCAGCGCGCGATGAAACATCGTCGTCCCGCTCAGCAAAATATCCCGCGTACTCGTTACCGACAGCGAAGGGGGCCACCCTTTTAAATCGGCAAACAGCGGCGACAGCACTGGATCGCGCGGATTCGTTTTGCCGACATATTCATCATGATGCGGCTGCGCGGGATCAATCACCGCCAATTCCCCCGGGAAGCCCTCCAAGGTGTACAAAAGTAACGAATCTCCAGCGCGGCTGAAATCGCCCGTCCCGGAAAAAATTCCCAGCGCTCCCGGCAGCGGCAATCCCAACTGCTTGAATCGCGCCGTCGCTTCGGCCGTCAAAATCGCCCCCGCCGAAGTCCCGAAAATTCCGATGTTCTTCGGCTTGTACGTCTTCAACAACTCCTTATACACCGCCACAACATCTTCCACCGCCGCCGGAAACGGACTCTCTGGCGCCAGCCGGTAATACACGCTCACCACTTTGATCTTCGCGAGATTCGCAATCGGATCCCCTTCAATCAACGATCCCGAATCCGAATTGAATCCTCCTCCGTGCAAATTAATCAGCACGCGATTTTTGTTCGAGTCGGGCGTTTCCAGCGGTGTAATCACGTCGCACCGCACGCCGCCAATTATCTGCTCTTGAATGTTCACCGGAAAAAGTTTTTTCGCCACAGCCGACTGCGACGCTCTCCAGGCATCCGTTCCCGCGCGCCGCTCCGCCAGATTCTTCGCCCCCGGTCCGTGATGATTCAGCGACTCCAGCCACTTCTGCGCCTCCGGGCTCACCGTCGCCGACGGCCGAATCACGCGTGTAATATGCGCCGTCCCGTCAGCATCAAACGTCGCGCTGTTTCTGTCCTGGGCCGCGCAAAGCGAAGCACTGCAAGCCGCTGCAATCGCTAGTATTGTTAAGACCAACCGCAATATCTTGCTCTCCACCACAAACCCTCCCTGGAATAGCCGCCGCAAATATCGCTATCGCCTTTGCGCATATCTCTTCATGACTTCCGCGGTCCCTGATTGTAGACTACCGCCGTTTTCCGAGGAGGAACTTTTGCGTCGCCATAACTCGCTTCACAGGATCTTCGCCGCGCTTTTACTCGCCGCGTCAGTGTTCGCTGCTTCCGCATTCGCGCAAGAATTCCCTTCGGCCAAGCCCGAATCCGTCGGCCTCTCCTCCGAACGCCTCGACCGCATCACCGCCGCGGTCCAGCACGGCATTGACGACAAGCGCATCGCTGGCGCAGTCACGCTCGTCCTTCGCCATGGCCAGGTCGCTTACTACAAAGCGCAAGGCATGTCCGACCGTGAAGCCGCAAAACAGATGCAGCGCGACGCCATTTTCCGCATCTGCTCCATGAGCAAGCCCATCACCAGCGTCGGCGCGATGATTCTTTACGAAGAAGGAAAATTTCTTCTCGACGATCCGATTTCCAAGTACTTGCCCGAATTCAAGAATCCAAAAGTACTCGTCAAGCCTGCAAATGGCGCACCCTACACAATTCCCGCCAAGCGCGAAATCACAGTGCGCGATCTCATCCGCCACACTTCCGGCATCACGTACAACTGGAACGAAGACGTCGGCCAGATGTATACCGACTCAAAAGTCGCTCACGGCATCCTGCAGTACGACGGCACCATCGGTGACAGCGTCAAAAATCTCGCGGCGCAGCCCTTGCTCTTCAATCCCGGCGACAAATGGGAATACAGCCTCGGCATTGACGTCCTCGGCCGCCTCATCGAAGTCTGGTCCGGCAAACCGCTCGACGAATTCTTTCGCACGCGCATTTTCGAGCCGCTCGGCATGCAGGACACCTATTTCTTTGTGCCGGACGCCAAAGTTCCGCGCCTCGCCACTGCTTACACTTACTTCGACGGCAAAGGCCTCAACCGTTTTCCCGACACTCCAATCGTCGAAGGCTCGATGATCTATTCCGCCGACTATCCCTACCGCGGTCCGAAAAAATTATTCGCCGGCGGCGCCGGACTGAATTCCACCGCGATGGACTACGCGCGTTTCGCGCAAATGATTTTGAACGGCGGCAAACTGGGTAACACGCGCATCCTCAGCCGCAAGACCGTCGAACTTATGTCCCATGACCAGCTCGGAAAAATTGCGCCAGACATGGGTTTCGGAATCGGCTTCGGCATTTCCGGCGTAAAAGCTCCCCTCGATGAACTCGGCTCCGTCGGCGATCTTGGCTGGGGCGGCTTTTTTTACACGACTTTCACCATCGACAAAAAAGAAGACATGGTCATCGTCTTCATGGCGCAACTTCATCCCAGCGGCGGCCTGCGCCTCGACCGCGAAGTCGAAGTCCTCGCCGAACAATCCGTCATTGATTGAATTGACTGAGCTCGCTCGTCTCTCGAGTGGCCGTCTTACTTTAGTCCCTGGCGAACAGTCCGCAAGTGAGCCGAATCAACCGTGCGCGCTGCGAGACG
Organism: Candidatus Acidiferrum sp.; assembly: GCA_035295625.1. Lineage (GTDB taxonomy): Bacteria > Acidobacteriota > Terriglobia > Acidiferrales > UBA7541 > Acidiferrum. The sequence continues at coordinate 37,976 of DATGIS010000005.1, read as the reverse complement.
TCCGCCACTTCGGCCAACGTTGGGACACAGGCTTTTAATCAATTCACGAAGCCAGATACAACCCGGGTCGGCGTGAGTGCGCGCCGAATGAAGGAGATACTCGTCAAAATTGCCGACATCCAAAGGGACTGCCTTGATCGCCAACTGAAGCGCAGAAGAGTACGCCCGAACCAGGCGCTCCGGAATCACGGCGATCAAGTCCGTCTGCGCTACCAAATGCAATGCGTCGATATAGTGTGGAACCGTCACGGCGACCGAACGCGGGCTACCCACTTCCTGCAACCACACGTCAACAGGATCCGCCGAGAATTCCACCGCCGCCACTGCAACGTGCGGACCTTCAAGAAATGCCTTCAGATTGAATTTCTTGCCATGCAAGGGGTGGCCTCTGCGCATTGCGCATACATCCCGGTCGGTGAATAGACGCTGCCTGTAAAAACCCGGCAAGTCCCGCGTTTGGCAGGCCACCACGGCATCCGGAATTCGCCCGCTCTCCTCGGAATCCGCCGCGATTCCTCTCCACAGATGAACTTCGATGCGGACACCTGGCGCGCTCCGTCGCACGGCCTTCGACAGAGGCGAAAGAATCAGGTTGCTCGCATAGTCGGACATAAATACGCGGAACGTGCGCGTGCTGGAACCAGGCACGAATGCATCGCTGACAAAAACCTCCTTCACGCGATCGAGTGCATCCCGCACTCCGTGCCTCATCGACTCGGCGCGCAAGGTCAATTGCATCCGCCCGCCCGTCCGTACCAGTAGCGGATCGCCCAGCAAGCCGCGCAGTTTGCTCAAAGCATGACTCATCGCCGGTTGTGAGAGTCCGATCTTTCGGCCGCTGCGGCTGACACTCTCTTCCTGGAGAAGAGCATCCAGCGCCACTAACAGATTCAAATCCAGGGAAGCTACATTCATGCCAGGAATATACAACATCAACTCAATCGATTGAAAGAATAGGTTTCGACCCACCTAAAATGTTCTCGCTTTTAGATTCACTGAATTCAGAGGAGACAGACTTATGTCCGATTCGCATCAAGCGGTCTTGTTCAATCCGGAAACGATGTTCGTTCCGGCGGCGGGATACTCGCAAGTGGCGGAAGTCAGAGGAGGGAAACTCGTTTACATCGCGGGACAGGTCCCTCTCGACAAATCCGGACTGTTGGTAGGGAAGGATGACTTCCTTGCTCAGACCGAGCAAGTCTTCCGCAACATTAAGGCCGCGGTCGAAGCGGCTGGCGGCAATTTCGGCAATGTTATGAAGCTCAACTATTTCTGCGTGGAGAGTGTCGATCCTTCCCTCATTCCACATGTTTTGAAAGTGAGAGATCGTTTTGTCGACACCATGACCCCGCCGGTCAGCACCTTCATTGTTGTGAAAAGATTGGTTCGCCCCGAGTGGCTCATTGAAATCGAGGCCGTCGCCGTGGTCAATCGCTGACACCTTCGTACTCGCAGCATTAAAAGAGGGAAAGGCGGTTCTCTTGAGCCGTACGGATTTCGGCGGCCAGAAAATTCTTCGCGGATGCGCGCTCATTCATGGATAATGCAGGCGTTCAGCGACCGGATCGAAGTCAGGAGGTGCACGTGAAATTGTTACTTCAGCGAGTCCCAACGTTTTGCGTTTGTGGTGTAGCGGGAGCCGCGCTGCTCTTTGCCTCATCGTGCAAACTCGGTCCCTCCAACAAATCGCGTGAAGAGAGATCGGCCTCTTCTTCCGCCTCGCAACACTCCACCGATCCGGGCATCGACTTGAACTGCGTGATTGACCACATTCAAAATCCGCCCGAATCGTTCCACTACACTTACAAGAAAGACACGCCTGACAACAATCTTGTGCAGGAAGCCGACCTCACTCCCGACACAATCGACGGCACCTCCAAAGACAAATATGCCTCGCGCACCATTAAGGGGATAAAGTCCGATCGCGACAGTTGGCAGACTGCGTGGATGGGCCTCACGGGAATTTCCGGTATGTCCAGTACGATTGCGCTGATTCATAGCGGCTCTCCGACCGTCCGCGAAGGCACCGAGAAAATGAACGGCTACGACGCGATTCGCTATTCCATCGACACTTCGCGCGCCAACGCGGCCGAAGCGGGCCTCTACCGCGCCACGCTCGGCGCAGGCGGATTCGAAAAAGGCATGGCCTGGGTCACCGACAAGGGCTGCCCTGTCAAACTTTCCCTCGATTCTGAAATGCACCTCAACAACGGCACGGTCGAAAAAGACCACTACGAAATCGAAATGATTAAGAAATAGCGTCCCTCACTGCTGTTAGCGCGATGCCGGGTCCGTGACGAGAAAAAGCCGGCATCGCTCCACCGTTTGCCAAATTGATTCGGCGCAGTTGGTTTGCTAACGTCGTCGCATGTCCGAGCGTTCGCCCGAGCAGATTCGTGACCAGACACGCGAATTGCTCGACTCCCTGTATCGCGTGGATTCGGGGCGAATCCTGGCAACTCTGATCCGTTTGCTCGGCGATTTTGATCTCGCCGAGGAGGCGATGCACGAAGCCTTTGCGGCTGCGCTCAGCATCTGGCCGCAAAGTGGAGTACCCGGCAACCCGCGACCCTGGTTGATTTCGACCGCCCGATTCAAAGCCATTGATGCTCTGCGCCGACGGACGCGTTTGGACGCATCTCAAGACGAGCTCATGCGGTATCTCGAAGCGCAATCGAGTTCTGCGGAAGCGGCCACGGAACTGGACAGCCTTGAGGATGACCGGCTGCGCTTGATTTTTACCTGCTGTCATCCGGCTCTCGCGCCGGAAGCGCGCGTTGCGCTCACCTTGCGCGAAGTGTGCGGGCTAACCACCGAGGAAATCGCTAAGGCCTTCCTCACGACACCGGCTACGCTGGCGCAGCGCATTGTGCGCGCAAAATCGAAGATTCGAGACACGCCGATTCGGTACGAAGTGCCATCGCCTCAGGAATTGCCGGAGCGACTCGGCGCAGTGCTTCACGTCATCTATCTCGTCTTTAACGAGGGTTATTCGGCTGCGGCGGGAGCAGAAGTAACTCGTACCGAACTAACCGGCGAGGCGATTCGACTGGGCCGGTTGCTGACCGACCTTCAGCCAGAAGCGGAGGTAATTGGGCTGCTCGCCCTGATGTTGCTCCAGGAATCCCGTCGCGCCGCGAGAACCTCTCCGACCGGCGAGCTGATTTTGCTGGAGAATCAAAACCGCTCGCTCTGGAACCGGGAGCAGATCGCAGAGGGAGTGGCGTTGCTCGAGAAAGCCGTGAAGTCTCGCCGCTTCGGCGCCTACACACTGCAGGCTGCCATTGCGGCCGTTCATGCGGAGGCCGAATCCGTCGCTGCCACCGACTGGCGTCAGATCGCTGAGATTTATGACCAATTGGTTCGAATCCAGCCTTCGCCGGTTGTACTTCTGAATCGTGCCGTCGCCATTGCGATGCGCGATGGCCCCGAGGCAGGACTGGCGCAGATCGACGCGGTCCTGGAACAAGGCGAATTGGCCAATTATTACCTGGCACATTCCGCCCGCGCGGATATGTACCGCAGACTCGGCAGGACCGCGGAGGCTCGGTCCTCTTACGAGAAAGCCCTGGCCCTGACCCAACAGGAGCCCGAGCGCCGTTTTCTCGCCCTGCGCCTCGCCGAGTTGCAATAGCGCATGCCGAATATTCGTGCGGTTATCTGAGCCAGTAAATTTTGATTTCCCTTTCCAATGGTTTGAATTCCACGTCGCCGGTGACGAGTTCAGCTTGCTTTTCCTTGGCTAGCGCCGCGGCGAAAGCGTCGGCCAAGCTCATCTTGAAACGTGCCTTGAAATCGGCTGCGGCGTCCGCCAAAGCGCGCGTGGTGGAATGAAACTCAATGGGAAGGCCAGGAAGAATCTTCGCGGCTTCCGCCCACGCGGCCGCGCCATCTTTTTTCGAAATGGAGTACTTCACCTCGGCGTAGTTCACATCGGTCATAAGGACTGGATGGTCTTTTCTACCCGCGGAAACGAGCAGGGTTTCCATCATCTCCGCGCCGGGTTCGTCACGGAAGTAGGCGATCAGTGCAAAACTGTCCAGCACCTTAGCGGGCATGGCGCTCCTCGAGTGCCCGCTCTTCTTCTTGGTGCTCTGCCCAGTCCTCATTGAATGGCTTCCCCGCCTGCGTGCGCTTCAAAATCCCGCGCCCGCGCTTGATAAGCGCCGCGGTAACAGGTTTCAGAAGGATGCCCTCCGGTGTCGCTTGAACCACTGCCTTGGTGCCGTCCTCGATGTCAAATTGCTTGCGTAGGCGAAGCGGGATGACGACTTGCCCTTTGGTCGTAAACCACACTGTCTCTGGTTTTTCAGTCGTACTCATGCCCATTAGTATTACACATGCTCTGTAGTCCGTCAATATGATTAAAGTAGGATTTTTTCTACTAGGAGGAAGTAGCCGGCCTAGTCTTAATGCATTGTCGAACGCCGGAACCTTGCAATCGGCGGAAACGCTCCCTGCTCTTCGAACCGATGGGTACTCGTGACCGTCCGATCTGTCCCAATTTTTCAGAAATAGTTCACCCGAGCTGTCGATTTTCCGTCTCCTCAGCGACTATAGGACAGAGAACGATGAGCTACGGCTCCTGAGTGAACAGGAAACGGGTCATCGGGCACAAACCTCTGAAACCAAGGAGAAAAACTCATGCCTCAATATCTGATTGCCAATTACCTCCCCGACGACTTCGACCCGTCCACCGTAACCGAAGCGATGATGGAGGAGATCCACGCGCTTAACCGCGAACTGATTGCCGCCGGCATCAGAAAGTTCGCTTGCGGCATTGCCCCGCCCGCCAGCGCGAAGACGCTCCGGGCGCAAGCCGGTGGCAAGGTGCTCGTCACCGACGGGCCGTACACCGAGACCAAGGAGCACATGGGCGGATTTTGGATCTTGGAATGCGCAAATATGGACGAGGCGCTCGCATGGGCCAAGAAGGCCGCCATCGTCTGCAATGTGGCCGGCGAGGTGCGCGAGCTTCTTTTCTTCCCGGCTCCGCAGTGACCAACGGAATAGCCTCACCCGCCGCAACTTCGAACAGAAGACCGACTCCGACACATTCTCAGGAGGAAAAACAATGCGGAACAAAAAGTTTGGCGCAATCGCAATAAAAAGTCTCGCTCTGCTAGTTGTGCTTGTTACGTCATGCCTCATTACGGCGTTCCAAGCCGCGGCACAGGATGCCAAGACACCTTATCCGAGCATGGCCCCGATCGAGCAATACCTCATGACGGATCGCGCCGCGGAAATCGCCCTCGCGCGAAGTGCGGCGCCCGAGTCCATTTCTCGCGACGCCGATGTACTGATTCTCGGCCGTCATGGTTTCGAAACAGCCGCCAAAGGCAAAAACGGTTTCGTCTGTATCGTCGAGCGTTCGTGGACCTCGGCACCGGACGCCGATTTTTGGAATCCCAAAGTGCGGACCCCGATCTGTTATAACGCGGCAGCTGTGCGCTCCGTCCTGAACCGCAACATGAAAAGGACCGACTGGATCCTCGCGGGCCGCACGAAAGATCAGGTGGACGAGACCATCGTGGCCGCCGTCGACAAAAAAGAACTGCCTGCGATGGAGCCCGGAGCGATGTGCTACATGATGTCGAAGCAAGGCTATGGCGGCGACTCCGTCCCACACTGGCCCTCCCACCTCATGTTTTATTTTCCAGAAACCGACGCCGCAATCTGGGGAGCGAATCTGCCCGGTTCTCCCGTCATTGCTTTAACCGACACCCGGGAGCACGCAACTACGTTCGTCATTGCCGCACAACACTGGTCGGACGGAACGGAATATCGCGAAGCCCCCGCAGCCGACCATCATCACTAGCACCTGCACGACCGTCAGACCGTGGCAGACAGGACTCCAAGGATATCCGCATCAAAAAAATTTATTGTTCTCGAATTTGTCTCTCTTAATCATGGAAGAACGAGGAGAAAAATCATGAAATACATCTGTTTGGGCTACTACGATAAACGCAAATTCGAGGGCATGACGGAGAGCGAGCGAAACGCCATGTTCGACAAATGCTTTGAATACGACGACCACCTTCGCGCCAACGGGCACTGGGGTGGCGGCGAAGCGCTTCATGGGCCGGAAACCGCCTTGACCCTCTCTTGGAAGAACGGCAAGGTGGCAACAACCGACGGCCCCTATACAGAAACCAAAGAACTACTCGGCGGCATTCTCTTTATCGAGGCAAGGGACATGAATCATGCCGTACAGCTCATCGGCCGGCATCCGGCCATGACCTATGGCAACATTTTCGAGATTCGCCCAGTGGGCGACATGAGCGAAATCATAAAAGAGAGCGAGCGGCGGCGACGAAAGGATACCTCGCGATGAGGGCGCACATGAGGAAGAGATCCTCAGAATCCGGGTCTTGGCGCCGATAGCAAGCCGCTCCTTCAAACTTTTTTCACTAACTACGAAGATTTTCGTTGACAATACGAAATCCTTCGTAGTAGCCTCCTTTCCATGAAAGCAGCCACTCAACAAAATCCAACTCCTTCCGAGTTGGAGATCCTTCAAGTGCTTTGGTCTCGCGGTCCTTCCACTGTTCGCGAAGTCCACGACGCCATCAGCGCCACAAAACAACTCGGCTACACCACCGTCCTCAAGCTCATGCAAATTATGTCCGCAAAAGGACTCGTCACCCGGAGCGAAACCCAGCGCGCGCACGTCTATGAAGCGCAGGAGCCGGCGGAGAAGACCAAGCAGCAATTCGCCGCGGACGTCATGCAGCGCGTTTTCCAGGGCTCGGCCAGCGAGCTCATGCTCCATGCTCTCGCCGGCCGCCACAGCTCCAAGGAAGAACTCAAGGAACTTCGCCGTTTGCTCGACGAATACGAAAGGAAACAGAAATGACCGGCCTGACCTTCATCTTCGCTCCTGAAACTCTGCGCACGCTCGGTTGGTCGCTTCTGCATTTCGTCTGGCAGGGCTTCGCGCTCGCCGCCGTCGCCTCGGTCGCGCTGACGCTCGCGCGTCGCGCCTCCGCTCGCTACGTCATCGGCGTGCTCACGCTGCTCGCGATGGTCGCGTCCGTCGCCATCACCTTTATGCTGCTCGTGAATTCCCAGTCCGCGATGCAGGCCACGGAAAATGCCGCCGCACCCATGATCGTCTTCGCGCAAAAAACAATTTTCGGCCCGTCGGCGCAACCCATGCTCGCCGGCTCGCCCGCGGTGAAATCTCTCTCCGCGCAGGCGCTTCCCCTTCTCGTCGAATTCTGGCTTGCGGGAGTCCTCTTCTTCACGCTTCGCACTGCCGGCGGCCTCGTCTATCTCGAGCGTCTCCGCCGTGCTGCATCGGTCTCCGTCGCTCCGGCACTGCTCGCAAAATGCCGCGAACTGCAATCCCGCCTCGGCCTCTCGCGCGTCATCCGTTTCTGCGAATGTCGCTGGCTCGACGCGCCCGCCGTCATCGGCTGGTTCCGTCCGGTCGTGCTGCTTCCCGTTCGCGCCCTCACCGGACTCACCGAAGATCAAATCGAAGCTGTCATCGCCCATGAACTCGCGCACATTCGCCGCTTCGACGCTTTCGTCAATCTTTTCCAGGTCGTCGTGGAATCCCTTCTCTTTTTCCATCCGGCGGTTTGGTGGCTGAACAAGCGCGTGCGCGCCGAGCGCGAAAACTGCTGCGATGACGTCGCCGTCGCCGCCTGCGGCAATCATCTCGGCTACGCGCGCGCTCTCACCACCATGGAAGAATGGCGCGCCACTCCCTCCTTCAGCCTCGCGGCAAACGGCAGCCCGCTCGCCGCACGCATCTCGCGCATTCTCGGTTTGCGCCATACCGCGGAAACTCGCGCAGCAGGACTCGGCGCCGGTTTCGTCTGCTTCGGTGCCGCCATCGTCGCCGCTTCCCTGCTCTACGGCGTCGCTCATCCCGCAGCGGCAGCGCGCATTAAAACAGCCATCGCCACCTCGTGGGCCGACGACACCGCCGCCGATCACTCCGCCGATTCCGACCGTCCGGCTCCGAAGCCTGCGCCCGCTCCTTTAGCCCGGCCCGCAAACCTGCCCGCTCCAGCGTCCTTGCCCACGCCGGCTCAGGACGCGCAGTCCGCATCCGCGTCAAAGTCCTCCTACATCGATGAAATGAAATCCGTCGGCCTCGACAACCTCGACGTCGACAAACTCATCTCTCTCAAGATTCAGGGCGTCACCGCCGATTACGTAAAACAAATTCGCGCCGCCGGGTTCAACCCTAATATCGAAGAGTTGCTTTCGATGCGCATTCAGGGCGTCACGCCGGAATACATCAAATCCATTCGCGACGCCGGCTATACGCCCAATGCCGAAGAAATCGTTGGCATGAAAATCCAGGGCGTCACTCCCGATTACATCAAACAAATGCGCGATCTCGGCTTCAAACCGGATCTCGAACAGATCGTCGGCATGAAGATTCAAGGCGTCACGCCCGACTACGTGAAACAAATCCGCGACATGGGTTACAACGTGGACGCGGAGAAAATCACCGGAATGAAAATCCAGGGTGTTACTCCCGACTACATCAAGCAGATGCGTGATCTCGGCTTCAAGCCCGACGAAGAAGAAATTGTCGGGATGAAAATCCAGGGCGTCACTCCCGATTACATCAAACAGATGCGCGACCTCGGCTTCACGCCCACTGCCGAAGAGATTACCGGAATGAAAATTCAGGGCGTGACTCCCGAATACGTGAAAGCCCTCGCCGCCGAAGGCTACAAACTCAACGCCGAACAGGTCACCGGCGCAAAAATCATGGGCATCACGCCGGAGTTCATCCAGAAAGCCAAGAGTCACGGCTTCAAGGATTTGACGATCGAGAAACTCATCAACCTAAAGAACGCCGATATTTTCTAGCTCAGGAAAAATTCAGGAGGAACACGTATGAGTCCCAAAAAACTCGTAGCAGGGATTGTTGCGTCTGCAATTGCTCTCGTTTGCGCCCTCGCGTTGTTTGCATCGGAAACAAAACAGCGCAACGGCAGCTGGACCATCCAGCCGTCCGACGAACAGGGCAAAGTCCATTTCGCGCTGATGCAGCGGTCCGACGGCCACTCCAACCATCACGAATCGGACTGGGACTCGAAAACGTTCGAGGGCCTCGATCTCTCCATCACCGCGAAGCACGACGTTAAATTCGCTATTCGCCGCGACGCCGGCCGCTTCGAGTGCGAAGGCTACATCGAGAATTCGGAAGGAGCGGGTGTCTTTCATTTTTTTCCCGATGGGAAGTTCGCGGAGAACATGAGCGCCCTCGGCTTTAGCGTCGATTCCGACAAGCAATTCGGCATGGCGATTTTCGACGTTAGCGTGAACTTTGCGCAGGAAATGAAAAATCTGAAACTCCGCAACCTCGACTCCGACAAACTGATCGCCTTTCGCATCTTTGGCGTCGACACGAAATTCATTCAGGAAATTCGCAAGGAAGGCCTGAACACCGACGACAGCGACAAACTCGTCGCATTCCGCATTCACGGTGTCTCGCCGGAATTTGTGCGCTCCGTCCGCTCCGCTGGATATTCGCCCAGCGAAGACGATTTGATCGCCATGCGCATTCACGGCGCGACGCCTGAATGGATGGCGCAACTCAAAAAAGAAGGTTACGACCACATCGAATTGCAAAAACTAATCGCGTTTCGCATTCACGGAGTTTCGCCGGAGTTCATCGACAAAATCGAATCGCTCGGCTACAAACATCCCGAACCGGATCAGCTCATAGCGATGCGCATTCACGGCGTGACGCCCGAATTTATTTCCGGCCTGAAATCGCGCGGCATGAAAGATCTCACCATCGATCAGCTCGTCAGCCTGCGCATTCACGGAATCGACTGAGCGCGATTCAATAGAGAATCACGGCAATTCGGAAAAGAGAGAAGCCGTTCGATTCGACGGCGTTACACGCCCCGACTGAAGCAGTCTGATACGCCCCGTTGCGAACGGTTCGCGCAACCTGCTCCGGCAACTGGCTCAAATCCGAAGCCTCAAAATGCAGCACCGCAAACGAACGCGCATTCGACCGGTTCGGAGCGCCATCGCAGGCTTTGCGCGCCTCCGCGGAATCGCCGGAAATTTTCAGCCCATGCGCATGCAACAGCGCCCCGACTTTTTTCTCCTGTTCTTCTTTTGATAATTGCTCGACCGCGGTGGAAAAATCCTGCACCGCAAAATATTCCTTCCCGCGCAGCTCCACCGCAATTCCAATCGCCGTCAATTTCGGATTCAAAATGTTTTGCCGGTGCGGCAGCGAATTCATCCAGCCGATATGCAATTCATCCGCGGACGGTGCGAGCGCGATGTTTTCCGCAAGCATGCTGAAATGCGCGCCGGCTTCGTGCGCGCGTTTCGTCAAATCCGCTTCGCCGGGGAGTTGATGCGAAAGCGAACGGTGCTCGGCCATTTTGTGAAGATGCGTGCGCGCGGCGGCTGCAAGAGCGGCGTCCCACCTGAGCGGCGCGAGTCCTTCGGAAGTTCGTTCGTGGTTGACGGCGTCGAAAAGAAATTTTTCGTCGCCGGCGGGAATTTGCTGCGAAAAACATTTCGCGGTCAGGAGAGAAGAAAACATCAGCGCGAAAAGAAATCGCCGGAGAATTTTCTGCGGCATTCCTGTTTTAGCCGCGAACACGAACCGCGCTGAAGCTCAGAATCACGTGGCCGCCGGTGACCTTTTGGCCGAAGCTCATCATCGGGCGGAAACGCGAGAAGAGCAGCATTTGATTCAGCTGATGCCGCATGTTCTGGCTATCGGGCCCGGAAAGAATCTGATAATCGAGCATCTGGCCGTGCTGATCCACGGTGACGTCCACAACCAAACCGTGCGGAAGCGAAAGTTCGGTTTCATGCTGTTCGGGCGCCCAATTTCCGGGATTGTCCGAAAGCGCAAGAAGTTCGGCTGGCTGCATCAGGTTCAACGGCACGTCGTTGGGAACGGCTTGCACGGAAATTCCCGGCACCATCATGTGCAGCACGACGACGAAGACCAGCATCGCGGAGAAAAATCCTCCGGTCGCAGGAGCCATCACCGGACGAAATACATTGTCCATATAAATTTCCGCGCGATCGCGAAGCGCTTGTACGCGCTGCTTCCAGGTTTGCGTGTTTTGCCGCTGCGCTGCGGCGACTTTGATGCGAACCGCCAAATCCGATGGAGGAACAATGCGCGGCGCGCGCGAAAGCAAAAGCGAGAGCTTGCGATACCGCTGCAACTCTTCCCTGCACGATGCGCAGGCCTCGAGATGCTGCCGCATCTGAACGCGTTCCGATTGACCCGCAGCAGAAACGAGTCCGTCGTCCAGATAACCGGCCAGATTGGAACGAACCGTGGCGCACTTCATAAAGATTCCTCTTTCGCTCCGTCGAGCAAGGAACGCAAACCGTTTGCAGCGACTGCATGGTCCGCTTCCTTGTGAACTGAACGGCTGGGATCGCCCAAAAGGGGATCCAGCAAATCTTTCAGCGAGCGGCGTCCGCGCAAAATGCGGGATTTCACGGTGCCGACGCTACATTCAAGAACTTCGGCGACTTCCTCGTAACTCAAACCTTCCAGGTCTCGCAAAATCACCGCGCTGCGGAAAACATCCGGCACTTGCGCGAGGGCGGCTTGCACGGCGCCCTGAATTTCCAGCGAAGCAAGCTGCTCGAACGGCGTTGCACCCGCGTCTTCAATTTCGAGCGGCGCATGGCCCTCTTCCGGTTCGGCGTCGATCGAAACATTTTTCTGCAGATGACGCTTGAACCAGCGGCGGTGATTGAGCGCTTCGCGAATCGCGATGCGATAGAGCCAGGTCTTGAGAGAACTGCCGCCGCGAAACTTCTTAATTCCCTTGAACGCTTTTAGAAAAACTTCCTGTGTCGCATCGGCCGCGTCGGAGGTGTCTCCGAGCATGCCGAGAATCAGATTGAAGACGGCGGCGTGGTAATGCGTGACCAGCCAGTCGAAGGCCGATTCCGAGCCGGCTTGTAGCTCGCCGACGAGTTCGGATTCGTCACGACCCCACGATAGAGCGCTCGCCCAATCGGACACTGGATGCCTTTCCGGGCCGGCCCTTTTCGCGACCCTTTTTCTCGAAAAGGTCTGAAGCTGGGTGCCGTCCCCTGATGGCTAGCGGGCCTGGCCTGCGATCCCTGGCCTGAATCAACCTTGCGGTTGAGCCCGTTGTCCGCTCTCGAAAATTAGACACCGGGGAGAGCGGAAATGTTTCCCGGCGCAAAGAACTGGTAAGCAAGGAGATTGTTCCACCGTGTGGACCTTGATGCAATGGGAAGGAAGTAAGGGAGGAGGAGGCAAGGAAGTAAGGATGTAATGAGGTAAGGAAAGGGCGGCCGGAGGAAGCTGGATTGCGCTCTGGGGTACACCCCGGGTGTTTTGGCAAAGAGTGCGCAAACCATTGAAAAGATGAGAGATGAGTTGTCGCGCACGGCAAAAGAGTGAAGAAAAGAGCAAAAGAACGAACGCAGGAATGCACGAGCAAGGGTACCAACCCCTCCCCTGTTTTTTCGTAAGTATTCATTCTAAAGGGGTTAGGAATGGGATTTCCGAACGTATTCATTCCAAACAAGTTACGCGATTGGGGCGAGGAAGCGGGAGTGTGCCAGTTCGCCGCGAGGCCCTTCGCCGCGGCTCGGGACAAGCAGGAGGAAAGCGCCAAGCCGAACACAACCCATGCTAGCATGGCATGTTGCTAAAGTCAACAAGATAATTTACAAGGCAATTCGAATGGCTGTGGAAATTTGTTCGAGCAGAAGGAGAAGGCGAACCTAAGCGGAAGAGCGGACCCACCGCTTTCAGAGCTCGAAAGCGGATACTCACGCACTCCTTTTTTGCCGTCTCCGATCGAGTGGCCAAATTCTACGCTTTTTACTCGCCTGCAGCCCGGACGTCGGAGCACCGCCGGGCTCTAGCACCGTGCAGTGCGTGAGCCTGCGTAATGCCGCCACTCTGTGGAGCGGCTAGACCCCAAGAGACTTCCAGTATTGAGTATATCGGTGTCGATCCTTGAAATGTTCGAGCAGATTCTCTCTTAGAATTTTGAGCAGTGTTTCACGAATGATGAACGATAGAGCGTCGTCCAGCACTGTCAGATAGTTGGCAAAACCGCTGAGCGTGGGTCTACCGCCTCCGACGGTAAAGAACCTATCAGGGATCCGGTCGCCGTGAGCGATGTCATGACGCACTTCGTTCACATCCTCCAAAATATCTTTGATGGTCAACGGATTTGGTTCTAGAAATTCGAATTCGGGATATTCTGCCGGGTCATAGATAAGCGTCGCTTCACCGAGGAATTTCTTAACTCGAGGAATTATTTTTTGGTCTTTGTGCGAGTAGAGCGCGTGAAGCGCTGAGGATCCCCAGGACAAGTATCGTGCTTTCCAATCATTCTGCTCGTATCCCATGTAGTAGTACTGTACGGCCATGCGAAAAGGCCAATTCGGACCTCGCATTGCGTTGAGGAATGTTGGCAGCAGATTTCTTAGCTCCATCAGATCTTTATTTCGAACTGAAAATAGTTTGACGCCCTCCGGCACGTCCAGACTATCGTGGGGCCAAGTTAGACTGTTGAACTGTGCCTTGCCGTCCGAGATCGTCCCGCTAGCTCCGCCTAGCCGCCGGTGTGGTCGAATAATCCTAAGTAGCGCAAACACCGTATTTAGGAACTCCGCTTTTTCGAGACGAATAGGATCGCCGTCGTGAATTGATAGGGAATATCTATGAACTAAGCCGAACTTAACTGTGGAATTGAAGGAGCGCATCTTCCATCTGCCGACGTCCGGTTCCATGTACTCGAAGTCCGACGGTGGCATAAGCGAAGACACATTCTCCACCTGAACTCCGGCGGTGATACCGAAAGGCAGTTGTGAAAAATCAAATATCGGCTCGGCAAATCTTTCAAGCGGTATTAATTGGACTTCGATAGACTCCTTGGACTCATACATCGGAGTTACTCCTCGCGGCGCTACTGGGTGCCACAGCATTCGGTGTTACTCTTGCGGCTTCCACCTTATCGCTTTATTTTTCCTCAGCCCCCACGGAGTATCGATTCCACGAGCGCCGTCACCATGTTACCCATTTCATCGCCGGATTCTCGCGCTTCTTCGCAGTCCAGAAGATAGGGGTCTATCAATTTTTGGTAAGGCAGCCCCGTTTCTTTCGCCAAGCAACGTCACGTGGGATGGCAGGGTTGGGGTGGTGGGACGGGTAAGCGAAAATCGAAGAGAGGTCCCCGTTCGGGTTCGCTCAGGGCAGGCTCTCCGCTGCGTAATCCGGCAGACTGCGGCGAGCAAGAAATAATCGGGTTACTTCGGTCGGATGACAAGCAGAGGGTTGCCGGTGCGTGCACACAGCGCATCTCTAAACTCCGTGCTGCTAAACGTGTGGCTGCTTCATGCGGACTTGACGATCCCTTTACTCAATTTGGCATGTGGAGTTCCCTAAGTGTGCAAGGGATTTGCATACAAATGGCCACGTTGGGCATGGTGCTTGCCTGAAAGTGCAGATAAGGCTGGTTTTATCAAGGAAGCCATATTCGAAATCGTAGGGACATTGGAGAGCCATTTGCAGTTAAGGAAAAGATCGGAATTTCGCGTTCTCTTGAACAATGAGGTGAAGAACTATGCGAATGATTTGGCTTGGCGTGGCGCTACTGGCCTTCGCGGGGATTTCTCGGGCGGATACGTTTTCGAACTTTAATCTCTCGGCAGCGGCATGTGGGTACGACACAAATTGCAATTCGGGTACCACCACAGGAACTTCGCTGACCGTCGTTTCGCCGGATGGCACGGTGACGGTCAACGCAAGCGTGAATAGCTTTACTGCAACTTATGGTGCCCTTGCGGCTTCTACGTCTGGCGATGCGCTCCCCGGCCCCGACCCTATCCGGGCTATTTCGGATGTCACTGCAACGGTGGGTTTTAACGACCTTGTGACCATATTCGGAGGCACGGGACAGGGGCAGCTTTCCTATACTGCAAGCATTATTGGGAATATTGATTATCTCTCTGGAAAGGGCGGCTCGTATTACCTTACCCAGGTGAACATTCCCACGACCTTTACTTTTGGCGTGCCTTTCGAGATCGGCGCGCAGCTCTTTGCCAGGAGCGATGCGTTTTTCGGCGGTACCGGCGAGGATGCAAGCCTCACTATAACGAGCCTGTCTGTTAGTGACGCGAACAGCAATCTCCTTAGTGGCTACACTTTTACCGACGCCTCCGAGACGAAATATGCGTTTGTGAACGGAAGCTTCGCTTCGACTCCAGACGCACCCACCGGGTTCCTTTTGCTCGCTGGTCTGTGTGTGCTCGGAATTGTCATGCGCGTACGGGGGTAGTGTCGATTTCATGGTTCCTAAGTCACCCGGTCGAGGGAAGACTTCCCCGAAGAACCCCTCTACGCCATCGAACGCCTCAACCTTCCGCTGACGCGTCGCATCTGACTATGGATGAGCGAGTTCCCACAAGGCTGCGGCGCAACAAACGTCAAAGTCCGTCGGTGCAAAATTGCAGTCGACGGAACACTCAAGGCTGACGATATCGAGCTTACGAGAGACACCTGCAAGCTCATCAGCCGAGAAATCATTTATCTATGCGAAGTCTGCCAAACGAAAAACGGCATCCGCTGGTAGATACTCGCACAGCTTCTATTTCGCCTGATCGATCTTCAAGATGCGGGCGGCGGGAGCCTGCTTAAGGCAGCGCTCGCGAATCGCGTCGGAAATGCGGATGGTAAGACCGGCCTTGTCGAGACGCTCCTCCGGATTTGGCCGCCATCGTTTGCTAGTCGATCGTTTCGTTGCCGAGTGCATTGTTGGGAGACGAGTTCGGTTAGTTGCCTCGCGAGGAGGGCGAACTAAAGTTCCGCCCCTTCACAAACCAAGACACAAATCCAAAAGGCTAGAGAGAGGCAGGGGTAAAGTTCCGCCCCCACGCAAACAAAAAAATCGAAAAGGAAGAAAACGGAAGTGGAATATAGATAGCTATATAGTATAGGGTATGGAGATGCAACGGCGGCGGAAAAATATTCGATTGCCGGACAGAGAATATCTGGGCACGAAGATCTATTTCCTGACGATTTGTTGCGAGAAGCGAATACCGTTGTTTGCGGATCCGGAGAGGGCGCGGACGATTGTTGGGGCGATTCGGGATTGTGCGGAGAATACGGGATTTCGGCTGCATGCGTACTGCGTGATGCCCGATCACGCGCATATGCTGGTGGAAGGAACCGATGGTAGTGCGGACGGAGCCGTTTACGTTAGGCGGTTCCAACAGAAAACGGGATTCTTGTTGCGCAATGCAACAGAGGGACGGATTTGGCAGCGGAGCTATCACGACCACATTCTTCGGAAGGCGGAAGATTGCGACGGTGTCGCCTGGTACATCTGGATGAATCCGGTGCGTAGAGGGATGGTGCGAGTCGCGTGGGAATATGAATTCTCGGGGTCGGCGACGGTGGATTGGCCACCGGCGAATTGTGGGGTGAAGGAAGCATGGACGCCGCCGTGGAAGATGGGAAATGGGGTGTAGCGTGGATTGTGTAGGGGCGGGACTTTAGTCCGCCCGGGTTTTGGTTTGGAGCGCCACGAGGAGCGGGAAAGCGACAGGTAAGAGAAGTAGGCGGGTCTGTTCATCACGCCCAATCTGACACGGGCCGTGGCGATATGTGGCATCGAAGAAAGAGGGCGAACTGAAGTTCTGCCCCTACACGAGGCCAAAGAGCGGAAAGAGAAGAGGTCACGACACATCGTTCGCCTGCGGAAAGAAAACGCAGAACCTGCATATAATCGTCCCGGCTGAGGGGTGGTGAGTATGGTTCGCAAACGTATTGCGAGAGGCATGTGTCTGGCGCTGTATCTTGGCGTGTTGTGCGCGATTTTATTTTCACAAGAATTGGGCGCACAGAACGCCGGGGGAGAAAAGGCGGGAGCGGAGCCGTACGTAGTGGTGCATGGATGGCCGGAGCTGCCGCTGGGATTTGTGTTGGGGCAGGTGTCGGGAGTTGCGGTGGATTCACACAATCACGTTTTCGTGTTTCATCGCGCAGAAAATTCCTGGGCGGCCGATAAGACGCATTTGATTGGTTCGGCGACGGTTCTTTGTTTCGATGGCGCGAGCGGCAAACTGCTTTCTTCGTGGGGACAAAACCGGTTCATCGAGCCGCACGGCTTGCGCGTGGACCGCAACGACAACGTGTGGGTCACCGACCGCGCGCTGCAGCAAGTGCTGGAGTTCACTCACGACGGCAAACTTCTGCGTACTATCGGCACCGAACACACTGCCGGAGTCGATGCGACGCATTTCAATTTGCCGGCGGATCTCGCGTTTGCGGCGGACGGGAGCATTTATGTTGCGGACGGCTATGGCAACAATCGAGTGGCGAAGTTTTCTCCGGAGGGAAAGTTCCTGCTCGATTGGGGCAAGAAAGGCACGGGGCCGGGAGAATTCGACTTGCCGCACAGCGTAGCTGTGGATGCGCAAGGACTTGTGTACGTGGCGGACCGTAACAACGCGCGCATCCAGGTGTTCGATGGCAACGGCAAATTTTTGAAGATGTGGAAGTCGGAAGAATTGGGAAGGCCGTGGTCGCTGACGATCGGTCCGGACAATTTGTTGTATGTGGTGGACGGCGGCGATTTGAAGCCGGCTCCGCCAGACCGCGGCCAGCTGCTGAAGCTGGACCTGACCGGCAAAGTGCTCGCCAAATGGAGCCGCTTCGGAAATTACGATGGGCAGATCTATTGGGGGCACGACCTGGCAGTGGGTAAGGATGGCGCGGTGTACGTTGGGGACGTCTATCACGGCATGCGCGTGCAGAAGTTTGTGCCACGGTAGCGAGGCCGGCGAGAGAAGAGATGCGAGTGGCGGCAGGAATAAGGCTGGACATTCACGGGGGAAAGGGCCCTAATGGAGACTGACTTTCCCACCCAAAAAAGATTGACCCTGAGATAGAGATCACTGAAAGAGGAAGACAATGCAGTTCAAAAAAGCAGCAATCGTGTGTGCAGTGGTGTGCGCGGGGCTGGTGTTTAGCGCCGCGGCAAAAGCAGCGGATCCGCAGACCGGGACTTGGAAATTCAATGCAGGAAAGTCTCTTTACAGCCCGGGACCGGCACCAAAGAGCCTGACGCTGACGGTTTGGGCGGAAGAGAAGAGCGTCAAGATTCATTCGGAAGGAATCGACGGAGAAGGCAAAGCGACGAAAGTGGACTTCACGGCGAACTTTGACGGGAAAGATTATCCGGCGACAGGAATCGCGACCGGAGACATGGTTTCCGTCGAGCGAGTGGACGCGAACACGCTTCGTGTGAACATGAAAAAGGACGGACAGACGTTGATGACCGTGACGTCGGTGGTATCGGCGGACGGAAAGATCCGGACGTCGACGTTTGTGGGCAAGAACAAGGAAGGCCAAGACGTGAAGAACGTGGCGGTGTACGACAAGGAGTAAGGCCGCGAAAGAAGTAATTTTGTGGCCCTCCGGAAAAAGTCCGGAGGGCCAAGTTCGGGGCAGGATTTCAGGGACAGCGCGGTACTACTACGAAGTTCCCATTGACGGGGAACGGGGTTGGCGGCAGACTGAAAACGGTTACTTTCAGACGATGCGATTTTTGCAGGCAATCTATCTATCGGTGTTGTTTACGCTGGCCATGGGCCTGTTCTGCGGCGAGCTGCCCGAATCGATGCGTCTGCAGGATGACACGTCGAACGATTACGTGGCGGATTCAAGCGCCAGCGCGACGCACGAAATGGAAGTCGTAGAAAACGCCCATGTGGCGGATAAAGGCGTAGCGATTAAGGCGGTCCGAACAAGCCGGTCAAATGGCGAGATCGCCGCGAAACCAGTAACAAGCTCCGGGCAAGAACTTCTGCAGTTGCTCTCCATCCGACGTACGTAAGAACTCACGCCTCTAAGCCGTAGTGTGCCTCCGCGACGGGCCGATTTTTATTTGGCGCCCGGAAAAGCTGACGGAGCCAATCCAAGCGGTTGCACGCTGCGCTCTCTCGTTCCATTCATTCCAGGTTTTCGCTTTGCGCGAAATGCGCAGAGAATTCGGCTGCGAGTTCGGGCACCAGGTCGCTCGAACTCGCAGAGTACCGAGCTTGAGTTGGCGGAGGTGGCCAAGAGGAAGGGCGGGTCGTGTGTTGGAACAGGCCAAAGCCAGCCCTTCCTGATGTGCCTCAAGTTGAGGCACCACCCATGGGCCCGCTTCAGAATCCCGGCTTCCCCCGGAAGATGAAGCGGGCCCTGTTTTTTTTGCGAAAATGAAATTTACGGTTTTGGCGGAGTGGGTGGAACAACGAACTGCGAGAGGTAGGCTTCGAGCAGGTCGCGGTGCTGTTCGCGATAGGGCGCGTAATCGTTGAGGGCGATGTCGCGATCGGGCGCGCTGATGAGGACGTATGGTTCGATCATTTTGGCATCGTAGAGTTTCAGGAGAAGCGAAACGTCGGGATCCTTTTCGTATTCCGAAGCGTGTTTCTTGCGATCGCCTTTCCCAGAGAGGACCTCGGCTGCCATTTTCAGCGATTCAGATTCCTCCAAGAGCGAATGGCGGTACTGAGGATCTTTTGGAAAATTCTTTTTGAAATTGTCTCCCATCCAGTAAGCGCGCGACATGCCATAGGCGGCCCATGCGGCATCGATACTGGCGCCCGATACCTTCGGGCTGAGCGTGATGTTGATATGCTGATCGTCTTTTCGTTCGACGCCGCCGGGAATTTTGATTTTCAACTGGCTCAGTTGGAGATGATTCGAAGTGGCCCAATAGTTGAGGGCGCGCCAGGTGATTTGAGAATAGGGATTGGAGACAACGGCCTGAATGGAGCGCGCGCGAGCTTTTTCCATTTCGCCGGACTTGATGAGCATGTCTGCTTCGTAGCGGTAGGCGGAGTCGGCGTTGGGATTGAGAGCGATGGCGCGGTCATACCAGATAAGAGCGTTGGGAAAATCTTTTTTGGCAAAGTATGAATCACCGACGAACAGTGTGGCGTCGTAATTTTTCGGATCGAGTTCCAACGCGTGCGAATAATTCTTGATGGCTTCGTCGTAGTCGTTTTTGGCGAAGGCCGCTTCGCCGGCGCGCATGGCGGAGTCGGCACCGGTGGCCGAAGAAAAAGGCGGTGCTGAACCGTCAGCGGGAAGCAGGTCGAGCAAGTTCAAGAGCAGATTGCTATTCTTTCCGAGTTCTTTGGCGCGCAAAAGAAGCTGGCGGGCGTGAAGGCGCTCCTGCCGGGCGGCGTCGGGATCGGCGACAGTGGCGGAGTGCGTGACGAGGCAAGCGCCCCAACCAAATAGGACTTCGGGATCGTCAGGATGCTGCTTGGCGAGCGATTCAAAAACTGGAAGCGCTTCGATATGTTTTTGCTGGTTCAGCAGGGCGATGGCGAATTTGCGCTGAGCTTGATAAGCGTCATCGGGTGAAGCTGCAGATGCAGCAGGCGGCGGAGCCGAATCCTGTGCGCGGACGGCAGTGGGGATTGCAAAGCTGGAGACCGCAACCAGGAAAAATATCTGACGCGAGAGAAGAGAGAGCATAGTGCCTCCGTCAAGGTGGAGGGATTCTAACGATATGAGAACAGAACCCCAAATGAAATGTAGGATGCAGGATCCGGCGAAAATGCCGGATTGGAAGAGGGATTTTGGGAGAACGCGTTGAGGCGAGCGGGAAAAAATGCGGAGGCAAAAAGGACGGGGCTGGCGCGGGCGCTATCGAAGCTGGGATTTTGTTCGCGGTCGGAAGCGGCGGAGCTGATTCGCGCGGGGCGGGTGAGGCTGAATGGAATCGTGCGGCGCGATGCGGAGACGCCGGTGTGGCTGGGGCGGGATCGCGTGGAAGTGGATGGGCGGGGCGTGAAGGCGGCGGAGAGAAAATATTGGATGGTGAACAAGCCGCGAGGAATTGTGACGACGGCGGAAGACGAGAAAGGCCGCGAGACTGTTTACTCGCTTCTGCCCGTGGGATCGGAATGGATGGGACCGGTGGGACGTTTGGACAAGGCAAGCGAAGGATTGTTGTTGCTGACAAACGATACGGAGTGGGCGGCGCGGATTACGGCGCCGGAGAGTCATGTGGAGAAAACGTATCACGTGCAGATAGGCGCGGTGGCGGATGATTCCCTGCTGGAGCGATTGCGAGCGGGAGTCGTGGATGACGGCGAAGAGTTGCGAGCGACGGCGGTGAGAATTTTGCGAGCGGGAGAAAAGAACAGCTGGATTGAAATTATTCTGGACGAGGGGAAGAACCGGCAGATTCGGCGAATGCTGGAAGCGTGCGGAGTGGAGGTGTTGCGGCTGGTGCGCGTGGCGATTGGGGCGGTGACGTTGGGAGAGTTGGCGAAAGGGAGCGCGCGCGCGCTGACGCGGGCAGAAGTCAGATTGTTGAACCGTGCCGAGCATTTCCGCGGCTAAAGCCGCTGGACTACACAAAGCAAACTTATTGCGGCGGAGCTTCTGTGGCGGGGCCGATTTTGAAAGTCGAACCGAAGCGTTTGTAATTGGTGTATTTCACGGTGACGCGAATGTGGATGGGACCCGTGGTGAACGGAAGCGTGTCGTCGGTGTGGGTGTAAGTGGGAATCCAGAGATCGCCGAAAAGATTTTCGCGATAGGTGGTGAAGCGAGCAAAGCGGTTTTCTCCGTGTTTGGTGACGATGTCGGGAACGGCTTTGCCGTAAGTTTTGACGATTTGCAGGTCGTGGTCGTCGACCCAGAGACGGCCCTGGAAATAGCGCTGTTTTTTCTCAATGACTTTCGGAGCGACATCGAAGACGTAGGTGGAGAGATCGTCGACTTTTTGACGGCCGACGAAAGTGATGTTGTATTTCATGAGCTCGTCGCCGGTGAAAGCGAACGGCTGAATTTTTTTGAGGTCGTCGAGATCTTCCTGAGTCATCGAGATGCGAGTGAGGGTGTTGGCGGGAGCGTAGGTGACTTTTTCGAAGCGTTTGCCGTCGGGCGTGAAGAGGATGTCGCTCTGCACTTCGTAGTTGCCATCGGGGATGTCGTCGGAGTCGACGGTCTGCATCTGGAAATACTGAGTCCAAGTGTAAGAACCGAGAACTTTTTTGAGTTCGACTTCGCGTTCGGCGAATTTCTGGATTATCTGTTCGGGCGGCATGGCGGGCGGCTCGTGGGTGATGGGAGCTTCGGGTTCAGCTTTGTGCGGAACGGGAGCGGATTTGATGGCGCCGGGTGCGCTGGGAGCGGGGCCGGAGGCGGGAGGCGGCGTGAGAGGACCGGTGGATTGCGCGGCAAGAGACGCGGAGAAAAAAAGAGCTGCGGTCGGAATCTGACGGCGCGTCAACTTCAGTAAGTCGAGAAGGCTCAGCAAACGGCGTCTCCTGCAGCAAAAGCTCTATGTAGATAGGACTTCAAAAATAGCATGGCGGTTGCATGGCGGGCGAGAAAAAGGGGCGCTTCAGAAAGCGGCCCCTACATCAGGCGAAATTTTTTGTTGAAATTGGTGGAGCCGAAGGGATTCGAACCCTCGACCTCCTCGATGCCATCGAGGCGCGCTCCCAACTGCGCCACGGCCCCACCGATGTGAATCTACGACCTCCCGGTTTCACCGGGACGCTTCCAAATTGCATCACGGCCCCACCGGAGAACGACCTAAAGAGTTTAACATTGGGGCGCGGAGGGCGTCCAGAAAAGCGGTGGAGCAGTGCGGAAGAAGGAGAGGAACGCAGGTTGCGGCCATAAAAGTAAAGTAGGATGAACGATTAGTTCGCGAGGGGAAAGATGAGCGGCGAGGGGATCCACGCGGCGGAGCTGATTGCGCTGGCGTTGCTGGTGCTGGTGGTAGCGTTCGCGGTGCTGGCACAAAAACTGAAGACGCCATACCCGATTGTGCTAGTGATTGCGGGGCTGGCGCTGAGTTTTGTGCCGGGCGTCCCGAAGATTCAACTGAATCCGGAGGTGGTCTTTCTGGTGGTGCTGCCGCCGCTGCTTTACAGCGGAGCGTGGCAGACGTCGTGGCGCGATTTTCGAGAAAATTTCATAAGCATTTTCATGCTGGCCGTGGGATTGGTGGCGTTTACGGCAGCGGGTGTGGCGATTGCCGCGCCGTGGGTATTTAGAGGATTCGACTGGCGATTGGGATTCGTGCTGGGAGCGGTGCTATCGACGACAGATGCAATTGCGGCGACGGCGATTGCGCGACGTGTTGGACTGCCGAAGCGGATTGTGGATGTGCTGGAAGGCGAAAGCCTGGTGAACGACGCGACGGGACTGGTGGCGCTGGGATTCGCGGTGGCGCTGGTGGTGACGGGCGAGCGGCCGACTGTGGGGCAAGGCGTGACGCGATTGTTGTTTTTGATCTGCGTCGGGATTTTAATCGGCCTGGCGATTGGATTGGTGGTGGAGTGGTTCGAACGGCGACTGGATGATGGGCCGATTGAAATTACGCTGAGTGTCGTCGTGCCGTATGTCGTGTATTTGACGGCGGAGGCGGCGCATGCGTCGGGTGTGATGGCAGTGATTGCTTGCGGATTGTATTTATCGCGGAAGAGCTCCGAGTTTTTTTCGGCGACGGTGCGGATGCAGGCGTGGGCGGTGTGGGATTCGCTGACATTTGTGATGAACGGACTGGTGTTCATGGCGATTGGACTGCAATTGCCGTACGTGATTGCGGAGTTGAAGGAGTACAGGCTGAGCGGATTGATTCTGGATGGACTGGTGCTCAGCGTGATTTTGATATTGTTGCGGCTGATCTGGATGTATCCCGGCGCGTATGTGGCGAACCTGATTCGGAGGAAAGTGCTGGGACAAACGGTTGCGATGCCGAAGCCGCGGCAGATTTTTGTGGTGGGATGGACCGGGATGCGAGGAGTGGTGTCGCTGGCCGCGGCGATTTCGTTGCCGGAGCTACTGAATAACGGCGAAGCGTTTCCGCAGCGAGACATGATTATTTTTCTGACGTTCGCGGTGATCATCGTGACGCTGGTGGGACAGGGCCTAACACTGCCGCCGCTGATTCGGGCGCTGGGGCTGGCGGGAGCGCCGGCGTCCGATGAAGAAGAGCATCAGGCGCGGCAGAAGATTTTGCGGGCAGCGCTGGAGCGGCTGAATCAAGTGCGAGCAAAGGACGGAGACGATTTTTCAGAAGTGTACGACAACCTGTTCCGGATGTACGAGACGAAGATCACGAAATATTCCAGTGAAGCGGGGCCGGAGCCGCAACTGGCACGAGAACGAACGGCGAAACATTCGCAATTGTTGCAGGAGATGCTGCAAGTCGAGCGGCGAACGGCCGTGCAATTGCGGAACAATGGCGAGATCAATGATGAGTTGCTGCGGCAGCTCGAACGCGAATTGGATTTGACCGAAGAGCGCTTGAGCCTCGGAGCGCGCGCGACGCAGAGCTAGGGAATTTGTCAGCCGTTGCGTCTGGCTCCGTAATTTTTCAGATATTTCATGCCCGTATCGCACATGACGGTGACGATTGTAGTGTGCGGCGCAAGGTTTGCGGCGAGGCGTAACGCTGCGACAACGTTGGCGCCGGTGGAAGTGCCCGCGAAGATGCCTTCTTCCCTGGCGAGGCGCGTGGCCATTGCGACGGCGTCGTCCGTCGAGACGCGTTCGAAAGAGTCGGCGATGTCGGTGCGCCAAAGCGGGACGACAAAGCCAGCGCCAATACCGTCAATTTTGTGAGCGCCGGGCTTTCCGCCAGACAGCACGGGAGATTCAGCGGGTTCGACGGCGACAACTCTTATGGCGGGATTGCGGCGGCGCAAGCCTTCGGCGATGCCGCGAAGCGAAGCGGCAGTTCCGACACTTTGGACAAAAGCATCGGCGTGTCCGTCGGTCTGAGTCCAAATCTCTTCGGCCATTTTGTGGTAAGCGGAAAGCTGGTCGGTGTTTTTGAGCTGATCGGTCCAGTATCCGCCGGTTTTTTCGGTGATGAGGCGGGCAGCTTCGATCATGTCGCGTGTGAGCTTTGCGGTCATGCGGCCGTAATCGCTTTTTACAATTTGGAGATTGGCGCCCAAGATGCGCATGTAATCGAGTTTTTCCTGCGCGAAGGCGTCGGAAGAGACGATGTGCAACGGGTAGCCTTTAACGGCGCAGATAAGAGAGAGGGAGACGCCGGTGCTGCCGCCCGTGTATTCGACTACGTTGCCGCCAGACTTGAGGCGACCGTCGGCTTCGGCGGCTTCGATCATGGCGAGGGCCATGCGGTCTTTCATGCTGCCGGTGGGATTTTCGCTTTCGATCTTAAGCAGAATACGGACACCACTCCTGGGCGGGATATTCCGGAGTGGCAGCACGGAAGTGTTACCGATGCATTGCAAGATGTCGGTGCGAAGTTGGCTCATGGGCGGTACTAACCGGGGAGCTTCGCGCCGAGCACTTCGATTCGCTCGATGACTGGCGGAGTTGCGAGCAAATCCGGGGCAGTGGCGACGAGGGCCGTAGCGATTGCGCCGTTGAGGTGAGCCTGGCGACCCGATTCGTCGGCGAACGCATCAAAGACGGCGAATGTTGCGGGGCCCAGACGCAGCGCGAACCAGACGGGAGTTGTCGCTTCCTGATTGGCAAGCTCGAGGGCTTTTTCCAGGAATTGTGTGACGTCGTTTTCCTTTCCTTTTTTTGCTTCCAAACGGACAAACAATGCCAGTTGCGGGGCGCCTTTTGGCACAAGAATCCTCCTTGGACAAAAAACTGCAATTTACAATTTCGGACGATAGCGTTTTTGGGCGTGCCACAGCTATTGACAGGAATGCCAAATACGATATCGTTTTTGCCATGAAGATTTTTGTCCTGGCGTTGAGCAACGTGTTCGATACGGGGCTGGCAACCGTTCTGGACGCCTTCCAAACGGCGAATGAACTCGCGGAAATGTCGGGAATGTCTGCGCCTCGGTTTGACGCGAAAATCGTGGGCATGAAGGCAAGAGTGATGACAGCGCAGGGATTGGCGGTGCCCGTTACGCGCCCGGGAGGAGGCGCACCGGACTGCGTGATCGTGCCGGCGATCGGCTACAAGATGCCGGAACCGCTTGAGAGAGCTCTGGCAAAGAAGGAAGTGCAGGATGCGGCAGCGACGCTGCGCGTGTGGGCAAAGCGGGGCGCCCTAATGAGCGCGGCCTGCGTGGGAACGTTTGTGATGGCGGAATCGGGATTGTTGGACGGGCAACATTCGACGACAACGTGGTGGCTGGCGCCGGTGTTTCGGAAGCGATATCCGCAAGTGATTGTCGAGGAATCGCACATGATTGTGAAATCCGGCCGAGTCGTAACGGCGGGAGCAGCGCTGAGTCACATGGATTTGGCGTTGTGGCTGATCCGGCAGAAGAGCCCGAAGCTGGCAGCATTGACGGCAAAATATTTGATTGTGGATTCGCGGCCGGCGCAATCGGCTTACGTGATCTCGGACCATCTTATTCACTCGGACCCGATGGTGGAAAGATTCGAAAACTGGGCGCGAATCCGATTGCCGCATGGGTTCTCACTGGACGAAGCGGCGAAATCGGTGGCGACGAGCAAGAGGACGCTAGCGCGGCGGTTGCAGACGGTGTTGGGAAAAACACCACTGGAATATTTTCAGAGTTTGCGGGTGGAGCGTGCAGTTCATCTGCTGAAAACGACGAATGAGAGCGTGGACGAGATTGCGTCGCGAGTCGGCTATGAAGATGGTGTGACTTTGCGAACTTTGTTGCGGCGAAAGCTGGGGCGCGGGATTAAAGAGATTCGACGCGCGGCGTAGTGCTCTACTTCGCGCAGGATTGGCGGAGGAGATCCAGAAAGCTTAAATTGGCGCGGGTTTGGGAGCGTCCGCGGAGGATGACTGCGCCGATGGTTCGAGTGGCTTCGGGATCGGAAATCGAAACGTAGCGGCAGCCGGATTTTTTCTCGATGGCCATTTGCGGGATGAGCGAGACACCCATGCCCGCGCCGACCATGCCGAGCAAACTGGAGAATTGACCGCTTTCGAAGATGACTTGCGGATGGACGCGCGCGCGGTCGCACGCGGCGAAGGCGTTTTCGCGAAAGCAGTGGCCATCCCGCAAGAGAAGGAAAGGTTCCGAGCGAACGTCTTTCAGCGAGATGGAGCGCCGATTTGCGAGCTTGTGTTTCCTGGGCAGGACCGCGAAGAGCGGTTCGGTGAGGAGCGGGAACGATTCGAATTCGTGGCCGCGAATGGGAAGGGCGAGAACGGCGACATCGATGGTGCCGGCGCGAAGACGATCGAGAAGCACGGGAGTGATTTCTTCGACGACGGTAAGTTGAGCTTGCGGGAACTTTTTTGAAAATGCAGTGAGGATTTGTGGGAGCAAGTAAGGCGCGACGGTCGGGATTGCGCCGATCGTGACAGAGCCGCCGATGGAATCTTTTTGCTCGAAGACATCGCCGCGGGCGGCTTCGAGTTCGTGCAAAACAGCGCGAGCGCGCGGCAGAAAGGCTTTGCCCACTTCGGTGAGGCGGACGGAACGGCCGAGGCGGTCGAAAAGACGGGCGCCGAGTTCGTCTTCGAGTTTGAGAATTTGCTGCGAAAGAGATGGCTGGGAGACGTTGGACTGTTCGGCGGCTCGGGAAAAAGAGCCGGTGTGCGCTACGGCACAGAAATAGCGGAGTTGGTGGAGTTCGATAAAGCAGTCATCGGCTGTCAGTCTTCAGTTCTCAGTAAAAGCGCGAGGCTTTTGACTGGGGACCAAATTCCGACGGCGAGAGCTGTTCTCCTTTTTAAAACTTTTACCCATAGGCTATGCCTATCCATCTTATCTGAACTAGATATTGGAAGAATAGGAGCGCGGTGCGTAGTCTTGCGGGGTCGCCGCAGTGTGGACGAATTCATGGACGACAAAGTCCCTTCAGAGGAGCAGAACGTGTCAAGCGAAGCGAAATGCCCGTTTACGGGAAAAGCGTCAGCGCCGAAGAATAACGATTGGTGGCCAAATCAGCTGAACGTACAGGTTCTTCACCAGCAATCGTCCTTGTCAGATCCAATGGGCGAGGAGTTTGACTACGCAAAGGAATTCAAGAGTCTCGACCTGAATGCGGTGATTAAGGACCTTCATGCAGTGATGACGGATTCGCAGGACTGGTGGCCGGCGGACTTTGGGCACTACGGGCCGCTATTCATTCGAATGGCATGGCACAGCGCGGGGACGTATCGCATCGGCGATGGCCGCGGTGGCGCCGGAGCGGGACAACAGCGCTTTGCGCCGCTAAATAGCTGGCCGGATAACGTGAGCCTGGACAAGGCGCGGCGGCTGCTCTGGCCTATCAAGCAGAAATATGGACGCAAGATTTCCTGGGCCGACTTGATGATTCTCGCGGGAAATGTGGCTCTCGAATCGATGGGCTTCAAGACGTTTGGATTTGGCGGAGGGCGTGCAGACGTTTGGGAGCCAGAAGAGGTTTACTGGGGGCCGGAAAGCAAGTGGCTAGGCGACGAGCGCTACACGGGCGACCGCGATCTGCAAAATCCACTCGGCGCTGTGCAGATGGGACTGATTTACGTGAATCCGGAAGGGCCAAATGGCAAGCCGGATCCGATCGCGGCGGCGAGGGACATTCGCGAAACGTTCCGCCGCATGGCGATGAACGACGAAGAAACGGTTGCGTTGATTGCCGGCGGCCACACTTTTGGGAAAACACACGGAGCAGGCGAAGCGACAAATGTGGGACCGGAACCGGAAGCGGCACCCATTGAAGAGCAAGGACTGGGCTGGAAGAGCAAATTCCGCAGCGGCAAAGGAGCCGACGCAATCACCAGCGGACTGGAAGTGATCTGGACCGATACACCAACGAAGTGGAGCAACGATTTCTTCGAAAATCTGTTCAGCTACGAATGGGAGTTGACCAAGAGCCCGGCCGGAGCGAATCAGTGGAAACCGAAGAATGGGGGAGGCGCTGGGACGGTGCCGGACGCACACGATCCATCGAAGCGCCACGCGCCATCGATGCTGACGACGGACCTCGCGTTGCGGTTTGACCCAGCTTACGAAAAAATTTCGCGCCGCTTTTACGAGCATCCGGATCAGTTTGCAGACGCGTTTGCGCGCGCATGGTTCAAGTTGACGCATCGCGACATGGGCCCGATTGTGCGGTATCTCGGGCCGTTGGTTCCGAGGGAAACGCTGGCGTGGCAAGATCCAATTCCCGCGGTGAATCATGCGTTGATTGGGGAACAGGAAATTGCGGCACTGAAGGCGAAAATTCTCGCGTCGGGGCTGTCTGTTGCTGAGCTGGTTTCGACTGCGTGGGCGTCCGCGTCGACGTTCCGCGGCTCGGACAAACGCGGGGGCGCGAACGGCGCGCGCGTTCGCCTTGCGCCACAAAAGGATTGGGCGGCCAACGAGCCGGCCCAGCTCGCGAAAGTTCTGCAGAAGCTCGAAGCGATTCAGAAAGAGTTCAACGCATCGGCGAGCGGCGGGAAGAAAGTTTCGCTGGCCGACCTGATTGTTCTGGGAGGCGGCGCGGCAATCGAAAGAGCGGCAAAGGCGGCTGGCTACGACGTCAAAGTGCCGTTCACGCCGGGGCGGATGGACGCTTCGCAAGAACAGACGGACGTTGCTTCGTTCGAGCCGCTTGAACCGAAGGCGGACGGATTCCGCAACTATCTCAGCGGCAAATCTGGCGTGAGTCCGGAAGAATTGTTGGTGGACAAGGCGCAGTTGCTGAAACTGACGGCGCCGGAGATGACCGTTCTCGTCGGTGGCTTGCGCGTGCTCGGCGCGAATCACGCAAAGGCCGCATACGGCGTCTTCACGAAGAAGCCGGAGACGCTGACGAACGACTTTTTCGTCAACCTGCTCGACATGGGCACGGTATGGCAGCAGAGCAATTCGTCGAATGGAGCGGGAGAGGTTTACGAAGGCCGCGACCGGAAGACGAACGCGCTCAAATGGACAGCGACGCGTGTCGACCTGATCTTCGGTTCGCAATCCCAGCTGCGCGCGCTCGCGGAAGTTTATGCGTGTGCGGACTCGGGGGAGAAGTTCGCGAAAGACTTTGTGGCTGCGTGGACCAAAGTGATGGACAACGATCGCTTTGACGTTGCGTGAAAGAGCTCTAAGAGAAGCAATATTGGGTCGAATGGCAAAAGAGGACGGGGTACTCCCCGTCCTCTTTTTGTTTGAGTGGTGCGGCTCGTTTTGCCAAGGTGGCGTAGAGCCGCACTCCAAAATTTTGTTTTGCCGCGCGAGACTAAGGTAAGGTGGAAGGCGTTTGCAGTCATGGGGGAAGCGGATGGCAAAGCTTACATTTTTGGGAGCGGCGGGGACGGTAACGGGATCGAAGTATCTGGTGGAGGCAGCGGGGAAAAAGCTGCTGGTTGATTGCGGGATTTTTCAGGGTTCACGTGAATTGGAAGAACGGAATTTCAAGCCGCTGCCGGTGAGCCCGGCGGCGATTGATTATTGCGTGCTGACGCATGCGCATCTGGACCATTGCGGGTGGCTTCCCTGCCTGACGCGCGACGGGTACAAGAACAAGATTTATGCGAATCAGTCGACGATTGAACTGACGACATTGTCGCTGAAAGATTCCGGGCATTTGCAGGAAGAAGATGCAGAGCGCGCGAAACGCAAGGCGAAGAATAGCAATGCCGCCGATATTCGGCCGTTGTACACGACTGCTGACGTTGAGCCGATGCTGGGCAGATTGACTCCCATGCCGAGGAGCGGCGGATTTGATATTTCGCCGGAGTTTCATCTGGAGTCGTGTGACGCGGGACACATTCTGGGGTCGTGCAGCTTCCGGTTGACGATTCGCGAAAGCGGGAAGAATACGACATTGGTTTTTTCGGGTGACGTGGGGCGGTACGGCCAGCCGATCCTGAATGATCCGGTGACGCCACCGGGCGGCGACTATGTGATTTGCGAATCGACGTATGGCGACCGGGAGCATCCGGACGGCGATCCCGTGCAATTGATGGCGGACATCGTGAATAGGGTCGTGAAGCGCGGCGGGTCTATTGTGATTCCGGCGTTTGCGATCGGGCGGACGCAAACGTTCATGTACTTCTTGCGGCAGCTGGAGGACGAGCAGCGGATTCCGCGGATTCCGGTATACGTGGACAGCCCCATGGCGCTGAGCGCGACGGAGTTTTATGTGCGGCACACGGAAGACCACGACCTGGACATGAAGCGACTGGATGATTCGGGCGACCACGATCCGTTGAACGTGCATGAGTTTCATCTGACGCGAAGCGTGGACGATTCAAAGAAAATTAACGACGTGAAAACGCCGTGCATCATTATTTCGGCGAGCGGAATGATTACCGGAGGGCGCGTGCTGCATCACCTTGCGCAACGTTTGCCTGACGCGAAGAACGCGGTGATTCTGGCGGGATTTCAAGCGGAAGGGACGCGAGGGCGCGCTTTGCAGGAGGGAGCGAAGATGCTGCACCTCTTTGGCGGCGCGGTGCCGGTGAATTCGGAAATTATTACGATGGGCCAGTTTTCCGCGCATGCGGGAAAAAGCGAGTTGCTGCGATGGATGGGTGGGTTGCAGACGGCGCCGAAGAAAATGTGGTTGACGCACGGCGAGCCATCTGCGGCGCAGGCGATGCAGGCGGCGGCAAAAGAGAAATTCTCGTGGGATGTGGCGGTGGCGCGGTACCTGGACACGGTGGAATTAGCCTGAAGAGCCTTCGAATGGATTAAATTATTTTTGCGGGTTGGGGAAACTTTTTGCACGCTGACCTCGTCTATACAAGCAAGACCACTCGCGGGGTAGGGGGCTAACCACCACAGGGCAACCGACCGTCAGTTCCCTACCCCAAAATTTAGAAGTTATTGATATAAAACGATTTAAACAGGCCTTCCGAGCAGTAAACGATGCAGGGCAAGACCTGGCTGCTATCGTTAACATTTTCCAACATAACTAAAACGGATGGCTGCGGGTAGTCGCGGTATTGCGCGAGCCGAGCGATAAGTTGCCGTGGGCGCCTCAACTTCGGGCCGGCGGTGGCGCTTCGTCGGCTCTAGGAGGCGCGCAATTTAGAGAAGCGCTCTTCGGCGGCGGACAGAGTTTCTTCTTTTTTGCAGAAGGTGAAGCGGACCTGAGAAGCGCCATCCTGGGAGTCATTGTAGAAACTGGAGCCGGGAACGCAGGCGACGCCGATTTCCTGAACGAGGTATTTGGCGAAGGCTACGTCTTTGGATTCAGAGGCGAAGCGCGGGTCTTTTTCGGGAAAAGTGAAGCGGGAAATGTCGGTCATGATGTAGTACGCGCCGCGCGGCTTGAAGACAGCGAATCCGGCGGTGGAGAGAATTTTGAGCAGGCGCTCGCGTTTCTTTGTGTAAGTTGCCGCGAGGCCATCGTAATAAGACTGCGGCGAATGGAGCGCGATTGCTCCGGCTTGCTGGAGCGGTGCGGCGGCGCCGACCGTGAGGAAATCGTGCACTTTGCGGATGGCTTGTGTCGTTTCCGGCGGAGCGATGGCCCAACCGACGCGCCAACCGGTGACGCTGTACGTTTTTGACATGCCGTTGATGACGATGGTGCGGTCACGCATGCCGTCGAGGCGAGCCATGGTGATGTGCGCGGTGCCGTCGTAGAGGATGTGCTCGTAAATTTCGTCTGTGACGCAGTAGGCGTTCCACTTGACGCAAAGGTCGCGAATGAATTCGAGTTCGCGGAGCGTGAAAACTTTTCCGGTGGGATTGTTCGGAGTGTTAAGGATGATGGCTTTGGTGTGCGGGCCGAAGGCGGAGGCAAGTTCGTCGAAGTCGAAGGTCCACTCGGAATTTTCGTTCTTGGGAGGCCGCATTTTGACGAAGCGGGGCGATGCGCCGGAAAGAATCGCGTCGGGGCCGTAGTTTTCATAGAACGGCTCGAAGACGACAATTTCGTCGCCGGGATTGATGATGGCAAGCATGGCGGACATCATGGCTTCGGTCGAGCCGCAGCAAATGGTGATTTCGCGTTCCGGATCGACGCGAATTCCCTGCGTACGATGAAATTTTTCGACAATCGCATCGCGGAGCGGCTTGGCGCCCCAGGTGATGGCGTATTGATTGATGTCGTCGCTGATGGCCTGGCGGGCGGCTTCCTTGACGGAGTCCGGAGCGGGAAAATCTGGAAAGCCCTGGGAGAGATTCACAGCGTGGTGCTTCAACGCGAGGCGCGTCATCTCGCGAATTACGGATTCGGTGAATTGTTCGGCTTTGGCCGAAATCATGCGGCGCGAGATCTGCGCCATGGACGATTCAGTGGTCACGCTTCACCCTAAGAGGTTGAGAGTTGAAAGTTTACGGTTGAACGCGTGAAAAGCAAAGCGCGGATGCGCTAGCGGCGCGCTTGCGAGGACGAGTTCGTGGATGCGGCGGCGGTGGAGGCCGGAGTGTTCGAACCGGTGCCGTAGATCATGCGATACAGCTGAGCGTTGCGCAAAACGATTTGGACATATTCGCGCGTTTGCGTGAATGGGATGGACTCGACGAGCTCCGGAATTTCGTCGTAATTACGTTCGGCTTTCCACGCAGCGATGCGGTCTTCGCCCGCATTATAGGCGGCAAGGGCGCCCTCAGGGGAGCCGGTCAACTGGACAAGGCCTTTGAAATAAAAAGTGCCGAGCTGGATGTTGTACGCAGGATCGAAGAGCTTGTCTTTCGAGTATTTGACGTGAAGCTGCTTGGAGAGAATCTTCGCGGTCTTCGGCAGAATTTGCATCAGACCGTAGGCGTTCGCGTAGGAAATGACGTCAGCCTGGAACGTAGATTCCTGGCGGATCAAGCCGGCAACAACGGCGGGGTCGAGATCATTTTTTCCGGATTCGCGGCGCAAGGAAGATTCATACGGTAGCGGATAGAGCGCTTTCCAAACGTTGAGCGGGATCTCATTGAAATTGCGCGAATCGAAACTGGGAACGATGGTGCGGGCGTAGGCCATGCCGGTGGCGAAGTGCCCCTGATCGAACGTGGCTTGCGCGGCTTCGAGGAGGAAGCGCGGGGAGCCGGTGGCAAAGAAAGCGGATTTTAGCTCTTGTTCCGCGGAAGCATCAAAGGCGATCGAGCGAAGCGCTTGCGCGCGGGCCCAGCGGTCATCGGCGGCGACGGGAATCGGTTCGTCGAAAGAGCGAAGGGCGGGCGGGGGCGGAATTTTTTCGAGAAAGTCCGGTGCGTCGGGATCGCCAGCGCCGAGCTTTGCGAGCGCAGCAGCAGCCGCGTAGCCAAAATAGGTCTGCGGGAAACGCTCGACAGCTTTCGTATAAAACGCGCGAGCATGGGCGGGATTGCCAGTACGTTCGGCATTTCGGCCAAGCCAATAGAGCGCGTCGACTGTGTTTGTTGAGACTGGGTATTTCAGCAGGAACGCGCGGAAACGATCGTCGGCGTCAAAAGCGCGATTAAGATAAGCGACCCAGGCGATTCGCCATTCAGCGTTGAAATCATTTTTGCTGCTCGGGTAGGTATCGAGAACGCGTTGATAGTATTGGGCGGCTTTGTTGCGGTCGAGGCCAACCCAATAGTAATTCCCTGCCGCCATTAAAGCTTCATCGGCCCATTTGGAGTTTGGATATTTCTGGACGACCTGCTCGATCGAAGCGAACATCGCGGATTCGTTTTTTGCGGTGCGCTGGAGCTGCGAAATTGTGTAAATCCGTTCGGCGTCAACTTCGGGGTCGGTTGGCGAAAGAGAGGTAACCAGCGACATCGGGGATTTTAGCTGGACGCGAATCTGCGCGACCCGGAGCTGCGCCAACTGCCGCACCGGATTCGCAGGGTCGTGGAGCATGCTCACGAGCTTTTCAAATTCGGGGCGCGCTTCTCGCCATTTGTGAGCGTCAAAAAAAGCCTGGGCGCGTTGTTCCTGCATTTCCGCGGTACCGTAAGGAAATTCGGAGTGAAGCTGCTTTTGCAGCGACGGCAGCGCACTTCCGGCAGCTTTGGCTTCATCGGAAAACGGAAACTTATAGAAAATTGTCTGATAGTCCTTGACGGCGCGGAGGGGCTGGCCAGCGGATTGGTAGGCGTGAGCGCGTTCGAGGAGCAGGGCAGGCTTGCTGAACGTGGGCGAATAGCCATTCAGCGCGTCGATGGCAGATTGCGGCTTGCCCATTTCCACGGCGAGCGGTGCGAAGGCTTCGAGAACCTGTTCCTTGGCGGCAGTGTTCGGGTATTCCGCGAGAATTTTTTGCAGGTCGGCGTAGGCGTCGGCATTTTTCTTCAGCGCGTGATTCGTTTGCGCACGCCAGTACAGAACATATTCCTGGAGAACGGTGTCGGCTTTTGCTTTTGCGAGCCACGTGGCTGCGGGCAGCATACGGTTTTTTTGATTGTCTTCGTAGCCGAGAGCGAGAGCGGCGCGCGCTCCCCAGATGTCGTTTGCGTGCTTGGTCGCAAATGCGGAAAGTTTTTCGTACGCTCCCGGCGTTGCATTGTGAACCGCGCGGGCGAGTTCGGACAGTTGCTGGAGCGCCGCTGCGTCATCGGCCGTGGGAGTGGCAATTTCGGGGGTCGTCGTTTCCGGCTTACATCCCGCACGGCACGGAATCGAAGGCTTTTTCTGTTTACGCTTTTTCGAAGACTGCGCCGAAGCGGAATGAGCGAAACCCAGGGATACAAAAATAATCAGCGCCAGCGAAATTGCGGCGCGCAGCGTGGAACTCGCAGGAGGATTTTTCGTTGAAGAAAAATTAGTGCCGGGCAACGGGCGCAGCGTAGGGATATTCGCCGAGCGCGCTGGCGTCGCCTTCCGCCAGAATTTCCACCATCCAGCGGTAAAAGTAATCCACTGGGTGATCCATGATGGGTTTGAAGCGGCGGTCGTATTCGCGGTGAGCTTTCTCAATGTCATCTTTCAATCGGATGCAGATATCTTTATTTTCGCGGCCCAGGCGAACCTGTTCCGGCCTCAACATCTTAATATCTTGCATGGAAACTTTCGCCACCCGATTTGCACGCCTGTGTAGTTCTTGTTCCTCGGACGAAAGCTGGTTCACATCGAACTCGGCACCCATGTCGGCGGGTTCTTCAGCGGGAACCGGCATCGGCTCCGGCTCGACTTCGAAATGGGCGGGTACGGCAGTGACGATGGGAGGCGGCGGTGCGTGGTGCTGAGCAACCGGAATTGCGGGGACTGAAGGCACCGTTGCCATGTGAGCTGGCGGTGCTGAGGGAGCCGGACGTACAGGCGCGGGAGGAGCGGCCGGCGCTTCGACGGCGACTGCGGACGCGAGGCGGGCCATTTCCGCTTCAAGTGGAGAACGCTGGGCCGGTTGCAGCGCCACGGTTACGAATCTGGACAAGACTTCCAGGGAGGCATTTAAGGACGCGGCAGCCGTTTGTGCACGAAGGAGCGGTGGAAGGGCGTTCGTCGGACGGTTGCTGGCGCACGCGGAGACGACGTCGTTGACGGCGTGGTGCATCTCCTCGGCAGATCGCTGCAGGCGCTCGAGGTTGTCCCGCAGCGCGCGAGCGATGGCTTGTTCGACAGCTGTGGGTTCCTGTGACATAGAAATCGGCGGGAAAAGGCGCCAAAGCGCTCCCGTTTAGCCATTGTGGAAGGGGCTTGGCGGGGCGTCAACGGGAACGCGGTACTAGTGTGCCCAATTGTGCTGGTGTCTTAAATGACGAGCCTAAGCAGTGGGGCGGTGAGCGGTCATTCCTCTCATGACTTGCCCCATGATTCGGATTCTCGCCCAACGAGGGAGCGGAAGAAGCGACCAAACCAAGAGCTTGGAAAGAAGGCCGGGCAGCACGGTTGCCTTGCGGCCTAGAGCTTCCAGGATTGGCCACGCAATCTCCTCAGGATTCAGGGCCTTGCCCATGCGCATGCCCGCACGTTCCGCGAAGCGGGATTCCGTGGGGCCCGGTGCTGCCGCGAGCACATCGATTCCTTTGGCAGCGAGCTCAATCTGCAAGGCTTCGGCAAGCGTCTGAACGTAGGCTTTGGTGGCAGCATAGTGAGCTGCCCATGGCATTCCCTGAAAGCCGACAATCGAGCTAAGCAGTATGATTCCCGCTCCTCGGCGGCGTTGCGCGAAGCGGCGGCCAAAATGCCACGTCAGGGCCGTTAAGGAAGCGCAGTTCACTGTGAGCATTTCCAGCTCAAGGTCGAGCGGCGAATCAAGAAAAGGGCCGGACGTCCCGAAGCCTGCAGCGGCAACGAGCAGGCCAACATCGATGTCCATGGTTGCGGACATCACTGTGTCGAGTGCCACCGTCGACGTCAGATCAGCGGCAATCGTCCTCGATTCTGTCTTCCATTTCGCGGCGAGTTCTTGTGCGAGTTTGCGAAGAAAGTCTTCCTTGCGGGCTACGAGTACAAGATTGAATCCCTCTTTCGCAAGCTCGCAGGCAATGGCCTGTCCGATGCCCGAGGAAGCTCCGGTAACAAGAGCCCAAGGCCCGTATCGCAGCGATAAACGTTTCATGATGATTTCGCCCCCAGGCGGTTTCCCGACACTT
This sequence comes from Candidatus Acidiferrum sp., assembly GCA_035295625.1. Taxonomy (GTDB): domain Bacteria; phylum Acidobacteriota; class Terriglobia; order Acidiferrales; family UBA7541; genus Acidiferrum. The sequence goes on along the minus strand of DATGIS010000005.1, from coordinate 645 downwards.
GCAAAGAGCAAGTATGATACTTGCATTTTACAAGTAAAAAGATTAAGGTCAAGGGGAAATACGGTAGAGGATCAAACCCATGCGCGCCAGCAAAAGATCGCCCTGTCCGGTCTCCTGCACACTTGACCTAATCGGAGATCGCTGGACATTACTGGTGATTCGCGACCTCTTCTGTGGAAAGTCCCAGTTCAAGGAGTTTCTCGCCTCTCCGGAAAAAATCGCGACGAACATCCTCGCGGACCGTTTGGAAGCGCTTCTAAAGCAAAAGCTCATTGAGAAGTTCCCTGCCCCGCAACAGCCAGGCCGCGAGGCATACCGGCTGACGGAAAAAGGCCAAAGCATATTCCCTATTCTTAGCGCTGTGGCCGAATGGGGACTAAAGAACATCGCGGGTACGCGGGCATATCTGAGTCCAACGACTACGATGGCGTCGGGTCAGACTACGAGCTGAATCGCGATTTACGAGGCACAAGCTACCGGCGGATCTTTCGGCGGCAGCAAATGGGTGAATTCGCTGTGCCAGGCGAGAATTGCTTCGTGCCAGACGCGGCGTGCGCAAGAGTGTTAAAATAAGCAGATAGGGGGCGACACGGTTTCGACGGAAGCTGTCACGTCCCGGAGGCATGCCGGGGGCCAACCACCCGT
>DATGIS010000004.1:0-10207 GCA_035295625.1 Candidatus Acidiferrum sp. | reverse complement strand
GTCATCCCGCCAGCGGACCTCACCATCGGATCGACGCTCTTCCGTCGGTGGACGCGCATTGCGATTTCCCCATCCCCTGTGGCATAGGCTTCAGTCTGTCCTCCTACGACCGCCCCTCTATCTCCCGAGCAACCACCTCCGACACACCACCACTCCTCCTCCTCCACACAAAATAAAACGGCACCCCCGCCCCAATCACAACCAATCCCACCGCCGACCGCACCGGATTCTCCCGCAACAGACTCCCCGTAATCGCAATCGCCGCCAGCAAAAACACAATCGGCGTCACCGGATATCCCCACGCGCGAAATGGCCTCGCCAGCTCCGGCTCTTTCCACCGCAATCGCAGCAACGCAATCGCCGTCAAACCCATAAAAATCCACAACGCAAACACGAACAGCGAATACAGCTGCTCATACGTTCCGCTCAACGCCAAGATCGTCCCCACCGCTCCCAGGAAAATCAGCGACCCGCTCGGCGTTCGCAATTTCGGCTGCAATCGCGACGCGAAAGAAAAGAACACGCCGTCGCGCGCCATCGCATAAGGAATTCGCGCACCCGTCATCACCACCACGTGCAATGCTCCCAGCGCAGAAATCGCCATCGCCACCGTCAGCGCAATCGCTCCCTTATCCCCCGCAAACGTTCGAATCGCGTCCGATGCCACATGCATCGACGTCGCCACCGCCGCAAATCCCAGCACTCGGAAGTACACGACATTCGCCGTTATATAGAGCACTCCGATCGTCCCCAGCCCAATCAAAATCGCTCGCGGCATATTCTTCTGCGCATCGATCACCTCTTCGCCCAGGTGCCCCAAATCGTTGAATCCGTTGTACGCCCACATTGCCGGCACCAGCGCCGCCAGTACCGCAAAAATCGCGCCGAATATTGACGAGTGTCCTGCAGGAATCACGTTCGCCGCAGTCGCCACATGTTTCGCGCCAAACAATAATCCTCCCGCAACAATCAGCACAATCGTCCCGACTTTTGCCGACGTCAATCCGATCTGAATCGCCCCGCTCATCTTCACGCTCAAATAATTAATCGCTGTCACGAAAATCACCACGCCCGCTGCCAGCGGTTGCGCCATCGTCACCGGCAATTCGCCGCCCGCGAAATGAATCGTAAACATCGGCATCGCAATGGCAGGGAAGAGAAATCCCAGGAACCGCGCAAATCCCGCCGCGAGCGTCGCCATCGCCACCGGCCGTTCCAGGAATGCGCTCATCCATCCAAACAAAAATCCCCACAGCGGTCCGAGTCCGCGCGTCAAATACGCATAGGGCCCGCCCGCCTTCGGAAATGTCGCGCCTAATTCCGCATAACAAAACGCCCCGCTCAATACGATCAGCCCGCCGACAATCCACGCCGCAAACACCAGCGCCGTCGACCCCACCATCCGCGCCATCGCGCTCGGCACCAGAAAAATTCCTGACCCGATCGTGTCTCCAATCACCACGGCCACCGCGGCCCAGAGCCCCAACCCGCGAATCAGCTCAATCCCCGCCGTTCGCTCCGTAGCTTCCGTCTTCAATGGATTTTTCTTCCCATTTTCCACTCTCCGTTTTCCGGTTTCGCGAGCCTATATCGTCACTTCCCGACGGTCAACCTTATGGAGTGCTTATGGAGTGCGGCAGCCCAGCTGCCGCTTTTTCCACCACCGTAATTAGAGGGCAGCGGCGTGCCTGTAGAGGGTCAAGATGTTGTTCCATCGCCAGCACTCCTCCGCCCGGGTGCCCCACACGCCGCCTTTGCGTGTGGGAACTCTTCCTCCACCGTTTCGCGCTATCATCGTTCTGTTCCCGAGGGAAATCCATGGCCCCACCCAAAATGCTTCTCCCCACTCTCAACTGGGAGGGTCGCTTCCTTGTCGAAAACTCCGACGATGTCATGACTCCCGCGCTGCTCATCTATCCCGACGCGATCGCTTCCAATATCGGCGCAACCTTGAAGGTTCTCCACGGAAACGCCGATCGCTGGCGCGCGCATGTAAAAACCGCAAAGCTCGCCTTCACCATGCGCATGATGGCCGACCGTGGCGTCACCAATTTCAAGTGTGCCACCACGCTCGAACTCCTCGTCGCCTGCCAATCCGGCGCGCGCGATGTATTGGTCGCGTATCCGGTGGTCGGTGCGAATGCGCGTCGCGTCCGCGAAATCGCCGATTCCTTTCCCGGCGTCCGCGTTTCTATCCTCGCTGAAAATGAAGCGCAGGCAATTCAGTGGCGCGGTTCCCGCGTTGGCGTTTTTCTCGACATCAATCCTGGTATGGACCGCACGGGTGTCGAGCAGGATCATCACGCCGAAATCGTCGGCCTGGTCGGCGCAATTCAGAACGCGGGCCTCGAATTTCGCGGTCTTCATTACTACGACGGCCACTTCGGTGGAGTCGACGAATCCGAGCGCGTAGCCGCCGCCCATCGCGGTTACGAACGGTTGCTTGCCGTCGTCGCCGCCGTCGAACAAAGCGGCGCCTCCGTCGAGGAAGTCATCACCGCTGGAACTCCTACGTTTCCCGCCTCCGCATCTTTCCAGGGATTTCACGGCAAACGTTTTGTCCATCGCATCTCTCCGGGCACCATCGTCTATAACGACGCGACCAGCCTCGCGCAATTGCCCTCATCCTTGGGCCTCAAACCGGCCGTGCTTGTGATGACGCGCGTCGTCAGCCATCCGCACTCCGGAAAAATTACCTGCGATGCAGGCCATAAATCCGTTTCCGCTGACGCCGGCCTTCCCACTTGTGTTGTAGTTGGCCACCCCGAACTCACCCCGCTCGGCCCCAGCGAAGAGCATTTGCCCATGTCTGTCGCCGAAGGTTCGACTCCGCCCAAAGTCGGAGAAATTCTCTATCTTCTCCCGCGCCATGTCTGCCCCACCGTCAACAATTTCGACTTGGCCCTCGTCGTGCGCGACAACAAAATCGATTCTCTCGAAAAAGTCTCCGCCCGCGGCCGCGAAATTCCATTTCTCGGCGAGGTACCTCGCTCTGCGGCCGCCTCTTAGCAAACATGAAACGACTCGTGTTTCACCAGAATTCGATCTACGCGATGCTCGCCGTGGCCTCTCTTCTTAGCTGTCTGGCGCCTCACGCCTTCGCCTCCGCCCAGACTTCGTCCTCTCAAATCCAGATTCGAGGGACCGTCACGGACCCGGTCGGTGCGTGCATTCCAAATGCGACCATTACTCTCGATCCGGATTCGGAAAAATCATTTCCGCCAGTCAACACCAACCAGGACGGCTCCTTTGAACTTCAGGCGGAAGCTGGAAAAAATCACGTGCTCCGCGTGGCGTATCGGGGTTTCAAGACGCGAAACATCGAGATCCCGGCAAGGTATTCTCAGCGGGATTCGTTGCAAATTGCGCTTGAAGTCGCGGTTATTCGGGACGGTATCGACCAGCCAGGCGGCAAGATCCCAGACGTTCAGTTCTCCGACTCTCCCAACTTCACCGTCGCCGGCGTCACCGATTGGAGCAATGTCGGCCTCCATGGCTCCGACGTCAACGTCAAGACCAGTGAAGCTCTAACGAAGGATGCCGCCGCACTCAAATCTTCAAGCGGTTCCGCTCCTGCCAACTCGGAAGCCGATGCCCATCGCAAGCTCGGGGACGAAAAAGAAGAGAGCGGCGATCCGGTAGCCGCTGAGCACGAATATGAATTGGCAGCCAAACTCGATCCCAGCGAACAAAACTATTTCTCTTGGGGAGCTGAACTGCTCCTTCACCGGGCTGGTGCTCCTGCCGTCGAAGTCTTAACCAAAGGCGTCGCGCTGCATGCTAAATCGCAACGAATGATCGAAGCCCTCGGCGCGGCCCTTTACGCCAATGGCCAATACCCGGAAGCGGCCTTACAAATGTGCCGCGCCGCCGATCTGAATCCCGACGACCCGGAACCTTATCTCTTTCTTGGGCGCATCGAAGCGAGTGCCAAAGACACTCATCCTTGCAGCGAAGACGCCCTGCGCAGATTTGTTTCCGAACAACCCAAAAACGCCGACGCGAATTTTTACTACGGCATGGTCTTGCTCAAAAACGCGCGCCGCTCGCAACGCGAAGCCGATTTCAAACACGCTGAATCTGTTTTTCAAAACGCACTGGCAAACCGTCCTTCTTTCGGTGAAGTTTACGTCCAACTTGGATTGTTGTATAACGCCCAGGGCCAAAAAGACGCCGCGCTGCGCGAATTTCAAAACGCCGTTCGCGTGGCGCCGCACTTATCCGACGCGCACTATCAATTGAGCCTCGCTTCCCGTCGTGCCGGCGATGCCGCCAAAGCCGACGAGGAAATGAAAAAGTACGAGGAACTCCAGAACGCCGAAGAAGCGGCCCTCGAAAAACAACGGAAGGAAATGAAGCAGTTCGTCACGATTTTGCAGCAGTCGTCACCGAAGCAATAGTTCACGGGAGAAGAGAATGACGGGAACACGGAACCTGCTTGGTAAGTCTTTGATCGCCGCCGGCACGATGATGCTCGTTGGAGGCTTGGCCATGGCCGACGCGAATTATTCTCTGCGTTCGCCCGACAATCGAATCGAAGTCGCCATTCACGTAGCGAAGAAGATTACCTACGACGTGTCCCTCAATGGCCGCCTCTTGATGAAGGATTCCGCGCTCGGAATCAACATCGAAGGCAAGTCGCTCGGCGAAAATCCGCAAGTCAAATCCACAAAAAAAGATTCCGTCGACAAAGTTCTCGAACCCGTCGTCCATCAAAAATCCGCGAAGATTCGCGAACATTACAACGAATTGAAATTGGAACTGGACGGAAACTATGCCGTCACCTTCCGCGCCTATCCGGAGGGAGTCGCCTACCGCATCGAAACCTCTCTCGGTGGCGAAAATGTAAAGGTTTTCAGTGAAGACGCCCTCTTTCGCTTTGCCGCCGACGATACCGTCTTCTTCCCCGAAGAAGAGTCCATGTTCTCCCACAACGAGCGCAAATATCTCCCACGCGCGATGTCCACTATCTCCGAAAAAACTTTCGGCACTCTTCCCGCCGTCGTTGACGTCGGCGACGGCGCAAAAATCGCTATCGCCGAATCTGGCGTCGAAGATTACCCCGGATTGTGGCTCCGCGGTGGTGGCGAGCACGCTCTCGCCGCTACGTTCGAGCACTATCCTTTGAAAGAATCGCTCACCGGTGATCGCGATTTCAAAGTCACCGAAGCTGCCGACTACATCGCCGTCACGCAGGGCACTCGCGTATTCCCTTGGCGCGTACTCGGAATCGCCGAACACGACAAAGATCTCATCGCGAATCCGTTGGTGTGGCTGCTCGAGAAACCTTCGATGCTTTCCGACACTTCCTGGATCAAGCCCGGCAAAGTCGCGTGGGATTGGTGGAACGCCAACAACGTTTACGGCGTGGACTTCAAAGCGGGAATCAACACACAGACCTACAAATACTACGTAGACTTCGCCGCGAAAAATCATCTCGACTACATCATTCTCGACGAAGGCTGGTACAAGCTCGGCAACGTCCTCGAGGTCGTTCCCGAAATCAACATGGAAGAGCTCACCGCCTACGCAAAACAAAAAAACGTCGGCGTGATTTTGTGGGTGATTTGGAAAACGCTCGACGATCAGTTGATCCCCGCCCTCGATCAGTACGAAAAGTGGGGCATCAAGGGAATCAAAGTCGATTTCATGCAGCGCAACGATCAGAAGCTTCTCAACTACTATTACAAAGTCGCGCGCGAATGTGCGAAACGCCACATGCTTGTGGATTTTCACGGCGCACAGCGCGGCGCATCGCTGACACGAACCTGGCCAAACCTGATCAGCAACGAAGGCGTCCGCGGGATGGAATGGAGCAAGTGGAGCGCCGAAACCGAGCCACAACACAATGTCACGCTGCCGTTCACGCGCATGTTTTTGGGACCGATGGATTACACGCCCGGCGCAATGCTCAACGCCACGAAAACTACATTTGCGCCGGTATTCTCACGGCCAATGGCCCTCGGCACTCGCTGCCAGCAACTCGCAATGTATGTCGTCTACGAAAGTCCGTTGCAGATGCTTTCCGACAGTCCGTCCAATTACGAACGCGAGCCCGAGTCGTTGGAATTTCTGCGCGCTGTTCCCAGCACGTGGGATGAAACGCTTCCGCTCGACGGAAAAATCTCCGAGTACGTCGCCGTCGCTCGCCGCAGCGGAAAAGATTGGTACGTCGGCGCCATGTCCAATTGGACTGCGCGTGATCTGGAAATCGATCTTTCTTTCCTGCCCGCCGGCAATTTCACAATCGATGCCTATCAGGACGGCGTGAACGCCGACAAAATGGCCAGCGACTACAAGAAAACTTCGAGCACCGTGACGAAAGCTTCAAAAATCAAAATCCATCTCGCGCCCGGCGGAGGTTGGGCCGCGCGCATTCATCCGTAGGATATTGTGCGCGACTTGGTTTAATCTGTCGGCCTCTTGGCTTCCACCGAATCTTCTTTGGAAAACGCAGTGCCGCGGCGGCGGTGGGGCATCGCCGCTCTGCTGGGTTTCGGAATTCTTGTAAGTTATTTTGACCGCGTAAATCTTTCGGTTTCCAAAGAAGCGTTGCACGACGCATTTGGAATGTCCGCCGTGCTTTTTGGATTTCTCTCCAGCGCTTACAACTGGCCGTATGCGGCGCTGCAACTTCCTTCCGGTTTGCTGCTCGATCGTTTCGGCGTGCGGCGCGTCGGAATTGTCAGCACAATCGTTTGGGCTGCGGCGTCGTTCGCTGCCGCACTTTCGCTCGGAGTGAAAAGTCTTTTCGGCGCGCGCATCTTGCTCGGAATTGGCGAGGCTCCAACTTTTCCGGGAACGGCCAAAGCCACCGGCTACTGGTTTCCAAAAAACGAACGCAGTCTCGCCACGGCGACGTTCGATTCGATGGCGAAGTTTTCTTCCGCCATCGGAATTCCTGTGCTCGGTATGGTGCTCGTGCATTTCGGCTGGCGTGCAAATTTTGCGGTCACCGGAATCATCAGCATTATTTATCTCGCGCTGTTTTTGGCGTTCTATCGAAATCCAAGCGGGGACAAAAAACTTTCCGCGGCCGAGCGCGAACATATCCGCAAAGGCGGGGCGCAGCCGGAAGATCCGCAGCGCGCGGCGCAGGGCGCTCCGCTGCGGTATTTGATCACGCGAAAAAAAGTTCTCGGCCTCGCGCTTGGATACGGTTCTTACAACTACGTTTTTTATTTGCTGCTGACCTGGCTGCCAGCATATTTGGCCGAAGCGCATCATCTCGATTTGACTCGATCTTTTTTATATACGAGTGTTCCGTGGTTGTGCGCCACTTTCGCGGAATTGACGGTGGGGGGATGGCTTACGGATTCGCTGATCCAGCGCGGGTGGAATGCAACGCGCGTCCGGCAGACGGTTCTTGTGGGAGGAACTTCGGTTGGTTTGTGCATTTTTGGCGTGCCGTACGCGCATTCGGCGCAAGGCGCGGTGGCGTGGATCGCGTTTGCGCTCACTGGGCTTTCCATTGCGGCGCCGGTGGGCTGGTCGATTCCGTCGTTGATCGCGCCGCGTGAAAGTGTGGGAACGGTTGGCGGGATCATGAATTTAAGCAACCAGCTGTCCGGAATCGCCGCACCGATTGTGACGGGATTCATCGTGGCGGCGACGAAGAATTTTCAGTGGGCGTTTCTTGCGGCCGCGATTTATTTGACGATCGGAATTGCGAGTTACGTTTTTCTCCTTGCCGACATCACGCCGATTCCGGAACCCGAAGAAGCGAAAAAATAAAAGCGGCGGATATTTTCGTTACGTCGTTTTCCGGAGCGCGCGCATGGCGCCGGTTGAAATTCCTCCGTCGACTAAAAGCGTTTGTCCGGTGACGTAGCAGCTCGCCTCGGACGCGAGAAAAACGATTGCGCCGTCGAGATCGTTTGGCTGGCCGGGGCGCTTGAGCGGAATTCTTTCGGTCAAATATTCCACCCACTCTTTGTCTTCGTACATGACGTTGTTTTGCGCAGTGCGAAACCATCCGGGCGCGAGGCAATTTACCGTGATGCCGTGTTTGCCCCAATCGTCGGCGAGGCTCATGGTGAGCTGGCGAATTCCGCCGCGGCTCGCGCCGTAGGGGCCGAGGCCGGCGTAGCCTGCGACACTCGTGACGGAGCCGATGTTGATGATGCGGCCGTAGCCGCGCGAAATCATGCGGCGCGCGACGGCTTGCGCGACAAAAAAACTTCCGCGCAGATTTGTATCGAGAATCAAATTCCAATCGTCCCAGGTGACATCGAGAGCGGGTTTGCGGACGTTGCAACCTGCATTGTTCACAAGAATGTCGATGTGGCCGTAGGCGGCTTCCGCTTCGGCGGCGAATTTCTCGATGCTTTGCTGATTGCGGACGTCGAGTTCGAGAGAAACGGCGCGACGGCCAATCGATTCAATTTCTTTTGCGAACGGCGCGAGGTCTTCGCGTTTTCGCGCGGTGAGAATGAGCTCGGCGCCGGCTTTGGCGAGGGCGCGCGCGAAATATTGGCCAAGGCCGCGGCTAGTGCCGGTGACGATGGCGACGCGGCCGGAAAGATCGAAGAGAGTTTCAGGCACGGGTGACCTCGTTGTCGGAGCGACCTTCAGTGGAAGTGTAAATCAAGCCGAGATTCCTCGACTGCGCAGGCCGGCACTCGCATCGCGAGTGGAAGAGAAAGCCGGCCTGCTCCGCTCGGAATGACAGATTGTAGGGGGTCGCGAAATTGTGCGTTGGGCTCATGAGTTTTCGTTCGGTGTCAGAACCACTTTCAGAAGATTGGGTTCGCGCGAATGGAGGCGCTCGAACCAGCGCGGGCCGTCTTCGAGCGGGGCGACGGCGGTGATGAGCGGCTTGACTTGGATTTTTCCGGAGGCCATCCACTCGATGGCTTGGGGATATTCTCCGGCGGAAGCGCAGGAACCTTGCAAGCGGATCTGGCGCGTGACGACTTTCTGGAGCGGGAGATTTACGTTGGGCGCGATATTGCCGACGAGTACGACGGTGCCGCCCTTTCGGACAGCGTCAATCGAAGCGGTGACGGTTTCATTGCGGCCGACACATTCGAGGGCGACGTCGACTCCTTCGTTGTTGGTGAGCGCGAGAATTTTGGGGAGAAGGGAATCATCGGAAATTAGAATTTCGGTGGCGCCGAGTTTGCGCGCGAGTTCGAGGCGCGGCGCATCGACATCGGTGACGAAGACGCGGGAGCAACCCGCAGCGCGAAGCGCCTGAAGCGTGAGAATTCCGATTGTGCCGGCGCCGACGACGAGCGCGGTTGCATCCGGAGAAAGTTGCGCGAGATTGACGCCGTGAATCGCGACGGCAACGGCTTCGAGCATGGCGGCTTCGGCGAACGGAAAATTATCCGGCAGGCGATAGAGGATTCGCGCGGGAACGGCGACGAATTCGGCGAAAGCTCCGGCTCGGCGGTAATCGCCGCAAGAAACGCCGAGGACCTGGCGTCGGTCGCAGAGATTGATGTTGCCGCGGCGGCAGTTGGGACATTCGCCGCAATACACGGTGGAATCGAACGTGACGCGATCGCCGACGGCGAAAGTTTTAACAGCGCTGCCAACTGCGGCGATGGTGCCGGCGGCTTCGTGGCCCATGACGATGGGAGGAATGCGGCGGCCGGAGGAGCCGTCATATCCGTGAACGTCACTGCCGCAGATGCCGCAGGCGGCGACGCGGATGAGGACCTCGTCCGGCGCTGGGGCGGGCACGGGGAGATCGGCGAGTTCGAGATTGCGATAGCTGGAGAGGAGGAGGGCTTTCATGGCAGAACCAGTTGTAAGTTAAAAGTTTTAAGTTGTAAGTGACAAACCAGTTGGTCAGGCGCCTTCGGCGACGCCGAATTCCCGGCCTGAGAAACAGTTTGCGAGAGCGAATCTATCATCGAATGGGTTGAGCGGGAAATGGCGCGGGCGGCGTGGCAGATTGGCCCGGCAGACAGAGCCTTCGGGGTAAACAAAAGTTGGGGTACACCCCCGGTGTTTTTGCAAAGAGTGCGCAAGCCATTGAGAAAGAAGGAGATGACCTGCACGAGACGGCAAAGGAGCGAAGCAAGAGTGCGCAAGTGATTGGAAATGTGGGAGATGCGTTTCGCTCTTGGCAAAGAGAGCGCCCCTCGCGAAAAGCTCTCGGGGTAAACAAGACCGAGGCAAGAGTGCCGCAGGTCTGATGCGCTCGGCGCAAATGCGAGAGTGGTGACCGACGGGCATGCATCGTCGGATGGAAGAG
>DATGIS010000003.1:0-3316 GCA_035295625.1 Candidatus Acidiferrum sp. | reverse complement strand
GCACCATTTTTGCTGGCAAAAAAAGTCAGGGAAATTTTGGACGGTTCCCGCGTTCGCGAGAGCTGATTATTTTTCAGCGCCGCGCGCGATCCTGGCGCAGCGCTTCTTCAATCAAATGATCCAGTTCGTCGCGCTTCAATGTAATTTCGTCCGCCCCGCCGTCTTCGCTGTCGCTCGTGACCGGAAGTTCGGACGCTCCGGGAGGAGCAAGAACTCCGTAGCGGGCGCGCGCCGCCATTAATTTCGCAACTTCGCGCGAGGAAAGAAGTTTCGGCGTGCCGGCATTTTCCGCCGCCAGCAGAATCTTTGCAAAATGCTCAACAGTTTCCATCCGGTAAAATGCCGTGAGCAAATCCGGTCCGCACGTGACTACGCCATGATTCGCAAGTAACAACGCGTCGTAGCTTTCCACGAACGGCTCCAGCGCCTGGCTCAAATCCGGTGTGCCCGGAGTCGCATAGCGCACCAGCGGCACCTGTCCGAGTCCAATGATAACTTCCGGCAGAAGCGCTTGATCGAGCGGACGGCCCGCGCTTGCAAATCCGGTTGCCGTCACGGGATGCGCGTGGCAAACCGCATTCACTTCCGGCCGGATGCGGTAAAAAAGCAAGTGCATCAAAATCTCCGACGACATTTTCCGGTCGCCGACGCATTTGTGGCCGTTCAAATCAGTGATGACGAGATCTTCCGGCGAGAGGCACCCTTTGTTCATGCACGTGGGCGTCGTTAAAATTCTTTCGTCGCTCAATCGCACCGACACGTTGCCTTCGCACGCAACAATGTACTCGCGCTCATACATCCAGCGGCCGACCGCGCAAATATCGCGGCGGTGCTGTTCTTCCGTTTTTGCGAAGCTTGCCGACACCGGACTCGGGTTCACGGAGCGGACTCCTTCCACGCGCGGCATTATCTCCCGCGCATGGCGGTTTGCAAGTTATTTTTCACCCTGCGCACGGCAGGGCAGCAGCACGCGCGCGACCTGTACGGGTGAGCCAGAGTTAGGACGGAAGATTACGCGTAGATGCCCCTCATTTTCAAGGCATTTGCTACGCGGTCAATGGCCACCATATAGGCGGCGATGCGGTTGTTCACTTTGTGCGTTTCGGCGTAACGGACGACCTGATCGAAAGCGTTTTCCATCACGTCGAGCAAACGCTCGTTGACTTCGCTCTCGCGCCAGAAAAAGCCCTGCCGGTCCTGCACCCACTCGAAGTAACTGACGGTGACGCCGCCGGCGTTGCCAAGAATGTCCGGAATCGTGAAGACGCCTTTTGCATCGATGATGGCGTCGGCTTGCCATGTGGTGGGGCCATTCGCACCTTCACACATGACTCTTGCCTGAACCTGCGATGCATTTTTTTCGGTGATTTGATTTTCGATCGCCGCAGGAATGAGCACATCGCACTTCTGGAAGAGCACATCGCGCGAACTCATTTTCGTTCCACCGCCGGGATAATCCTGCAGTGGTTTTTTCTGTGTGTAGACCCAATCGATGACCTTGGGCACGTCAAAACCTTTTTCGTTGTAAAGCCCGCCGCCGATGTCTGCTAGACCGATGATTTTGTAGCCAGCCTTCTGCATCAAGTCCGCGGCCATGGAACCGACGTTGCCAAATCCTTGAATGACGACGCTGGTGTTTTCTTTTTTCATGCCGAGCTTTGCCAGCGCTTTGTCGCAGCAGATCATGACACCGCGACCGGTCGCTTCGCGGCGTCCGCGCGAGCCGCCGAGTTCAATCGGCTTGCCGGTTACAACCGCTGTCGTCGCCTGCCGGTGATGCATGGAGTAAGTGTCCATGACCCAAGCCATGGTCTGTTCGCCGGTGCCCACGTCTGGCGCAGGAATATCGCGCTCTGGCCCAAGCCAGTCCGCAAGTTCCGCGGTATAACGCCGGGTCAGGCGTTCCAATTCACCGCGCGACATTTTGCGCGGATCGCAAATGATGCCGCCTTTGGCTCCGCCGAAAGGAATATCGACGACGGCGCACTTCCACGTCATCCACGTGGCGAGCGCACGAACTTCATCGATCGAAACGTCGGGAGCAAATCGAATGCCGCCCTTGCCGGGTCCGCGAACCGTGGAATGCAAGACGCGATAGCCGATGAAAACTTCGAGCGAGCCGTTGTCCATTCCGACGGGAATGTAGAGAGTGATTTCCTTGCTCGGATATTTCAGATACCGGTAAATTCCCTGCTCCAAACCCAACTTCTGCGCCGCTACTTCAAAACGCGCTTCGGCGTTTTGGTAGACATTCATCTCTTCCGGGGCCGGCGGTTGCGACATGCGGAACTCTCCTTGATTACTGGGCACGACGTGTTCGACACACCGGCGCGGGCCTACGGCTCTGCCGGTTTCCATATGCTTGGTTGCGTGGCGCAAATAGAGGATTTGGCGGGCTACCCACCCGTCGACCTGCCATTTGGCCGGGGAAGCAGTATACGAAGCTAGTCTGCATTCTCGCAAGGCGGAGCGAACGGCGAGGTGAACAATCTTGAACGGGCGGGCCGGGAAGGAGTGACGGAAAGAGGTAAGGAAGTAACGAGGCAAGGAAAAGATGCATACCCCCACCCCGGGTGTTTTTGTAATTGCCCCTCCCACGCGGGTGGTTCGGGGTAAAAGTGCGGAAGCTGCTGAGAAATAAGGAGATGAGTTGCCGCGCACGGCACCCCTCGCAGAAATCGCTCGGGGCAAGAAAGAGTGAAGGAAACGGCACCCCTCGCAGAAGTCGCTCGGGGCAAGAAAGAGCGAAGGTGGGAATGTTCGAGTGGCGGTACCCCCCTCCCCCTGATTTGCGTAAGTATTCATTCTAGAGTAGTTAGGCGGAGGGTAGGGGGTGGGTACTGGACCCAGACGCAAGTTTGTTGTCGTTGCACGGCAACGGCGAGGGATCGAGATGGCGACGGCGGGCACGGCGCTGGTCCTTCTTCCCTATCAAAGCTCGATATCGGGTCTCAATGTCAGACTCGATGTCAGCCTGGATAGCGGGCGCGTTCGCGGCGTTTTGCGAGCGCTGAGTTTGGGAATAAGCGTACGAGAAATGAGTGAAGAAAAACGACTGGTCGGAGTGATGGATTTCGTACGGCTGTACTTTTTGTGATTTTCGTTCGAACGACAAGGAGAAGTTTGCACGCTAGAAAATTCGGCGGAAGGAAATAGAAGGAACGTCAGATTGAAGGCACAGGTTCCCCACACCGGAACCTAGGGCACCGTCGCCACCCGCGACCTCTCAGATGGAAATCGAAGAGCGGACCCACGCTTTCAAAAACCGAAAGCGGAGGCCACCCCGAGTTGCTTACTCATTTTCGGTGGTTCGGAT
>DATGIS010000002.1:0-8973 GCA_035295625.1 Candidatus Acidiferrum sp. | reverse complement strand
CTTCCGCTTCCTTGTAACCAAACGTCGTGATTCCGGAACTCGATCCATGCGCCGCAAAATCAAAAACAAACACGTTGTATTGGTGATCCTGCAGCGCAGAAACCATCGTCAACAATTCGCTGCGGCTCGATTCATATCCGTGACACAAGATTATCGTCGGCGCCCCGCGCAATCCTGGGAAGAACCATCCCTCTCGATTACCCAGCCCAGCCACGCTGAATTGCACTGCGTCCGGCCGTCCCGGAAATGTCTGCATATTGATTTCGGAGCTTGTCCGCTGCGGCTTCACGATCCGGTATACAAGAAATCCCGCGATCGAAAGCGTCGCCAATCCGACGAAAAACGATAGCGCCACGATCGCCGTGAACAACTTCGTATACCATTTCGTGGGATATCTCAGCTCAAAAAGGATCGACATGCGCGATTCTGCCGCTCTGGGTACGGCTTGCGCCGCAAAATTGAAATCCGTTTGTAATTCTCTCCAGTGTCAGACTAGCACACGCCAAATCGTCGCCCATTCCCCGTTTATTCCCATGTGTCGCATTTATATCGTGCCGCGCCTTTTTCGCACGTATTTACTCTGTGTGCCTATTTTTCCAGGGCTAATCGGATATTATGGGGGCGCAAGTGACTTCGGGTTCTGTTGCGTGACTCAGGGGCTGGCTTAGTTCTCTCATTCCATGAACATCGTTGACCTCCGCCAAACCACCGTGCGGCAGATCGAACCGCTTCTCGACGAAGAAGCCGTTCACTGGCGCGACGAATTGCATTGGGACTACCGCGGCGCGCTCGAACTCATCAAGCGCTTTCTCGAAGCGCATGCGCTCTCCGGCTGTGTCGCCTACGAAAACGGCGTCGCGGCCGGTTACGCCTTTTACGTCCTCGAAGATCACAAAGGCCTAATCGGCGGCCTGTACGCATCTTCTCGTTTCAATCAACCCGCCATCGCAAAACGCATGCTCGAAGAGATGCTCTTCTCCATGCGCGCAATTCCCCACGTAACCCGCATTGAAGCCCAGTTGATGCCTTTCGGCGGTCCCGTCGAAAAACCTCTTACCGAACAGGGTTTCCGCCTCTACACGCGCCAGTTCATGCTTCTCGATCTTCACAAGCCGACCGAATTCCGCATCTCCGCCACTACCGGTTTGCGTTTCTCCCGCTGGCATGACCGCTACTTCGATCCCTGCGCAAAATTAATCTTTCTCGCCTACGCCGACCACGTCGACGGCGACATCAACGATCAGTACCGCAGCAAGGCCGGCGCTCTTCGCTTTCTCAAAAATATTATTTTGCTCCCCGGCTGCGGCCAGTTCGTTCCGAGCGCTTCCTTCGTCCTCCACTATCCGGGCAGCGACGATCTTGTCGGCGCCGTCCTCACCAGCGAAGTCTCTCCCGGCGTCGGCCACACCACGCAGGTCTGCATCCTGCCGGGCCACCAGGGGCAGGGCCTCGGCCGCGCGCTCATGCTCACGGCAGCCGACTCCCTGCGCGGTCTCAAATTTCAGGAACTCACGCTTACCGTCACAACAGAAAATCGCACCGCCGTCCATCTCTACGAACAACTCGGCTTCAAAACGCTGAAAACCTTTACCGCTGGCGTCTGGCCTCGCTAACTCGAAGCCTCATCTTCCTTTCGTGCTGTCGGACGTACCCCAAAGGTGTAAGCTCACGTCACAGACAAAAGAGATGCGTGGAGCCGGCTGAGCTCACTCCACTTAAAAACGCATGCCGAGGTTCTCATGGCACGAATTACAACGCTGCTTGTAAATGGCGCAAAACGCCCGGTCGACGCCGATTCCCAATCCAGTTTGCTTTCCATCCTCCGCGAACAACTCGAACTCACCGGCACCAAGTACGGTTGTGGCGAAGGTCAATGCGGCGCCTGCACGGTTCTCATCGACGGCGTCCCGCACCGCTCGTGCCTCACACCTGCCGCAGACGCGGAAGGAAAATCCATCACGACGATTGAAGGCCTCGCTCACGGCGATCAACTGCATCCGCTTCAGGAAGCTTTTCTCGCCGAGGAAGCCATGCAGTGTGCCTACTGCACTTCCGGAATGATTATGTCCGCCGCTGGATTGCTGCACACGGACGCCAACCCTTCCGAAACAAAAATCAAAGAAGCGCTCGACGGCAACATCTGCCGCTGCGGCACGCATCCTCGCATCGTCGCCGCCGTCCAACGCGCCGCTCGCGCGGTGAAGGCAGGCACGCGATGAGCAATCACTCGCAAATCCCTGCTTCCATCGAACCCGAACGTTACGAATTCCGCGAAGCGCGCGCTTACGTTTTCGAACTTACGCGCCGCGATCTCTTCAAATTTCTTGGGGCCGGCGCACTCATTCTCTGCGCGGACACAAAATCCGTCGCGATGCAGGAATCCGGTCGCGGCCAGCGCCGTGGCGAAGACCTTCCCAAAGAAATCGGCGCATGGCTCCACATCGGCGAGGATGGCGCAGTCACCGTCTTCACCGGCAAAGTCGAAGTCGGCCAGAACATCCGCACCTCCCTGACGCAAGCCGTCGCTGAAGAGCTCTTCGTTCCACCTACTCAAATCTCCGTCGTCATGGGTGACACGCTGCTCACGCCTTTCGATATGGGCACCTTTGGCAGCCGCACTACGCCCACGATGAACTTGCAACTTCGCAAAGCCGCTTCCGCCGCGCGCGACATGCTCAAGGATCTCGCTGCCCAAACCTGGAATGTTCCGCGAGAACATCTCGTCGCCGCCGATGGAAAAATCTCCGATCCGCTTTCTAAAAACGTCTCGACCTACGGCGACCTCCTCAAAGGCCGCGAACTCGCACAACTCATTCCCGAACAGGATCCGCTAGTTCCTGCGACGGAATGGAAAGTCGCGGGCAAGCCGCTCGCAAAAATCGACGGTCGTGCCTTCGTCACCGGCGCTCACAAATATCCGTCGGACCAGAAACGTCCCGGCGTGTTGTACGGCAAAGTAGTTCGCCCCTCGAAATTCGAAGCGAAGCTCAGTTCTGTTGACGCTTCCGCCGCAGAGAATATGCCTGGAGTTATCGTCGTGCACGACGGCGACTTCATCGCAGTCGCTGCGCCGACCGAAGAACTCGCCACCCGCGCCGCAGCCGCAATCAAGACCGAATGGACCGCCGCTCCGCAGCCGTCCAGCAAAACCATCTTCGACTACCTGCGGAACAATCCCGAATCTCACGAGTCCGGCAACAGTTCTGCGAAAATTTCAGCGCCAGCAAACGCCCTCTCGGCCACCTACTCCGTCGCCTACATCGCCCACGCCCCGATCGAGCCGCGTGCCGCACTCGCCGAATGGACGGGCGAGAAACTCACGGTCTGGACCGGCACACAGCGTCCCTTTGGCGTCCGCGAAGAACTCGCCTCTGCGTTTCGTATCCCCCTCGAAAGCGTCCACGTCTTGATGCCGGACACCGGCTCCGGCTACGGCGGCAAACACACCGGCGAAACCGCTATCGAAGCCGCACGTCTTGCCCGCGCTGCGAAAAAACCCGTCAAAATTGTCTGGACGCGCAAAGAAGAATTCACGTGGGCTTATTTCCGCCCGGCAGGAGTGATCGACATTCGCGCTTCGCTCGATTCAAACGGCCGCCTCGAATATTGGGAGTTCACCAATTTCAATTCCGGTGGCTCTGGCCTCAACTCGCCCTACGCCGCCGAAGTCCGCAACGAACATTTCCAGCCCACAAAATATCCCCTGCGCCAGGGCTCCTATCGCGGACTTGCCGCTACCGCGAATCACTTTGCCCGCGAATCTTTCATGGACGAGCTCGCGCACCAGACAAAACTCGACCCGCTCGAATTTCGTCTCAAAAATTTGAAAGACGACCGGCTTCGCAACGTTTTCGAAGCCGCTGCGAAAAAATTCGCTTGGCCCCGAGTGAAAAAATCTCCCGGTCAAGGATTTGGTATCGCAGGTGGTGTGGAAAAAGGCGGCTATGTCGCCACATGCGCCGAAGTTGTTGTAGACAAAACCAGCGGTGCCGTTCGCGTCGTTCGCGTCGTCACAGCGTTTGAATGTGGCGCTATTGTGAACCCAGACGGCCTGCGCAATCAGGTGGAAGGTTCGAACATCATGGGACTCGGTGGCGCGCTCTTCGAAGCTGTCGAATTTGAAGACGGCCGCATCCTCAACGCGGCCTTTTCCAAATACCGCGTCCCGCGCTTCAAAGATGTGCCTGTGATTGAAACAGTTCTGCTCGATCGCAAGGATCTTCCCTCCGCCGGCGCCGGCGAAACGCCCATCGTCGGCCTCGCCCCAGCCATCGGCAACGCCATCTTCGACGCCACCGGCATCCGCCTCCGTTCTCTGCCCATGGTCCCGAACGTACTCGCTGTTAAGTAGTCTGTGGGTTCATTCATTCAATTCTTCCTTCGCAGCTAAAACTGCGTTATCCTCGCCCATATGAAGGTGAACTTTACGCCCGAGCAGATGGCCCGCCTGGAAAAAGCGGCTGCGGCTTCGAATACCGACGTCGAAGAACTTGTCAAAACAGCAGCTCTCACCGTTTCAGAGCAAGATGAGCAGTTCCGCGTTGCCGTATCGGATGGCATCGCCGCAGCCGACCGCGGCGAATTTATCGATGAAGCGGAAATGGATGCGCGTTTTAGAAAACTTCTTCAGTCCTAAATGCAAATTCGGTGGACACTTCCCGCAGTCACCGACATGGAAAATATCTCTCGTTATCTCCAACAACATTATCCGACCTACCGGAGCAAGACCCTATTCGCGCTCTATCGGGCGACAAAGTCTCTAAAGTGGTCGGCGCTGCGAGGCCGCAACGGGATGGTCTCCGGCACCAGAGAACTTATCTTGCCGTCACTGCCCTACATCATCGTGTATCGGCTCAAAGATGAATTCGTGGAAGTTCTGCGGATCTACCACGCTTCGCAGCAACGCGAATAAATTTTCCGAGGTCAGTTACTGGCGGTTGCCCAGTCTAGCCGCTTCAAACTCGTCTCCCTTCTGCCACTCCGCTAGCGCAGGTTGATTCGCAGCTTTCATTCCAAGCTCATACCCAAAGCGGGTCATCTTCGCTAGCCCGCCAAAATTCCAGTCGTCATGGAACTCATCCGACACCTGATGATAATGATGTTCGTTGTAGTCCTTCGCCTGCGCCTCACCCCACGCCGCGTCGTGGCCCTTGAACTTCATCCCTTCGCTGATCGAAAACGACGGAATCCCCACACGCGCCAAGCTGAAATGATCCGACCGATAATAATGTCCCGCACCCGGCAGCGCATCGGGCTTTATCGTCAATCTGAAATCCTTCGCGACCGCTTCCACCTCCGGATAAAACGTCGTGCGCTCCGCGCCGCTTACTTCCACTTCTTCCGGTTCACCGAGTGGCGCCAGCGCGTCATAGTTCAAATCGATTGAAATCCTTCCAGCCGGAATCGGCGGATGCTTCCCAAAGTATTCCGATCCCAGCAATCCCTGCTCTTCCGCCGTCACGGCTGCAAACAAAATCGATCGCTTCGGCGCAGGCGATTTGGCCCACACGCGCGCCAATTCCAGCAAAATCCCAGAACCTGTCGCATTGTCCACCGCTCCGTTGTAAATCTGATCGCCCTTCAACGACGGATCGATTCCGAAATGATCGTAGTGCGCCGTATACAAAACCGCTTCATCTTTCCGCTTCGCGTCCGAGCCCTCCAGCTTCGCCACAACATTTCGCGAAACAAATGGCCGCAACGAACTCACCAAGTGCGCCTTGAAGTGCACCGGCAATTCCACTGGCTTAAATTCCCGCGTCTGCGACTTCTTGTACAACTCATCCAGGTTCCATCCCGCCATCCCAACCAGCTTCTTCGCCACATCCAACTGAATCCACGACGCGGCTTCCAACTTCGGCGTCCCATCGCGCCGCAAGTAACTCCGCTCATTTCCCC
Source organism: Candidatus Acidiferrum sp. (assembly GCA_035295625.1). Classification (GTDB taxonomy): domain Bacteria; phylum Acidobacteriota; class Terriglobia; order Acidiferrales; family UBA7541; genus Acidiferrum. The sequence continues at coordinate 3,075 of DATGIS010000002.1, read as the reverse complement.
AAGAATTTCGCACCACGTCCCATCCATAACTCGCCAAATCCGTCCGATGAATAATCAGCGTCGCCACCGCTCCATGCCGCGCCGTCTCTTCGAATTTGTAAGTCCATCGCCCGTAATAGGTCAGCGCCCCGCCTTTGAAAAACTTCTCGTCCGTCGATTCCGGCTCATTCACAAACACCAGCGCCACTTTTCCCTTCAAATCCACGCCTTTGTAGTCATCCCACTGGTATTCCGGCGCCGTAATTCCAAATCCCACAAACACAATTGGCGCATCAATATCCACGTTCTCTTCCTGCGCCTCGTTGTTCGTCACAAGTTCATCCGCGTACTTGATAGGAATTTCCGCTCCGCTCCCCGGAGCAACCGCAAACGTGCTCGACCCCAGCATCTTCACGCCCATCATCGGCACTTCCTGAAAAAACGTCCCCTTGTCCCCCGCCGGCTTCAATCCAAACGACTCAAACTGTTTGGCAATCCACTCCGCCGCCGCATCGCCACCCTTCTGCCCCGTCCCGCGCCCCTCAAACTCATCGCTCGCCAGCTTCTTCACATACTCCCGAATCTTCGCCGCTTCCACTTTCGCCTGCGGCCCCGCAAACGCCCCCTCCGCCAAACAAGCAGCCACGCCCATCGCCGCCAAAATCAGCGCACCCGTCCGTATGGTGCCAAGAATAGAGCGCTCACCTGCTTTACTCTTCATCTGTTCCCCACTTTCTGTAATCAGTCCGAAACCCCTGCGAGGCTGCAACTAGCTGGGTACCTGTGGGCTCTTGGTTTTCTCGGCTCCATTTTGCACCTTCGATTTCAATGCAAACAGCATTCCGGACACTTCATCAACGCTTGCGACCATTGTATTCAGCGTCTCTACCGAGAGATAGCCAAGTCGCCCGGCAATCAGCATGTGTGTTTCAAGCTCCCGCGCGGAGCCGCTTGCAATCGACAAGAACCGTGAAAACTCTCTCTGATTCCATCTCCCGAATCCTTCGGCGATGTTAGCTGGAACAGACGCCGCTGCGCGTCGAATCTGTGAAGTGAGCCCAAACTTCTCGCTGTCAGGAAATCTTGCCGTCGCCCGATAACTCTCTATGGTCAAGTCCATCGCCTTTCGCCAAACTTTCAAATCCTTTACTGATCGGATGGTCGCCACGGCTTCCTCCAACCACACTGGTTTCTGATTTCAGATTTCTGATATCTGATTCCTGGTCTCTGATTTCTGATCTCTGATTTCTCTCCTCACTTCTTCGCCTTATCCTTCAGCAATCCCTTGAGTTCCGACATAAATTCGGCCACGTCCTTGAAATCCATATAGACGCTGGCAAACCGCACATACGCGACCTTATCCAGCTTCTTCAACCGGTGCATAATCTGTTCGCCGATCTCTGTCGTCGTTAGCTCGCGCTCCGTCGCTTCATGCACGACGCTTTCAATCTCATCCACTATTGCTTCCAGCTTCGGCGTCGGCACCGGCCGCTTTTCGCAAGCCTTCAAAAGCCCCTGCAAAATCTTTTGCCGCTCAAATCGCTCGCGCCGGCCATCCTTTTTGATGACCATGTACGGAATCTCGTCAATCCGTTCGTACGTCGTGAATCGCCGCTCGCATTTCAAACACTCGCGCCGCCGCCGAATCGTGTCTCCGGTTCGCCCTTCGCGCGAATCAATCACCTTGTCATCCGTATGTCCGCAAAATGGACACTTCATCCGTTTCCTCCGCGGCCGCCCTGGGACGCGCCACGCTCCGCTTCATGCGCCAGCTCTTCTTTTTCCTGCTCCGCCATCTCCCGCAATTGCCCGAACGAAACGCCTTCACGAATCAACAGCGGAATCCCCGCAATGCTGCACGACGCAAACGTAATCAGCCACAGCACCAGCGCCGCCGCCACCGCAGCCTCTTTTTCTACTCCAAACACCTGTGTGTATGCAAAGATTGCCAGCGCCTGCGCTCCGCCGCCCACCGTCGGCAATTGCAAAATCGATCCCACCAGCGTAATCGCCAGCAACAACAAACAATCTCCCACCGTCAACAAAGACAATCGTCCGCCGAATCCGTGCGAAACAAACAGATAAACCAGCGCCACAAAATACCAGTGGATCACCGAAAGAAAAACGGCCTCCGCCAAATCCCGCCACGTTCGAATCGTCTGAATTCCACGCACGAATCCCAAAACAATTTTCGCAACGCTTGCGCGCCAGCCCTGTGCGCTGACCCACCCCTGCAACCGCCGCTCCACCATTCCGCCGCCGTGGAGCCGCAAATACGCCAGAAACGCAATCGTCCCAACCACTCCCGCCGCAAGCAACACGCCCGCCGTTCGTGCACCCTTGGCGATTACACTCGCCGGTCCGTCCACATGTTCCTGCGACGCGTACAGCAACAATCCGATTGCCGCAATCACCGCGCTGCTCGCAAAATCAAACAGCCGTTCCAGCACGTAAATTCCAAACGTATCCGCGACGGGAATTTTCGCTTTGCGCGAAAGCAGCAACGGCCGCACGGGCTCGCCCGCGCGCCCCAGCACAAACACCGCCGCGAATCCGGCCAGCGTCATGCGATAAATCGGCCAGAACTCCGCCTTCCCCAAATTTTTCTGGAAAACTTGCCAGCGCAGCGAACGCAGCGCGTAGCAACCGTAAATCAGCACTAGCGAAAGTAAAATGTCGAGTGGGTTGGCGCTTCGAATCGCGGCCCAAAGCTTGCCGCCGCTAAAATCCCCCAGGTGCAGTGCCCCTCGAGAACGGTACAGAACGAAGCCCAAAAGCACCAGCGCCGCCGCCCCCAGCCATAACTTCTTTCGCCCCGTCCGCATGAGCCTCTGAGCCTACTGACCTCGACCCCCTCCGTCAAGCTCGCCTCCAAACTATTGTTAGGACAGGGCTTGTTTCCCTTCCACTACCCCGGTAAGATGCCCTCCATTCGGTCGGTTTACCCGCTGTCGGCTCAGGGAACATTTTGGCTGCAGTTTTCGTTCCATACTCTGATAGGCCGAGAGACCTTTAGGATTCGAGGCTGATGAAGCGTTGGAGCAGGACGTCCAACTGGTCCAGCAATGCCTCCAGGGAGATGGCTCGGCCTGGGAG
>DATGIS010000001.1:0-13358 GCA_035295625.1 Candidatus Acidiferrum sp. | reverse complement strand
CGCAGAAACTTGCTCGAACACGAATTCGGCGACTTCGTTCGATGAAAGTTTCAGTTCGATGCGGCCGAAATTTTCGCGGTCGGGATAACCAGGGTGAGCGCCAATCGCGAGATTGTGCCGAAGGGCCTGACGAATCGTCGTTTCCATGGTTTGCGAATCGCCGGCATGGCCGCCGCACGCGATGTTGGCCGAACTGAGCCACTTCATCAGTGATTCCTGCGAGCCATCGGTAATCGCTTCGGGGAGTTCTCCCATATCGCAATTTAGGTCGATGCGAGTCATTCGCGAATCAACTCCGGCGAAGAAAGATATGCTTCCAGACGCAAAAGCAGGGAGCGCGCCGTCTCCAGACTGACCGACTCGAAATGAATTTCATCGCCTGTTCGCAACTGGCCGACTCGAAAAAGATCGGCGGCGATGACATTCGCGATCTTCGGATAGCCGCCAGTGGTTTGTTGCTCGACGAAGAGAATAATTGGTTTACCATCGCGGGGAATTTGAATGGCACCGAGCGCGACTCCTTCTGTAAGCATATCGCTGCCCGCCGATAGTTCCAGTGGCTGTCCATCGAGCCGGATCCCGGTGCGGTCCGCCACTTCAGACACGCGATAGGTCTGCCCGAAAAAAGACCGTCTTGCGGATTCCGAGAACATCGACCACTGAGGGCCTTCCGTGACGCGAAAGACTTTGCGCGGGACGAGATTGGCGTGTCCCTGCCCGGAAAGCTGTCGAGGCCGAGAATTCGACGGGGGCGGTCCGACATTCAGCACATCGCCTTTGCGAAGTTCCCTTCCTTGATAGCCTCCGTTGCCGCTCAGCAGATGCGTGGAACGGCTGCCGAGAAATTCGGGAACGTCGATGCCGCCTTGCACGCACAGGTAACAACGGGCGACATTGGCCGTCCATCCGAATTCGAGGACTTTGCCGGGATCGACGGCGATTGAGGTGTAGCTGGGAATTCTCGTTCCGCGCAGAGTTGCGGAGAAATCAGCACCGGTGACAGCGATCGCCGTCGTGCCGGAGAAAAGAAAATGCCCGCCAGAAAGAGTCATCTCCAAGGCGGCAGCATTCTCGGGGTTGCCGACGAGGCGGTTGCCGATGCGAAGCGAAACGGGATCGGCGGCTCCCGAAGGAGAAATACCCATCGGCCCAAAACCCGGCCGTCCCAAATCCTGAACAGTCGTACATGCGCCGGGTTTCAGTATGCGAATCGTGTTCATGCGGCCGCGAGCTCATCGAATTTTTGAGCGGAGATTGGGAGAAAGCGCACGCGGTCTCCGATAGCGAGGAAACTTTTTTCTTCGCTCTCCGGGCGGAAAAGTTTGATGGGAGTCTGGCCGATCAATCGCCAACCGCCCGGCGTTGAAATGGGATAGACGCCCGTTTGGTTTCCGCCGATAGCGACGCTGCCTGCAGGCACTTTCTTGCGCGGAGACGGAAGGCGCGGCGTTTCCAGTTCTCGTGGGAGGCCGCCGAGATAGGCAAAGCCCGGGACGAAGCCGAGAAAATAGACGAAGTATTCGGCGGAACAATGAATGCGGATGACTTCTTCCACGGAAATGGCGTGAAGAGAAGCAACTTCGGCTAGATCGGCACCGTGATCGCCTCCATAGCAGACAGAAATTTCGCGAAGACGCGGCTTGGGCTCACCGAATTCATGAAGCCGGCCAAGATACGGCGCGAGTTGTTGTTCGATTTCGGCATGGGTGAAATGAAGGGCGTCAAAGCGTACGAGGACGGAGCAGTACGCCGGATGAAGATTCACAATACCTCGGAGCGGATTGGCGTCCAGTAATTTCAAAAACGAAACGATTTCGCGATGAGTTTCGAGCGAGATCTCCTGACCGAAGTGGACGAGAAGAGATTGGTCACTGGCGGGCTGGAAGCGAATATTGGGGAGAAGCTCTACGTTCATCGCGGCGAAAGTATATCGCAGCCCACGCTGCGCAGGAGCGATGCAAAGTTGGTCTGGCGAGTCAGTTTCCCGCTGCACCGTTTTCCGGGACTTGGTCGTGAAGTGTTACTTGGCGGCTCCAGTAAGTTTGCGAAGAACCTTACCGTCCGCGCTCATGAATTGAATAATTGGCTCTCCGTTCGGACGCACAGACAAGAGAATTCTTACTTGTCCTTTGGGGTCCCGCAGTTGCAGTCCGACCGATCCATCTGCGGACCGTCCCAGTTCCATCCTCTTCACGTCACTTCGATGAGTTGCGAAGAACTTAGTCCAGGCTGCATCCTGTTGCTCCACTGGAAGCTTTTCGATGGCCTCGTTGGCTTTACGCTTTTCCTCGATAGGGTAGTTCCCTTGGTCCAGCATCGTTATGCGAGAGAACTTCTCCTCGCCCTCCTGCCCAGCATCAATCGCAAAAATCTGATTCTCCTCATATTGGTCAAAACTAAGATGAGCGTGATTCTGGATTGAACCGTCGGGCAGTTGCCCCGCGCCCCATATAAATCCACCTTGTTCGGTACCTTCGTCGCTCATAAACAGCATCCCGGCCGCATCTCGCCTGTCTGGGCGAGGGTATTCCTTGCCACGATTCCACGCACCGGGAAAATCGGCGCGATTTGAGATGGTCAACCGAACCGTACCGTCCGGTTCGACAATGTTAATTCGCCGGGCTGTGATCGTGCCGAAAGTGCGGTTGTGCAGTGCTGCTGCGCCGAACGCAATAACAACGAAGAAAGCGAGCGTCAGCAGACCGGAGTAGGCCGCAAGGAAACGAGGATTAGAGAGAATCGCCATCGCATTTCCTTTCAGTTTGGGGCTCGACGCGACGTGAAGAAGATACGAAGCACCCATCATTAAAGTCTCACAATGGGCACTACTTTTCAGAAAAGACATCGAAAAATCGATTCGTGCGGTACCCAGTCTGCAGTCCTCATGCGGCATTGGTGCATTGGCAGTCCCTGCTGTCTGTCCAAGGGGCCGCAGTTCGCTGGAATTCGATTCTGGAAGCGAGCGAAGACGCGCAAATGGAAAGAGCTCATTTCCAAGTTATCCTCGGCCACGAGGTCCCGAAGGAATGTGCATTTTTGAACATATTGGATTTCGATGCCGTGGTCTCCTTTAGCCGCCGCTCTGCAATGTTTTGCTAAGCGGAGGAGGAACGAGTATGTCCTTAGCAATGATCATGAAGGATAGCGAAGTGGATGGCGTGTCCGTGGTGGACATGGAAGGCCGCATTGTACTGGGCGAGGAGAGCACTTCGCTCAGAGAAAAAGTCAAAGGCCTGGTCAAACTGGGAAAAAAGAAAATCGTTCTAAACATGGCCAACATTAAATATATCGACAGCGCGGGACTGGGAGCCCTGGTCGCGGCTCACGTCAGCGCGAAAACTCAGGGTGCGTCCGTGCGGCTTTGCAATCTGGGCGAGAAATTCCACGACGTCCTGCAAGTGACGCGGTTGCTCACGGTCTTCGATGTGTACGATACACAGGCTGCGGCAATCAGCAGTTTCTGAAGCCGGCGCAGGCTACGCGACTGTCGCTTTCGTGAGCCACATCGACTCGATCTACGTTTGCCGACACTTTGCGACAGCAAAAGAATATGTCGAATCTCCTTGACTCCCTCGTTCAATAAGCACAGTCTCAAGTCGTGGTTTCGCTGTTTGAGGCGAAACTCCCGCTTCTCAGTCCATTCGCAGTTTCTTTAAAGGACAAGCCCCGCATCAAGCGCAAGTAGGGCAGAGCCAATCAGGTTCTTACTATTCGTTCGCGCGGGCCTTATCTCCTGTTCGACGTACAGGTTTCGCACAACCAAAACGCCAGCGGTTTCCGGCCAGATTGCTCAAGCACTGCTCGCTCGATGCGAGCAGGAAGTTCTTATATTTCAAAAGGGAGATTTATCATGTCTGAACAAAACAAAAATAGCGTCCGCCGTTTGTTCGAAGAAGTCTGGAACAAGGGTAATGTGACCGTAACGGACGAGCTCTTCGCGTCTACTTACAATCACCACGACAATTCCACGCCCGATGTCGGCCGTGGTCCCGAAGGCGAGAAAAAGAGAGTCGCGCTCTACCGCAATGCGTTTCCTGACATTCGCCTGACGATCGAGGAAATTCTTGCCGAAGGCGAAACCGTAGTGGCTCGCTGGTCTTGCCGCGGCACTCATAAGGGCAATTTCAACGGAATTGCCGCGACCGGCAAGCAATTCCACATCACTGGCGTGAGCATCGCACGCTTCACGAATGGCAAAATGTTTGAAGGCTTCGTCAACTGGGACGCTCTGGGTCTGATGCAGCAGCTCGGCCTTGTCCAGGATATGAACAAAGCCAAAGCCGCGACCACAGCAAGATAACCGGTTCCTAGCGACAGAATTACAGAAGGCCCGATGTCATGCATCGGGCCTTCTTTTTTTTAGAGCGCGCTTTTCAACGGTAATACTCGGCTCGCTAACGTGCTGACTGGAACAGACAGGGGTAGGCCCGCGGGGCAGACTTACGATGTTGTAAGGTCCATTCGAGAAGGGGAAAAGACTGGTATCAATATGTGGCAGAAAACTTGTCCGGTATGTCGGCACCCTTTGGAAAAGAAGCGACCCACGGAGACGGTTCCCTGCCCGTGCGGCAAGTACCTGTGGAAGGGCTAGCGAGTCCCGAGCCTGAGCTCTTCACTCATAATAAAGCCCCCGTAAATTCATAGCAAAGCTAGGCCTGACCCACGCGCCAGGCTTCCTCGTGTTCAACTTTGACCATACAGAGGCCTTGCGGCGGAACAGTAGGTCCCGATTTGGAGCGATCGCGCAGCACGAAGAGTTTGTCGATATCTTCTGACTGCAAGCGGCCGCGGCCCACATCGAGCAGCGTGCCAACGATTTTGCGGACCATGTAGCGCAGGAACGAGCGGCCGCGGACAGTGAAGACGAGTTCTTCGTTGTCGACGCTGCGTGCCAATTCGGTTGAGAAAATCTCGCGTTCCGTGCTGCGTTCTTTGTCGTCGTCCTCGGAACCGGTAGACGCGGCGAAGGAAGCAAAGTCGTGCATCCCGACGAATTTTGCCGCGGCTTCCCGCATTTTTTCTTCGTCGAGCGGAAACGGATAGTGCAGGACGTAACGCCACTCGCTCGGCGGGACGACTTTGCCTCGATACAGCCGGTAGCGATAGATTTTCGCGCGGGCGGACCAGCGAGCGTTAAAGTCAGGGCCGGTTTCGCCGGCGTTCATGATGCGAATGGTGGGCGGCAGAATGGCGTTGAGCGCGCGCTGAAATTCTCCGGCGGACAACGTGGATTGCGTTTTGAAACTGCCAACCTGGCCGAGCGCGTGAACACCGGCATCCGTGCGGCCCGAGCCGTGCAGATGAATCTGCTCCTGCGTGATGCGGCGCAAGACATTCACAATTTCGCCTTGCACTGTGGGTTTGTCTTTCTGAATTTGCCAGCCGTGGAAGTCGGTGCCGTCGTAGGCAATCGTCAGCTTGAAATATCGCATTCAAGCCAAATTCTAATATGTTCCGCCGGAGATTGCTCGCAGACTCTAGAAAAGTCCCATCGGGTGAATCGTTGTGCCAAAGTCTTCCGCCACAAGTCCACGGCTGGTCGCGATCTCGCGGTAGTGCGGCAACAAGGGGCGCGAAACAACGATTGCTTCGAGCTTCGGTGCGAACAGGGCAACAACTTCATAGAAGAAACGCCGCCAGGTTGCGACAAGAAGAAACGCATATGCCCACTGCGCTTCGTAGAGCAAATAGATGTAGCTTCCCAAGCATACGACAGCGGCTATTCGCCGAATGATGCGGATCAGACTGTTGCGATAATCGATTCGCAGTCCAGCCAGACAATCCTGGCACGAAAAACGCACGAAACCGGGCTTGCGAGGCGGCAAACCGGATCCACAGCATGGGCAGAAGAGAAATTGCATAGGACTATTCGTCGAGCATACTCCGAAACCACACGCGGTCCAAGAATTCTTACGGCGCGCTGCGCACAAACCGGCTGCCCGGCTTCACCGCCGCGCTTCCCTCGCGGCACAGCGGGCAATCGTCGGGTTCGTAGCTGGCGATCGGCAAATCGAGCAGCGCTTGCGACTCGACGGGAAATTCGATTTTGCCGCCGCTGCGGTCGATGAGCGCGCCCGCCGCAACAACACACCCGCCCGCCTCCTCCACGACGCGAATCGCTTCCTGCGTGGACCCGCCCGTCGTCCAGACGTCTTCAATCACTAAAACGCGCTGGCCGGGCTTCAACACAAAGCCCCGGCGCATCGTCATATTGCCGCTGGCGTCGCGCTCGACAAACATTGCGGGCGTGCCACCGCCAATTGAGCCGGCAGGCTCCGGCAAGGCACGCGCGACTTCCTGGCCGATGATCAAGCCGCCCATCGCAGGCGAGACGACCGCCTCAATGCGATCATTCGCAAAGAGCGCTGCCAAACCGTGACCCAGCCGCTCGGCAAACCGCGGATATTGCAAAACCTGCGCGCACTGGACGTACATAGAGCTATGCAGGCCGCTCGAAAGTTCGAAATGGCCCTTGCGGATGGCTCCCGCCCTCTCAAAAAGCTTCACCCACTCTTGCCGTGCGTCCAATCAGCCCATTCCTTTGGCCCGCGGCTAACCGTCGGGCGTCCGTAAGCGTCGAATTGTCAGCAGCCTAGCGGTGGCTGTTTGCGTTGTCAAGGACGGCGAGCGCCTGCTAGACTGCCATTTCCGTGGTTTCGGCGCCAGCCACGATGCCGCCTGGCAGTTCGGAACGGCCGTAAGTCCCTTTTGTTGAAACGAATTGAAACAAATTCAGCTCCGCCAACGTTCTATTAATTTGAGAAACATTTTATCCGTCCAAATGGATTCCAAAGCGAGGGGATGCCTAACACCATGATGAAGACGTTTGTTCGACCGCTGCTGGCCACCGCGATGGCTGCGACGATGACGATCACGCCGGCGTTGACCGCTGTCGCCCAGGAGCCGCAAAGCCAGGCACCGGCGGCGCCTGCGCCTGCTTCTTCGACGAATGCCGTGCCTTCCGTATCGCTCGGCGTCGCGAAATACAAATACAACAAAGCACCGAAGCCATTCCCCAATCTCTTTGCGCCGTACAAACCGATTTCTGTGGACCCGGTCGGCCTCGCCAACTCGCCGCGCATCGACCAGATGATTCAGGATGGCAAACTGAACTTGAGCTTGCAGGATGCGGTCGAACTGGCGCTGCAGAACAATCTTGACATCATCGTGCAACGTTACAATCCCTGGCTCGCCGATACTTCTATTTTGAAAGCGGAAGCGGGGGGATTCGGCGGTGGAACGCCGGGCGGGGCATTCGCAGGTTCGACATCTAATTCACCGCTGATCAATTTCGACCCAACTCTTACGACAACCATAAGCGTCGACGATCGCAACGTGCCCGTGAACAACCCGCTGACGTCCGGTACGGGAACCGGGGCTTCCTCCCTGGCGCGATTGGCTCTGCACACTTCGACCTTTAATACTCAGTATTCGGAAGGATTTCAGACCGGCACGACGTTCTTCACCGGATGGAATAACACTCGCAGTTCTTCGACTTCGCCGGCGAACCTGTTTAACCCGTCCGTTCAGTCCTCGATTTTTGTTGGATTCCAACAGCAATTGCTCAACGGCTTCGGCAAGGCGGTAAACACGCGAAATATTCGGATCGCGAAGAACAACCGCAGAATCGCCGACCTGGCCTTTTCGCAGCAAGCCATCACAACGATTACAAACACAATCACCGCATATTGGGAATTGGTCTATGCCCGCGAGAACGTGAAAGTTCAGCAGCAGGCGGTCACCGTGGCCGAAAAACTCTACAACGACAACAAGAAGCAGCTCGAAATCGGCACGATGGCGCCGCTCGACGTGACTCGCGCGGAATCCGAACTTGCCACGGATCGCCAAAACTTGATCGTGGCGCAGACCGCGCAATTGCAACAGACGCAGGTCCTAAAGAACGCCATTTCGAAAAACCCGCTCGCTCCAAACATGGTGAATCTGGAGATTATTCCCACCGAATTGCCAAATCGCCCGGAGGCCATCGAAGCGCCGTCCTTTGAACAAGCGGCGAGCGAGGCGTTTGCAAAACGGCCGGACATTCAGGAGCAGGCGATCAACCTCCAGAACGGACAGATTGACATCGGCGCGACGCGGAACGCGCTTTTGCCAACAGCCACTCTCACGGCGCAGTACAGCTCAGTGGGACTGGCGGGCAATCAAACGCAGGTGCTCACATCGCAAACCATCAAAGGCACGCAGCTTATCGATCAAAACGGTGCCCTGATAAACGCTTTCATTCCGGTCACTGTTCCGACGAGTTCGCAGGTCGTAAAAGGCGGACTCGGAGATGCGATGAGTTCTGTGTTCCACAATAATTTTCCCGACTACAACGTTCAGTTGAACGTGCAGATTCCAATTCGCAATCGCTCGGCACAAGCCGACAACCAGAGGGCCATTCTGACCCAGCGCCAGCTTGAAGCGCAGATGCAACAACTGAAGAACAGCGCGTTGCTTGACGTGCGCAACACGTTCATCGCGCTCGAACAAGACCGCGCCCGCGTCGATGCGGCCTCCAAAGCGCGCGAACTGCAACAGCAGACGTTCGATGCCGAGCAGAAGAAATACCAGCTCGGTGCGTCGACCGTTTACCTGGTCATTCAAACGCAACGTGACTTGATCGCCGCGCAAGGTACCGAGTTGCGCGCCTTGACCGACCTCGTCGAAGCCAAAGCCAACTACGAACGCGCACTCGGGCGGACGCTCGACGTGAACCGCGTGACCATCGCGGACGCGAAGACCGGGCAAGTCGAACAAGCGACCATGATCCCCGGAACACTCCATGGCCAGGTCGTGGGCATGGACAAGGTCTACAAGGAGATCGAGAGCAAGAACGCCACAGAAAGCACAACCGCGGGCGAAAAGTAGCCGCTTCTTCCCTTCTGCCAGGCCGGTCTGCTAAACGCGGGCCGGCCTTTTGTTTTGCGCGGAACCTGCGCACTGCCGGATTGTTGCCCCAAGCTGCGCTTTCGCTTACGATTAGAAATTGTTATGGAACGTCTGGCCGACACGGTGCTCCGGCGGAAAGCGCAGCGATGAGCGATTCCAAGCACGTCAAAACCGAGACGCTGGCACCGCACGATGCCGCACCAGCGCGCAAACCTTCCAAACGTGAACTGGAGTGGGAAAAGAACATTCTCGAGCCCACTTTGCAAAAGAGTCCCGAGCGGCAAAAACAGTTCACCACAATTTCCGGCTACCCGATTCGTCGCCTGTATACGCCTGCCGACCTGCCCGACTGGGATCCTGACAAGGATCTGGGCCAGCCGGGCGAACCACCCTATGCTCGAGGAATTCACGCGACCATGCACCGCGGCCGCTTGTGGACGATGCGCCAGTTCGCGGGATTCGGCGCGGCGGAAGATACGAATCAGCGGTTTCGTTATCTGCTTTCGCAGGGACAGTCCGGGCTTTCGACGGCCTTCGACCTGCCAACCCTGATGGGCTACGACTCCGACCATCCCTTGTCCGAGGGTGAAGTCGGTAAGTGCGGCGTTGCGATCAGTTCCCTCGCGGACATGGAAGTTTTGTTCGACCAGATTCCGCTGGCCGATGTCACAACTTCGATGACCATCAATTCGCCCGCGGCGGTGATTTGGGCGATGTATCTGGCGGTCGCGGAAAAACAGGGCGCCGATTGGAAGAAAATTTCCGGCACGTTGCAGAACGACATTCTGAAGGAATACATCGCGCAGAAGGAATACATCTATCCGCCGGAGCCGTCCATGCGGCTGGTCATAGACACCTTCGAATTCGGCGTGAAGAATACGCCCAAGTTCAATACGATTTCGATCAGCGGCTATCACATCCGCGAAGCCGGTTCGACGGCGATTCAGGAGCTTGCCTTCACCTTGCGCGACGGCATGGAATACGTCGAGTGGGGATTGCGCCGCGGCCTGGAAATTGATGAATTTGCCCCGCAGCTATCTTTCTTTTTCAACGCGCACAGCGATTTTTTCGAAGAGATTGCCAAGTATCGGGCCGCCCGTAGCATCTGGTACAAGGCGATGACGGAGCGCTACGGCTCGAAAAGCGCTCGGTCGTATGCCCTGCGTTTCCACACGCAGACCGCGGGTTGTTCGCTCACCGCGCAGCAACCCTACAACAACGTTGTCCGCACGGCGCTGCAAGCGCTCGCTGCGGTGTTGGGCGGCACGCAATCGCTGCACACAAATTCGCTCGACGAGGCTTGGGCGCTGCCAACGGAATTTGCCGCGACCATTGCGCTGCGTACGCAGCAAATCATCGCCCACGAGACCGGCGTCACAAACACCGTGGACCCGCTCGGCGGTTCCTATTTCGTTGAAACGCTGACCAACGAAATCGAACGCGGCGCGTGGGACTATATCAACAAGATTGACGCGCTCGGCGGAATGGTCGCCGCAATCGAGCGCGGATTCCCCCAACGCGAAATTGCCGAAGCCTCCTACCGCTACCAGCGCGAGCTCGACAACAAAGAAAAATTAATGGTCGGCGTGAATTCCTTCGTTTCCGAAGAAAAACCGTTGGACATTCTGCAAATCGACGAGCGCGTTGCGCACCGCCAGGCGGAACGCCTGAACAAAGTGCGCGCCGAACGCTCCAGCGACGAAGTCGCTCGCCGCCTGACCGCTCTCCGTGCCGCCACCAGGGGCAAAGAAAATTTGATGCCATTCATCTACGACGCCGTCAAAGCCTACGCCACTCTCGGCGAAATTTGCGACGCCATGCGCGACACCTTTGGCACCTACGAAGAAGTGGCAATCACTTAACCGACAGAGGCCGACCTTCCGATGACCAAGAAAATTCGCGTGTTGATCGCCAAACCGGGCCTCGATGGTCACGACCGTGGCGCCAAAATCATCGCCCGGGCTCTCCGCGACGCCGGCATGGAAGTGATTTACACCGGATTGCGGCAGACCCCGGAAATGATTGCCTCGGCAGCCGTGCAGGAAGACGTCGACGTGATTGGCTTGTCGATTCTATCGGGCGCACACAACACGATCTGCCCGCAGCTCATGAAATTGCTTCGCGAAAAAGGCATGGACGACGTAACCGTTCTCGTCGGCGGCATCATTCCGGAGGCCGACATTCCCGCGCTCAAGCAATCCGGCATCGCCCAAATATTTCTTCCCGGGACCTCGACGCAAGATATCGTCGACTTCATCCATCAAACGACCGCTCAGCCAAATTAACTCGCCGGTCTTTGAGTCAGCCGCTCGCGGAATTTTGCACGAAACCTTATACTGGAATTTAGCAACGATGCATATCGAGGAAGCTGCGTGACCGCGTCCACACTGAGCTCCAACGTCAACCGCAAATCGCCTGACTTCGAAAAGAACTCCCGCCGCATTGTTGAACTCCTGACGCAAATCAAAAACGAAGAGCAAACCATCCGCGAAGGCGGCGGCGCAAAGGCCATCGAATCGCAACACAAAAAAGGGCGTCTCACCGCCCGCGAGCGCGTCGAGAAATTGATCGACAAAGGCTCCGCGTTCTTCGAGCTGGGACTCTACGCCGCATACGAAATGTACGAAGAGTGGGGCGGCGCACCTTCCGCCGGCACAGTCACCGGCCTCGCAACCGTTTGCGGCCGCAATTTTATGGTCATTGCCAACGACGCCACCGTAAAGGCTGGCGCCTTTTTCCCGATGACCGCCAAAAAAGTCATACGCGCGCAGAACATCGCCATCGACAATCGAATCCCCGTAATTTATCTCGTCGACTCTTCGGGGATTTTCCTCCCGCTCCAGGAAGACGTTTTTCCCGACACCGACGATTTCGGCCGCGTTTTTCGCAACAACGCCGTCATGTCCGCAATGGGCATTCCGCAGCTCACGGCCGTGATGGGCATGTGCGTCGCGGGTGGCGCGTATCTTCCCGTCATGACGGATCACGTCCTGATGACGGAAGGCTCCGGTTTGTTTCTCGCGGGCCCCGCGCTCGTACAAGCTGCTATCGGCCAAAAAACTTCCGCCGAAGAATTGGGCGGCGCAAAAATGCACGCGCAAATCAGCGGCACCGTGGATTTCCGCGAGCCAAACGACGAAGCCTGTCTCTCCCGCATCCGCGCCCTCGTGGACAAAATGGGCAACCCTCCCGCTCCCATTTTCAGCAAAACCGCTTCGCGCGAACCGCTCTTCCCCGCAGGCGAAATCTACGGCATCTATTCGAGCGACCCGGCCAAGCAATACGACATGCGCGAAATCATCGCTCGCGTCGTCGACGCCAGCGAATTTGAGGAATACCGAGCCGAGTATGGCGAAACGATTCTCTGTGGCTACGCACGCATCGGCGGTTGGGCCGTCGGCATCGTCGCCAATCAAAAAAAGCACGTGCAAACCCAAGCGCGCGGCTCCGACCAAAAGCGCGTCGAATTCGGCGGCGTCATCTACACCGAAGCGGCGGAGAAATCCGCGCGCTTCATCCTCGACTGCAATCAGAACAAAATTCCTCTGATTTTTCTTCACGACGTCAACGGCTTCATGGTTGGCAAGGACGCCGAGTGGAGCGGCATCATCCGCGCCGGCGCAAAAATGGTCAACGCCGTGTCTAACAGCGTGGTGCCAAAAATCTCCGTCATCTGCGGCGGCAGCTTCGGCGCCGGACATTACGCCATGTGCGGCAAAGCCTACGACCCACGCTTCATCTTCGCCTGGCCCACCGCTCGCTACGCCGTTATGAGTGGCGACGCTGCTGCCGGCACCCTCGTCGAAATCAAACTCAAGCAACTCGAACGCGAAGGCAAAAAGGTCGACGAGAAAGCAAAAAAAGAACTTTACGACTCCGTCCGCGCCACCTACGAACACCAAACCGATCCGCGCTACGCCGCCGCCCGCCTCTGGGTCGACGCCATCATCGATCCGGCTCAAACTCGCGACGCCCTCATCACAGCCCTCGAATCCGCCGCGCTGAACCCCGAAATTCGCGAATTCAAGACCGGAGTCCTTCAGACCTAATGCACGGGGCCGGCAAAACTAGACGATACGCAGTCGCTAAGATCCTTCTCGCGCTTGGTATAGCTTTCGCGTTTACTTCCGTTGCGTCGTTCTTCTGGGTTGCAGAAAACGTTCTTGGTCGACGTGGACTTGTTCCCCTGGCCTCTCTTTTGATGATCGTGTCGTTTTCGCTTGCGGTCGCGTCGCTGGTGGCAGGCTTGGTGTCAGGCGTCGCGGAGCGATACCGAAGAAGGATCCCGGAGAGTTTCAATGACTGAGCAGATTAAGCTTATCGAATGCCCCCGCGACGCATGGCAAGGCATCCAGGAAATTATTCCCACCGAGTTCAAAGCGAACTATCTCAAAGAACTCGTCCTCGCCGGCTTTAAACACATTGACGCCGTCAGCTTCGTCTCGCCCAAACACGTCAAACAAATGGCC